>NZ_JBITIL010000012.1:0-230813 GCF_044458905.1 Nocardia sp. NPDC050408 | reverse complement strand
GGCATGCGCTCGTACAGGTCGATGCTCACCTCGGCATCGGACTTCATCAACGCGTCGGCGGCGTAGATACCGGCCGGGCCCGCGCCCACGATCGCCACGCGCAGTGGGTATTTCGGCACACTCATGGCTGATACGCCTCCACGAATGCCGTATCCGCCCCGACCGCACCCAATTTCGCCGCACTGCCCGGCGATCCGAGCGCGATATCGCGCCCCGGCAGCGGTTCGGTGAAAAATCGCTCGTTCTCGGCCACGAACTGCTGTTGCCCGGCAGGGATATCGTCATCGAGGTAGATGGCCTCGACCGGGCATACCGGTTCGCAGGCACCGCAATCCACACATTCGGTCGGATGGATATAGGCCATCCGACCACCGGTGTAGATGCAGTCGACCGGGCACTCCTCCACACAGGCCCGATCCATGACGTCCACGCAGGCGGCGCCGATTACGAAGGTCATGACGCCTCCTCAGCCGATGCGGTCGCGAGCTCGGTGTCTTCACCGAGTGCGGCCAGGATTTCGTAGCGGCGCCGCGCGAATTCGGGTTCGAATCGAGCGCCCGGCGCGCGGGGATTGTCGATCGTGATGATGCGCTGGATCCGGGCGGGACGAGTGGTCAGCAGGACGATCCGATCCGCGAGCAGCAAAGCCTCGTCGACGTCGTGGGTGACGAACAGGACAGTCGTCTTGTGACGCTGCCACACCGAGATCAGCAACCGCTGCATATCGGCGCGGGTCTGCGCATCCAACGCACCGAACGGTTCGTCCATGAGCAGTACGCGCGGTTGTGCGGCCAGGGTGCGGGCCAGCTGCACGCGCTGGCGCATACCACCGGACAGGGCGCCGGGCAGGTGGTCACCGAAGTCGTTGAGCCCCACCTGATTCAACAATTCCAATGCCTCCGGTCGACGCCGACCGCGCGGCACCCCACGCAGCCGCAACGCGAATTCGACATTCTTACGAGCGGTGCGCCATGGCAACAGCGCGTCTTCCTGAAAGACCATCGCGCATTGTGCGCCGGTACCCACTGCACCGCCATCCACTTCGGCGGTGCCACCGATCGGTGTCAGCAATCCGGCCATGGCACGCAGGATGGTTGATTTACCGCATCCCGACGGACCGAGCAGTACCACGATCTCGCCTGGGTCGACATCGAGATCCACTTCGGCAGCAAGGCTTTCGCCGTATGATATGCGCAGCTGGCGCATCCGGACGGCCGCTCCCGCACTCATCGCACTGCCCTCGGCAACCAACGGTTGACCCGCCGACCGACCACTTCGACGAGCCAGGCCGTGGCCCAGCCCAGCACTCCGATCGACAGCATTCCGACCACGACCCCCGGATAGTCGAGCAGGCCGTAGGACTGCCAGGTGAAATAACCGATACCGAACTGTCCGGAGATCATTTCGGCACTGATCACGCAGATCCACGCGACGCCCATCGCCACCGAAAGCCCCGAGAAGATGCCGGGTAGCGCACCGGGCAAGGCGATCTGGAACAGGATCTCCCAACGTCGCGCGCCGAGCGTGCGAGCGGCTTCTTCCCACACCTTCGGCAGGGCGTGCATGGCATGGATGGTGCTGACCGCTACCGGGAAGAATGCCGCGAAGAAGGTGATGAAGACGATGCCCTGCTCCCCCGTCGGGAACAGCAGAATAGCCAAGGGCACCAACGCGATTGCCGGTATCGGCCGGAATACCTCCAGTATCGGTCGCACCAGCGCGCTGACCATGTATGAGCGACCGATCGCCATACCGACGAGCACACCGCCCACCGTCGCCAGCCCGAAGCCGATCAGAATTCGGCGGATGCTGGAGACGATATTGCTGTAGTAGGAATGGGTGCCCAGCTGAGTTCGGAACGAGTCCAGAACCTCCGCGGGCGTGGGGATCTTGTCGAAGCGCAGCCAGAACACCACCTGGTTCGCCGTGAGCAGATACCACAGCAAAACCAGCGCGCCCAGCGGTACCGCAGTGAGCAGTGCCGTGCGCAGTCGGCCAGGCAGCACTACCCGGACGGGCCGTCCGGTCGATCGGTGGGTGGTCGCCTCCGTTTCGGCAGACGTTGCCGGGATTGCGGCAACCGGTTCGGCGGATACCGTCATATCGAACCTCCTGATCTCGTGTCGGATGTCTAGCGGGCCAGCAGTGCTGCGGCGTAGTCGATTACGGCTGCGCCCGGATGGCCGCCCGCATAGGCCTGGGCGTCGGCCTTGACCGCGAACGGTTTCAGCCGCTCGTCGGGTGCGGCCGCGGGATCACTCACCCAGGTGGCGGTGGCCGCGAAGATCCGCATTCCGGACGCGGTATCCGGGACATAGCCGACCCGGGCCGAGCCGCCGTGCTGGGCGATCAGGCGAAGCAAGCAGGTCGGGGTCTTGGCCACCGAGGTGGTGTCGGCACCTTCGAACCACACCTCGGAAGCGGTCGCCGTATTGTCGACGGCGCCCCCACAGACCGAGTCGATACCGGTCAATCTGCTCGGGGCGCTGGTCGAGGCGCGCTGGGTCTCGTAGTCGGATCCATACAGCGCCCGAACGTATTTGTCGTTGACGAACTCGCCGAGATCCAGATCAGCCAGCGCACCGAGCCCCTTCAAGAAGGGCAGCAATTTGCCGAGCGCATCGACCTGCTGGGGCTTGATGGTCGGATCGAAACTCACCAGGCCATTGGGGCCGTTGTACAAGTACACGACTTCTGCCGGTATTCCGGTGATCTCGGCGACCCGCTTCGCGGCGGCCAGCGGATTCTGGTTCAGATAATCGGTGGTCTCGCGTTGCGCGGCGAGGAATGCCGCGACGATATCCGGGTTCGCCTCGTCGAATCGCTTATTCGCCACAACCGCATGGAAGGTCGGAATGTTGGCGCTACCACCGTCATAGAGCAATCTGGCCTTACCGTCGAAGACGAGCTTCTGCGGCCACGGCACGAACTGCGCCAGCGCCGACACCTGATCGCCCTGCAGTGCCGACGCCCCGACGGCCGGGTCCTGGCCGAGCAGTTTCACATCGTCCAGGGTGAGCCCGATCCCGGACAGGCCGGTGGCGAGCATGCCGTGTGCGGCGGAGCCGACGCTGGTCGAAACGACCTTGCCGCGTAGATCCGCCAGGGTCGCCGCAGGTGATTCCAACGGAACCACTACCTGATTCAGTGATCCGCGCAGGTTGTAGCCGGTGACCGCGATCAATTCGGACTTCACGTCGGCGTGATCGCGCGTCTTCGACCCGTTGACCAGGATCGGAGCATCGCCCATCGACCCGATATCGACCTGGCCCGCCAGCATCTGCGCGGTCAGCGGGGGCCCGGCGGCGAAGTCCTTCCATTCGACCTTGTACGTCACACCTTTCGACTTGCCGAGTTCGGCCAGCTTGGCCTCGAACGTGCCGCGATCACGCAACAGCGTGCCCGCGGTGACGGTATTGATGGTCTTGGATTGATAGCCGATATCGACAGTGATCGTTTTGCCGTCGCTGCCGGAGCCGCAGCCGGCGACGACGGTTGTCGCGGTCGCGGCACCGAGCAGCAGCGCGAGCCGGCCTCGAAAGGTCGTGCGTGGTGTCCTCATCGTGGTGTTCCTTCGCCCGCGATCAGCGCAGCAAGTAGGGGATGTTGACGGTCACGGCGCCGACCGGACAGCGGGCCGCGCACGGGCCGCAATACCAGCACTCGTCGACGTGCATATACGCCTTGCCGGAATCCGGGTGGATCGCGAGCGAATCCAGTGGGCACATATCGACGCACAGGGTGCAGCCGTCGATGCATTTCTGTTCATCGACGGTGACCGGAACGTCGATTCGGGAGTTGACCAGAGCCATCAGATTTCCTTCCGAGAGTTGGCGATGCCGATGCGAGCGAAGGCGCGGACATCGGCGTCCGGGTCCTCCAGTGCGGATTGCAGGGCGGCGGTGACCTCGGGACGTTCGGCGATCCGTTCGGCGAGTGCACGCACAGCCGCTTTGCGGACATCGAGGTTGTCGTCGGCGACCGCCGAAATCAGGTGAGGTGCGGCGTAATCAGGGTCGACAACCGCCAGTGCGTTCGCCGCGCCCTGGCGGACTTGCCAGGCCGGATCGGTGATCGCGGTCGCGGCGACCGCTGCCGCCTCCGCAGTACATCCGGTTTCGGCCAGCCCGGACAGCGCGGCGGCCCGCACGAGCGCATCGTCGTCAGTAGCCAGTCCGACGAGCGTCGCCGATCCTCGTGGATCGCCCACCGCGGCAACGCCTTTGGCGACCGCGATGCGCACGAGCGGATCGGGGTCGGCGGCCGCTGCGTCGAGTTCGGCCAGTGCATCCACCGAGGTGAGCCCGCTGACCACCGTACGGCGCACCTCGGCATTCGGGTCGGCGAGCAAGCCGAACAGTTCGGCGGCGTCGACCCGACGGTGTCGCCACAGTGCGCCGATCGCCGCGGAGCGTACGGCGGGTTCGGCCGCCGATACGCAGCTTCGCAGTGTCGCATCGAATTCCACGCCGGGAACCAGCACCTCGAGCAGTTCGGTGAGCAGACCGATGGCGGCGTGGCGCACGGTGACATCGACATCGGCCAGACCCCCCGCGATCATCGGCGTGGCCGCCGCCCACTCCTCGGTGGTCTCGCTGAGCACCGACAGCGCCGTGCGGCGGACCTCTGGATCCGGGTCGACCAGAAATGGTCGAAGTTGGGTAAGCTCGGGACACTCATCGGCCAGATCCATCAACTGGAGCAAGCGGGCACTCATCGGGCACCCCATGCGCCGACCAACTCCGGTGCCGCCGCATCGGGCACGCCGTCGGGCCGGACGAATCCGGGCACCGGCACGATGTAGGGGGCGACCGGCCGCGTGGTGAACTCCATCGCCCCTGATTCACCGCGGAACAGGTTGAGGTGACAGAACCATTCGGCATCGTCGCGCTCCGGCCGATCGGAGCGCTGATGGTAGAGCCCCCAGCGGCTCTCGGTACGCCGCAGTGACGCACGCGCGGCCATCTCGGCGCAATCCCGGATGAATGTCACCTCCGCACAACGCATCAGCTCATGCGGGGTGTGCGCGCCCATCCGCTCGATATCGGTGTGCATCCGCTCGAATGCCTCCAGCCCGAGCGTCAGATAGCGCTGCGTTTTCGGTGGCTGCAGATAGTCGTTCACGAAGCGGCGCAGTTTGTATTCCACCTGCTGCTGCGGCGGACCGTCCGGGTTGGTCAGCGGCCGATAGATCAATGCGTGCGCGGCCGAGATCTGGTCCTCAGGCAGTTCGGGATGTGCCGCGCCGCTGGCATAGTCACTCGCACTGCCACCGGCGATATCGCCGTAGACGAACGCGCCGATCATGTAGTTGTGCGGGACCAGCGCCATATCGCCTGCCGCGTACAGTCCGGGCACGGTGGTCGCGGCATATTCGTCGACCCAGACCCCGGATGCGGAATGCCCACTGCACAAGCCGATTTCGGAGATGTGCATTTCGATATCCCGCGTCCGATAGTCGGTTCCGCGTCCGGTGTGGAAGGTGCCGCGGGTCGGCCGCTCGGTGGTGTGCAGGATCCCCTCGATCTGCTCGATCGTCGCATCCGGCAGATGGCTGAGTTTCAAATAGATCGGCCCTCGAGCGCTGTCGAGTTCGCGCTTGACCTCCGCCATCATCTGCCCGGACCAGTAGTCGCAGTCGACGAACCGGTTGCCATCGGCGTTGACCTGGTAGCCGCCGAACGGATTGGCGACATAGGCGCAGGCCGGACCGTTGTAATCCTTGATCAGCGGGTTGATCTGGAAACATTCGATACCCGACAGTTCCGCGCCCGCGTGGTAGGCCATCGCATAGCCGTCACCGGCGTTCGTGGGATTCTCGTAGGTACCGTACAGATAACCGCTGGCGGGCAGACCGAGCCGGCCGCACGCCCCGGTGGCCAGGATGACCGCGCCGGCCGAGATCGTGACGAATTCACCGGTGCGCGTATCGAATCCGACCGCGCCGACCGCCCGTCCACCGACGGTCAACACCCGCACCGGCATGACCCGGTTGTTGATCGTCACTTTCGCTCGGACATCGCGGGCGCGCAGTGTGCGATAGAGCACCTTCTTCACATCGCGCCCCTCCGGCATCGGCAGCACATAACTGCCGGACCGGTGCACCTTGCGCACCGCGTATTCGCCGTGCTCATCCTTCTCGAACTTGACCCCGTAGCTCTCCAGCCGCCGCACCATGTCGAAGCCGCGCGTCGCGGTCTGATAGACGGTGCGCTGGTTGACAATTCCGTCATTGGCCACCGTGATATCGGCGACGTAATCCTCGGGGCTCGCCTTGCCGGGAACGACGGCGTTGTTCACCCCGTCCATTCCCATGGCGAGCGCACCGGAATGCCGCACATGCGCTTTCTCCAGCAACAGGACATTCGCGCCGTGCTCGGCCGCGGTGAGTGCGGCCATCGTTCCCGCGGTGCCGCCGCCGACGACGAGTACATCGCAGCTCAGCTCCCTGCGCTGCGCAACCGGTGGGATATCCATTGGCATCGGAGATCAGCCCCTTTCGTTCGGTTCGGCCACACCGCGATTCGGTGTGACCGGAATGCGATGCAGTCGGCCCGACAGCGAGAACCGGTCCCCGCGATAGCGGACGTACTCCAGGTCGATGGGCCGGCCGGAGTCGGTGTAGGTGAGCCGTTCCAGGAACAGCAGCGGCGAACCCGCGCGGACCTCCAGGAGGCCGGCGACCGTCGGATCCGCGGCTACCGCCTCGATCGAAACCGCCGCCGAACCCAGCGGTAGGCCGAGTTCGGCCTCCACCAGACCGAATACATCGGAGCCGGTCAGATCCATCGTCAGCAGCGGCGCGCCGATATCGGCGGTGAGGTAGCTGGCGTCCAACGACAGCGGTGTGCCGTCGAGGTAGCGGATCCGCTCCAGCGCGACCACCGGTGTCGCCGGTTCGAGCTCGAGCCGCTCGGCCACGATGGGTGTCGCAGGGACGACCTCCGCCAGCAGCACCCGGTTGACGACCCGATCCGTGCCGGTCTCGAAGGTCTCGGCAAGACCACGCAGCCGGTCCAGCCCCTGCACCGCCTTATCGGATACGACGAAGGTGCCCGCCCCGGGAACCCGGTCGACCAGACCCTCATCGCGCAGCAATGCCAGCGCATCACGCACAATATTGCGGCTGGTATCGAAGTCGGCGGCCAATTGCGCCTCCGACGGCAGTGGCCGATTGCCGTAGATACCACTGCGGATACGTGCCCGCAGGATGTCCCGGATCCGGCGAGCCGGCGCCGAGCGCCTACCGGTGCTCGGATCCGGGGCGCCCGCCCTTGCCGGATTTCCCGAATGCGTTCTGCCTGTCATGCGGCAAATGCTGCGAACCGTTCGTTACGTGCGACGTTTCCCGCAATTACCGAATGGTTACGCCAGTTATCGGCACCGGCGCAGGGCCGCTACCTGGGCAAATTCCTGCGACGGCCGGAGTATCACCAGTTGGATGCGCGATGGGCTTCCAGCTCCGCCGCATATTTCACCAAAATCTCGGCGGGGCCCGACGGTGGCAGTTGATGCCGCCAGATGGCCCGAAACTTTCTGGTCAAGGCCACCGGGGTCGACAAGCGCACCTCGATGAGGGCGCCCGCCGCCAGGGCCGACGCGGCGATCAGCTTGCTCACCACCGCGGGCGCCACACCGCTGCATGCGGCCGAGATGATCGCCACCGCGGAACCGAGTTCGGCGGCGGGCAGCGCCGGCTGGCATTCGGCGCTCAGGATTTCCCAGACGGCTTCCCTGGTGCCCGATCCCGATTCACGCCACAGCAAGGCAGTTGTCGCAAGCTCCCGTAGGGCGACCGGTTTGCGACGGGTCGCCCACGCATGCGTCGGCCCGACGACCACCACCAATTCATCCGCGCCGAGCACCCGGCTGCCGAGGTCACGCGGTTGATGCGGACCCTCGACGAACCCCAGATCGGCCTCGGCGCTACGGACCATAGCCTCCACCTGCCGGGTGTTGTCCACCGCAAGGGAAACGGCCACATCCGGGCAGGTAGCTCGTAAGGCATCGAGCCACTGCGGCATCCGATGGTCGGCGATGGTTTTCGAGGCGGCGACTCGCAGCCGGGACACGTCAGCGGCATGTAATGCGGTCACACCATCCACGAATGAACGTGCGGCCTCGAGCACCGGCAGGGCGTGGCCGACCACGACCCGCCCCGCGTCGGTCAGTTCCGAGCCGGTCGGCCCGCGCTCCAGCAGACACAATCGCAGCCTGCGCTCGAGCGCACTGATCCGCATACTCGCGGCGGGTTGGGTAATGCCGTGCCGACGTGCGGCCGCGCCGAGGCTGCCGAGCTTCGCGACGGAAACCAGCAAATCGAGTACGTCCAGATCGGGCGTTCCGGGCGGCAGGGTCATGAGGTCCGATTATGGGTGGGCGCGCCGCATGCGGCACCCGGAGCGATTCGCAGCCGCCAGCGCATCCGGCCGCCCATCAGCGCTGCTGATGAGCTCCACCCGCCCCGACGGCTACCGGCGAAGCAGCCCGCTCACAATCGTGAAGGCGTGACGTCGCTACGCCGAAATCTTCCCGGGATCCTGCTCGCGGCCGTTGTCGCCACTGCGGCGACCATCCTCGGCAACGCACTGCCGATGGTGGGCGCACCTGTCGTCGCGCTACTCGCTGGCGCGGCGATCGGCGTGCTGGCGCGCCGATCGGTCGAGGAAGCAGGGATATTCGCGCCCGGCCTGGCACTCACCCGCAAACGCCTGCTCGGCGCCGCAATCGTGTTGCTCGGCCTCGGGCTGCCCTTCGGCTCGGTACTGACAGTTGGACGGCAGACAGCGGTGGTGCTGATCGGAACCATCGTCGTCGGCGCGGTGGCCGCGGTCATCATCGGCAGAATGCTTGCGCTGGAACAGGAATCGGCCATCCTGGTCGCGGTCGGGACGATGATCTGCGGTGCCTCCGCCATCGCCGCCGCCACTGCGGTTATCAAGCCGGATAAGGACCGGGTCGCCTACGCCCTCGGCACGATCTTCGTGTTCAATATCGTTGCCGTACTGCTGTATCCACCACTGGGGCACGTGCTCGGTCTATCCCAGGAGGCATTCGGACTCTGGGCCGGTACCGCCATCAACGACACCTCCTCGGTGCTCGCGGCGGGCGTGATATTCGGCCCTGCGGCAGCGCATTTCGCGGTGATCGTCAAACTCGTCCGCAGCCTGATGATCGTTCCGATGTGTCTCGGCCTACAGCTGGCTCGCCGAAAGGCAGGTGAAACTATGAAAACCCCACTGTGGCGGACCTTCCCACTGTTCGTCGTCCTCTTCCTGATCGCATCGCTGATCGCCGGGCTCGGTGCGGTGCCCGCATCCTGGTCGGCCCCGCTCGGACACCTCAGCGCGTGGCTCATCGCCGCCGTACTCGCCGCCATCGGGACTGCCCTTACCTGGCAACATGTCCGCATCGCCGGACCGCGCCCGCTCCTTTTCGGCGGAGCAATCGCCCTCATCCTGGCCGTGACCAGCCTGGCACTTCAGACCGCTACCGGCTGGCGCTGATATTCGCCGCATTTTTGCTCTGTTCTCGTCACGAGGATCACTCTCGATGCCATTGCAGAAGATTTTGCTCCGCATTTCCTAGGGGCGCGGAAATGTAATGCGAGAGGTCATCAGGGCTCCGCCGAGCAGGGTGGATAGCGATAGCATGCGGTGATGGAGTGCGACTGCAACTCGGTTGCGCTCCCGGCATGGCAGTATGCCTGGGTGCTCCGGGTAACGGGACATGGGCTCGGCTGTGGAACCGGGCCGATCCTTGCGGCGATGGCTCGATCCAGGTCTGCGCCCAGATCGGCGCTCCCGGGCTGCTCGCCACCGTGCATCAGGTGACGCTGGCAGTCATGGGCGACAGCGATCTCGTCTCGTTCTTCGACGAACTGGCTGGCAACTTCACCGGCTGGGACGGTGTCCGTGATCGCTGTGGCTCGCCCTCGACGGGGTGATCGCGATCGGCGGAACAGGTAGAACATCCCGCCGAGAGCGTCTGCTCGTAGGACAGTAACTCCGCCACGTCCCTGCGGAAGAATTCCTTCCGCGATTGCTGCGATGATCGAGCAATGTTGGAGACCTCGGCGCGGTTGTTGCGGTTGTTGTCGTTGCTACAGATGCATCGGGATTGGACTGGGCCTGCGTTGGCTGAGCGGCTCGGGGTTACGACGCGGACCATTCGTACGGATGTCGAGCGATTGCGGAAGCTCGGGTATCCAGTGGATGCGACGCCGGGGGTTGCGGGCGGGTATCGGTTGGGGGCCGGGTCTTCGCTGCCGCCATTGCTTTTGGACGACGAGGAGGCCGTAGCAGTGGCGGTCGGGTTGGCGACGGCGGCGAATGGGGCGGTGACCGGGATCGAGGAGACTTCGGTGCGGGCGTTGGCGAAGCTGGAGCAGGTGCTGCCGTCGCGGCTGCGGCATCGGGTTCGGGCGCTGACCGCCGCGACCGTGCATGTGCCGCATCCGGGTCAGTCGAATGTGGACGCGGGCGTGCTCACCACTGTCGCCGCGGCGATCCGGGCCAGCGAGCGGCTGCGGTTCGATTACGAAACCCATTCGGACACAGTTGAACAACGACCGCCATCGCGGCGTGAGGTGGAGCCGCATCGGCTCGCGCATTGGAACGGCCGCTGGTATCTGGTGGCGTGGGATGTCGGTCGCGCCGACTGGCGCACCTTCCGAGTCGACCGAATAGCGCCGCGGACACCGAACGGTGCACGATTCACCCCGCGCAGCGTTCCCGAAACCGAAGTGGCCGAACGGATACAGCGCGGTGTCGGCGCGGCGACGTGGCGCTACCGCGCCAAGGTGCGGGTGGCGGCCCCGGCTACCACTGTGCGTACGCGGCTACCGGCAGCCGTGACAGTCGAACCCGATGGCCCGAATCACTGTGTGATCCAGGTCGGTTCGGATACGCCACATACGTTGACGTTGTATCTCGGACTACTCGATGTCGACTTCGAAGTCCTGGACGCACCCGAACTCGCCTCGCACCTGCGCTCAACGGCCGAGCGGTTTCGCAAAGCTGCGGGTGGAAATTGAAATGCGATGCGTCCTGAATTTCGGTGAGCGGCAACCCCGGTCGGACGAATTCTCCGGAATGCCCGGCCGGGAGTACCCGCTCGAGGCTTAATCAAACAGCTCGATTTACCTCATTACTGATTGGCGCCGGCGATGCCGCCGATGATTCCGCCGATGACACATCCGGGCAGGAATCCGACGATAAAGAACAGCAGTCCGATCAGTGCGCCGACAGCGCATCCGATCAACACACCCGCGACCGTGGTGCCCGCATCACCGATGAACTGCAGCGGGGCCGATTGCGGTGCCGGAGCATTGACCGGTGTCAGCGTCAATGTCGTTGCCGCGGCATCGACTTCGGGTGTGACATGCACCTGCTGGCCCGCCGCCGTCTGCAGTGTGGTCGGCACGGTGGCGACCATGACCCCGTCCGGTGCGAGCACCGTGATGCCGGCATCGGGCGTCAGGACGAACTTGCCCGAGGCCAGTGTGATGGTCGCGTCGGAGCGGTCGGTCGCGACCGCCGCGGTGTATTGGACGCCGTGATCCACGCCGCTGAGCACTGTTTCCGACGATACTTCAGGCGAGCCGTAGGCGGTGGCCGCGGTGATGCCTGTCGCGGCAACGGTCAAAACCGTTGTCGCCACCAACTTTTTGATCTTCATTTTGATTTCCAATCATCCAGCCGATTCGATCGATGTTTCCGAGAAACGGACATCGGACATCAATCATCATGCGCCCTCGGCACACTCGGCGTCGTGGGAATCATGAAATCGAAATACGTTGCAAGATCAAAAAATTGGAATACCCGAGGAACTGGGGTATTGCATTACCGGCTATTCAAGTTCACCCTCGGTCTCCAGGTAGATCTGCCGCAATCGGTCCAGTGTTGCCTGCTCCGGATGCTCCCACAACTCCCGTTGCGCCGCCTCCAGCAGACGCTCGGCAATGCCGTGCAGCGCCCATGGGTTGGACTGCTCCATGAACTTGCGGTTCTCGTCATCGAAAACGTAACTCTCCGCAAGCTTTTCGTACATCCAGTCGGCCACTACATTGGTGGTGGCGTCGTAGCCGAACAGATAGTCGACGGTGGCCGCCATTTCGAAGGCGCCCTTATAGCCGTGGCGGCGCATCGCCTCGAGCCAGCGCGGATTCACCACTCGGGCACGGAAGACGCGCGAGGTCTCCTCCGAGAGCGTGCGGGTGCGCACGGCATCGGGGCGGGTGCTGTCGCCGATGTAGGCCTGCGGATTCTTACCGGTCAGCGCGCGCACGGTGGCGACCATGCCGCCGTGATACTGGAAGTAGTCGTCGGAGTCGGCGATATCGTGTTCGCGGGTGTCGGTGTTCTTGGCGGCCACCGTGATCCGCCGGTATGCGGTGCGCATATCGTCGGCGGCGGGTGCGCCGTCGAGGTCGCGGCCGTAGGCGAACCCGCCCCACGCGGTGTAGACCTGTGCGAGGTCGTCGTCGGTGCGCCAGCTCTTGGAGTCGATCAGTTGCAGCAGGCCCGCGCCGTAGGTGCCGGGTTTGGAGCCGAAGATGCGGGTGGTGGCGCGGCGCTTGTCGCCGTGTTGGGCGAGATCGTTCTGGGCGTGGGCGCGAACATAATTCGACTCGGCGGGCTCGTCGAGGTCGGCGACCAGTCGGACCGCGTCGTCGAGCAGTGCGAGCACATGTGGGAACGCATCGCGGAAGAAGCCGCTGATGCGGACCGTGACGTCGACGCGCGGACGGCCCAGTTCCGCCAGCGATATCACCTCGAGGGTGGTGACGCGGCGGCTCGCCTCATCCCAGACTGGGCGGACACCCAGCAGCGCAAGGACTTCCGCGATGTCGTCGCCGGAGGTGCGCATAGCGGAGGTGCCCCACACCGACAGCCCGACCGAGCGCGGATATTCTCCGTGATCGGCCTTGTACCGATCGAGCAGGGAATCCGCCATGGCCGACCCGGTCTCCCAGGCCAGTCGTGATGGGACGGCCTTCGGATCGACCGAGTAGAAATTCCGACCGGTCGGCAGCACATTGATCAGGCCACGCAATGGTGATCCGCTCGGCCCGGCGGGAATGAAGCCGCCATTGAGCGCGTGCAGGATTCGGTCGATCTCGATACCGGTCTGACGCAGGCGGGGCACGACTTCGGTCGCGGCGAAGCGCAGCACGGCGCGCACCGCGGCGAACGTCGGGTCGGTCGCGGGCGCGGTCGATGAGTCGACAATTCCGTCGACGGCGTCTACGGACCAGTCGGCAGCTTGCAGTGCGGAGAGCAGCTCACGCGCTTGGGTCTCCACCGCATCGACCCGCTCGCGCACCTCGGTGCCGGATTCGTTCAGCCCCAAGGCTTCCCGCAGACCCGGCACATTCCGCTCGCCACCCCACAGCTGACGCGCGCGCAGCATGGCAAGGACCAGGTCGAGTTCGGTCTCCCCCGCCGGCGCCTGCCCGAGGATGTGCAGACCGTCGCGGATCTGCACATCCTTGATCTCGCACAGCCAGCCGTCGACGTGCAGCAGCATATCGTCGAAGACATCCTCGTCCGGGCGTTCGGCCAGGCCCAGGTCGTGGTCCATCTTCGCCGCACGCATGAGCGTCCAGATCTGCTGGCGGATGGCGGGGAGTTTGGCCGGGTCCAGGGTGGAGATGTTGGCGTGTTCGTCGAGCAGCTGCTCCAAACGCGAGATATCGCCGTAGCTTTCGGCACGGGCCATGGGCGGGATGAGATGGTCGACCAGGGTGGCATGCGCGCGGCGCTTGGCCTGGGTGCCCTCGCCCGGATCGTTGACCAGGAACGGGTAGATCAGTGGCAGCTCACCGAGGGCAGCGTCGGTGCCGCAGGAGGCGGACATGCCGAGGGTTTTGCCGGGCAGCCATTCCAGGTTGCCGTGCTTGCCGAGGTGCACCATGGCGTCGGCGGCGAATCCCTCGGGCGCGGCGATCCATCGGTAGGCGGCGAGGTAGTGGTGACTTGGCGGCAGATCCGGGTCGTGGTAAATGGCGACCGGGTTCTCGCCGAAGCCGCGCGGTGGCTGCACCATCAGCACGATATTGCCGAAACGCAATGCGGCGATGACGATTTCGCCCTTAGGATCGGCGGAGCGGTCCACGTAGAGTTCGCCGGGAGGCGGTCCCCACGCCTCGATGACCGCTTCGCGTAGATCCTCGGGGAGGGTGTCGAACCAGCTGCTGTACTGGTCGGCGCTGATGCGGATCGGGTTGCCTTCGAGCTGTTCGGCGGTGAGCCAATCCGGATCCTGACCGCCCGCGGCGATCAGCGCGTGGATCAGCGCGTCTCCGTCGCGCTCCGCGAGGCCCGGGACCTCGCTCTCGTCGCCGAGGTCGTAACCGGCCGCGCGCATCTCGGTGAGGAGCCGGATCGCGCTGGCGGGAGTGTCCAGTCCGACGGCGTTGCCGATGCGCGCATGCTTGGTCGGGTAGGCCGACATCATGATGGCGATGCGGCGCCGTTCGGCCGGGATGTGGCGTAGCCGCGCGTGCCGGACCGCGATACCGGCGACCCGGGCCGCGCGCTCGGGATCGGGCATGTAGGTGGACAGTCCGTCGGCGTCGAACTCCTTGAACGAGAACGGAACCGTGATGATGCGGCCGTCGAATTCCGGGACGGCCACCTGGGTGGCGACGTCCAGCGGGGAGAGCCCATCGTCATTGGCCTCCCATTGGGCGCGGCCGCTGGTGAGGCACAGGCCCTGCAGGATCGGCACATCCAGTTCGGCGAGGGCCGCGACATCCCAGGCCTCGTCGTCGCCACCGGCCGATGCGTTGGCGGGCTTGGTGCCGCCTGCCGCGAGCACGGTCACCACCAGTGCGTCTGCGGTGCGCAAGGTGTCCAGGAGTTCCGGTTCGGCGGTGCGCAGAGATGCGCAGTACAGCGGCAAAGCTTTCGCGCCCGCGTTTTCGATTGCCGTGCAGAGCGCATCGATGTAGGCGGTGTTTCCCGCGAGATGCTGTGCGCGGTAATAGATTACGGCCACAGTCGGGGGATGTTCGGCCGTTGCGCTCGGCGTGCGCTGTAACTCGCCCCAACTCGGCAGTTGCACCGGTGGTTCGAAGCCGTGGCCGGTGAGCAACACCGTATCCGAAAGGAAGTTGTGCAGCTGACGTAGATTTTCCGCACCACCGACAGCGAGGTAGTTGTGCGCGTCGGCGGCCACACCGCCGGGCACCGTCGAGCATTCCATCAGCTCGGCGTCGGGTGCGATCTCACCGCCGAGCGCCACCATCGGCACCCCGCTGGCGCGCACGGCGGCGAGCCCATCTTCCCAGGCGCGCTTGCCGCCGAGGATCCGCACGATCACCAGATCGACGCCGTCGAGCAGCGCGGGCAGGTCCTCGACCAACAGCCGAGCCGGATTCCCCCACCGATATTCCGCACCGCTCGCACGCGCGCTCAATAGATCGGTATCGGACGTCGACAGCAGCAAAATCACAGGTGGCAGCCTTCCTCGGGTGACGCGCCCATCGGTTACAGTGCTCGCCGGAGAGGGTCTGGCTTTCGACAGTGGCGCGACCGCACCGGAGTTCCACCGGTTTCCTCATCGCCCGCCGAGCAACCCAGATGCTAGCCCGCCGCTTCGCGCCGCTCGTCGACGGTCATCTACTCTGCGCTCAGGTCAGGTCGGCGTTTCCGTCGATCACCTTCAGGTGGTAGTGGAATTTGTCGACCCGCCAGCCCGCGGCGGTGCGGTCGGCGCCGATGCTGTAGCTGCCGACGAAGGTACGCGTCTTGCCTTGGGACGCATCATTTTTCACGTGCACCGCGATGGCGTCGGCGTGGACTTCAGCGTGGTCGCCCTGCAGGTCGACCAGGTAGTTGCCCGCCTGGTGATGAAGACCGTCGAGGTCGGCCAGGCCCGTGCGCCAATCGCCGACGATGTCGGCCGCGGGTCGCACCGCCACCTCGCCACCGAAGCCACCATCGAAGTCGACCTTCGGCGTAAACACCTCCGCGAGCAGGTCATCCCAGCGCTTCTGATCGGTGTAGACGAACATCCTGGTGACGACGTCGATGATCGCGAGTCGGTCGGCAACGGAGGAGATTTCACTCATGCGGCCAACCTTAATGGCGGGCAGGGGTGGACGCCGACTGGTCAGTCGCTATCGAGCGTCGTAGTCGTCGCTGATTGCGTGGCCGCGGGGTCGTAGGCTGGACGGGTCATGAAGCGTGCGAATCCTGATTCCTGCCCTGGTGTGCTGCGGCTGCATCAGGCGGCCGACGGGCCGTTGGCTCGGATTCGGCTGCCCGGTGGGCGGCTGGAGCCGGGGCAGTTGCAGGTTTTGGCCGAGGCAGCCGTCGAGCTCGGCGATGGGAATATCGAGCTGACCTCACGGGGCAATGTGCAGGTGCGGCAGGTGCGTGATGCGGCCGTGCTGAGTGAGCGGTTGGCGAGTGCCGGGCTGTTGCCGAGCGATACGCATGAGCGGGTGCGCAATATTGTCGCGTCACCACTGTCGGGGCGGATCGGGGGCTGGGCGGATGTACATGCGCTCGTTCCGGCGCTCGACACGGGTTTGCGCGCCGCACTGCGGTTGGCCGAACTGCCCGGCCGCGTACTGTTCACCCTCGACGACGGTCGCGGCGACATCAGCGGCCTCGGTGGCGACATCGGCGTACATGCCACCGCCGCCGACGAATTCGCGCTCGTGCTGGCCGGTAGTGATTCCGGAATCCGAGTATCCACGGCCGACGCGGTCCAGGTAATGCTGGCCGCAGCGCACGCCTTCCTCGAGCTCGGCTCGGGTCAATGGCGGCTGCACGAAGTCGACGACGGTGTGCGGCGGATGATCGAAATCCTCGGCCTGCCCCCCGGACCCGACCGCCTGGAATTCGGGGTCTCCCATGACATTCCGATCGGCTGGCTCGACCAGGACAATGGTCTGGTCAGCCTCGGCGCGGCCGTTCGCCTCGGCTCTCTGCCCGCCCGCATCGCCGAATTCATTGCCGCCGTCGAACGCCCCATCTTCATCACCCCCTGGCGCGGCCTGGTGATCACCGATCTGGCGGAATGGCCCGCCGAACAGGTCGTTCGCGTACTGGCCCCCATGGGCCTGATCTTCGACGCCAATTCCCCCTGGCTCCAGGTCAGCGCCTGCGCAGGCCAACCCGGCTGCGCGAAAGCGCTCACCGACGTCCGCGCGGACGCCACCGCCGCCGTCGAATCCGGTCGCGTACTGCTCCCCACAAACCAGCCCGGCGCAGAGAGCAATTCCAGCGACGTGGCAGATCTCGGCGCGACCATCGAAGTCCACAGCGCCGACGACGTCACGGTCGCAGGCCGCCAACACTGGTCCGGCTGCGACCGCCGCTGCGGCCGCCCCCGCGGCCCGGTCACCGATATCGTCGCTACCGAAAACGGTTACCGCATCGGCTGACATCCGCCCAGCAAACAACCAACCAGGCACCACATAATCTGGTTCTTCGGCACGGCCCGTGGCACGGTGAGGTCAGCTGATGGCCTGTGGTAAGGAGGGTTCCGGTGGCGCTGGGTGATGCGGAGATCGACGCTATGTCGGCGCAGGAGCGGCGGGAGTTGATTCGACGGTTGCAGTTGCCGCCGGAGCGGGTATTGCCTCGGCCGGAGATTGTGCGGCTTCATCGACGGGTGCGGTTGACGCTGATGGTGGGTGGGTCCATAGCGTTGATTCCGTGGATCGGGTATCTCGCGGTGTCGCTGCCGCCCGATTATCAGGCCCGCAATTGGACCCTGACCTGGGTCGGGTTCGACATCCTGCTGGTCATCATGATGGCGACGACCGCCTACCTGGGCTGGCAGCGCAAGCAACTGCTCATACTGCCCGCATTCGGCACCGGTCTGTTGCTTCTCGTGGATGCCTGGTTCGACATCACGACCGCCAACCCTCGCGACGTCTGGTTCTCCGTCGCAATCGCCTGCTTCGGCGAAATCCCCCTCGCCGTGCTACAGATCAGCGGCGCACTGCTGTTGTTCAAATTCGTCGCCGAAGTCCATCCGTTGGCCGAACCGGGCGTCAGCGGTTGGCGCACCAAACTCCCGTTCTGACAGCGATGCTCGCGCGTTACGAAGCAACTGCGGTCGGCGCACTCCGCGGGTCCTCGTGTATCTCCAACGTGCAGCACTTCACTCCACCACCGGCCTTCAACAACTCCGACAGATCGACGCCAACCGGGTTGTACCCCTGCACACGCAACTCCGAAGCCAGGTTGTCGGCACGACTGCTGATGAAGACATTCAGCCCGTCGGAGACACCGTTGAGCCCCAGAACCACGGCGTCGGCATCGGTTGCGAGGATGGCGTCCGGGTAGAGCTCGGCCAGTATCGCCTGACTGGCAGCAGTGAAGGCGGGCGCGAAGTACGCGACATTCGTGTCATCGAGGACCATCAGCGCTGTATCCAGATGATAGAAGCGCGGATCGATCAGTTCGAGCGAAACCACCGGCAGATCGAAGTACCGCTCGACCTCACGGTGCGCGGCAATCGAACTCCGGAATCCGGTCGCGGCCAGCATGCGCTCACCGACCAGCAGGAAGTCACCTTCGCCCTCATTGATTTCCTGCGCCCCGACCAACTCCACTAGCCCCTGCTGCGCGAACCAGCGGTGATACGCCGGACCTTCCGCAGCCCGCTCGGCATGCGTAAACCGCGCCGACATCGCCCGATCACCCACGATCAGCCCGCTATTCGCGGCGAAAACCATATCGGGCAGACCGGGCTCGCCTGGCACCACGTCGATGCGATGGCCGTAGTGCTCGAACGTCGCGCGCAATGTCTCCCACTGCGACAGCGCCAGCACCCGGTCGACGGGTTCCTGCGGATTCATCCACGGATTGATCGAGTAGCAGACATCGAAGTGATCCGGGCGGCACATCACGAACTGACGTGGCTGTCCCTGTCGAGCGACCTGCGAGCAGTCGCTAGCGGAGGGCCGCCGCACGGGCTCGAAACGGAGGGTGGCTACAGAGGTCAACGTGTCTCCCGGAGGTAGGCGCGGGTTATTCCGCTGACACGAAGGTAATTCGCCTAGTATTGCGCCAGAAACAATGATTCATTGCGCATGATCGGTGGAATTCGGCGAATCATTGCGTCGATCGGAAGTGGGTGTGGCGTGGATGACATCGACCGGCAGATTTTGGCGCACCTGCTCAAATCGGCGCGCGCCTCGTTCCAGGAGATCGGCGCGAAGGTCGGATTGTCCGCGCCCGCAGTGAAGCGCCGCGTCGACAAGATGGTCGCCAGCCGCCAGATCACCGGCTTCACCGCGCTGGTCAACCCCGCCGCCCTCGGTTGGACCACCGAGGCCTACGTCGAGGTCTACTACCGCGACAACATCACCCCCGCCGAACTCCGCCGCAGCCTCGAACCGATCCCTCAGGTAGTCGGCGTCTGGACCATCGCGGGCGAAGCCGACGCCCTGGTCCACGTCATGGCAACGGACATGGCCGAAATCGAATCCACCGTAGAACGCATCCGCGAAAACACCCGAGTCGGCCGCACCCGCAGCTCCATAGTCATGTCCCGAATCCTCGAACGCCCGCGCACCTGATCCGCCGGGAATGCATTCATGCAGGGACTCTCGACGTTTGCCGTCACCGTCGCATTCTCGACCCGCGCCGAGTCGAGGGAAGGAGTGCTCATATGGTGGGGGGCATGTCCGATGTTTACGTCACTGATGGGGCCGAGATTTATCGGCGGTCGTTTGCGATGATTCGGGCGGAGACGGATCTGAGTGGGTTTCCGCAGGATGTGGCGCAGGTTGTGGTGCGGATGATCCATGGGTGCGGGCAGGTGGATCTGGCGGGGGACGTGGCGTTTTCGCCCGGCGTGGTGGCGGCTGCGCGGGGGGCGCTGCGGGCGGGGGCTCCTATTCTTTGTGATGCGCAGATGGTCGCGTCCGGTGTGACGCGCAAGCGGTTGCCTGCCGACAATGACGTGATCTGCACTCTCGCCGACCCACGGGTACCGGAACTGGCTGCGGCAATGGGCAATACGCGGTCGGCCGCGGCGCTGGAGTTGTGGCGCGATCGCCTCGAGGGCGCGGTGGTCGCCATCGGGAACGCACCGACCGCGCTGTTCCATCTGCTCGACATGATCGATGCGGGTGCGCCGCGACCAGCCGCCATCCTCGGCATTCCGGTCGGCTTCGTCGGTGCTGCCGAATCCAAGGACGCGCTGATCGAATTCGGCGGGGTCGAATATCTGACGGTGCGTGGGCGGCGCGGTGGCAGCGCCATTACCGCGTCGGCACTGAACGCGATTGCGAGCGAACAGGAATGAGCAACGGCAAGTTGTGGGGCGTCGGACTCGGCCCCGGTGACCCGGAGCTGGTGACGGTGAAGGCGGCGCGGGTAATCGCCGAAGCCGATGTCATCGCCTTCCACAGCGCACGCCACGGCCGCAGCATCTCGCGTGGCATCGCCGCGCCGTACATGCGCGCGGACCAACTCGAAGAACACCTGATCTATCCCGTGACCACCGAGACGACCGACCACCCCGGCGGCTATCAGGGCGCCATCGACGAGTTCTATGAACGGGCCGCCGAACGCCTCGCCACCCACCTGGCGGCGGGCCGGTCCGTCGCGCTGCTCGCCGCGGGTGATCCGCTGTTCTACAGCTCATACATGCATATGCACCGTCGCTTGGCCGACCGGTTCGAAGCCGAGATCATCCCCGGCATCACCTCGGTGAGCGCGGCCTCGGCCGCCCTCGGCACCCCCCTCGTCGAGGGCGAGCAGGTGTTGACCGTCCTGCCGGGCACCATGCCCACCGAAGAACTCACCCGACGCCTCCGCGATACCGACGCCGCCGCCATCATGAAGCTCGGCCGCACCTATCCCGGTGTGCGCCAAGCTCTCTCGGATTCCGGCCGCCTCGCCGACGCCTACTACATCGAACGCGCGAGCAGTACCCGTCAACGCGTACTCGCCGCCGACGATGTCGACGATGCGGATGTACCGTATTTCGCGATCACCCTCGTTCCCGGCCCACGGCCGACAACCCCACTGCCCCTTGCGCATTCGGTGCGCGGGCAGTCGCAAACCATCGGCGCGGCCACCGACCTTCTCGGCACCGCGGCAGTCTCGCCCGAAGCTGTGGACAGCGAATCCCGCACTGCCCGGACCGTTCCTTCCGACAGCTCTCGGGTCGAGGAAACCTCGAGCCATTTCAGTGGTTCTACCGGTGAAGTCGTCGTGGTCGGGCTCGGCCCGGGCTCACCCGACTGGACCACGCCCGAAGTCGAACGCGCACTCGCGGACGCCACCGATCTGGTCGGCTACACGACCTACATCAATCGGGTGCCGTCGCGTCCCGGGCAGCGCAGGCATGCCAGCGACAACCGGGTCGAATCCGAACGTGCCGCCATGGCATTGGACCTGGCAAAGCACGGGGCCAAGGTCGTCGTCGTCTCCTCGGGTGATCCCGGGGTTTTCGCCATGGCGGCCGCGGTACTCGAGGAATCCGCCGATCCGCAGTGGCAAGGGGTGCCGGTGCGGGTACTGCCCGGACTCACCGCGGCCAATGCCGTGGCCAGTCGGGTCGGCGCGCCGCTCGGCCACGATTACGCGATGATTTCGCTCTCGGATCGACTCAAGCCGTGGGAGGTTGTCGCGCAACGACTTTCCGCGGTCGCCGCGGCCGATATGGCGATCGCGATCTACAATCCGGCCTCCAGTCAGCGCATGTGGCAGGTCGCGGCGATGCGTGACGTGCTGCTCGAACACCGCAAGCCCGACACCCCCGTGGTGCTCGGTCGCGATGTCGGCGGACCCACCGAATCCGTCCGTGTGGTCACCCTCGCCGAGTTGGATCCGGCCGAGGTCGATATGCGCACATTGCTGATCATCGGCGCCTCCACCACTGCCGTCGTCGAGTCCGACCAGGGCACCAGGGTCTACACCTCGCGTCGCTACCAACGCTGACTCGATTCCGCAAGAAACCGCGCACATTCCGACACGGGTCCGGCCACGCTGAAGTATGAACAACAGCGGGCCGGACAGGACCGCGACAACCCGGAAAGGCAATCCGAATGCGCAAGCTGAAGCTCCAAGTCCAGACCACCATCGACGGCTACATGTCCGGCCCGAACGGCGAGATGGACTGGATGACCTTCCAGTGGTCCGATGACCTCGCCGCCCGCGTCACCGCCATCACCGCCGAATTCGACACGATCGTCCTCGGCCGCAAACTCGCCGAGGGCTTCATCCCGCATTGGGCCTCCAAGCCCGAACACGAGCCCCAGGCGGCCATCGACAAGATGAACAACACGCCCAAGGTCGTGATCTCCGACAGCCTCACCGAATCGCCCTGGGAGAACACCGTCGTCGCGGGCGGCGACCTCGCCGAGACCATCAACCACCTCAAGGCCCAGGCGGGTGGCGACCTCATCGTCTACGGCGGTGCCACCCTCGTCGCGAATCTGATCGCCGAGGACCTCATCGACGACCTGCATCTGTTCGTCAGTCCGACCGCGATCGGCGCGGGCCTGCCGGTCTTCCGCGGCACCACCCGACTCGACCTGGTCTGCGCCACCGGATTCGAATGCGGCGTGACCGAACTGCACTACCGGCCGAAGAGCGCCTGACTGCAGCCTCGTCGGGGATGTGTATCGGCATCCCCGACGGTTCTCAGGTGCGGTAATTCCGAACGACGAGTGCCAGACATCCTGCCGCACCCACAACGGCGGCCGCGAACATTGTCGGGTATCCCAGGCCGAAAGACTCGTGTAGGAATGCCAGCAGCGCGGGAACGCCGAAGCCGAGGTAGCTCACCGAATAGAACACCGCGGTCAGTCCGGCGAGGTCGTTGGGACGGGCGATGCGTTCGATCTCCTGTAGTCCAGCGACAAGCCCGATTCCATATCCGGCACCGAGCACGACAGCGGTAACGATTGTGAACACAAGGGCCGACGCACCCGAAGCCCATGCGGCCGAGATCATTCCACACACGACCAACACCAGCGCCACAACAGCGGCACGGGCAGTGCCCGGTCGATCGATCCGTCGTGCCAGCGACTGGATCGCGAAACCACAGCCCAACGTGATCACCGTGATCAATGCCGAAAACGCGATGGGCGCACCGTGCACCTTCGGCGCCATCAGAGTCGGCAGCACCGCGTAAGCCGTTGCCGCAGAAGTGAACAACCACAGCGCGACCGGCAGCGCGACATACCGGAACCTGCGGTGCGCGGCCGCCGGAACCTTCAGCTCATTGATCAATCGGCCCGAATTCAGCTGCGGCGATAGAGTTTCCGGTGCGCGAGCCACCCATACGACCGCAATCAGACACAGCATCACATTGATCAGATACGCCAACGTATTCGGCAGCGGCGCCCACTGCGCGAGAACACCGGCCACTCCGGCACCGACGGCGAACCCACCGGTCAGGCTCATCGCCGAACGTCGCGCCCCGGTCCCCGCGGGCAACTTCGGCCCGAACGGCGGCTGCGAAAGTTCCTTCAGCCAACTACTTCCCACTGCCATCGCCAACCCCAGCGCCACTCCGCACAGCACCCGCCCGGCCGATAACGACGGCACCGATGCCGATCCGAAGGCCAGCAGCAAAGAACCGGCCGCACCGACCAATGGCGCCGGGCGAAGCAGCATGCGGCGGCCGTAACGGTCCGAGAGCGGTCCGCCGATCAGTAAGGCGGGCACGATGCCGAGCACGTAGCAGAACAGCAGCAGGTCGACCGTGGTGACCGGCACTCCGTTGCCCTTGTACAGAACCAGCAGCGGCGTGAATTCGTTTCCACCCCAGGCGATCGCGAACATCGCGGCCGCGACGCCCCACCAATGCCGCGCACTCTGCCGTAGCCCCGACGGCCGAGTGTCGATGGCGAGGAGCGTTGCCATTAAAGGCCTCTCATTTCCAGCTGGTGCACGCCGGACATGTGGTCGACGAGCGCGGTGGCGAATCCGGCCGCGTCGCCGGTTTCGATCAGATCGACCAGACGCGTGTGCTGTTCGACAATGCGGGCGGTATCGGTCGAACCCCGATGCAGCGCAGCGCTGTTCATGCGACGCTGCCGCTCCCGCAGTGAGTCGTAGAACCCGGTGAGCAACGGATTGCCCGCGGCGACGACATAGCTGCGGTGAAAGTCGGTGTCCGCCACCGCGAATCGATCGAAGTCGGCGGCGACGGCCAGCTCGCGCTGCCGGTCCAGCGAGGCGTGCAGTTCGGCGATCAGCGCGGACCGCTCCTCCGCAACCACCGCCCGGACCGCTCCGGTCTCTACGACATAGCGAGCGTGCACGACGTGTTCGGCCTCGGCCGGTGGAATCGGCACCACCAGCGCGCCCCGCTTGGGATACAAGCGCATCCACCCCTCGACCTCGAGTCGTAGGAATGCCTCCCGCACCGGAGTCCGCGACATGCCGAGGTCGGTGGCGATCTCGCCTTCGCTGATCAGCTCCCCACCGGGCAACGCGCCGGTCAGGATGCGTTCCTTGACCTCGCGATAGGCGAGTTCCGCGGATGAATACGTCTTAGACACAAGTTGAATCTTAGCGACACGTCACCAGGTCCCCGACCAGGCCATGGGTGAGCGTCGTATAACATTCCACTATGGAACGTTGAGAGCGAAGGGAGCAGTCCGTTGGCGAACACCTCGACACAACGCAAAACGCTGAATTCCACGGCGGCCTCGCTGCTCGGATTTCTGCACGACGGTCCGATGTCGGGCTGGGATCTGGTGACTCAGGCCCAGGACCGGATCGGCGACTTCTGGACCGTTACCCAAAGCCAGGTCTACCGGGAACTGGCCGCCATGGACGCGGCCGGACTCGTCGCAAAGGGTGAGGCCGGTGCGCGCGACCGCACGCCGTATCAGATCACCGACGCCGGTCACGAAGCGTTCCTGGAATGGATCGCCCGCGATCCGGGCGCCGAGACCATTCGGGTGCCGCTGCTACTGACCTTGTCCTTCGGGGAGCACGTCGATCCCGCGCATCTCGATCGAATCATCGGCGCCAACAAGGAGATTCACCAGCAGCGCCTCGACCGCTACCTCACCGAAGAGCACACGGACATGCCCCCCTATCAACGGGCCACTCTGGAATTCGGCATCGGCTACGAGCGCACCGTACTCGCCTGGTTCGACCGCCTACCGGAACTGCTCGGCCGTTGAATCAGCGGGATGCGATAGCCCGCAACCACGTCCACGCCGCGTCGACGGTTTCCACGACTACCGCGCCCGGCGGCAGCTCGGGGCGGTCGACGACGACCACGAGAAGGCCCGCCGAGCGCGCGGCGTCGAGTTTGGCGGCGGTCTGATCGCCGCCACTGTCCTTGGTGACCAGCACGTCGATCCCGTGTCGCGCCAGCAGACGCTGCTCATCCGCGGGTGAGAAAGGCCCTCGCGCGAGGAGCAATTCGTGGTGCGGCGGCAGCGCGCCGGTGGGCGGATCGATGGCACGGATCAGAAACCACTGCCGCGTCAGGCCCGCGAAGGCCGCGACACCTTGGCGGCCGATCGTCAGGAAGACGCGCTCCCCCAGCTGCGCCACCTCCTGCACTGCCGCATCGAGATCGGGCACCCGAATCCACCGATCACCGGGCTGTTCGGACCATCCCGGCCGGCGCACATGCAGTATCGGTAGTCCGAGATCCGCTGCGGCACCAGCCGCATTCGCACTGATCGTGCCCGCAAACGGATGTGTGGCATCGATGACGCCGGCGATCTCGTTATCCACCAACCACTTCCGCAGACCCTCGCCGCCACCGAAGCCGCCGATCCGAACCGGCCCCTCCGGCAGCAGTGGGTCGCGAACACGACCGGCGAGCGAGGAGATGATATCGAATCCTCGCTCGCCGGAAGCGATATGGGCGATTTCCCTGGCTTCCCGGGTGCCGCCCAGAATCAGAGTTTTCAGGGCTGCCCGCTGAAGTAGGCGATGCCCGCATTGATCAGATTCGGACCACCCGCGATGAGCAGGCCGATCAGCGCACCCACCGGCAGACCGATGCCGAAGAAGAAGAATCCGATGATGGCGCCGATCAGCGCACCGAGCGAGGCGCGCTGCAGTTCGCTGAAGAACCACTCCTGTGAGGAGATGGCCTCTGCGCTGATCGCGGCGGTCGACTCGACCTGCGGGGTCAGCGTCAGCTTCTGACCCGCGGGGTCGATGGTTGCCGCGATCGGGATCAGCTGGTCGCCGACCTGCGCGCGCAGCGGAATCGAGGTGATGACCGCGCCTTCGGTGTTCTTCACCGTGACGTACTTCTGGTCGGCATCAAGGCTGAACGCACCGCCGGTGACGGCCGCTAGAATCGACTTGTCGACCAGCTGCACCGCGTAGTTCACGCCATGATCCTCACCCTGCACGGCCGGCACGGCCTGGCTCTGCACGGCCGGCGCGGGTGCCACCGGAACGGCGCCGGATGTACCCGCCGCAATACCGGTGGCCGCAACGGCCATCATCGCGGTGGCGGCAAACTTCTTGTACTTCATAAATCTCCCCAATAGGACAGGAATCCGGCGATAACGTCCGGATCTCGGGCACCGACCCTACCGCTGGAGCGAGTCCGATTCACCCGCAAAGCGAGGTTTCAGACAGAGCCGCCTTTCACAACTGCCCACTGGGTGACGGGCAATTGCGGCCGCCAGGTGGTGAACTTGCCGAGGGCTTCGGCCCGGTAAATCTGAAACTTCCGCAGTTCACCGCCGTGCGCGACGACCCAATTCAGTAGCATTGCTTCGGATTCCGCCGTCACGGCATTCGCCACCAAACGGCCACCCTGGCGTAGATGCGACCAACATGTCTCGATTACGCCATCTTGAGTGAGCCCGCCACCGATAAATATTGCGTCGGGAGGCGCAGATTCGGTAGATTTTCCGATATCGGTGAGTATCTCTCCACGCACACCGATATATGGAACACCAAGGGCGGCGGCGTTGTCGGCGATCTGCCGCCGCCGGTGTTCGAGCCGCTCGAAGCTCACCGCCCGACAACTCGGATGCGTGCGGCACCATTCGATCGCGATACTGCCCGACCCCCCGCCGACATCCCACAGCAACTCCCCGGGCGCGGGTGCAAGCGCGGCCAGTGTCAACGCCCTGACCTCGGATTTGGTGAGTTGACCGGCACCACCGAAAAGCTCGTCCGCCAGTCCGGGCACGCGCGTCGCGCGCAGGTGTTTCGGATCGGCGACGCAGTCGATCGCGACGATATTGAGCGGATCACCGACGGCAAGCTCCCACCCTGCCGCGCGATCGCGCACCACCCGTTCGCGCGGGCCGCCCAACTGCTCGAGCACGGTCAACGTCGATTCCCCGAACCCACTGTCCCGCAACAGCTCCGCGAGCTGTCGCGGTGTGCGCTCGTCCGCGCTCAGCACCAGCACCCGCCGCCGGTCCGCCAACTCGGGCAACACCGTCTCCACCGGCCGCGCCACCGCACTCACCACCGGAGTATCCGCCAACGCCCACCCCAGCCGCGCACATGCCAGCGATGCCGATGACGCCTGCGGAAATACCCGCAGGTGGTCCGCCCCGAACAGCCGCACCAATGTCACCCCGATGCCATAGAACATCGGATCCCCGCTGGCCAGCACGCATATCTGCCGACCGGTCCGGTCTGCGAACAAACCGGGCAGTGCGGGGACCAAAGGGGAAGGCCACTCCCGCCGCGCCACCGTAACGTCCTGCGGAATCAACTCGAGTTGCCGCGCCGAACCGAATACCACCCCGGCGTCGGAGACCGCTTCGCGCGCGGCCTCGCCGAGCCCGCTCCACCCGTCGGCGCCGATACCGACTACGGCGATCGGCGGCCCATTCCACACTGCCGTCACCGCGGCATCCGACGCCAGATGGGTTGGGGCAGTAGGTGGATCGCGAAGATGACCGGACGCAGGATGCCGGGAACCCAGACCCGACCGACACGGCGCCGCAGACCACGCACGACCGCATCCGCCACCTGATCGGGGGTGCTCGACATCGGGGCCGGGTCCATGCCGTCGGTCATCCGGCCGATCACGAACCCGCAACGCAGCAGCAGCAGATGAACACCGCTGCCGTGCAACGCATCCGCGAGACCGCTGGCGAATCCGTCGAGCCCCGCCTTCGCCGAACCGTAGACGTAATTGGCCCGACGCACGCGCGCGCCCGCGAACGAGCTGAAGACGACGAGCTGCCCGCTGCCCTGTGCGCGAAGCAGATTCGCGAGAACGGTGAGCACGCTGATCTGCGCGACGTAATCGGTGTGCACCACCGCGATCGCATGCGCCGGATCGCGTTCGGCCCGCGCCTGATCCCCGAGCACCCCGAACGCGACCACGGCGACCCCGATCCCCCCGTATTCGGCCGCGATCTTCTCCAGCAGAGCGGGATGACCGGCCGTATCGTCCGCATCGAATTCGACGGTATGCACTGCCGTCGCCCCTGCCGCTGACACCGCGGCACTCTCCTGCGCCAACTCCCCGCTGCGTCGCGCCGCGAGTATCACCACTCGCCCCGGCGCCAGCCGCAGCGCCACCTCGAGCCCGATCTCACTGCGGCCCCCGAGTACCAGCACCGGCCCCTCGGCAATTCCACGCGATCCCATGCCGCCAGTCTCGCACCCCACCCCGATATGCCGATCCGGCAGGTCAGACGATCTCGAGCTGGTAGGACGCCTCGACCCAGAAGCCGCCCGGCTCGTATTCACCGCCGAAGGTCAGGATGTAGTCGCCGCGGAGCAGGTCGTCCAGCCGGCACCAGAGTCCCCAGGCCGTCGCCTTGAAACTGCCGGTTACCTGGAACGGGCCACCGGCTGCCGCGTTGACGCGGAATGCCGTGCGGTTGGTCACTTCCCGCAGCGGCAATTCGACACCGTTGAGCTCAGCGTGACCGCTCGCCGTCGGGGCCACCGGCGGGCGGCTGCCGAATTGGAAAAACGACCTTTCGACCTTCTGGAACATGTTGAAGGCGGGAAAGAAGATCGGGCGACCATAGGGCACGGAGCAGCTTCGGCTGACCTTGCCGCCGAACGTTCCGGCGAGGAACCAGACATCGTCGGGCTGACCTTCGGCCGCGCAGGCTCCGGTCTCGTCGCAAACCGGATTCTTGGCGATCGGAATCGACATGGCCCACTGCCACCATCGGGCGGCCAACTGGATATCCGCGCTCTGCATCCCTGAACCCCTCGATTGTCGAACTCGGGGTCAGAATATCCGAGCACGCACGGAACACCGAACTGACCAGTTGGTACCGCAAATGCCGACTCGGTATGTGCCGATGCCGGGCGGCCCGCATACCGCTACGGTCAGGGGATGCCGACCAGCACAGCACAGCTGTCCACTGCCGCACTCGAATTCGTCGCCGAGCGCCACCTCGCGACGCTGACCACCCTGCGCGCCGATGGCACGCCCCATGTGGTCGCGGTGGGTTTCACCTGGGATCCGGAAGCCGGGATCGCGCGAGTGATCACCAACGACGGCTCGGTGAAGGTACGCAACGTGCGGCGCTCCGGCTACGCGGCGGTAAGCCAGGTGGACGGTATCCGTTGGATCACCCTGGAAGGCCCGGCCACAGTGCTCGACGATCCGGCCAACGTCGCAGAAGCTGTCGACCGTTATGCGGGCCGCTACCGAGTCCCCCGCGAGAACCCGACCCGCGTCGTCATCGCCATCCAGGTCCAGCGCGTACTCTCCAGCAGCACCCTCGCCCCCACCCCAGCCTGAGCGCGCGGCCGTCGCCGACTAGCCGGAGCCGTTGTGCCCCGGTGTATTTCGCCGTTCCCTCGGCTCACGCGCCCTGGCCGACTGCCACCGCCACCAAGCCGAGGCGTGGTAGACCGACGCCTCGTGACAATCAGTCCCAGTCAACTCTGAGGCGCCTCAGAGAACCGTCAACTCATGGGGCCGCTGGTTCATCGACTCGCAGCCGTCCTCGGTGACCACGACGATGTCCTCGATGCGTGCGCCCCAATCGCCGCGGAAGTAGATCCCCGGCTCGATGCTGAAAGCCATGCCGGGTTCCAGGACCAGACTGTTGCCTTCGACGATGTAGGGCTCCTCATGGACCGACAGGCCGATGCCGTGGCCGGTGCGGTGGACAAAGGCGGGGCCTAACCCGGCTTCGGTCAACAGGTTTCGGGCTGCGGCGTCGACGGATTCGGCGGTGACACCGGGACGGACGGCGGCGACCGCGGCGGCTTGGGCGCGCTCCAGTTCCCCGAATTGCGTGGCAACGGTCGGCGTGGGTTCTCCTAGGACGTAGGTCCGAGTCGAGTCCGAGTAGTAGCCGGGGTCGACCGGCCCGCCGATATCGATTACCACCACATCTCCGGCCGCGATGCGACGGTCGGAGACGCCGTGGTGCGGGTCGGCACCGTGTGGCCCGCTACCGACGATGACGAAAGCGGCCTCGGTATGCCCCTCCTCGACGATCGCCGCCGCGATATCCGCGCCGACCTCGGCCTCGGTGCGCCCGACCTGCAGGAACTCTCCCATCCGCGCATGCACCCGGTCGATGGCCGCACCCGCGCGGCGCAGTGCCTCGATTTCGGCCTGGTCCTTGATCATTCGTAGTTCCCGCAGCACCGGCGTGGCCGAGGCGGGCAGTCCACTGACGGATTCGGCCAACGGCAGCAGATGCAGTGCGGGCATGACATCGGTGACCGCGACCCGGGACCCGACGTGCAGCGACGACTTCACGAGCTGATAGGGGTCGACGCCGTCGACCCAGTCCAGCACCTGCAGACCGAGTTCACCCGCCGCCGAACCTTCCAGCGAAGCCAACTCGAGCTTCGGAATCACCACCGACGGGGTGGCGCCATCGGCCGTGATGACTAAACAGGTCAGTCGCTCGAAGGATTCCGCCGCCGAGCCGATGAGGTAGCGCAGATCCGGCCCCGGCGTAATCAATAGTGCATCCAGATGAGCGGCGCGCATCAATTGCACCGCTCGTTCGAGTCGATCACCGTAGACATCCGCCGCGAATCGGGACTCCGTGTGCGAGCTCATACCGCCCGACGTTACCCGCCGCCGACATCGAGCCGAATGCGAATACCGATCACCCGAGGTTGTCATCGCGTACAGGTAGCCTCAGCGGCGTGAACACTGCGACTTCCGGTGGGCCCCTGCTCTTGCTCGATGGCGCGAGCCTGTGGTTCCGCGCGTTCCACGCGATTCCGGAGAAGATCACCGCACCCGACGGCCGATCGGTGAACGCGCTGCGCGGCTTCACCGATATGGTCGCCTCGCTCATCACCAAACACAAGCCGAGCCGACTGGTCGTCTGCCTGGACCTGGAATGGCGTCCCACATTCCGGGTGGCGCTGGTGCCGACCTACAAGACCCACCGACTCGACACCGCCGCCGATGCGGCACCCGGCGCCGAGGACGTGCCGGACACCCTGACCCCGCAGGTAGAGATGATCCTCGAGGTGCTCGCCGCGGCGGGCATCGCCACCGGCGGCGCGGTCGGACTCGAGGCCGACGACGTGCTGGGTACCCTGGCCACCGCCGAGCGCACCGATCCGGTGGTGGTCGTCAGCGGCGACCGTGACCTGCTCCAACTGGTCCGCGACGCTCCGGCGCCGCCGGTGCGCGTGCTCTACGCCGGTCGCGGCCTGGCCAAGGCCGAATTGTTCGGCCCAGCCGAGGTATCCGCGAAATACGGTGTGCCGCTGGAGAATGCCGGTCCGGCCTATGCGGATATGGCGACCCTGCGCGGTGACTCCTCCGATGGCCTGCCCGGCGTCGCCGGTATCGGTGAGAAGTCTGCCGCGATGCTCATCTCCCGCTTCGGCTCGCTCGACGCGCTCACCGCGGCCGTTGACGACCCCGCCGCCGACCTGGCCCAGGGCATTCGCGCCAAACTCCGCGCCGCCGAGACCTACCTCGAAGCCGCCGCCCCGGTCACCCGCGTGGTCTGCGACGCCGATGTGGAATTGTCCCGCCCCGATACTCTCCCCACGACCCCCGTCGACCCGGACCGGCTCCGTGAACTGGCCACCGCCTATAACGCGGAGAGCCCGATAACCCGCCTGGTCACAGCGCTGACCGCTGCGCATTCGGCGTAACCGCCTGGCCACGCACAAGATCGGGGACCTCGCATACCCAGTAATGGCCTCGCAGAGGTTGTGCAGTTTGTGCGAGGCACTCACTACCGCTGCGCCACCACAGCAATGTCCATTCCGAGCAGCCCGACGACCGCGCATTCCGCAAGAGCCGGGAACTAGGCACCCGGCACCGCCATGCTCGACTCAACAGTTGGGCCTACCCCGAGCAGAACCTAGGCACCGTACCCACCTCGACACGTCTACCTACGACGAGCAGCGGGGCCGCCCCACCGACACCCGCTCGCCAATCTCGACCGCATAACCGTCAGTTCGGGCGGCCGACCTCGTAGGTCCCGTCGTCCTTGGTGATCTTGACGGTGACCTTCTTCTGCTCACCGCTCACCTTCAGGTCACAGCTGAAGGTCGCGTCGACCTTGACCTGCTGGCCGGAGGGGCAGGAGACATCGGCGACGTCCTGGATTCCGTAGGAATCCGAGAGCACCTTCTTGACGCCGTCCTGAACGGCGGCTTGGTCGAGCTCATCCTTGCTGGTCAGCACGAGCACCAGCACCACGATGGCGCCGATGACGGCAAGCGCGAGCACACCTAGGCCGATGAACAGGCCCTTGCTCTTGCCGCCGCTGCTCGGCTGCGGGGTCTGCTGCTGCCACGGCTGCTGCTGGCCCTGCTGCCAGGGCTGTTGCCCCTGCTGCGCGGACCAGTCCTGCTGGGTCGGCTGCTGCCCCCACTGCGGCTGACTCGGCTGACTCGGCTGAGGCTGGCCCCACTGCGGCTGGCTCGGCTGGCTCTGCGGGTTGGGCTGACCCCACTGCGGCTGACTGGGCTGGCTCTGCGGATTCGGCTGACCCCACTGCGGCTGCTGCGCGTTCGGATCGCCCCACTGCTGGGTCGGCTGCGACTGCGGGGTACCACCCCACTGCTGAGTCGGCCCGGCTGCACCGGGTGCCTGCTGTCCGCCCCACTGCTGGGTGGGATCGTTGCGTCCCTCCCCGGGACCAGGGGCGTCGTTCGGTCCGTACGGGCCGCTCATCTGGTTGCCTCCACTCGCATCGTTATACACACGGTAGCCCCCCGCGTGAGACTCGTCGCACGACAGGACCGATCCGGTATGAGGTGCGATCCTGTCCGACTCCTCCGCCACGGTCGGTACGCGAAAGAAATCAAATCACAATCGAATCGGCTACGCGGCGTCCACGGCTACGACACCCCGTCGGATCGCGCGGACGGCCTTGGCCGCGGTCCCCGCGACCTCGACATCGTCGGCGGTTGCGTGGATCTGATCGAGCAGATCGATCACCTGTCGGCACCACCGCACGAAATCGCCCGCCGACAGCGGCGCGTTCTGATCACCGCTGGCCAGCAACGACTCGGCCAACCCATCGCCGCGGGCCCATTTGTAAACGCCTGTCACGAAACCGAGATCCGGTTCGCGGGTGGGCGGCAGTCTGTGCCGTGCCTCATCGGAGCGCAACTCGCTCCACACGCCGACGGTCGCGCCGACCGCCCGGCGAATCGGTTCGGTCGGCCCGCTGACGCCGAGATAGCCACCCTCCTGGCGGGATTCGTACACCAGTATGGAAACCACCGCCGCCAATTCGGCCGGACCGAGCCCGCGCCACAGCCCCTGCCGCAGGCATTCGGCGACGAGCAGATCGCTTTCGGCGTAGATTCTGGCCAGCCGACGCCCGTCGACGGTCACCTCGCCCGCGTCCACGAACCCGCGCTCTTCGAGCAGACCGAGGATCCGATCGAAGGTGCGCGCCAACGAATTGGTGGTCGCGGCAACCTTTTGGCGCATCGTCTCGGTCTCGCGCAGCAGCCGGTTGTAGCGCTCGCCGACCCGGCTCATCTGTTCGCGATCGGGCCGGGTGTGCGCCGGATGCGAACGCAGACTGCGCCGCAAGGTCGACAGCTCGCGGTCCTCGCCTGCCTTCGAACGGTCACCGCGCCGCGATCGCCCCGGCGCCGAGATTCCGGTGCTACGCAATGCCGAGGCCAGATCGCGCCGTGTCCGCGCCGTGCGGTGATCGATCTTGCGTGGCAGCCGCATATGGCCCAGGGTTTTCGCGGGCACCGGGAAATCGGCGACCGACACCCGCCCCGCCCACTTGTCCTCGGTCAGTACCAGCGGACGCGGATCCCCCGGCGTGGCATCCGGCTCCAGAATCACGGCGAGCCCGGCCCGCCGCCCGGACGGAATGGCCACCACATCGCCGCGCCGCAGGGACACCAGCGCGTCGACCGCTGCCCCGCGCCGATCGGCCCGACCCTGCTGTTCGATCTGACGTTCGCGCTGCTTGATCCGCTCGCGCAGAGAGATGTATTCCAGGAAGCCGCCGTCCTCGCCGCCGAGCTGATCGCGCAGTTTGCGCAACTGCCCCTCGTTGCGCTCGATCCCGCGCACCAATCCCACTACCGACCGATCGGCCTGGAACTGCGCGAAGGACCGCTCCAGCAGCGCCCGCGACTCGTCCGCGCCCATCCGGTCGATCAGATTGATCGACATGTTGTAACCCGGCCGGAAGGAACTGCGCAGCGGATAGGTCCGGGTGGATGCCAGACCTGCGACCGCACTGGTGTCGACCTCGGGCTGCCACAGCACCACCGCATGGCCCTCGACATCGATTCCGCGGCGTCCGGCCCGGCCGGTGAGCTGCGTGTACTCCCCCGGCGTCAGTTCGGCGTGCGATTCGCCGTTGTATTTGACCAGCCGCTCGAGCACCACCGTGCGCGCGGGCATATTGATGCCCAATGCCAGTGTCTCCGTAGCGAATACGGCCCGCACCAGACCGCGCACGAACAGTTCCTCGACCGTGTGCCGGAAGGCGGGCAACATGCCCGCGTGATGCGCGGCCAGGCCCCGGTGCAGGGCCTCGCGCCATTCCCAGTAGCCGAGCACCTCGAGATCGCCTTTGGGCAGATCCCCGGTGTGTTTCTCGATGATCGCGTCGATCTCGTCGGCCTGGTCGTCACGACTGTGTTTACCCACCCCGCCGGCTCCGCCGACTGCCGTCCCCGAGAGATCCAGTCGCGAACGCAGGCATTGGGCAAGAGCCCCATCGCATCCGGCCCGGCTGAAGATGAAGGTGATCGCGGGCAGCAGCCCTTCCTCATCGAGCTTGGCCAGCACCTCCGGTCTGGGCAGCGGCCGGAAGTTGCGATTACCACCGCGACCACGCGGTCCACCCCAGCCGTTCATCCGGTCCGCCGCCTCACGCTGGCGGATGTAGCGCACCAGATCCTCGTCGACCAGCACCTTCTGTTCGCTGGAGTTGGTATCGAACAGATCGAACATCCGGCGCCCGACCATGACGTGCTGCCACAGCGGCACCGGGCGGGTTTCGTCGACGACCACCGCGGTATCGCCGCGCACGGTCTCCATCCACGCGCCGAATTCCTCGGCATTGCTGACCGTCGCGGACAGGCTGACCAGCCGCACATCCGGCGACAGATGCAGGATGACCTCCTCCCAGACCGCACCGCGGAAGCGGTCGGCGAGGTAGTGCACCTCGTCCATCACCACATACGACAGTCCGCGCAGCGCGTCCGAGGAGGCGTAGAGCATATTGCGCAGCACCTCGGTGGTCATCACGACCACCGGCGCGTCCGGATTGATCGACTGGTCACCGGTGAGCAGTCCGACCTGGTCACGCCCGTGCCGCTCGGTCAGATCGGCGAACTTCTGGTTCGACAGCGCCTTGATCGGTGTGGTGTAGAAACACTTTCCGCCCGCCGCCAATGCCAGGTGCACCGCGAATTCGCCGACGACGGTCTTACCCGCGCCGGTAGGGGCACAGACCAGCACGCTGTGCCCACCCTCGAGGGCTTTGCAGGCATTGCGCTGGAAGGGATCCAACCCGAAAGTCAGCTCGGCGGAGAACTTTGCCAGCTCGCCCGCCTGCGACTGGTGATACGTCACGGTCAGAGGGTATCGGAGTAGTCCGACACGGGTCGTGCTGATTTCGCCGAGGGTTCCGAGATCGAATCGGCCGGGTTGATCGGATCGGGGCCGGAGATCGTGGAGGCTTCCTCATCCGAGAGTGCCGCCAATTCCTCGGCCTCCCGACGCGCGCGCCGCTTGTCGTTGATCCGAGAGAACTGGATGGCAACCTCGAAAAGCACCGTGAGGGCCAGCGCCAATGCCAGCATGGAGAAGGGATCCTGCGGAGTCACGATCGCGGCGAAGACGAAGAGCCCGAAGACGATTCCGCGCCGCCACTTGGCGAGCTTGTCGTAGTGCAGCACCCCGACCAGATTCAATCCGACTACCAGCAGCGGGATTTCGAAGCTGACACCGAAGATGACGAGCAGCTGGATGATGAAGCTGAAGTATTGTGTACCGCTCAGGGCGGTGATCTGCGCGTTGTTGCCGATATTCAGCAGGAAGCTCAACGCGTGTGCGACAACCCAATACGCGAGTACGGCGCCGGTCACGAACAGCGCACTGCCGGAGGTGACGAATCCGACCGCGTACTTGCGTTCCTTCGCGTACAGACCGGGCGTGATGAAGGCCCAGATCTGATACAGCCACACCGGGGTGGCCAATACCACGCCCGCTGTCATGCCGACCTTCAACCGCAGCATGAACTGTTCGAACGGCGCGGTCGCCAGCAGGCGGCAGGCACCGTCGGCGGTGAGCACGGCCCGCGACGAGGCGGGCAGTGAACAGTAGGGTCCGGTGAGCAGCGAACCAAGGCTTTCGACGCCGAAGATCGTGTGCGCGTACCAGAAGAAGCCGAACAGCGTGGTGACGACGACCGCGGCGATCGAGACCAGCAGCCGACGGCGCAGCTCCTGCAGATGCTCGACCAACGACATGGTGCCGTCGGGATTCGTCCTGCGCTTACTGCGCCGGGGATCGAACGGAATTCGCATGGTGGTGTGTTGGCCCCTGAGGTCGACGGTGCCCGCGGCGGTCGGCGGGCAACAGCACTACGCCCGGAGCGAGTTCGCTACTCACCCCGGCGGCAAAGGCTGGGCTCAGAGCGACTTCGGCTGTGCCTGGGGCTCGGCCTGCGGCTGCGCGACCGTCGGCTGGACCGCCGAGGCCTGCGGCAGTTCGGCGGCCGGTTGCTGGACCGGTGCTGCACTTGCCTGTGCGCTGCTCTCGTTCTGCATCTGGCTGACTTCGCTCTTGAAGATGCGCAGCGAGCGGCCCAGGCTGCGGGCGGCATCGGGCATACGCTTCGCGCCGAAGAACATCACGAAGACCGCGGCGATGATCAGCCAGTGCCAGATGCTCAGACTGCCCATAATGAAACCTCCAAAGAATGTGGTAGCTCCGATGCTACCGGACTATGACATGCGAGAACGCCCGCGTCGGTGTGCTCCCCCACCTCTTCGATCCTTTTGCCGGACGTGGGTGCGTCGATGGTTTCGTAGCAGGCCAGCGGTCGAGTGGTGTGCCTATTTCTGGGGGTGCCCAACGAGTTATCCGTGGGGTCACGAAATCAGCCGTCCTTTGTGCCGGCCGCCGATCGCAATTGCTCCAGCAGTTGCGGCCCGGTCCAGTCGCGCCGGCCACCCTGTTCGGCGGCCACGATCAGTTCGATGAGTCGCTGATTGACCGGTGTCGGCAGTCCCACCATCACGCCGAGGCTCACGATCTCCCCGCACAACCAGGAGATTTCGGTCTTGCGACCGAGTTCGAGGTCATCGGCCATGGACGAGCGCGCCTGCGGATCGATGGCCAGCACCGTTGCGGCGACCCGGCGGAAGATTCCGTCCGGAACGGTCAGCAGCCGCGCCATCCATTTCGGCGGCAGCGGCGTCAGCCGGGCGGGGCGAATTCGCGCTCGGCTCATCGCGGCGAGCGCCTCGCGCTGAGTGAGGGCCAGGCAGCGCCGGAAGTCGCGGTCGGACAGTTCCTCGCGCAGCGGCCGACCGGACAGCGCATTGATCGGGTTGTTGAGGTTGAGCAGCAGCTTCGCCCATTGCACCGGCAGCAGGTCCGGATACCGCCGCAGTGCCAGACCGGCCCGCGCGAATACCTCGGTGAACTGTGCCAGCGCCGGATCGTCCTGCACCGCCAGTCCGCCCTCGGTACCGCGGTGGAACCGGCCGTCGGGATGATGCACGACGTTGAACATCACCATTCCTGCCAGCACCACGCAGGTCGGCAGGGTTTCGCGGATCACCGCATCGTTGCCGACCCCGTTCTGCAGGCTCAGCACCACGGTGCCGGGACGGATCTTGCCGTCGAGATCGCGCACGGCCGCCGCGGTCGCCGCCGACTTCACGGTGACCAGCACCAGATCGGCGGACCCGACATCCTCCGGCGTGGTCGACACCCGCACCGCATCCCTCGCCACCGCGACGTCACCGCCGTCGAGGTCGGTGAGCCGCAGCCCGGACGCACTGATCTCGTCCAGCACCCGCTGCCGACCGACGAATGTGATATCGGCGCCGGCCGCCGCCAGCTTTCCGCCGACAAAGGAACCAATGCTTCCGGCGCCCAGGACCAACACCCGAGGGGGTGCCATCACATCAATCACGCCGGTCCAGCCTCCGTGCGATTCATCTGGTCTCCAGGAAACCGGCCGCTTCGTAGGCGGCAAGTGCGGCGTTCGAGCGTTCGCGCACCGCGGTGATCAATTCGGGTGGGCCGAGCACCGTGACGCCGGAACCGAAGCCGAGCAGCAGCCGCGCCATCCAGTCCATGGTGGCGAAGCGCATGGTCGTCTCGATGCTGCCGTCCGGGTGCACCGCCATCCGATGCATCGGGTATTGATCGAGCACCCAACCGTAGTCGCCGCGAATACGCAAGCGCGCCAACGGAACCGCGGGATCGTCTTGGAACAGGTCGAGCGCGGCAGCCTCCTCGGTCGCGTGGCTCGGCGGTCGGGCGGGCTCGTCGAGTTCGGTGGCCGCCTCGATCCGATCGAAGCGGAACAGGCGCACACCTTCGGCCTCGCGGCACCAGGCCTGCAGGTAACTGTTGTTGTCCACCAGGACAATACGAATCGGATCGACGACACGCTCGGATACGACATCGCGACTCGCCGAATAGTAGACCAGCCGCAGCGCACGCTGGCGGGCCAGCGCGGAACGCACCGTCGAAACCGCCGGTGCCTCGGTCGGCAGATGCTCGCGGGCATCGTAGGCGGTCTTACCACCCACGATGGCCGATTCCAGTTTGGCGATTGCCGCATGCGCCGCGGTCGGATCGACCATGCCCGGCATATCCACGATCGAGCGCAGCGCCACCAGCAATGCGGTCGCCTCGGTGGAGGTCAGCCGCAGCGGCCGGTCGATGCCCGCCGAGAAGGTGACCTCGATGCTCTCCTCGGAGAACGACAGGTCGATCAGATCGCCCGGCCCGTAACCGGGCAGGCCGCACATCCACAGCTGGTTGAGGTCGCTCATCAGCTGCTTGGTGGTCACGCCGAGATCGGCGGCGGCCTCGGCGGCACTGATCCCCGGATTCGCAATGAAGTACGGAATCATGTTGAGCAGCCGTGAGAGCCGAACCGAAAGTCGACTGCGCTCGTTCATGACCGCACCTCGCTGGCTCTCGGTTCGGTCATGACCGAGCGATGTTCGAATGTGTTTGTCGTTCGCTCGCTCATGCGGTGACCTCCGTATGGTCGAAGACCGAACGCAATCGCGCCACCACATCCGCGCGCAGTTCCTCGGGTGCGAGCACCACGGCATCGGGACCGAGTCCGGTGATCAAGCGCGCCAACCAATCTCGGGATCGGATGGGCAACTCGACGACCACCCCACGGCGTTCGCCGATGGTGCGCTCTTCCAGCACGGGTCCGAGCCGGCGGATCTCACGGCCGTGGCCTTCGGCCACCCACACCGTCGCGGTGCCGGTCACCGGTGCGCTGCCGGTGACGGTGCCGACGATCTCACGCAGATCCACGCCCTCGGGTTTGCCGACCGAATTGGGCGGGCCGTAGGCGGTCACATCGTCGCCGATCCGCGATAGCCGGAAGCTGCGGACCGCGTTCCGATTCCGGTCGTGTCCGACCAGATACCAGCGGCCATTGTGGGTGACGACACCCCAGGGCTCTACATCACGCATGACATACGGCTCGTTGATCGCACCCCGATGTTCGAACCGTACCGCCTGACCCGCATCGATCGCGGCCAGCAGCTTGCCGAGCACCGCATCCGAGCCCCGGGTGCGCGCCGGAACCGCGGGCACCGAGGCCACCGCGGCATCGGTCTCGACGTGGATTCCGGCCGCACGCAACTTCAGCAGCGCGCCATCGGCTGCTGCCGCCAGCTCCGGCGACTCCCACATCTGCACCGCGACCGCGACAGCCGCCGCTTCCTCACTGGTCAGATCGATATCGGGTAGTTCGTAGGCGTCGCGGTTGATCCGATAGCCCTCCACCGTCGAAAACCGGCTGACCTGCCCGACCTCCAAGGGAATCCCCAGGTCACGCAGCTCGTTCTTATCGCGCTCGAACATTCGGCTGAACGCTTCGTCGCTGGCCGAATCCTCGTACCCCGCGACGCTGTCCCGAATCCGCTCCGCGGTCAGGAATTGCCGGGTCGACAACAGCGCGATGACCAGATTCATCAGCCGCTCGACCTTGGATATCGCCACTCGACACAGGGTAATCGGCCCACCGGCGCGCCCGCGCGTCGGCGCGCGATTCACCGTATTCCGGTTGGTGCACCGCCATCATGGAGTCATGATCATCGCGTTCTCCGTGACACCGCTGGGTGCGGGCGCGGACGTCGGCCGAGCCGTCGCCGAAGCCGTCCGAATCGTGCGAGCCAGCGGTCTGCCCAACCGCACCGACGCCATGTTCACCACGATCGAGGGCGAATGGGACGAGGTGATGGCCGTGGTCAAGGACGCCACGGACGCGATACTCGCCGTCGCACCCCGTTGCAGCCTGGTCCTGAAAGCCGACATCCGCCCGGGCGTGACCGACGCGATGTCCGCCAAGGTCGAGACCATCGAGCGATACCTCGCCGAGAACTAGCCGCAAGCCCACGCTCACCAACGTCCTCGCACCCCCGTCGCACTCCTCGCAGAAGTCACAAACATGTGCGAGGCGCTGGGTAGATCTGCGAGGACGCAGACGCGGCCGATCGACCGACTGCGGCACGCTGCCCCTCGGACAGGCTTGGCGGCGGAAGCGGCTACATCGAGGCGATCAGCCGATCCACTCGCTCGTCCACCGAGCGGAACGGGTCCTTGCACAAGACCGTGCGCTGGGCTTGATCATTGAGCTTGAGGTGCACCCAGTCGACGGTGAAGTCGCGGCCCGCTTCCTGCGCGGCTGTGATGAAATCGCCGCGCAGTTTGGCGCGCGTGGTCTGCGGCGGGGTGTCCACGGCGGCGTCGACGGCCTCGTCCTCGGTGACACGCTTGGCCAGACCCTTGCGCTGCAGCAGGTCGAAGACACCGCGACCGCGCTTGATGTCGTGGTAGGCCAGATCGAGTTGGGCGATCTTGGGATCGGACAGCTCCATGCCGTAGCGGTCCTGGTAGCGCTGGAAGAGCTTGCGCTTGATCACCCAGTCGACCTCGGTGTCGACCTTGGCGAAGTCCTGCGCCTCGACCGCGTCCAGGGTGCGGCCCCACAGATCGACGACCTGGTCGATATTGGGGTCGCGGTCGCGGTTGCGCAGGTGCTCGACAGCGCGGGCGTAGTACTCACGCTGGATCTCGAGCGCGCTGGCTTGGCGTCCACCGGCGAGCCGGACCGGACGACGGCCGGTCAGGTCGTGGCTGACCTCACGAATGGCACGGATCGGGTTGTCCAGGGCGAAATCGCGGAACGAGACGCCCGCCTCGATCATCTCCAACACCAGCGCCGCCGTGCCGACCTTGAGCATGGTGGTGGTCTCGGACATATTCGAGTCGCCGACGATCACGTGCAGACGCCGGTACTTCTCGGCATCGGCGTGCGGCTCGTCGCGGGTATTGATGATCGGGCGCGAGCGGGTGGTCGCCGAGGAGACGCCCTCCCAGATGTGCTCGGCACGCTGGGACAGGCAGAACGTGGCCGCCTTCGGCGTCTGCAGCACCTTGCCCGCACCGCAGATCAGCTGACGGGTGACCAGGAACGGCAGCAGCACATCCGAGATCCGGGAGAACTCACCGGCCCGCACCACGAGGAAGTTCTCGTGGCAGCCGTAGGAGTTGCCTGCGGAGTCGGTGTTGTTCTTGAACAAGTAGATGTCGCCGCCGATGCCTTCCTCCGCGAGGCGCTGCTCGGCGTCGATCAGCAACTCCTCCAGCACGCGCTCACCAGCCCGGTCATGAGTGACCAGCTGCGCCAAGTTGTCGCACTCTGCGGTGGCGTACTCCGGATGCGACCCGACATCGAGGTAGAGCCGAGCACCGTTGCGGAGGAACACGTTAGAGCTACGGCCCCAGGAAACTACCCGGCGGAACAAATACCGGGCCACCTCGTCGGGGCTGAGCCGACGGTGTCCGTGGAAGGTGCACGTCACACCGAATTCGGTCTCGATCCCCATGATTCGTCGCTGCACACTATCGACATTACAGCCATGTCATGTACTCGCGTGGGGCTGCGGACAACCCTGGTGCATACGTCTTCACAACGATTTCGCACGTGAGCGAAATGTTCGGCGGAAAACCACCGCACGAAACGAAGGCCCTCCCGATGAATCGGGAGGGCCTTCGCAGCCGAATGATCGTGGTGGAACTACTCCGATTCGGGAGCGTCCTTCGACTCCGACTCGGTGTCCGCCGCCTCGGCCTTGCTCGCCGACTCACCGCCGGTCAACAACTGGTCCAAGGCCGCGCCCGCGACCCGGCGGAACGCCCGCCGGGGCCGCGCCTGTTCCAGCGTGGCGACCTCGAGCGATCCCACCCCTAGCACCCGCTTGTCTTTGTCCGCGGCATCGGGCACCCCGGACTTCAAGGCCTTCACCGCGACTGCCACCGCACCGGACAAGTCGAGTCCAGGCTGGTAGGAGGCTTTCAGCGCGGTCATGATCGGCTCGGTCGTGCCGCCCATCACCACGTATTCGCGCTCATCCACTATCGAGCCGTCGAAGGTGATCCGATACAGCACCGATTCCGGGGACTGTTCCGGGTAGCCGACCTCGGCCACACAGATCTCCACCTCATAGGGCTTGAGTTGATCGGTGAAGATCGTGCCGAGGGTCTGCGCGTAGGCATTGGCCAGGCCACGGCCGGTGACATCGCGCCGGTCGTACTGGTAGCCCTTCAGATCGGCCTGCAGGATGCCGCCGCGGCGCAGTGCCTCGAATTCGTTGTACTTGCCGACGGCCGCGAACCCGACTCGGTCGTACAGCTCGCTCACCTTGTGCAACGTCGCGGACGGATTCTCCGCGACGAACAGCACACCCTTGTCGTAGGTCAGCACGATCACACTGCGACCGCGACCGATGCCCTTGCGCGCGAGCTCGGTCTTGTCGCGCATGATCTGTTCGGCCGACGCGTAATACGGCAGTGTCATGCTGAGGCACTCCCCTCTTCCGCGGCCTCGCGATCGGCGACGATCGCCCGCGTGATCTCCTCCAACCGTGATTCGGTCACCTCGTCGGCGCCATCGTTGTCGATGACGATCGCCGTCGGGTAGATGCCGCGCACCAGATCCGGTCCGCCGGTTGCGGTGTCGTCGTCGGCCGCGTCGAAGAGCGATTCGACGGCGATCCGCAATGCGCGGTCCTCATCGATACCCTTGGCGTACAGCTTTTTCAACGACGATTTCGCGAACATCGAACCCGAACCGACCGCGGTATAACCGAACCGCTCCTCACTTCGCCCGCCGACCACGTCGTAGGACACGATCCGACCGGCCTTGTCCACATCGGTGGCGTGCTGGTCGTAGCCGACCAGCACCGGAACCACCGCCAAACCCTGCAGTGCGGCAGGGAGGTTGTCGCGCACCATCTTCGACAGCTTGTTCGCCTTGCCGTCGAAGGTCAACGAGACACCCTCGATCTTCTCGTAGTACTCCAACTCGACGGCGAACAATCGCACCATCTCGATGGCCATGCCCGCGGTGCCCGCGATACCGGCCGCCGAATAGGTGTCGGTGATGTACACCTTCTCGATATCCCTGCTGGCCAACAGGTTTCCCTGGGTGGCCCGCCGGTCACCGGCGATCAGCACACCACCGCGAAACGAGACCGCCACGATGGTGGTTCCGTGCGGAGCCAGCTGTTTCGCGGCGGCGCCACCGGAGGCTGTGCCACCCGAGATCGGGGTGGCACCTTCGATCGCGCCGAATCGGTTGCCAGGCAACAGTTCCGGTGCGTGCATGCGCAGGTGCTCGGTGAATGACGAGAGGGCGTGCCCCGGGTGGAGACGCAAGGGGTCACCTGCTGTCACTGGCCGCCCTTCTGCACATACGCGCGAACGAAGTCTTCCGCGTTCTCCTCGAGCACATCATCGATCTCGTCGAGCAGGTCGTCGGTATCCTCCGCCAGTTTTTCGCGGCGCTCCTGACCGGCGGCGTCAACGCCCTCCGGGCCCTCGTCCTCGTCGCCGCCCCCGGCGCGTTTGGTCTGCTCTTGTGCCATGGCAGCCGACCTCCTCTGTCCTCATCATGACCAGGGCTCCATTCTGAGCACGACCCTGATCATGAGCAATGTCCGTGCCCGTACATCAACACTACCCAGCCATTCTGACAACGTGCTCGGTTATCGGCCGCGCGGGCACGGCGTGTTCGCGACTGTGTTCGATTTGCAGCGCCTTCGGCGCTGCGTGTTCACGGCTCCCTGCTGTCGCGCGGCCGACCCTCTCGAGCGACCGGCAAGCAGTCGCCAGGGAGTGCCGTCGAGACTCCCGACTACGTCGCACGCGCTTCGACGACTCGGCCGCGAACTCCTCGCTAGTAAGACTCGCTCCGTCGTTGCTGCGATCGCGATAGCCGTTGCTACCTGGGCTTATTCGCGCGATTTGCTAAGTGGTCAGCTGTTCGACCAACTCAGCGGCGGTGTTCACGCCGTCGAGCAGCTTGCCCACGTGGGCCCTGGTGCCGCGGCGCGGCTCCAGGGTCGGGATGCGCACGAGTGAATCGCCGCCCAGGTCGAAGATCACAGAATCCCAGCTGGCCGCCGCGATATCGGCGCCGAATCGACGCAGACATTCGCCGCGGAAGTAGGCACGGGTGTCGGTCGGCGGCTTGGTCATCGCGTCGAGCACCTGCTGCTCGTTGATCAGGCGTTTCATCGAACCGCGGGCGACCAGGCGGTTGTAGAGGCCCTTGTCCAGGCGGACGTCGGAGTACTGCAGGTCCATCAGGTGCAGTTTGGGCGCGGCCCAGCTCAGCCCCTCGCGCTTGCGCATCCCCTCGAGTAGGCGCAGCTTGGCGGGCCAGTCCAGCAGGTTGGCGCATTCCATCGGATCGCGCTCCAGCAGATCCAGCACGTTGGCCCAGTTCTCCAGGATGTCCTTGACGCGCTCGTCGTCGTTGCCGCTGCGGGCCACGAATTTCTCCACCCGGTCCAGGTAGATGCGCTGCAGCGCCAGGCCGGTGAGTTCGCGGCCGTCGGTGAGGGCCACCGTGGCGCGCAGGGTCGGATCGTGGCTGATCTGGTGAACGGCGGTGACCGGGCGGGCCAGCTGCAGATCCGACAGATCCTCACCCGCCTCGATCAGGTCCAGCACCAGCGCGGTGGTGCCGACCTTGAGGTAGGTGGACATCTCGGCGAGGTTGGCATCGCCGATGATGACGTGCAGGCGGCGGTATTTGTCCGCATCGGCGTGCGGTTCGTCGCGAGTGTTGATGATGCCGCGCTTGAGCGTGGTTTCCAGGCCGACCTCGACCTCGATGTAGTCGGCGCGCTGGGACAGCTGGAATCCGGCGTGATCACCCGACTGTCCGATGCCGACCCGGCCGGAACCGCAGATCACCTGGCGCGAGACGAAAAACGGGGTGAGCCCGACGATGATCTGGTTGAACGGGGTGTCACGGCTCATCAGGTAGTTCTCGTGGGTGCCGTAGGAGGCGCCCTTGCCGTCGACATTGTTCTTGTACAGCTGCAGCCGCGGCGCACCGGGAACGCTGGACGCGTGCCGTGCGGCCGCCTCCATGACCCGTTCGCCCGCTTTGTCCCAGATAACCGCATCCAGCGGATCGGTGACCTCGGGCGCGGAGTACTCCGGATGGGCGTGGTCGACGTAGAGCCGGGCACCGTTTGTGAGGATCATATTGGCCGCGCCGACCTCGTCGGCGTCGATGACGGGGGCAGGGCCGTTCATCCGGCTCAGGTCGAAGCCGCGGGCGTCGCGCAGCGGCGATTCCACCTCGTAGTCCCAGCGCGTGCGCTTCGCGCGCGGCACCCCCTCCGCTGCGGCGTAGGCGAGAACCGCTTGCGTGGAGGTGAGAATCGGGTTGGCCGACGGCTCGGTGGGTGTGGAGATGCCGTATTCGACCTCGATACCGATGATGCGCTGCATACCGTCGAGCCTAGGCGACGCGTGGCCGCCGTCGGTCGCGACCGGCGGCATCGGCGATCTCGGGTGACATCGATGTCATACCGACGGTGGTACTTCCGGAGGATACGAGCAGGCCATAGCGGCCGGGATATTCGGAGCATGACCGATTCGATCGCCGAAATCGCGGGGCGGCACCGCAAGTCGGATGAGCCCAGCACCGTCACCTGGTCGAAGACTCCGACGCGGTTGGTTGCCCTGGACGTCTTGCGCGGCATCGCGATCCTCGGCACGCTCGGCACCAATATCTGGATTCTCACCCATCCCGAGGGCCTGGTCGGCTACATCGACGAGTTCGGCACCCCGGCGACCGGCTGGATGTGGTCGCAGCGAGTGCTGCAGCAACTCGCGCAGGGCAAGTTCCTCGGGTTGCTCACCATTATGTTCGGCATCGGCCTGGCGATCCAGCAGGGCTCGGCCGTGCGCGGCGGTCGACGGTGGCCGGGTAGCTATCCATGGCGAGCCGGGCTGTTGTTCCTCGACGGTGTGCTGAATTTTCTGTTCGTCGCGGAATTCGATGTGCTGATGGGCTATGCGATCACCGGATTGGTCGTCGCCTTCATTCTCGCGACAAGTGAACGCGCGCAACGTCGTTGGCTGACGATAGCGGCCGGGTTCCATATCGCTATGCTGACGCTCATCGGTATCGCGATGGCCGTTGCGAGCCAACAGGGTTCGACGCGGCGCCAGCCGCTGGATCCGAATCCCTATGCGAATGGATCATTCTGGGATCTGGTGCTGTTCCGGCTCGAGAATGCGGGCATGTTCCGCTTCGAGCCGATTTTCGTTTTCCCGATGTCGATCGCGCTGTTCCTCGCGGGTGCGCGGTTGTTCCGGGCCGGGGTGTTCCGGCCGGAAGGGGCGCGGATCCGCCGGCGGCTCATGATTATCGGATTCGCTGTCGCCGCGCCGATCGATCTTGCGGTCGGTGTGCTCGGGGGTGGTGATCTGGTTTTGTTGACCAGGTACGGCACGGCCCCGTTCGTCGCCTTCGGCCTGCTCGCGCTGGTCGCGGAGTTCTACCTGCGTCGTCCGCGGGTCGGCTTCGTCGGCAAGCGGCTCACCGAGGTCGGTCGGATGGCGCTGAGCTGCTACATCCTGCAGAATCTGGTCGCTTCGGTGCTGTGCTACGGGTGGGGTTTCGGACTTGCCGCGCGCGTCTGCCCGGACGCTCGGGTGCCGTTCACGGTTGGTATCTACCTGCTGGTCGCGCTGGTCATCGTGACCATCGCGCACCTGTGGTTGCGCCGGTTCGAGCGCGGTCCGGTCGAGTGGGTGTGGAATCTCAGCTACCGCGCACTGTCCCGCGAACGCTGAGTCACCGCTGCGCTGGCGTACATCGCCGCAGTTCAACACCCGAAACAGGGGCGAACGCGACCCAGCATCGGCCAAGTGCTGACAAGGAGAACACGAGTAGGGCACTACTCGTGTTCTCTTCGCGTCGATGGCTGATGCTGACGCCACGTCACCGAACTGCGTCGACGTATCGATTTCAGATGCACAGGAGGTGCGTAGTGTCGGAACCAGCCCGAGCAATGAGTAAGGACCACGCGTTCGCCGAACTCGAACGTCTCGCGAACGATGACCTGATCCGCTTCGACGGGCCCGCGTCACCGGCCCTGGTCGGATTCGCCGGTTTCGACCCACAGACCGGCCAGCCGCTACCGGGCAGTCTCGCCGGGGTGGTCATCCGCCACGGCAACACTCCGGTGGCCCCGCAACACCTCGATCCACGAAATGCACTGGCATTGGTGCGATTCTGTCGATTCCTTTCCGCGAATTTCGGTGTCACCGAGCTGCACACTCTCGGAATCGACGGCCGCGGAACGCATTCCGACGACTGCCACGGCCAGGGCCGCGCCGTGGATTTCGCCGGTGTCACCATGCCGGTCGGCGATGTAACCCGCCGGATCACCGTGGCAGCGCATTGGGGCACCGTCGAGACCGCGGTGACGCCCGGTGGAACGTGGCCGCGCGGCACCGGACCCCGGGTGCGTTATCGACTCGACGAACCCGATGCGAGCCCGCTCGGTGACCCGGACGGTGATCTGTTCGTCGCCGACTTCTTCCGCAGCGTCTACGACTTCGCGGCGGGCGAATGGCAGGACTGCTCGGATAGTCCCGATCCCGCCACCGCCATCTCCGGTATCGGCGATCCGAGTTTCATCCTGCATCCCGACCATCCGGACGACCACCCGCTTCCGGCTACGACCGGACGCGTGGCGCATATCGATCACATCCACTTCCAGATCGGCAAGTCCGGGACCGAGTAGCGTCGTCGGTGTGACGCTCGCCGACCGATATCCCTTGTTGCACACGCCAACCCGCTGGGAATGGGGCGGTTTGGACGTACGCTTCTCCACCGAACTGCCGTCCGACGAGCTGGTCACCAATATCCATGTCGTCTGCTTCGTCGGCGCCGATATCGTGCTGTGCCGCGACGATCGCGATATCTGGATCGTGCCGGGCGGTACCAGGGAGGCGGGCGAAACGATCGACGCCTGCGTGCGCCGCGAACTCATGGAGGAGGCCGGTGCCCGCCCGGTCGGGCCGGTGCGGCCCTTCGGCGCCCATCACACCACCACCGATCGGCCCGCACCGCGCTATCCATGGCAACCGCACCCACACAAGGCGTGGCTTTGGTGCACGGCGGATGTGCTGCTCGAATCCGCTCCGACCAATCCCGAGGACGGGGAGAATATTCTCGAGGTCCGCGCCTTCGCCCCCGAGGCGGCAATGCACCTTTCGCGCACCGATGGCGACCACATGGTCGAATTGCTCGCGCTCGCAATCGAATTCCATCGAGGCTGATCAGCCGAGTAGCGCATGGAGCCCGGTGAGCAGTCGCGATCGTCGTCTCGGCCATGCTGTGGATCGTCGTGCCATTCGTTACCCGCGGCTGCGCGGGGTGGTTGACGCGATGACGGATTCTATTGGGACCGTGCACTCGACTTCGATGACGAAACGGACCGCTGGCATGTACGGACCTCGGACGGGCGGCATTTCCAGCCGCGCGCGGTGGTGATGGCGCCGGGGCCGCTACACGAACCGAGCGTGCCGGCCTTCCCTGGCCGGGATATGTTCCGGGGACGTACTTTTCACTCGGCGCAGTGGGATCACGACTTCGAGGTAACCGGCAAACGGATCGCGGTCATCGGAACCGGTGCAAGTGCTGTGCAATTCGTACCGCAGATTGCCGAGCAGGCCGAGCAGGTGACGGTATTCCAGCGGACACCGCACTGGATCGTGCCGAAGCCGGATCGACCGCTGTCGCCGGCGGCGCATCGAGTATCCCGATATCTCCCAGGCGCGCAACGGCTCTACCGCTGGGCGATCTATTGGGGTTACGAGTCGTCGACTCCGGCGTTCATGAATCCGGAACTCATGCGTCGCGCGGAGGTGGTGGCGCGGGCGCATCTGCGTCGTCAGGTTCCCGACCCCCAATTGCGTCGCAGCCTCACTCCCGACCGGCTCGGGTGTAAGCGAATTCTGGTGTCCAACAACTACTATCCTGCGCTGCAGCGGGAGAATGTCGCGCTGGTGACCTCACCGATCGCCTCGATCACCGAGACCGGGATCATCACCGCCGATGGCATCGAGCAGGAATTCGACGCCATCGTGTACGGCACCGAGTTCAAGATTTCCGACCGGTTTGCCGATCAGCACATCGTCGGCGCGAACGGTCTCACTCTCCAAAAGGCCTGGCGCAATGGGATGGAAGGGTTCCTCGGTGTCGCCGTGCACGGCTTCCCGAATCTGTTCCTCATCATGGGCCCGAATTCCGGCGTTGGAAATCAGTCGATCGTCTTCATGATCGAGGCACAGGCTCGCTACATCCGCCAATGCCTGGAGCTGCTGCGAAAGACCGCCAACAGCCGGATCGAAGTCCGCGCCGCGACCCAACACGAGTTCAACCGGCGCCTGCAGTCGAAACTGGCTGGTACCGTGTGGAATTCGGACGTCTGCCCGAGTTCGTACCTGGACGAGCACGGGATGAATCGGGCCGCCTGGCCGGGTTCCAGCGCCTCCTACCGGCGCACCATGCGCCGACCCGATCCCGGTCACTACGACCTGACCGTGCCAGCGAATCATCAACCGGCACACGAGTATTCAGGGCCCGCACTACTCGACGCCCCTGGGGTGGAGGTTCCAGTCGAGGTCACCCTCAGCAGCCATCCGGATCCGATCGACGGCCGCTACCACTGGTACGGACGCGTCGCCCCGAGCGACGGTCACGATTTACCCGATCCCGGACGTGCCGAAGTGCTCCTCACGCTGCCCGGCGGCGAGCCGACCGCGGGTCGCCTCCAGGAGCGCGACCCCTGGGGCAACCTCCGTATCGTCGGGATCGGCACCCCGCCCTATCCATTGGCCGCTGCCTAAGTGGCAGGGCGCAGCAGCCATGCGCGCAACGCCTCGGTGACCTCGTCGGGGCGTTCTTCCATAATGAAGTGGCTGCCGCCGTCGATGCGGACCAGCGTGGCATTGGGGATTGCTTCGGCCAGTTCCTGGGCGGTGCGCAACGGGATGGCAGGATCACAGTCACCCCAGATGACGGTCGTCGGGCAGTTGATGGAACTCAGTCCAGCAGCCAGTTCCGGGCGGATCCGGACGCGATAACCTGCCCAGAAGTGGGCGTTCCAGCGGCGACCCGCCGCGGTGTCCAGGACCGCGAGGTATCGGCGCAGCTGTTCGATGTCGAAGGATCCATTGCGCACGTACGGTGCGAGACCGACCCTATGCACCCATTGAATCGCTCGTGCAGTGAGCAGCGGGCGCAGCGGTGCGATCCGTGCCAGCACGGTCAGCAAGCCGAACAATACATAGTACGGCGGTGTGAAAATACCCTGGGCCCGCGAATTCAGAATCGCGAAGCGGCGCACTCGTTCCGGATGACGCAGCAGAAACCCCAATCCGAGGAACCCGCCGTAGTCGTGACATGCCAGATCGACGCGCTCCAGGCCGAGCGCATCCAACATGCGGCCGATCCGCTCGACCTCACTGTCGTAGTCACAACTCAGCGCCGTATCCCGATCGGAAGCACCCCACCCGAGCCAGTCCGGTGCGATAATCCGCCGCGATAACGCGAGCGGACCGATCTGGTGCCGCCATGCGGCATGGCTTTCCGGCCAGCCGTGCAGTAGCACCAGCGGAACACCTTGCCCGACATCGACATAACGCAACCGCGCGCCGTCGACCGTCACCTCCCGCAGCTCGTACGTCGATTCCGCCTGCCCATCCAGCTTCATCCCTGATCTCCCGTCTGTCCCGCGATTTTCTGTATCGTCGCGGATATGGCGCGGTCGGCACTTCCAGAAACGTGCGCTCCCGAAACGGCGGTCACCTCGGCCCGGCTCTGGCTGCGGCTCGGACACGCGATCTACATCGGCCCCGGGATGGCCCTCGGGGCGCACTCCACCGCAATCGCCGGTCTCGGGCTCGGACTCGACGGCCCGTTCCGGGTCCGGGTCGCCGACGCTCCGGATATCACGGCCCGCAGCTTCCTGTTCCGCGCCCGCGTCACGCACCACATCCTGGACACCGATGTGCCCAAGCTCTTCTGCTTCTTCGATCCGACCTCGGAAAATATGGCCCGTTGCCTCGGCGGCATGCGCCGCAAGGTCAACGGCTACAGCGCCGACCACCGCAACGAGGCCGAACTGATCGAGCTGTGCGCCGACCCGGCACCGGATATCGACCGTCTGCTCGAGCTCGCCAGCATCCCGGTCCCGACCATCCGCGATCCCCGCATCGCCGCCGTCGCCGCGGCCATCCGCGCTGACCCCACCCAGCAGCAGCGCGCCGCCGAAAAGGCAAGTGCCGCAGGACTATCCACCTCCTACTTCCTGCGTACCTTCGCCGAACAAACTGGCACCAGCTTCCGACGTTACGTGCAATGGGCGCGGATGCTGCGCGTCGGCAGGGCATATGCCGCGGGCCACGACCTCACTCGTGCCGCCGTCGACGCGGGCTTCGCCTCCCCTTCGCATTTCAGCGATACGTTCCGCGCAATGTTCGGTCTCACCCCTACCGCCTTCTCGACCATCAACGGCGCGCTCCACATCGACTGATCTATACGTCGAAATAGAGATCGAATTCGGCCGAAAGCTATTTGTCCCCCAAGGCCGCAGTCTTGGTTTCATCGACAGTCCCGGCGGGCCACCCCGCCCGGACACGCGGTGTGCGGCTTTCCAAGCGAATGCTCGATCCCGACCGGGGGCCGGCTTTCGCCCAGCGCAACGGACTCGTCGCAACCACCGTCTCCGAATTCGCGAAGAATCCGGAGGTCTTGTCCGCAATCGAGCAAGGTGTGACCGCCGCCAATGGCAAACTCTCCCGGGTGGAGCAGATCAAGAAGTACATCGTGCTACCCGAGGTGTCGGAGCCCGGAAGCGATGTCCTGACGGCGACCGGCAAACTGAAACGCACCCCGATCGCCGCCCGCTACACCGACACGATCGAGCGCTTGTACTCGTAAGTCCGGGACGGGAGAGGTTCAATGACGCCAACGCGGACCCGGGTCGTCGGAGATCTGCATCGAAGAGCCGCATCGCTGGTCGATGGGTTCTACCGGAACCTGCCACCGTATCCGCGGATACCGCAGCCACTGGTGGAGACCGATTTCGCACGCGGCACGAAACTCAATGTCGACCTGTTCTTCGAATATCTGCGGCGCGGCACCGAACCCTCCGAAGAGGACACCAGCGAGCTCGTCGAACTGGCCATGGACCGGGTCCGCGACGGCACGCCACTGCCGCAGGTGCTGGAGCGATATCGGCTCGGCTCGGCCTTCATCTGGGAGCGACTGCGCGAATCGGCCACTCCCGCCGAGCAGGAACTGCTGCTCGACGCCTCGCTGACGCTGCTGAAGTACATCACGCTGGTCATGACCCGCATCGCGGGCGCTGCCACCCAGCGCTCGCACGATCCGCGCTGGGAACTGCTCGAACGCCGTCGTGGCATCGCCGATGCCCTGCTCACCGGACGCGATCCGGTGGAGTGGGCCAATGATCCGGTCATTCCGGTCGCGGACGCCTTCCTCGTCGCGGTATTCCGCCTGTGCGGCACCCGCGGTGGGCACGCATCGGCGCTGCGGCACCGGGTCGAGGCGATTCCGGGCGTCTTCCAGCGGCTGGACGCGGGCGGGTGGACCGTATTGATCCCACTGCAACCCGGCGACGACGGTACGGCCGCGATCAGCGGTCTCATCGCGCGACTACCGGCACATCAGCGCGATCAGGCACCGCCCTACTGGGTCGGCGTCGGCGCGGCGGCGAGCAAGACGCAGATCCCGACGATCTTCGCCGAGGCGCGCGTGTTGGCCGAACTGGGGCGGTGCCTGAACCGTCGCGAAGTCCTCTGCTGTAGAACGGATTTGCAGTTCGAGTACACGGTGGCGGTCAGCGATGCGGCACGGCCCGGGCTGGCGTCGGTGCTCGCGCCCCTCGATACACAGCCGATGCTGGCACAAACCTTCGAAATGTTCGCCGACAGCGGATTCAACCAGCTGGCGACGGCACGTCAACTCAACGTGCATCGCAATACGGTCACCTATCGCCTGTCCCGCGTACACGAACTCACCGGCCTCGACCCGCATCGCCCCGCCGACGCCATGACCCTGTCCGCGGCCCGACTTGCCCGCCGCCTCGAATCCGCTGCCTTCGCCCCCTGACCGGGCTCCGGTGAGGAACTGCGCGCCACACCCGGATTCCGTGCCGCCGCCGACCTCACCCCCTGGCCATCGTTCGTCTGCGGCGCGATCGACCACGGCTTCACCTTGCTCTACAGCATCGATCACGCGTTAAGCGACGGACTCTCGCTCGTCACCACCATCTTCGAATTGCATTCGCTCTCCGCGCGACCCTTGATCTCCGAGTTCCTCGATCGCGTCGCCGTTACCCTGACAGCGGCCGCTCGGCCGGGATAGTCTCCGTGAGGGATCCGATTCGGGATTCGCAGCCACCCGGGAGCATCCGATGATGAAGGCTCTGGTTACCGACGGGGCATCCACCTCGCCCCGATCCGTCCACTATGTCTCCGGGTCGCCCGGCGAATTACGTTGGGAGGGTACAGCATTGCTGCGCGCGGGCGTACTCGCCTTCGGCGGCACTATCGGCCCCACCGCATTGCACGCCCATCACGCCGTCCAGGTGGTCGCCGCATGTACGCCGGTGGTTGTGGTGGACGCGTGCGGGATTCGGCATCGCGGCACGCATGTGATCGTGCCCGCCGACGCACCACATCGCATTGCCACCGGCGCAGAGCACGGCACCGCGATCTATCTCGATCCGGAGTCCGTCGCAGGCGCGGCCGCCGACCGCAGAGCCCATACCTACGGGTGGGCCGACTGCGAACATTCGCTGCCCATCAATCCGGAGCGGGAACCACTCGCCGAACTGGTCGCCGAGGTCGTCGACGATCTCGAACGCGACAATTCGCACAGCATCGAGGACGAGCGCCACGACGCGGTCACCGAGGTGCTGCAATTGCTGCCGTCCATCGTCGGCGACGGACCGATCCGCGGCGCGGATGTAGCGCGCCGGGTCGGCATTTCCGCGACCCGACTGACCCATCTGTTCACCGAACAGGTCGGAATTCCCTTGCGGCCCTACATTCTCTGGCTCCGACTACATGTTGCGATCACCCGCGTCCGCTCCGGCGACGATCTCACCGCCGCCGCCCACGCCGCGGGTTTCGCAGATAGCTCCCACCTGACCCGCACCTGCCGCCGCACCTTCGGACTGCCGCCGTCGGCCCTGAGCCGCCGCGTCGATTGGGATCTCGGCGACGCCCGATAGGTCCAGCCGAATCGTTCAAGTCACTCCGGGCACGGCCGACCAGGCTTGCCCATATGACACCAATTTCGGCCTGTTCACCCTGATCTGGAATCACCTGTTCCGCACCTACTCCTATGATCCGGCGCGGCGCTTCGAATCCGAGGATCTCGGTATGGCGGCCAAACCCGACTACCCGACCGGCTATGTCGACCAGCTCATCTACCCGTTCACATCGGACGGCGGCTGTGGCCTGGACCGACACCCCTGCACGCACTGACGTGACCGGCATCAGTCGGCGCGGGGCCTGGTCGCGAACACCTCGTGTATTTCGGTTCCGATCAAACGTGGATCCTGCTGTATCTGCGCCGACATACCGTGCCGATCGAACAGCTCGCGGACTTCCTGCAGGCGGCCCTCGAGGTCGTGGACCTCGGCGACGACGGCGTGAATACATCGCCAGTCCGCATCGGTGATGCCGCGCAAGACTTCCAATTCTGCCCGCTCCACATCGACTTTGAGCAGGCCGATCTCCCTGCCGCGGCAGTGTTCGTCGAGTATCGCCGAGACAGTGGTGACCTCGACCTGCAAAGGCACGCCGTCGTGCAGTCCGGTGGTGATGAGTGCGATGGCCTTATCGTCCAGGCCACTGTTGCGCAGATAGATACGGGTGGCTTGGTCGTCCGCCTCACGGTCGGCGAAGAAACCGGAGTTCGCCGTGGCATGCGGGTACCAGGTGAACGGCCGGGTGCCCGACGTCGCGCCGAGCGCGATCTGCAGGGGGATGCCGCCCGGGACATGCTCTGCGATGTTGCGGTCCAAGCAACGAAAGGTCATCGGCGCGGGCTCGACGGCGATGACCTGGATCCCGGGGCAGGTGTCGGCGAACATCATCGCGGTCAGGCCGATGTTCGCGCCGATATCGAGGGCGATGTCGCCGGGTCGAAGACATTCGGCGGCCCGCCGGTAGAACCCGCCTGTCGAGGTCGTCTCGCCCCACAACATGTGGGCCTCGGCCGGGCTGGTGCAGGTCACCGTTCTGCCGTCGTCCAGACGCAGTTGCTGCAAAGTGGTCAGCATTGTTCCATGAACCTTTCCAAGACAGGGCCGACGATGGCCAGCACATGCGGATGGCTCAACTCGAGGTGGCGGGCGTCCAGGACGACGTTGTGTACCTCGCCGCTGACGTAGGACCGCCACGTCTGGGCGAGCTCTTCGGGGTCGGCGTGGTCTTTCCCGGCGGTGAAGAACATCAGGTCGCCGTCGAAGACGTGCGGCCGGTGCGCGGCGGAGATATCGCTCGCGGTCTGGAAGCTCTCCATCACCCGATCGGTCTGTTCGGCGGTGAACAGGCCGGTCGCGACCACCTGGTCGCGGATGATGTTCCAGGCTTGTTCATGGCTGCTCACCTGCAGCTCGTCGCCGAGGCCGAACAGCTCTCGCCAGCCGCCGAGCAAATCGGCCATCAGCTGTCCCGGCGCGGGCTGGTCAGCGCGCGCCGATTGCGGCGGTGCCTCGGCGGCGCAGTCGAGCAAGGCCAGCATCCCGACCCGGTCACCGTCGCGCTGCAGCCGGACCGCCATGGCGTGCGCGATCTGCCCGCCCAACGACCAGCCGAGCAGGTGATACGGACCCGTCGGTTGCACGCGGCGAATCTCGGCCACATAGCGGTCGGCCAGTTCATCGACCGACCGCGCATCCGGTTCACCGGAGACGACGTGCGGATCCTGCAACCCGAAGACCGGGCGATCCGGATGCAGATGTCCGACGAGGCCGCCATAGAACCAAGCCAGACCGCCCGCTGGGTGCACGGCGAATACCGCCGGTCCGGATCCGCTCCCGCGCAGCGCAAGCAGCACCTTCAGCCCGGAGTTGCCTTCCGCGTCCTCGGACCGGCGCGCCAAGGCTTTGGGCGTCGCATCCTCGAACATCCAGGGCAACTCGATCGTCACACCGCGAGCACTCAACTCGGTCACTGCCATGGTGGCCAGCAGCGAATTGCCGCCCAAATCGAAGAACCCATCGGTCACCCCGACCCGCGGGGCTCCCAGAACCTGCGCGTACACGTCGGTGAGCACCTTCTCGGTGTGCGTGCGCGGCGCGACGAACCGCTGGACCGCTCGTTCGAAATCGGGCGCGGGCAACTCTTTCCGATCGAGCTTGCCGTTGACCGTCAGCGGCAGATCGGGCAGGACCATGATCACCGACGGCACCATGTAGCTGGTCAGCACTTCGGCGGCACTCGCGCGGACCTCGCCGGGATCGATCCGCTGCCCGTCGCCGCCCACGACGTAGCCGATCAGCTGATCTACCTCCCGCTCGTGGCGGTGCACCGCCACGGCGGCCCGCGACACCGCCGGATGCCGCAGCAGCGCCGACTCCACCTCGCCCAGTTCGATCCGGTATCCACGCAACTGCACCTGCGCGTCGGCCCGGCCGACGTAGGTCAATTCGAGCCCCTCGGTGGTCTCGAGCCAGCGCCCGACATCGCCGGTGCGATACAACCGGCCGCCGCGCGGGTCGAACGGGTTCGCCACGAAACGGCTCGCGGTCAACGCGGGCGCGCGCAGATAGCCGCGCGCGAGTTGCCTTCCGGCGACATAGATTTCGCCACCGACACCGATCGGCACGGGCTGCAACCGGTCGTCGAGCACATATACCCGTAGCCCCGGCAGCGCAGCCCCGATCCCGGACGCACCCGCGCCGTCGACCTCGGCGAAAGTCACATGCACAGTCGTCTCGGTGATGCCGTACATGTTGATCAATCGCGGCGCTCCGGGCCGGTGCGCGGCGAACCAGCCGGTCAACCGCGTCGCATCCAATGCCTCACCGCCGAAGACGACGTACCGCAGCACGAGATCGCCGCAGCCGCACCCCGATTCGCGGTACTGTCGCTCGGCGTCGACGAATCCGTAGAACGCCGACGGGGTTTGGCTCAACACCGTGACCCGCTCACGCGCCACCAGTTCCACCAACGCCTCCGGCGACCGGGAGGTGGGGTAGTCGACGACGACCACCCGGCCGCCACTCAGCAGCGCGCCCCACATCTCCCACACCGCGAAATCGAAAGCGTAGGAATGGAACAGCGTCCACACGTCGTCGGGGCGCAGGTCGAACCGCTCGGCGGCGTGGGTGAGCAAGGTGACGGCTTCGCGGTGGCTGACGGCCACTCCCTTCGGCGTGCCGGTCGACCCGGAGGTGTAGATCACGTAGGCGAGGTTGTCCGGCCGCGCGCCCGCTGGCAACGGGCGGTCCGAGACCACGTCCATGGCCTCTTCGATCAGAACCGTCGGTGCCGCGTATTCCGGTACGTCCGTTGCGAACTCGGCCGAGGTCAACACCGTGGCCGGACGCGCGTCGTCGAGGATGAACCGCAAACGCTGCGGGGGGTTGGCCGTATCCAGCGGCAGATATCCCGCGCCCGCGCGCACCACCGCGAGTAGGCCCACGACCAGTTCGATCGAACGCGGCAACGCCACTGCCACCAGGGTTTCCGGGCCCGCACCGTGCTCGGCGAGCCGAACCGCGAGCCGGGTGGCGCGCCGATCCAACTCCGCATAGCTCACCTGCGAGACACCGTCGGTGACCGCGATCGCATCGGGCTGGGCCGAGACCCGGGTGGTGAACAGCCCAGCCAGAGTCACTTCCGCGACCGCGCCGCCGTCGACTCCGGCGGCCGCGAGGACTTCGCGCCGCTGGTCGGGGTCCACGATGTCGATATCGCCCACGGCGACAGCCGGATTCGCGGTCCCCTGCTCCAAAATTCGGGTGAACGCGCACGCGAAGCGAGACATCGTCTGCTCCACGAACAGATCGGCGGCGAAGGTCAAGCGGCCGACCATGCCGCTCGGTGCGCCCCCGGCGCCGAACTGTTCGACGAGTTTCACGTTCAGATCCGCGCGGGCCTGGTCGAAGCCTGTTTCGATCGGCTCGACGGTGAGCCCCGCCAGCTCCAACGCGGCCGCGCTGAGATCCTGGACATCGAGGGTCACCTGATATAGCGGCATGTGCGCGGTCGAGCGGCGCGGATTCAACGCCTCCACGACCTGCTCGAACGGCACCTCGGCGTGCGCGAACGCGGCCAGATCCGTTTCGCGAGTGGCGGCGAGCAACTGGTCGAACGGCTGCCGGGACGACACCCGCGACCGCAACACCAGCGTGTTGACGAACATGCCGATCAGATCGTCGAGTTCGCGATCGCCACGACCGGCTATCGGAGTACCGACCGCCACGTCGTCCACACCGGCCAGCCGTGCCAGCAGTACGGTCAACGCGGTATGCAGGACCATGAACACCGTGGCGTTGGCCGTGCGGGCGAGTGTGTCGATGCGGGCATGCAGTTCGGCGGACAGCTCGAAATCGACCGTGCGGCCGCGTGTGGACGCCACCGACGGCCGCGGCAGATCGGTCGGCAGCTCGAGCAGTTCGGGCAGCCCGGTGAGGGTGTCGGTCCAGAATCGCAGCTGCCGGGAGACCAGCGAATCCGGATCGTGCTCGTCACCGAGCACCTCGCGCTGCCACAACGCATAGTCGGCGTACTGGATCCGCAGCGGCGGCCAGTTCGGTTGCGTCCCTTGCCGACTCGCCTCGTACGCCACCGCCACATCCCGTGCGAGCGGCATCATGGACTGCCCGTCGGCGCAGATATGGTGTACACAGATCACCAGCACGTGATCGCGGTCGTCGAGGGCGAACAATTCGGCTCGCACCGGCGGTGCCTGGGTGACATCGAAGCCCGCGGAGACCACCGCCGCCGCCCGCTCGAGCACCTGCTGTTCGTCGACCTGGATCGGGGTCAACGCCGGTGCCACCCGGTCGACGTCGACCATGACCTGGCAGGGCGTTCCGTTGATCATCGGGAATGTGGTGCGCAGCGACTCGTGCCGGTTGATGACCAGCGCGCACGCCTGCCGCAGCGCATCGAGGTCGAGTTCGCCGTGCAGCCGGATCACCAACGGAATGTTGTAGCCGCCGACCGAGGTGTCGAACTGGTTGAGGAACCACATCCGCTGCTGAGCCGGGGACAGCGGCACCAGCGCCGGGCGGGTGCGCGATATCAGCGGCACCGCGACGTGGCGGTCGGCCGTGGCGAGATGCGCAGCCAGGTCGGCGACGGTCGGTGCGTCGAACAGGTCTTGGATACCCAGGCTCACCCCGAGTGCCGTGCGCAATCGCGCGACCGCCCGCGTCGCCGACAGCGAATTGCCACCGAGGTCGAAGAAACTGTCCGTCGCGCCCACCGCGCCGATACCCAGGACGTCGCCGAAGACATCCGCGATGCGATGTTCGGTCTCGGTGCGCGGGGCGATCCGTTCCCGTTCGTCCGGGAACTGCGGCGCGGGTAGTGCCGCCCGATCGAGTTTGCCGGTCGCGGTGAGCGGGAGTTCGGCGAGCGGCATGAGCACGTCGGGCACCATGTGCGCGGGCAGGTACCGCCGAGCCGCGCCCTTGACGGCGCTCGGATCGATGCGGCCGTCGCCGACCAGGTAGCCGACGAGCCGGTCGGTGCCGTACTCATCGGTGTGCAGCACGACCACAGCGTGGTCGACACCGGGATGTTCGGACAGCACGGCTTCGATCTCGCCGAGTTCGATGCGTTGACCGCGGATCTTGACCTGGAAGTCGCGGCGGCCGAGATACTCCACGGTGTGGTCGGTGTTCCAGCGGGCCAGATCGCCGGTGCGGTACATGCGTGAGCCCGCCGCCCCGACGGGATTCGCCACGAATGCACCCGCTGTGACCGCAGGCCGCCGCACGTACCCGCGGGCCAGCTGGATGCCCGCGAGGTACAACTCCCCGACCACCCCGACCGGCACCGGCCGCAGCCACGGATCGAGGACGACGGCCTCGACGCCACGGCTCGGTCCGCCGATCGTCACCACATCACCGGGAAGCAAAGCATCACTGATCGCGGCCAGAATCGTGGTTTCGGTCGGTCCGTATCCGTTCGACAACCGCCTGCCCGGCGCCCACACCGAGATCAACTCCGGTGTCACCGCCTCGCCACCGGCCATCAGCACGCGCAACGAATCCATCCCGGCCGGCACCATGGTGGCCAGCACACTCGGGGTGAGGAAAGCATGCGAAACCTGTTGCGTACGAATAAGTTCCGCCAACGCGTCACCGGCGAACACGTCCGGTTCCGCCACCACCAGCAACGCGCCGCTGGTGTGCGCCAGCAGAACTTCCAGGAACATCACATCGAAGCCGATACCTGCGGCGTGCAGCACACGCGATCCGGCGTCCACACCGAAGCCGTCGCGGACGACGGCGGCGAAATTCGCCAGCCCCGCGTGGGTGACCTCGACGCCCTTCGGAACTCCGGTGGAGCCCGAGGTGTAGATCACATACGCCGCGTCCTGGATTCGTGGCGTCCGCAGGCGCTCGGCGTCGGTGACGGCCGCTGCGGACTTCGCCTCGATGCCGGCCTCGGTGTCCGGATCGTCGAGGACAAGCGGCCGCACCTCGTCGGGAAGCAGATCCCGGGACGCCGCGACGGTGAGCGCGACCCGCACACCGGCGTCCGCGACCATATATGCCACGCGCTCGGCCGGGTTGCGCGGATCGACCGGCACGAACGCCGCACCCGTTTTGGTTACCGCCCACAGACTTGTCACGAACTCCAACGACCGCCCCAGCGCCAGCGCGACCTGATCACCGGGGCCGACACCCCACTCGATCAACCGCCGCGCCAGCTGGTTCGACCGGGCGTCCAACTCGCCATAGGACATCGTGCACCGACCCGAAAGCAGCGCTGCCGCACCGGGATTCACGTCGACACCGGCGGCCAGCAACTCGGCCACGAGCCGCGGCCCCACCGGAGTACCACCAGTTGCCGGCACCAACTCCCGCCGCTCGACCGCAGACAGCAGATCCACCGAATCGAGCCGCGCGTACGGATCGGTCGTGATCGCGCGCAGCACGATGTCGAGCCGGGCAGCGAGACCGGATGCCATCTCGGCGGCGATCTGGTCCGGCTGATAGCGCAGGCGGACGTGCAGCGTATCGGTCTGGTGGGCCTGCACGGTGATCGGGTAGTGCGCGGCGTCGCGGCCGTCCGCCGCGATCACCCGCATCCCGTCGATGTCGGTTTCACCCAGCCCGCTGCTGTCGACCGGATAGGACTCGAACACGACGAGGGTGTCGAACAGCGCGACGGCGCCCACGGCCGCCAGTATCTGCGGCAGTTCGAGGTAGTGATGGTCGAGCAGACGGGTGTTGTCGGCCTGCAGTCGCGTCAGTGTGTCGGCGATGGTCCGGTCCCGGCGCACGTCGGCGGCGACCGGAATCGTGTTGATGAACAGACCGATCATCGACTCGACTCCGGGCACGTCGGAGGGACGGCCGGACACCGTGCTGCCGAACACCACGGTGTCGGTGCCGAGCAGGTTGCTCAGGACCACCGCCCAGGCGAACTGGACCATTGTCGCCATCGTGACCGACTGTATGCGGGCGAAGTCCACCAACTCCGCTGTCGTATCGCGATCGAGATCGATCGTCAGATCGGTCGGGATGGTCGCTGCCGACTCGGTGTGTGCACCGGCGATCAGTGTCGGCTCGGTGACATCGCGCAGCGCGTCTCGCCACACCTCGATGCTTGCGGTGCGGTCCTGGCGGTCAAGCCATTCCAGGTAGTCGCGGTAGGACGCGGCAGCCGGCAGCAACTGCGGCTGTGCGTCCGCGGCGTACAACCCGATGAGCTCACGCCACAGCAGCGGCAACGACCAGCCGTCGAGCAGCAGGTGATGCGCGGTCACCAGCAGCCGGAACTCGTGCGGTCGCACCGCGATCAACAGCAACCGCAGCAGTGGCGGATCGGCCGGATCGAATCCGGTCGCTCGCTCCGCGTCGATAACCTCGTTCAGGTCCGGTGTGTCGCCGGACAGCGTGATGCTGCGCCACGACACGGCCGTATCGGTTGGAATCACCTGCACTGCAACGCCTTCCACGGTTCGCGTGAAGGCGGCCCGCAAGTTGGGGTGGCGGGCGAGCAGCGCATGGGCGGCTCGCTCGAGCCGGTTCTCATCAACCGCGCCGCTCAGGGTGAGCGCCGATTGCGCGAGGTAGACATCGAGCCCGCCCGCGGCGATCTCGGCGTGGAACAGCAGCCCCGCCTGCAGCGGCGCCAATGGCCACACCTCGCTCAGCGGTCCGTACCGGTCGGCGAACTCGTCCAGATCTCGCTGGGTGAGGTCGACGAGCGGAACGTCGGCTCGCGACAGCCCCCAGTCCTCGGTCGCGAGGGCCGCGACCGCGGTCAGGGCATCGACCCATTCGTCGGCGAGTTCGGCCACGTCGTCGTGGTCGAGCAGCCGCGAGGCGTAGCCGAGGTAGGCCGAGAGCCGCGGTCCGGCCGCGGCATCGACGATGTTCACATCGATCGTGAGCACCGCCGCCGCCGGCATATCCGGATCGAAGGCGGCCCGGCGGTCGAAGGGTTCGTCGGTGGGTACCCACGGCAGATCCGACAGTGCCGCGAGATCGACGCCCACCCGGCCGAGATAGTTGACACTGATCTGCGGCTCGGGCAGCGCGGCGAGCCGGTCGGCCGTGTCGGGGTTCAGATAGCGCAGCAGGCCGTAGCCGATGCCCTTGTCCGGGATGGCGCGCAGCTGGTCCTTGACCGATTTCACCACCGCGCGCAGATCCGCTGGATCGATGCCGCTCAGATCGAGCGCTGCCGGATAGCGGGTGGTGAACCAGCCGACGGTTCGGGAGAGGTCGGCGCCCGCGGCGATCTGCTCCTCGCGACCGTGCCCTTCCAACACGACCTTCATGCCCGCGTGCGCGTCGCCGCGACGCCTGCGCCAGCGAGTCACCGCCACGGTGAGTGCGGCCAGCAGCACATCGTCGGCGCTGCCGCGCACAGCGTGGGGCACCGCGTCGAGCAACGCCGAGGTCACCTCGGCAGGGAGCGACACGGTCAACTCACGCACAGTCGCCTGGGTGTCCCGCGCGGGATCCAGCTCCATACGCCCGAGCAACGGATCCGGTGCCGAACCGATCCGCTGCCACAGCTCGACCTCGCCGGCGCGCTCGGCCGCCGCGGCGATCAACGCGTGCGCCCACCGACGCATGGAGGTGCCCGGTGCGGCCAGCTCGACCGCCCGGCCCCGGGTGATCTGCTGCCAGGCAGTCACGAAGTCCGGCACCAGGATTCGCCACGACACCGCATCGACGGCCAAATGATGGATCACGATCAGTGCCCGGCCCTCGGCGTCCACACCGGACTCGGGCAGCAGGCACACGACATGCACCAGCCTGTCCGCCGCCGGGTCGAGCCGGTCGTACGCCGCGGTGGACGCCGCTTGCACCACGGCCGTGAAACCGGCGCTGCCCGGAGTCTCATCGGCGCCGAAGGTCCGCACGGAGACCGAACCGGTGGCGTCGGCTGCGCTCGGCGGCAACACCTCCCAGCTTTGGCTGTCGAGCCGCGAGCGCAGCACGTCGTGGTGTTCGACGATCGCCCGCACGGTCGAGACCACATCGTCGACGCGCGCGTCACGCGGCAGACGCACCAGCATCGACTGCGCGAACCGAGCCGGCGCCCCGAGCCGCTCGACGAACCAGGACACGATCGGCGTGCCCGGAATCTCGCCCACACCACCGCCGGGCAGCTCGGCGAGCGTTGCCCGTTCGGCCGCCTGCGCGACCTGCGCCAGCCCACGAATCGTCTTGTGCTCGAAGATGTCTCGAGCCGTCACGGCGACCCCCGCTGACCTCAGGCGCGCGGCCAGCTGAATCGACATGATGGAGTCGCCGCCGAGCGCGAAGAAGGAGGTCGTCGCGCCCACCGTGGTGACGCCGAGGACGTCGGCGAACGCGGCGGCGACGGTGCGTTCCAGGTCGGTCGATGCCGCGTCGGCCGCGTCATCGGTGGTCTCGAAAACATGCTCCGGCAACGCTTCTCGATCCACCTTGCCGGACGAGGTGAGCGGCACGTGGTCGAGTACCGTGATCGTCGCCGGCACCATATGCGCGGGCAGGGCGGCAGCCACGTGATCGAGCACCGCGCTCGGTTCGACGACCGTTGCGGGTTCGGCCGTGATGTACGCGGCGAGCACCTGGTGCCCGCCTGGGCCTCGGCGGCTCACGGTGACCGCGGTCGCGACCGCCGGATGGGTCACTAGCGCGGCGTCGATCTCGCCCAGCTCGACGCGCTGGCCGCGAATCTTGATCTGGAAATCGAGGCGGCCGATGTACTGCAACGTGTCCTGCGCGGTCCAGCGGACGATATCGCCGGTGCGATACATCCGCGAACCAGGCGCACCGTACGGGTTCGCCACGAACGAACATGCCGTTGTCCCAGGACGATTCAGATAACCGCGGGCCAGGGCGGCGCCGGAGAAGTGCAGCTCCCCTGGCACTGCGATCGGCACCGGCCGCAGCCGCGCATCCAGCACCACCGCCTCGGCGCCGCGGATCGGTCCGCCGATGGTGAGCACCTCCCCCGGCCGCACCGGGTCACTGATTGTGATCACGATCGTCGTCTCGGTTGGGCCGTAGATGTGGTGCAGCCGCCGCCCGGCCGCCCAGGAGGCGATCAGATCCTGCGGCACCTTTTCGCCGCCGACCGCCAGCATCCGCAGCGAATCCACCTCGCCGGGCGGCATCGTCGCCAGCACACTCGGTGTCAGGAACGCATGTGTCACCTGGTGGGTCCGGATCAGGTCGGCCAGGTCCGCGCCGGCGAGCGCCTCCGGCGGCGACACCACCAAGGCCGCGCCGGCCGCATGCGCCATCAAGGCTTCGAGCAGCACCGCGTCGAACGCGGGTGCCGCGGCTTGCAGCACGCGCGAGGTGGCCTCGACCCGGTAACGCTCACGCTGCTCGGCCGCGAAGGCCGCAAGCCCCTCATGGGTGACCACCACGCCCTTCGGCGTGCCGGTCGAACCCGACGTGTAGATCACATATGCCGCATCCTGAATCCGAAGGGTGCGCGGGCGATTCGCGTCCGACACGGCGTGGCTGGGACGCGCGGCGATCTCGACGGCCGCGTGCGGATCGTCGAGCACGAGCCAGCGAACACCGTCCGGCAGGGACGGCCGCGCGGCCGCGACCGTGACGCCGACCTCGGCACCGGAATCGTGCAAAAGATAGGCGATCCGCTCCGGCGGATAACGCAGGTCCACCGGCACGAACGTCGCCCCGGTCTTCATGATCGCCCACATGGCGACGTGATAGTCGGCCGAGCGCGGCACGACCAGGGCGGCGCGCATCCCGGGCCCCGCACCCCAGGAAAGCAGCTGCGCCGCAAGCCGGTTGGCGCGGGCGTCGAGCTCGACGTAGCTGAGGGCATGCGCGCCGTCGATCAGGGCGATCGCCTCGGGAGTTGTTGCCACGGCCGAGGTCAGCAGATCGGGCAACAGACGCGGCGTGGGGGCGTCGCCGCCGCGCGCCGGGAGCAGTCGTTCGGCCTCCCCGACACCGATCAGCGAGACGTCACCTACCGGCTGGGTCGGATCGGCGACGACCGCGTCGAGGACGCGGAGGAACCGCTCGGCCAGCGCGGTCGCGGAGGATTCTACGAAAAGATCTGTCGCATAGATGATTTCACCCTCGATCCCGGCCGGTCGAGCACCGTCGAGGCATTCGGTCAGCAACACCATGAGGTCGGTCTTGGCCTGGGCGACACCGGGATCGAGCAGTTCGACATCGATGTCAGGCAGCTGGAACCGGGCCGCGGCAGTCTTCTGCAACCCGAACAGCACCTGATACAGCGGCGTATACGCCGTCGACCGGGGCCGGTCGAGGACGTCGACCAACCGCTCGTAGGGCAGATCCGCATGCGCGAGCGCCTCGAGGTCGATTCCGCGCACCTCGGCCACGAGTTGCCGAAACGAGCGATCGTCGCGGACCGGCGTACGCAGCACCACGGTGTTGACGAACATACCGACGAGATCCTCCAGCACCGGAATGCCCCGCCCCGCGACCGGCGTACCGACCGACACATCGTCGGTGTGCGCTGTGCGCGCCAGCACAATCGCCAGCGCGGCGTGCAGCACCACGAAGACGGTGACGCCCTCGCGACGGGCCAGCCGCACGACCTCGTCGTGCAGCCGCCGTGGGATGCAGAAGCGGACACTGCCGCCGACCATCGACATGGTCGCGGGCCGAGGATGATCGGTCGGCAGATCCAGCAGATCCGGGGCGTCGGCGAGAGCGTCGGTCCAATAGGGGATCTGCCGCGCGATAATCGACGACGGGTCGTCCTCGGCGCCGAGGACCTCCCGCTGCCACATCGCGTAGTCGGCGTACTGAACCTGCAACGGTTTCCATTGTGGCGCTGTGTCTTTCACCCGTGCGCGGTACGCGGCGAACACGTCGCGCGCCAACGGCGCCATCGACGCGCCGTCGGCGGCGATGTGGTGGACGACCAGCACCAGCACGTGCGCATCGGGGCCGGTGCGATACAGCCGCGCTCGCATGGGCACCGTGTGTGCGACATCGAAGCCCGTCTCGACGGTCTGCCGAATCCGCTCGCCTAGCACGGTCTCGTCGGCGACCGGCTCCGGATCCAGTGCCGAGCCGTCGAACACGGTCGTCACGTCCCGCACAACCTGACACGGCTCGCCGCCGACCGCGGGATACACCGTCCGCAACGGCTCGTGCCGCGCCATCACGTCGCCGAACGCCGCCCGCAGCGCCTCGATGTCGAGCGCGCCGGTCAACCGGACCGCGAAACTGATGTTGTAGGCCGCCGAGGTGGTATCGAACTGGTTGATGAACCACAACCGGCGTTGCGCCGTCGCCAGCGGGATCGTTGCCGGGCGCGGCCGCGGCGCGAGCGGGATCAGCGCCGCCCGCGTCCGCTGTGCCAGTCGTGCCGCCAATCCGGCGATCGTCGGCTCCTCGAAAACATCGCGGATGCCGACTTCGACACCGAGCGCCGTCTCGGCGCGTGCGGCGATCCGGGCGGCCGACAGGGAGTCGACACCGATCTCGAACAGGTTCGCGCGCACGCTCACCAGCTCGCTACCGCTGACCGCGGCGACGATATCGGCCAGTGCCGCTTCGCGTTCGGTGCGAGCCGGAACGAATTCCTCGCCGTCGTCGAAGGTCGGCTGCGGCAAGGCCGCGCGGTCGAGTTTGCCGTTCGAGCTGAGCGGCATGGCGTCGAGCACCTCGACGCGAGCCGGCACCAGATACGAGGGCAGCACGTGCGAAAGTTGCGCGCGGATCGTGCGACCGTCGGTCACCGCCGCGGGCACCAGCGTCACGTAGGCGACGATGCGTTCCGAGGTCGCGACGACAACCGCGCGAGCGACCTCCGGCAGCGCGCACGCCGCCGCTTCGATATCACCGGGCTCCACCCGCTGACCGCGCACCTTCACCTGAAAATCGCTGCGGCCCAGGAATTCCAGCTCACCGCTGCGCCTCCACCGCACCAGGTCACCAGTGCGATACATCCGCTCCCCCGGCGCCCCGAACGGGTGCGCGGCGAAGGCGACGCAGGTGAGTTCGGCGCGAGCATGATATCCGCGCGCCACCTGCACACCCGAGACGTACAAATCGCCGGCGACACCGACCGGCACCGATTTCAGCCGCTTGTCGAGCACGTAGACCCGCATGCCCGCCACGGGCGCGCCGATCGGGACCGTCGCCGGGGTCCGCGCACCTGGCAGGCAGCGCGCGGCCGTGACCACTTCCGCCTCCGCCGGGCCGTACCAGTTCACCACCTCGGCCTCGGGGAACACGCGCATCGCGGCGTCGACGATGTGCTGCGCCAGCGCCTCACCTGCGACGAAAATCCTTCGGATGGAAGGTAATTCGGTATCGTGGACGGCTTCGAGCAGGACGTCGAGCATCGACGGCACGAAGTGTACGGTGTTGACGTCACCGCTTGCGATCAGGCTGGCGAGGTAGGCAGGGTCCCGGTGCCCGTCGGGTTCGGCCACCACGATGTGCGCGCCGACCTGCAACGGCCAGAACAACTCCCACACGGCGATGTCGAAGGTGATCGGCGTTTTATGCAGCACCGTATCGGACGCGGTGTGCGGCCACTGCTGCTGCGCCCACGCCAGTTGGCTCATGGTCGCGGCGTGCGTCAGGGACACGCCTTTGGGAACGCCGGTGGAGCCGGAGGTGAACAGTACATAGGCCACGTTCTCCGGCCGCAGCGGCGAGCGCCGTTCCGCGTCGGTGATCGGGGCGCCGGACAGCTCGGCCACCTCAACTCGATCAATGCGAACGGAGTCGAATCCCGCGGGCAGACCGTCGTCGTCCGCTGAGGTGGTGAGCACCAGCAGCGGACGTGCCGCACCCAGCACACCGGCGATGCGCGCACTCGGTTGGTCCGGGTCGATCGGCAGGAAGGCAGCACCCGCCTCGACCACCGCATACAGCGCCGTGACGAGTTCGATCGAGCGCCGAACAGCCACCGCCACAACGGTTTCCGGACCCGCACCGCGGGAGATGAGCCACCTGGCCAACTGGTTGACGCCAGCCGCGAACTCTCGGTAGGTCAGCGCCTGGCCGTCCAGAAACCGAATCGCCGGGGCATCCGGGGTGCGCTCGACCTGTTCGCCGAAGGCGTCCACCAGGGTCCGGCCCACCGAGACGGGGTCGCCGGTGTCGTTCCAGCGCTTGAGCACCAGCTGCCGCTCGCCGGCCTCGATCAGATCGATATCGCCGATCGGCGCATCGGCGTCGGTCGTGACACCGTCGAGCAGGCGCACGAACCGATCGGCGAAACGCTGCGCGGAGTCGGCGTCGAACAGGTCGGTGGCGTAGGTCAGCCGCAGCGACATGCCGGTCGGCTCATTGTCGGGCCCGTGCTCCTCGGTGATCATGAGCAGCAGGTCGTAGATCGCGGCACTATCGCCCGGGTCGATGGTCTCGATGGTGAGACCAGGAAGTTCCACGTGCGCCCGCACCATGTTCTGGTAGGCGAGCATCACCTGGAACAACGGCGTGTGTGCCGTCGACCGTGCCGGATTCAGCGCCTCCACCAGCTGCTCGAACGGCACGGTGGCATGGTCGAAGGCCTCGATGTCGTTGTGCCGCACCGTATCCAGCAGGCCGGTGAAGGTCTGTCCGAGCGTGACGCGGGTGCGCAGTACCAAGGTGTTGACGAACATCCCGACGAGGTGGTCGAGCGCCCGATGGCCGCGACCGGCGTGCGGCACGCCGATCGCGATGTCGTCGCTGCCGGACAGCCGCGACAGCAGCACCGCGAGCGCGGTGTGCACCACCATGAACGTGGTGGCCCTGGCTCGCTGGGCCAATGCCTCCACCCGGCCTTGCAATTCGGCCGGAATATCGACCCTCAGCACCGCCCCGTGGTGGGTCTGCTCGACCGGGCGCGGCCGATCTGTCGGCAGCTCGAGCAGTTCGGGGAGGCCCGCGAGTCGGGTTCGCCAGTAGGCGATATCGCGGGACACGGGCGAGTCCGGGGCGTCGGGCGAGCCGAGCACTTCGCGCTGCCACAGGGCGTAATCGGCGAATTGGACGGGGAGCGGCGCCCAATCCGGAGGGCTTCCACTGGTTCGCGCCCGATACGCGGCCACGATATCGGCGGCCAGCGGTGCCACCGAATAGCCATCGCAACTGATGTGGTGCACGGCCACCGCGACCACCCAGGCCATATCCGACAACTGATACAGCGCTACCCGCACCGGCACGCCCTTTGATACATCGAATCCGGTGTTCGAGAACGCGGCCAGCCGGCGGGCCAGCCCGCGCTCCTCGATCCGCTGCGGGGTGAGGTTCCAGCCCGCCACGACATCGGCCGCGTCCAACACCACTTGCGTGGGCGTGCCGTCGACCGCCGGATACATGGACCGCAAGCTCTCGTGCCGAGTGACGACGTCTCCGACCGCCGCTACCAGCGCCTCGACGTCGAGCACACCGTCGAGCCGAATTGCCAGCGGCACAACGTAACCGGGCGACAGCGGGTCGAACTGGTTGATGAACCACATCCGGGCCTGCGCCGTCGACAACGGCAGCCGATGCGGTCTCGGCTTCGGTGTCGGAGCCGGCAGGCCGGGCACCCCGCGCAGCTGTGCGATGCGTTCGGCCAACTCGGCGACAGTGGGGGCCTCGAAGATCATTCGCACCGGGACGGTCGCATCCACGACGGCCCCGATACGGCTCAGCGCGCGCGTGGCGACCAGTGAATTCCCGCCCAGGTCGAAGAAGTCGTCGTCCGCGCCGACCGCCGGTAGGCCGAGCAACTCGGCGAAAACCGCAGCCACGGCCTGCTCCACCAGCCCGCGCGGCGCCCGGTAGTCGGCCTCGTGGTCGCTCGGCTCCGGCTCGGGCAGGGACCGGAAGTCGATCTTGCCGTTGGCCGTCAGTGGCACGGCGTCGATGCGGACGATCGCCGTCGGCACCATATAGGCCGGCAGTCGCTCCAGCAGAAAACGTCGAATCTGCTTGGCGTCCAGGGCTTCCTGGGTGACCACGTAGGCAACCAGGCGTTGCTCGTCACGGCCGGGGTGCACCCGGGCGACGGCTGCGGTCACCTGGTCGTGCGCGAGCAGGGCTGACTCGATATCGCCCAGTTCGATCCGCAGTCCGCGAATCTTCACCTGGTCGTCGGCGCGGCCGACATAGCGCAGAGCGCCTCGCTTGTCCCAGTGAACCAGGTCGCCGGTGCGGTAGAGGCGCGTTCCGTGCGTGTCGTCGAGCGGGTCGGCGACGAACGTCGCCGCCGTCAGACCCGGGCGGTGGTGGTATCCGCGGGCCAGCTGGACGCCGCCCAAATAGAGCTCACCGGTTACCCCCGGCGGAACCGGGTGCAGTCGCGAATCGAGCACGTGCACAATCACATTCGGCTCGGGAACCCCGATCGGCACCGCCGCGCCGTCGACCCCGTCAACGTGGTACGCGGTGACGCTGACCGCGGCCTCGGTCGGCCCGTACAGGTTGTCGATGCGCGCATTGCTGACATCCCGGAATCGTCGGACGGTTTCGCCCGACAGCGTTTCGCCGATGCACAGTACCGACCGCAGATCCGGGAATTCGCGGCCGACGGCCGTCTCCCGGAACACCGACAGCAGCGACGGCACGAAATCAGCGGTCGTCACGTGATGTTCGGCAATCAGCCGGGCCACCGCTTGCGGATCGCCGCTCCCGTTTGGACCAGCGACCACCAACTTCGCACCAGATATCAATGGGCAGAACAACTCCCAGACCGAGAGGTCGAAGGTGACCGGCGTCCGCAACAGCATGACGCCGTCGTCGAGGTCGTAGTGCTCACGCATCCAGCGCAGCTGATTGGCCACTGCGGCATGCGGTATCGCCACCCCCTTCGGTACCCCGGTCGAGCCGGAGGTATAGATGACATAGGCCAGATTCCCCGGTTGCAGCGGCCCGAGCCGATCGGCATCGGTCACCGGCGAGGGATCCTCGTGCTCGGCGTCGAGATCCGCGAGCATCCACGCCGGAACGTGGTCGGACAGATTCGCGTCGTCGCCGGGACGGGTGAGTACCGCCCTCGGCCGCGCGGTGGTCACAATGGCGCGCACGCGATCGCGTGGATGGTCCTGGTCCAGGGGCAGATAGGCCGCGCCGGCCGCGTGGATCGCATACAGTGTGGTCAGCAGGTCGACCGAGCGCCGCATTGCCACGGCCACAACCGTTTCCGGACCCACACCGCGTCCGATCAAAGCGCGGGCCAGCCGGTTCACCCGCGCCGCGAATTCGCGGTAGCTCAGCCGCGCGCCGTCTTCGGCGTCGAGCACGGCGGTGCTGTCCGGCGTCGCCGCGGCCTGGGCGGCGAACAGGTCCACGACTGTCGTCGACGGCAGTGGGGTCGTGCCCCCGGCCGCGCGCGCGGCCAGCTCGCGTGCTTCCTGCGCGGTCAGCAGCTCGACGTCGCCGACCGCCTGCGCGGGATCGGCGACCATCGCCCGCAGCAGCAGCACGAATCGTTCGAGCATCGAGGTGATCGTTACCTCATCGAAAAGGTCTGTCGCGTAACCGAATTCCACGGCCATCGCGCCCGGTTCACGGTCGCGCGCCGCGGTGTCGACGAGGTTGAGATGCAGATCGTATTTGGCCACGCTCGGATCGGCGGCCCGCGCCGACACCGTCAGGCCCTCGAATTCCACGGTGGGAATCTCGATGTTGTGGAACGAGAATCCGACCTGTGTCAACGGCGCATGTGCCGTCGTGCGGGGCGGATTGAGCACCTCGACAATCCGCTCGAACGGAATGTCGGCGTGGTCGAAGGCGGCCAGATCGGTCGCCCGCACCTGCTCCAGGATCTGCAGGAAGGACGCGCCGGGTTCGATGCGAGTGCGCAGCACCAGGGTGTTGACGAGCATGCCGATCAGGCGCTCGAGTCCCGGTTCGCCGCGACCGGCGATCGGTGTGCCGACCGCGATGTCGCCTGTTCCGGAAAGCCGGGCCAGCAGTGCGGCATACGCGGCGTGCAGCACCATGAAGACCGTCACGTCGTGACGGCGGGCCAGCGCGACGATGTCGCGACCGAGGTCGGCGGGCAGCACCGCCGACACCGTCGCACCGCGGAACGATTGCCGGGCCGGGCGCGGACGATCGGTGGGCAGGTCGAGCACTTCGGGCAGATCGGCCAGCGCCGTCCGCCAATACTCGATCTGGGTGGCGGCCGGAGAGCTCGGCGCGTTCTCGGCACCAAGCCATTTCCGTTGCCACAGCGCGTAATCGACGTACTGCACAGGTAACGAAGGCCACCGCGGCGCCTGCTGCCGCACGCGGGCGTTGTAGGCGGTCACCAGGTCCGCGGCCAGCGGTGCGAGCGAGGACCCGTCGAAGCCGATGTGATGGACGATGAGCACCAGGGTGTGCTGCTCGCAGCCGCTGCGCAGCAACGTGATTCGCAACGGCACCGCACGGGTGACGTCGAATCCGGCCGCGGCCGCCGCAGCGATGTGCGCCTCGACCTCGTCCGCCGTCACCTCGATCGGCTCCAGCGAGGGCAGGGCCGACCGCACCGGCACGATCAGCTGGTGTGGTCCACTGTCGCTGTCCGGATAGACGGTGCGCAGCGCTTCGTGGCGGTCGAGCACATCGGTGATCGTCGCGCGCAGCGCGGCCACGTCGAGTGGTCCCGACATGCCCACGACCAGCGCGATGTTGTACAGCGCCGAGCTCGTGTCGAACTGATTGAGGAACCACATCCGGGTCTGGGCGGGCGAGAGCGGAATCTGAGCCGGCCGCTCCTGCGGAACCAGCGGTTCCCGACCAGGTCCCTCGATTGCCTTCAGAGTCTGCGCGAAGGCCGCGAGAGTCGGCGCATCGAAGACGGTGTGCAGTGCGACATCGACGGCGAATACCGCGCTCAGCCGCGCCGCCAGCCGCGTCGCCGACAGCGAGTTGCCGCCGAGGTCGAAGAAGTTGTCGAGCACGCCGACGCGATCGACGCCCAGCACAGCGGCGCACACATCCGCGACGATCTGCTCGGCCGCGTCGCGAGGCGCGACGAATTCGGTCTCGGCGGCGAATACCGGCGCGGGCAATGCCGCGCGGTCGGCCTTGCCCACCGAGGTCAGCGGCAGCGCGTCGAGCACCGTCACCGCGTCCGGAACCATATGCGACGGCAGGTGTTGCGCGGCGTGAGCCCGCAGTTCCGCGGCGTCGATGGCATCGATCGCCGGCGTGACGTAGGCAGCAAGTCTCGGTCCGCTCTCCGTCGCCACACTGACCGCCACCGCCGCCGCCACGGTGGAATGCCCCGCGAGAATGGCTTCGATTTCGCCGAGTTCGATGCGCTGGCCGCGGATCTTCACCTGGAAGTCGGTGCGCCCGACGTATTCCAGGGTGTGCTCGGGCGTCCAGCGAGCGAGGTCGCCGGTGCGGTACATGCGGGCACCCGGCGTACCGAACGGATCGGCCACGAACGCCGACGCGGTATCCGCCGGCCGATCGAGGTAACCGCGGGCGAGGTGAATGCCACAGATGTACAGCTGTCCCGTCACCCCGGCCGGCACCGGCTGCAGATTCTCGTCCAATACCAGGGCCTCGACACCGCGAATCGGGCCACCGATCGTGACGCGGGCATCGGCGCGCAGCGGGTCGCTGATCGCGACCATGATCGTGGTCTCGGTCGGCCCGTATCCATTGAACAACCGACGGCCCCGACTCCACATCGCTGTCGTTTCCGCCGACACCACCTCGCCACCGGCCACCAGATCCTGCAGGGCGTCCGCACCGTCGGGAGACATGGTCGCGAGCACGCTGGGTGTGATGAATGCATGCGAGATCCGTTGCGTACGAATCAATTCCGCCAGCCGGTCGCCGGCGAAGACATCCGGCGGCGACAGCACCAGCGCGGCACCGTTCGGATGTGCCATGAGCAGCTCCAGGACCAGTGCATCGAACCCCGGAGCCGCCACCTGCAACACCCGTGCGGAACTGTCGATCCGATAGCGTTCTCGTTGTTCGGCGGCGAAATTCGCCAAGCCCGCGTGCGTCACAGTGACGCCCTTCGGCTCGCCCGTCGACCCCGACGTGTACACGACGTACGCCGAGTTCGTGACCCGGCAGGGCCGGATCCGATCGGTATCCGTCACCGCGGCCGGGGATCGCGAGGCAATGCACATCTCGCTGCCCGGATCGTCCAGCAGCAACCGCGGTACCGAGGGTGGCAGCAGGTCTTGGGTGGCTGCAGCCGTCAGCACCACCGCGGCCTGCGCGACCATGAGCGCGACCCGCTCGGTGGGATTGCGCGGATCCACCGGGACGAATGCCGCACCGGCCTTCACCGTCGCCCACATCGCGACCACTAGTTCCACGGACCGCCCCAGCACCAGCGCGACCTGGTCGTCGGGACCTATTTCCCACTCGATCAACAACCGAGCGAGCTGATTCGACCGGACATCCAACTCCCCATACGACACCATGCGTTCCGCGGACACGATCGCCACGGCCTCCGGATTCTCGACCGTCAGCAATTCCGCCAGCACCCGCGGCGGCTCGGCAGCGCCACCCGACGCGGGCACCAGCGCGGCTCGCTCACTCGCTGCCAGCACATCGACCGCACCGACACGCTGCCGCGGATTCGACACGACCGACGCGAGGATCCGATTCAGCCGCCCGGCGAACTCCTCGACCGTAGTGCGATCGAACAGGTCCGTGGCGTAGTTGATCCGCAGGCCGAGATCGCCTGCTGCGCTGGTGTTCTCGGTGACGGTGAAGATGAGATCGACCTTCGCCGGTTGTGGTCCCGGTTCCAGGACCTCGACGGTGAGCTCGGACAGCTCCAGGCTCGGACGGTCCATGTTCTCGAAGGCGAGGTACACCGGGCACAGCGGGTCGTGCGCCGCCGACGGCATCGCATCGACCACCTCTACGACGCGTTCATAGGGCAGATCGCTGTGGGCGAAGGCATCCACATCGATGTCTTTGACCCGGGTCAGAAACTCGGCGAACGATTCGTCGCCGCGCACCTGGGTGCGCAGCGGAACCGTGTTGACGAACATGCCGATCAGCGGTTCCAGCGCGCGCTCGCCGCGGCCTGCGACCGGCGTCCCGATCGTGATGTCCGCCGTGCCCGACAGCCGGGTGAGCAGGACGGCCACCGCGGCGTGCACGACCATGAAGCTGGTGACGTTCGTCGCGCGTGCCACCCGGTCGATCCCGGCGCGCGTCGCGGGCGGGATCACGGTGTCGACGACGTCGGCAAGCATGGACCGGCGAGCCGGGCGCCGGCGGTCGGCAGGCAGTTCGAGCAGCCGCGCCATTCCCGCCAATTGCGTTGTCCAATACTGTAATTGGCGTGCAGCGAGCGAATCCGGATCGTTTTCGTCGCCGAGCACGTTGCGATGCCAGATGCCGTAGTCGGCGTACTGCACGCTCAGCGGTTGCCAGTCCGGCGCATGCCCCTGCGACCGTGCTCGGTAGGCGGCCGCGAAATCGGCTGCGAGTGGTGGCAGCGACGATCCGTCGCAGCAGATGTGATGCAGGACGACGACCAAGGTGTGTCGTCGAGGGTCGGCGGATGCGAGCAGCGCGACCCGGATCGGCGGACGTCGGCGCACATCGGTGCCGGTCGAGGCCAACTCCCGGATTCGGTGCTCGAGCTCGTCGGGATCGGTGGGGTGCGGGGTCGGATCGAGATCGGCGGCCACCAGCTCGGCGGGCAGAACCACCTGCGTCCCTTGACCATTCACGGCCGGGTACACGGTGCGCAGGGATTCGTGTCGTTGGAGCAGGTCGGTCAGCGCCGAACGCAGCGCCGTGGCGTCGAGGTGTCCGGTCAGCTGCAGCACCAGCGGAATGTTGTAGGCCGCCGAGGTCGGATCCACCTGATTGATCAGCCAGATCCGGTTCTGTGCCGGCGCCAGCGGGATGGGTTCGACGCGCGGCTGTGCCCGCAGGGTGGGGCGGCTGTAGTGCTGCCTGGCGTCGATATGGGCGGCGAGTCGGGCGACGGTCGGCTCGCCGAACAGGTCGCGCACCGACACCTCGCAGCGGGTCAGCTCGGCGATCCGCACAGCGGCGCTGGTCGCGGTGAGCGAATTGCCGCCCAGTTCGAAGAAGTCGTCCAGCACACCGATCCGCGGGGTACCCAGAACCTCGGCGAAGACGTCGGCGATGGTCTCCTCGACGACGGTGCTGGGCGCGACATACGCCGCGCCCGAATCGATGGCAGGCTCGGGCAGCGCCCGATAATCAATTTTGCCGTTGACGGTCAATGGCAATGCCGGCATAGCGACGATGTGTGCTGGGATCATGTACTCCGGGAGCAGCGACCCGACGTGCGCGCGCAGTGCCTCGGGTTCGTAGACCACGTTGTCGGCGGGCACGACATACGCGACCAGCCGGGCCGCTTCCGTCCCCGGCAGGTGCACGATCACCACCGCCGCCGCGACCGCGCTGTGGCTCAGCAGCGCGCTGCGGATCTCGTCCAGCTCGATCCGAAACCCGCGCAGCTGCACCTGCTGGTCGGCGCGACCACGATATTCCAACTCGCCCTTGGTGTTTCGGCGAGCAACGTCGCCGCTGCGATACAGACGCTCGCCCGGCGGGCCGAACGGATCGGCGACGAAGCGTCCCGCAGTCAATCCGGGGCGGTCGAGATAGCCGCGGGCCAGTTGGTCGCCCGCGACGTAGATCTGGCCCCAGGCGCCCAGCGGCACCGGGCGCAAGTGCGCGTCCAGGATGTGGACGCGCAAGCCCGGCAGCGGCCGTCCGATTGTGCTCGGCGCACCCGGCACGGCGATGTCCGGTGGCAGCTCTAGATAGGTGACGAAGACCGTGGTTTCGGTGATGCCGTAGCTGTTGGCCAGCACGGGCAGATTCGGATTGTGCCGGTACCAGGCCGCCAAACCGGCCGGGTCGAGCGCTTCGCCCGAGAGAACGACCAGCCGCAGCGCAAGCTCACCGTCGGGCTCGTCCGCATCCGCATCCGCATAGCGCCCTCGTGCGGTCACGAATTGATCGAAGGCCGAGGGGGTTTGGCTGAAGACGCTCACCCGCTCGCGCGCCACCAGTCGCACCATCTCGTCCGGCGAACGCGTGGTTGCGCTGTCCACCACGACCACGCGACCGCCGGTGACCAGCGCGCCGAAAATCTCCCACACCGAATAGTCGAACGCGAACGAATGGAACAGCGTCCACACGTCGTCGGCACGGATTCCGATGTCGGCACAGGCGTTCGTCAGGTAGGTCGCCACCGCGCGATGGGTGATCGGCACGCCCTTCGGCCGCCCCGTCGATCCGGAGGTGTAGATAACGTAGGCGATGTTGTCGGGGCGCAGCGGGCGCACGCGATCGGCGTCGGTGATCGGATGCGCGGACTCGACCTCCCGGTCGTCGTCGAACAGCACCACTCGGCCCGGCTCTGCGGGCACCCGATCGCGCAGACTTCGTTTTGTCACGACCGCGACCGGATCGGCATCGCGCAGCACGTAGTCCAGTCGATCGACCGGGTGCGCCGGATCCAGTGGCAGGTATCCGGCGCCCGACTTCAGCACCGCCAGCGCCACGACGATCAGATCGGCATCGCGCGGCATCGCGATGGCCACCAGCGATTCCGGCCCCGCGCCGCGGGCGATGAGCGTGCGGGCGAACCGGTTCGAACGCTCGTCCAGCTCGAGGTAGGTGAGGGCAGTCGTGCCCGCGGTGACGGCGACCGCGGACGGGCTGACCATGGCCTGCCGGGTCAGCAGATCGACGAGCGTCGCGGCCGTCGCAACGCCGTCGCGGCCGGCGAGTTCACCGAGGATGCGCCGCTCCTCCTCCGGGGCGGCGAGCGGGATGTCGAGCACACGGGTGTCTATCGGCGCGGCCATCAAGCGCTCCAGGAAGTCGACGAATCGACTGGTGTGCACGTCGAGTTCGTCCTGGCTGTACAGATTGGCGTTGCCGTGCAATTCGATGAGCAGCGGCGCGTCGACCCCGGAGCGGTACAGATTCAGCTGCAGATCGTCCAGTGCCCCGGACGTCAGGGCGCGGTAGCGGCCCACCGCCGCACCGAGGCGGATCTCGGAATCGAAGAACAGAATGTTGACGATCGGGCCGAACGAGGCCGCGGCCGGGTCCAACGCGTCGGAATCGCGGCGCAGATCCTCGAACCGGTAGAGCTGATGACGCATGGCCAGGACCAGCTCGAACGCCGCCGCGCGCATCAGCCCTTCCACGGTGGTCGTCGCGTCCACGGCGAATCGGATCGGCACCATGTTCGCCAACATCGCGGTGGCGTTGCGCAGGCGCATCGTCACCCGCCCGGTCACCGGCAGCGACAAGACGACGTCGTCGGTGTCGGTCATACGGGCGAGGAAAGCGGCGAAGGCGGCGCCCAGCACCTGTGCGGTCGAGGCTTGCAGATCCGCGGCGAAACGGTCGAGCGCGACAGTCAGCCCCGACGGCAGCCGCTGGCCGGTGAAGCGATCGTCCTCGCTCCATTTGGCGGTGCGACCGGACAGACTCGGCGCCGGCGGCAGATCGGCGACCTTGTCGAGCCAGTACGCCTTGTCGTTACCGAATCGTGGGGCGGCGCGATACTCCTGCTCCGCCTTGATGATGTCGGCCAGCCGGGCCGCCACCAGCCGCGTGGGTGGCCTGCCCTCGAGCAACGCATTGTAGTGTTCGGCGATCCGGTTCAAGACGTTGAACGCGCCATAACCATCGATCACCAGGTGATGGGCGCGCGCATACCACAGATACCGGTCGTCGCCGAGCCGGATCAGCCGCGTCGCGACGAGTCGCTCCCGGGCCAGATCGACGGCCTTCGTGTTGTAGTCCCGGCGCATCCATTCCATCGCCGCCGCGTACGGGTCGTCTTCGGCGCTGAGATCCAGCAACGGTTCGTCGTAGACGATGCTGCGATCGACGAATTGATAGGGATGACCGCCGAATTCGACCACCCGGACCACGAGCGACTCGGTCTCGTGCCCGGCGTCGTTGACCGCCTTGGTGAACGCGGAGTAGTCGATCGGTCCCTGGATCTCGACGTAGTGCGCGATATTGACGTTCGGGCCGCCCGGTAGATTGTTAGCGAGCCACATTCCGTACTGTGCCCTCGTAAGCGGAATCAGATCCGGATCGTGGGCGGCAGGCGTGGCTGAATTCGGACTCATCGTCTAACCTCTCCTCGAATTCCGGGACACGAGAACAACAAAGTCCCCCACGCGCCCGGCATTTCCCGAAGTGCATTTGCGGATGCACTTACATATGCACACCTCACCTACATTGCGAACCACAACACAAGGACCCGGCCGTTCCCCGATGGATACGGCCTTCAGGCGTCGGCGCCCACCGAACGTATTTAGCCCCCTGTCCCCCGACCCTGTCGAACGACTGTGCAACAAAATTGTCGTGACGGCGGCACGACGATCTGCCGCGGCACGGTCCGGAAACTCCTGGCCGTGCGCATTCAGCCGAAAGCGTCAAACTACGTACGTTATGTCCGTATTCGAATTAGATTTGCGTAGTCGAATCAGCCTATTCCCGTGCCCCACCTCGGTTCGGGATGTCGCCCCAAAGTCGACCCGGGCCCGGGCGGCTGCCGCTTCGAACATTATTAGCCCCTTCGTTCGGTCGAAAAGACAACATGCTCACAACATCCCCGCGCCGCTACTGACGCGGGAACCTGCTGCGGCCGCAGTATAGGGAAACCCGCTGCACCGTACCTATTTAATGCTACTGAACACCGGCTTTCATGTCTCGCACTCGACACGAATCGATGAGCTCGACGAATGCCCACCCAACGGCCAGCTGCGATCGGGCGCAACAGGAACACCGGCGCCGAAACCGGTGAAATCGCAAATATGTGATTCGGCTGTCGCTTACCGGGAGACGGTGGTGGCTACCGAAGTGGTCTTGATGGTTACGCTCGATCAGCATCGATGGGCGGCAAGTCGGCTTCGGCGTCGAGCCATTTCTTGTGGTTGGCACATGTCGATCGCGGCAAGACATCGCTCCGGAAGGCAGCGGACGGATGCCGCATCCGATTCCTGATCGCGTCGCGACTCGTCACGCTCGGCCGACGACAAGGCCGCGACGCCGGAATACGGACACCATGAACACCGGCTCGAATGACGCTGCCGCGCTCCTGAGCAAGTGAAAGCCGCTCGCCCACAACCGAATAGATCTCACTGCCGCTCCTCTGAACCGAGGAGGTGCTTCATTAAGGTGAATGCCGATGCGTGCCATCAATTTTCGGCTGAGCCGTCACCCGGGAGGACAACGTCACCGACCCACGGGCCAGGCAAGGCGAACAAGCTGTGGTGATTCGAGGCTTTGCGTAGTATTGCTGCACAAGGGACTTGGAGAAGCAGACCACGAAGGGGGCGATGTGGATCCGTTCACGGTGATCGTGACCGCGTTGATCGCTGGTGCGGCGGCTGGTGGCCAGGATGCGGCGTCGGCAACAGTGCGCGAGGTCTATCAGGCGATTCGGCGTCGCATAAGCCGCGGTGACGACGGCCCACAAGTGAGGGCCGCTCTCGAAGCCAACGAAACATCGCCTGGCAGTAACGTTGCAGCACTAGAAGCCGCAGTGCTCCGCGCGAGGGGCGGAGATGACAGCGAGTTGCAGTCTTTAGCAGCCCAACTCCTGGAAGCACTACCGACCTCGGAAACCGACCGGGCCCGTAAACTTATCGACCTGCGGCACGCAAAAGGGGTGCAGTTGGGGAACAACAACACTCAACACAACAGTTTCAACTGATCGCACGCCCGGCTCGTTGACGCGCGCTAGCACCTAGACCAAGAAATCGCCACGTGTCGGCCCCCGCTACTGGTGCCTCCGCCAGATAGATTGCTGCGCCACCCGCTCCGACTGCTCGCCGAGCTCGAGGATACGGCGATCGAATACGGTGCGGGCGACCACCGGTCGGCTGCGTTCGACGGAACCCTCCGCACCAAGGCTCGATACGGCAGGAGCTATATGGACGCGGCACTAGAAATCATTGACGATGCAATTCTTATTGTGATGGATTCGAGGTTCGCGTGAAAAACCAGATCCCGATTCAAGTCGGTGAAGGAAATATACAGAACAACTTCTGGTCCGAACGTCGAAGATGGCTGGTTGCGATCGGCGTCGCCATCCTGATTGTCGTATCGGTCTCGGCATCTGTCACAATTTATCTACTGCAACCGGATCGAGCGGTATCCGAACAGCGCGCAATCGAGGCAGACCGCGAAGGGAGAGACAATGCGACACCACCGGCACGCGCCGAGGGCGTGAGCGGCCCGCCAGGCGTCCCGGGATCATTGGCATCGTCAAGAATTATCGAATTGGATGGAGTCAGACCGGACAAGGCGACCATGCAGCGTCTCGTCCCCGATGGGGTCGCGCTCGGGCAGAGTGTGATTGATCCACGCAATCCGATGAACTCTCTGGAAGGGTTCGGTGAAGGCTCGATATACTTCAAGCTCACTGGACAAAATTTCACGCCGGTCCAAATCTCTAGCATTGCCGCCAGGATAGTCGAAAGGCGGCGACCTCCCGCAGGAACGATTGTCCCATTCTATTCACAAGGAGTTACCGAAGCATTGACAATGGGATTCGATCTGAACTCTGGAGATGTTGTCGAGGCGAAGGCTTTGGACGGATTCGGACAATTTACTGACAGCGACTACATGAAAACACATGCAGTTACGCTTGCGCTGAATGAGACGCTGGCCTTCAAGATAGAGATCCGGGCGCACGATTGCGATTGCGAATTTGTTGTGGACATCGGATTCGGGGACGGTCGATCACTGGCCGTAGACGACCAGGGAAAGCCATTTCGATTCGTCACACTGACAGGCTCGTACGAGCGAGCATACGTTCCGATGTACGACCTGGAGAATGGTTCCATGGCACGAGATGCGAAACTTCGGCTGTGCGACTATCCCAAGGAATGCAAGCTTCGGTACGCTCAAATGTACACAAAGTAATATCAATACGGCTATGTTCAGGAGCTGGGCGGTGCTCGACCCGCGCGAGCGCGCCTGAATAGCCCCTTGTCCACGCGGACAAGGGGTTTCAGCGTCGAGAACCGGTCAGTGATACCGACATCAGGTTCGGCATGAGGTACGGCGGATCGACCCGGATTCCATCGCATTGCTGCCGTATACCAGCCAAGTTGGAAGGTCCTGTTTGCACCTCGTTGCGTAACCAAACATCAACTTCTGGAACCGAACCGATACTTCGATGATCACAGGATGCACACCCGCGCCGCGGGCGCCCGGTCTGCGCGAAGATCTACTCGGGATCTGTCCCATAGATCGAGCGGTACTCCTTGGCGAAGGTGCGGCTGCCGAGCAGGCGCCAGGCGAGTCTGGCGGCGAACGGCATGTCGGCTAGGAACTTTCGGCGTTCGGGGTGCGGTACAGCTTGCAAGATGAAGCCGAGGAAGATCAACCGCCGGTCCTTGGGTACGGCGGCGCGTCCTCGTTCGCCGAGCGCCTGCCATTCGCGGGCGGTCATGACGCGTCCGGCGAGCGGCAGGATGCGCGCCTCCTCCTCAGCCATATGTTCGTCGAGAGCGGCGGCCAGCGCCGACAGCGTGGCGGCGAGATGCCCGCGCACCTCGGGATGCGCCGATGCGGCGAATTCCTCGGCCTGCCGGTCCGCGCGGTCGATCAGTTCGGCGATCCGCTCATGCTGTTCCTCCATCCGCAGGATCAGTGCGCCATCGGTCTTCGCCCGCTCGAGCAGCAGTGGCCACATCAGCTCGTCCTCAGCGCAGTGGTGGTGATGCAGGCCGGTATCGAGTTCGGTGAGGAACTCGACGATGCGACCCGCGCGCGCGGTGTCACCGTCGGCGACACCGCCGACGAGGCCGGGCAGGGCGTCGAAATGGCGGCGGAAGGCGCGGTGGACGAGCAACATGTCAGCGGTATCGGGACGGTCGGTGGTATCGGGGCGGTCGGGGGTCTGTGTCGCGGTGTTCATGGTTCTCACTGTCTGTCGATCCGCTTGTAGCGCACTTGCAATAGACTTGGCCGGTCATGGTGCGGATTCAGGTGCTCGGCTCGCTGGCCGCGCAGACCGAGCGCGGCAGTGTCGATCTCGGCGGCCCACGCCAGCGCGGCGTGCTCGCCCTTCTGGTGGTTGCCCGCGGCGCGGTCGTGCCGATCGACCGGCTGATCGACGATCTGTGGCGTGGTGAGCCGCCGCCGCGCGCACTCGGCGCGTTGCAGGCCTACATTTCGCACTTGCGCAAGCTCCTCGAGCCGGATCGGCTGCCCCGCTCGCCGGCCACCGTGCTGGTGAGCCAGGCGCCGGGATACGCGTTGCGGCTCGCCCCGGAGGCAGTGGACGCCTGGCTGTTCGAGACCGAACTACGCAGCGCGCCAACAGATCCCGCAGAACGACGACGCAGTCTCGAACAGGCGCTCAGCCGATGGCACGGCCCGGCATTCGCCGAGTTCAGCGACGAATCGTGGGCGCAGCCCGAGGCGAACCGACTCGAGGAACTGCGCCTGGCCGCGCGCGAGCGACTGGCCGCGACACTGGTCGAACTCGGCGACCCGACGGCGGCTGCCGCGGAGGCCGATGCGTTGACGAGCACGCATCCGCTGCGCGAGGAGGCGTGGCGTATTTCGGCGCTGGCACGGTTCCATGCGGGGCGGCAAGCGGACGCGCTCGCCGCGTTGCGTGCCGCCCGTGAGGTGCTCGCGGACCAACTCGGCATCGACCCCGGCCCGGCCCTGGTGCGGCTCGAAGCCGATTTGCTGGCGCAACGCATCCCCGTCGATCTACCCGCACCGGTCTCGTTTCCGTCGCCGACACCCGCGCTGGACCCGTTGCATTCCGAATTCGTCGGCCGGACAAGGGAACTGGATGAGCTGCGGCGGGCGGCGCGGGCGGGCGGCGCACCTCGTGTAGCGGCTGTCATCGGGGAAGCCGGTAGCGGCAAATCCCGTTTGCTGCAGCGGTTTCGGACAGAGCTGGCGGCCGGTGGCTGGCGCGTGGTCACGGGCAGCTGTCCCGAGGAGGACGGCGCACCACCGGCGTGGGCCTGGGTGGAAGCCCTGCGCGAGCTCGCGGGCACGGTCGATCCCAGCCGATACGCCGAGCCGCTGGAGCCGTTGCTCACCGACCGACGCCGTGAATTCGGCGCCGATGTCTCGGTCGGGCGGTTCCAGCTGCATCGCGCCGTCGGTGCGTACCTGGACGACGCGGCGCGGCAGCAACCGCTCGCGGTGTTTCTCGACGACCTGCACCGCGGCGACTCCGAGACGGTAGCCCTGCTCGGCAGCGTGGCGAAATCGGCCTCGATCCTGATCGTGATCGCCTACCGTCCCGACGAGATCGGAATGCCCCTAGAAGACGCGCTCGCCTCGCTCGCCCCCGCGACCGCAACGCGGATACGCCTGCGCGGCCTGGGTTTCGACGATGCGGCGGTTCTTATCCGGTCGGTGTCGGGACACGATCCCGAGCCGGCAACGATCGCGGCACTGGCCGAACGCACCGACGGAAATCCCTTCTATCTCACCGAAAGTGCTCGTCTACTTGCCAGTGAGGGCGCGCTCGTGGCGACTTCTGAGGTACCGGAAGGCGTCCGCGACGTGCTGCGCCGGCGCTTTGCACGGCTACCCGAGGTCAGCGTGTCGGTCCTGCGTCTCGCCGCGGTGATCGGGCGCGAATTCGACATCGACGTGCTGATCGGCGCGGCCGAAATCGACCAGGATAAGGTCCTCGATGCCGTGGACGCGGGTGTGCTCGCCGGACTGCTCGAGGAACCGGGTCCCGACTACGCGCGCTTCACGCACGCGCTGGTCCGCGACACCTTGCTCGGTGACCTGTCCCGTATACGGCGACGCCGCTGGCATCTGCGCATCGCCGAGTCGGTCGAGCGGGCCGCGCCGGACGACCTGTCGGCGCTCGCGCACCATTTCGGGGAGGCGCTCACCGCGGCGACGGCACGGCGGGCCGCCGACTACGCTCGCGCGGCGGGTGAACAGGCCGAACGCCGATTTGTCCACGATGTCGCGGCCGAAAACTACGGTCGCGCCGTCATCGCGCTCGAACGGATCACCGGCGCGGACACGACGGCCGAGCGGGTCGCCGCGCTTTCGCGTATGAGCAGGAGCCACCTCGCGGCCGGCGCCGGCCTGCCAGCTCGCGATGCACGCGACCGTGCAGTGTCGGCGGCCGACACGCCTGAATTGCTCGTCGGGGCGCTCACCGCATGGGACACGCCGACTCCCTGGCTGAACCGCGCGTACGGGTCCGTCGACCAGCGGGTGGTTGCCTCTATCGACGAGGCGCTGCGGACACCCGGGCTCACACCGCAAGCGCGCTGCCGGCTGCTCGTCGCGCTCGTCCGCGAGATCGGCGGAGAGCTGCACGAACGAGCGCGCGAGGCGGCCGAGGAAGCCGAAGCGCTGGCACGTGGACTGAGCGATCCTGGACTGCTCGGGCTGGCATTGCAGGCGCGGACCTCGGTGTACGACACATCAATTCCGCTCGCCGATCGGGAACGGCTCGCCACCGAGTTGATCCGCCTCGGCGAGGACAACGATTTCCCCGCCTTCGCGCTGATCGGCCGTAACGCCGCACTCCAAGTGGCCGCAGCCCGCGGCGACATCGACCGCGCGAATACCGAACTCGCGGCCGCGACACTGTTGGCCGACCGCTACCAGTGGCGTCAAGCCCAAGCCGCGAACACCATGGGCCGCGCGATGATCGCCCACCTGACGGGGAATCTCGAAGCGGCGGAACGACATTATCAGCAGGCCCACGAATTGTTCATGCGCCACAAAGTCTTCGATTCGGGCGGCAACCTGCTGATCGCCCTCTTCACCATCCGTCTCACGCAAGGCCGGGTCGGCGAATTCGCACCTCTGTTCACCGAAATGTTCACGCAGCTCGAAACTTCGGGCGCCGACCTCGTCGTCGACCCGCTCGCGTTGGCACTGCTGGCGACCGGTGACCGGGACGGCGCACGAGCAGCGACGCAGGCCCGCCACCCGCTGCGTACCGACTTCTTCCGTTCGCTGTTCCTCACCGTGCGCGGCATGGCCGTCACGGGACTCGAACAACACACCGAGGCAGCGCAGGTGTACCAGCAACTGCGCACCTACACCGGTCAGATCGCCGGCGCGGACACCGGTGCACATGCCGCAGGACCGGTCGACACCGTGCTCGGCGACCTCGCGGCGCTGCTCGGCAAACCCGCCCAGGCGGCCGAGCACTACGCCGTCGCGGACCGCCTGGCCCGCCGCTGCGGATGCCGGGAGTGGATCACCGCCGTGCACAATCGAATCGGTTTACAAGTCGATTACTAGTCGCGCCCGGAAGCTGGGTAGCAGATCACTCATCAGCCAGCAGAAAGAGCGCCCGCCATGCCGACCGATCGTCAACTCAAGACCTTGAACACCCTCCACCGCACCGTGATAAAGCTCAGCGGCGGCATCCTCGGCACAACCTTCAAAGGCATGCCGACGATCACGCTGACCACCATCGGCCGTAAATCCGGGCGACCGCACACCGTTATCCTCACCGCACCGATCATCGACGGCGACACGATCGTCATCGTCGCCTCCCGCGGCGGCGATCCCACCGACCCGGCATGGCTGCACAACCTCCGCGCGAACCCCACAGTCCAGGTTTCACTCGAGCAAGGCCCGAAACGGCCGATGACCGCTCGCGTGCTGTCATCGACCGACCGGGACAAGCTCTGGCCCGACGTCATCGCAGCCCACCCCGGCTACGCCGCCTATCAGGAAATGACCATCCGAACAATACCTCTGGTCACCCTGACACCAATCACCGATGAGATCGACACTCGACCGATCTGATAGCCGTCGCCCCCACCGGCACGCACGGGCCGGCAACCGGTAACCGATGGTGTAGACGCACCAGCGGGCATCGACCTGCGTGAGCCACAGTGTCACTGCTCTGCGGAGTAGCAGGGCGACCGGGTCAATGCCTACACGTCAGGTGGTGGTACCCGAGCCGGTCCGCGGTCGCGGCGATACGTGCGATCTCCTCGATTCCCGCGCCGGCCTCCCAGTCGGATGAGCGCCCCGGAATGTCCAGCACCACAGGGGTATTGATTCCCAGTCGTAAACGGCCGAGGATCGGGTTCGTCACGTGCCGCTTCTTCTTTCGCGACCGGACCAGCGGCTCGACCAGCATGGCATGGCCCGTTCCGGTTGTGCAGGGCCAGGCGCGAACCCGGTTTCCCGGCTAGGCGATCACACGGCGGGACCGAAACGCTTGCGCTGTAACCGAGAGGTACACACCATCGGTTACAGCGCACTGGCTATTGCACCAGGTTCGCCGACAGCGCGCCGCGATATCACCGGCGCAGAAGCCGGATGTCGGGCAGGGGTCACGGACTCGCTTGTTTGGTTTCCTCCGCGATCCAGGCCGCGATTTGTGAGCGTGAGGTGAAGCCGAGTTTGGTGAGGATGTGTTCGACGTGGCCTTCGGCGGTGCGTTGCGAGATCACGAGTTTGGCGGCGATCCGCTTGTTGCTGAGTCCCTGGGCGATGAGGTCGGCGATCTGCCGCTCACGCTTGGTCAATTTCGTGGATGCGCGCGCGGTACCGGCGGGCTGTTCGCCGAGCGCGTACGCCACAGCGGCGCCGATACCCATCGCCTGACCGTGGCGGAAGGCCGCATCGAATGCGCGGGTGCCGAGGGTGCGATGCGCTGTCTGCTCACAGTTTTCGTGAAAGCGCGCTATGTCCGGGAAGACAGCTCCAACACTGCTTCCTACGAGCCAGATTCCTTGCGCGGTTCCCAGCAGCACGGCCGCGCGATCGGCGTCGCCCTGGTCGGCGACAGTCCAGGCCAGGGCCTCGAGACTGAACGCGTTGAGCACCGGGCTATTCGGCCGCCGGTTGACTCGCAGCGCTTCCTGGAGCAGCTGTTGGGCTTTGTCCCGCTCGCCTTGCTGCCATGCGGCCACGCCCAAGCCGCGTAGCGCAGCCGAACGATAGAGCAGTTCGCCCTGCGCTTCGGTGATGGAAAATACCCGGCGGTAATGCTCGGTTGCTCGAGTCATGTCGCCGCGTAGCTCATATGCCCAGCCGAGGATGGTCAGGGTACCGATGTACAGAGCGCCCGTCCTGTCCCAGCTGAGTGTCTCGATGTCATGTTCGAGGGAGGACGATACGTTGGCCGTTTCGCCGCCAGCGAGTGCGAGAAGGGCGGTCGCGTAGGCGATCTGCGCCTGGATCGCGGGGGCGGGGGCCTGTTCGGCGAGCACTCGTGCCTGCTCCAGAAGGGCGGCCGCGGACTGGACATCCCCCTGCGGCGCGGCCAGTTGGCAGCCGACGCAGAACGCCTTGATGCGGTCGAGTACCGGTTGCGCGCCGGGGTGGGCGAGAACGCGGTCGATCCAGGATCGGCCTTCCCCATACAGACCGGATAAGCTCCAGAAATCGTAGAGTGCGGCTGTGATGCGCAGCCCTGCTTCAGCTGCTTCCTGGGTGTCCTCGGACAGGCAGGATTCGAGCGCTTCGCGCAGGTTGGGTAGTTCGTGTTCGAGGCGGATGATCCAGTCGAGCTGGCGGTCGCTGATCCACCCGGCTTCCGCGTCCAACGCCAACTGCCGATACCAGTCGCGGTGGCGTCGGCGCAGCTCGGTATCTTCGCCGGACTCTCGTAGTTTTTCCCGGCCGTAGCCGCGAACTGTCTCGAGCATCCGGAAACGCACGACAGTATCGGATTCCTCCCGGATCAGGATGGACTTGTCCACCAGGGACGAAAGCACATCCAGCGGCGTATCCGCTGCCAGGTCTGTGCCGCATATCTGCTCGATGGCGTCGAGTTCGAAGCTGCCGGCGAACACCGACATCCGGGCCCACAGCCGCTGTTCGGTCCCGCTGCACAACCCGTAGCTCCAGTCGATACTCCATCGCAGCGTCTGTTGCCGTGTCGGGGCTGTGCGACTGCCGCGGGTGAGCAGCGCGTACCGATCGGTAAGCCGGGCCAGGATCTGCTGCGGTGACATCGTGCGCATTCGGGCCGCGGCAAGCTCGATGGCCAGCGGTAACCCGTCCAGATGGGTGCAGATCCCGGTGACGGCGGCCTTGTTGTCCTCATCGAGTTCGAAGCCCGGAACTGCTGCCGCGGCGCGGTCGGCGAACAAGGTCACCGCATCGAAACCGGGCAGCCCGGCCAGGGTCGGCTCCCGGTCCGGGTCCGGGACCGACAGTGGTGCCACCCGCAGCACTGCTTCCCCGGCGATGTTCAGTGGTTCGCGGCTGGTGGCGAGAATCCGCAGCTCCGGACAAGTCTGCAGCAACGTCTCGGTCAGCTTGGCCACCGCATCCACGATCTGCTCGCAGTTGTCCACCACGAGCAGTGTTTCTCGCAAGCTGAGGAAGCCGATCAGAACCTCGAGCAACGGACTGGCCGACTCGTTGCGCACACCGAGGGTGGCCGCCACCACATCGACCAGCAGCGCGGGGTCGGACACTTCGGCCAACTCGATCGACCACACACCGTCGGCGAAACCACGTCGCGCACTGGATGCGGCCCGCAGCGCCAGTCGCGTCTTGCCGACACCCCCGGTCCCGGTCAACGTCACCAGCCGTGCGCTCGACAGCAGATTCTTCAGCTCCGATACCTCGGTGCGCCGATTGATGAAGCTGGTCAACTCGAGCGGCAGATTGCCACTGTGGTCCCGGCTAGCCGCCGTCGGCTTGCGCGCTGCCCGCACCGGTGGCTTCTGGTCGGAATCGGCGAGATTCGGTTCGCCCCCCACCGCCATCTCGCCCACCGCGAACCCGTGGCGCTGCTGCAGTTGCCGAAATGTCTCCCCCAGCGCCGCTGCCGCCGGCCGCTGCTTGCGGTCGCGGCTCATCGCTGTCTCCACCACCGCCGACACGTCCTCGGGGATGCCGTCCTCCCGCAGGTCGGGCACCGGCTGGGTGGTGATCCGGACAAACTGCGCGACCATCTTCTCACCGCTACGACGCTCGAACGCGGCATGCCCGGTCAATGCGCAGAACAGGGTGGCGCCGAGTCCATAGACATCCGCGGCCGGGGTCGGATCGCCACCCTCGAGCACCTCCGGTGCGGTGAACGCGGGCGATCCGGTCACAACACTCGCAGTCGTCTGGAACCCACCGGTGATATGGGCGATACCGAAATCGGTCAACGCTGGTTCACCGTACTCGGTGAGCAGAATGTTTCCCGGCTTCACGTCCCGATGCACGATACCGAGACGATGCGCGCTGGCAAGCGCACCAGCGATCTTCACCCCGATCTGCGCCACCCGCTCCAAAGGAAGGGGACCAATCTCGCGGATCCAGCCATCCAGGGAACCCAGCCGGTGATACGGCATCACCAGGTAGGGCCGCCCGCTCTCGGTGGTACCGGCCTCCAGCGCGGTGACGATGTTGGGATGCCCGGTCAACCGGCCCATCGCGTGCTGCTCCCGAACAAACCGCGCCTGATTGTCTTCGTCCAGTTCCGCGGTCAGAATCTTCACCGCAACCGTCCGATCCAACCTCGGCTGCGTGCAGCGATACACCACCCCGAAACCGCCGTGTCCGATTTCCACGGCGTCCTCGAAACCAACCGCAGCCAACTCCGCCGTGGCAGGCGTCATCGCCTCACGGCGCGTCTGCAGCGGATCATCTGTCATCGGCCGGGTGTGATCCGACCAGCATCTCTCCGGACACCAGGCAACATGCACTCACCTTTCGCCAATGCCAGCGTATCGCCGAAGAACATCGACAGAGGAATATCGCTGTAGGCGCACAGAGCGCGACACCGACCGCAATCACCGGAGACGGCTACCCGCCTTGCCGTCGGACCGCGCCGGCGCGCCGGACAATTCCATGCGCCGATCGCCGCCGAAGAACGACGCAACCGATCCCCTGGCGGTGCAGGGCGCCGAACCGAGTACTGGCGACTGACCGTCTCGGGCACGCACGCGGGGCGCTTTCTCCCCTCGATCTCCGGTGGTGCGAAAGACCAGCTGGGCCGAGGTCTCGCTATGTTCAGGAGCTGGGCGGTGCTCGACCCGCACGAGCACCTGAATAACCCCTTGTCCACGCGGACAAGGGGTTTCAGCGTCAAGAAGAAGACTGCTAAGCCGGACGCGCCTGCAAGTAGTCCGTCGCCGACATCACCTTCAGCGCCTGCCGAACACCGAGTGGCGCCCACCCAGCCGACGCATCGTGCACCACCACCGGATCGATGAGCAGCACGACAGTGCCCTTGGCCTCGAGCTCGAAACCGCCTGCGGCCGTGATGTTCTTGACCCAGTCCACATCGCGGCCATAGGTCAGCGCGATCCGGTATACACCGTCGTTTTCGAACGCCCACACCGGAGTTCTGTAGGGACGCCCGGATTTTCGTCCCTTGTGGACAACCATGCTCATCGGGGGCACTTTCCCGGCCAAACGGCCGAGGATCGGGTTCGTCACGTGCCGATTCAATTTCGCCAGTGTGCGCGGAAGCACCATCTGGGGCGGTCCTCTCTCAGGGTGGCGTGCGGAGATCAGGTTACTCTCGAGCGGTGTTCGGACACCCTCAGTCGGAGATGATCGCGGTCTATGACGCCGCGGGCCATGAAGTCGGCGCGGCCGACCGAACCACCGTCTATCGCGACGGCATCTGGCATGCCAGTGCGGGCGTACTCGTTCGCTCCGGCGACGGCGAACGCGTCTATGTGCACCGCCGCACCGGTACCAAGATGGTCTTCGCCGGTATGCACGACTGCCTGGCCGGGGGTGTCGTCGATCCGGGTGAAACCCCGGCACAGACGGCGGTCCGCGAACTCGCCGAGGAACTCGGCATCGTCCTGCCCGACGATGCGCCACCGCTCCCCTTGCGGGCCAGCGCCTCCTGGGACGGCGTCTGGCAGGGCGCCCCGATGCGCTGTCATCTGTTCGCCTACGAGCTGCGCTACGACGGGCCGATCCGGCACCAACCCGAGGAGATCGTTGACGGCTGGTGGTGGACCGATGCCGAACTGCGGGCGCACCTGGCCGACCCGTCCTGGGCCTTCGTCCCTGATACCCGCATCCTCACCGATCAGCTGCTGGCTTGAAACGCCATCGGCCCACCAGGTCGGGGACCTGATGGGCCGACGAGCCTGCGTTCTGTCAGGCGGCGCTACCGCTCATAGCACCCATGACCTGGGTGAAGAGGTTCGCGACGACTTCGAGGAGCTCCATGTACATTCCCTTGCTGGACCCGATATGAAATTTGCATTCTGCATGAGTTAGGTGTCCAGCAGGTAAGAGGGTCGTGAAAACGGGTGACTAACCCGAAGACGCCACCGAGCCCGCCCAGGCGGCGAAGGCGCCCGGATTGCGGGTCTGCAGCAGCACCCGGCCTGGCCCGGTGAAGTCGAAGACGAAGCCTTCGCCCGACTTCAGCGACTGGATCGAGCGCCCGGATACCGCGCGGCGGATGGTGAAGTTCATGGCCAGGTCATAGGCCACCACATGGCCGGTATCGATGGTGATCGGCTCACCCGGCTGCAGATCGATCACATCGATCGCGCCGAACACACCGACGACCACCTCACCCTCGCCGTGCGCGCGCAGACCGAAGCCGCCCTCGCCGCCGAACAGGTTCGCGAAACCACCCCATTTGCCCTCCACCTGCACGCCGTGCGAGTTCGCGATCCAACCGCCGCGGCTGATGAAGAACGGCCGATCGGGGGTGATCTGCAGGTTCAGCATGTCGCCGGGAAGTGCGGGCGCCACATCCACCCAACCGCCCTGCGGCGGTGCGGTGAAGGTCGAGACGAAGAATGATTCGCCCGCAAGCACCGAACGCTTCAGCCCGGCGAGAATGCCGCCTTCGGCCTTGGCCTGCAACGAAACTCCCGCCGAATGCGCGACCATGGCGCCGCTCTCGACCCGCATCGGCTCCCCGCCGGCCAGGAAGCACCGCGCGACCGCGGAGGCCGGACTATGACGCAGTTGTACCTTCATAAATGCCGACCCTACCGGCTATTTCGGCTACGAAGGGTCCAGCGATTCCAGGGCCTTCGCATCGCGCGCGACGACCGCACCGCCGTCGGGAGTGAGCACGATCGGCCGCTGAATCAGCTTCGGATTCGCCGCCAATGCCTCGATCCAGCGCTCCCGGTCGGCCGCGGTACGTCCCCAGCTGGATATGCCCAGGTCCTTGGCGATCTGTTCACCGGTGCGGGTGATATCCCACGGCTCGGCGCCCAGCCGCTGCAGCACCGTCCGCAATTCCGCCGCGGTCGGCGGATCGTCGAGATAGCGCCGGACCTTGTACTCGACGCCCGCCTCCTCCAGGTGCGTGGTGGCATTGCGGCTCTTGCTGCACTGCGGGTTGTGCCAGATCTCGGTTTGCCCAGATGTCATGGTCGCAGCGTACCTACAGGTGCATCCAGGTCGGCCACACCTGGGACCACGGGTAGCGCAGGCCGGTGCATTTCCACACGATGACGTTCTGGCTGTTGCCCGGATAGCCGATTCGGCTGTCCACCTTGGCAACTGGTTCGATGTGGTCGAAATCCCAGTGCAGGAAGTCGTCGTTCACGCCGACAGCGATCACGGCCGAGGCATTGTCCGGTGGCATGCCGAAGTAGCCGAAACCGCGGCTCGGACTGTAGATCCGTGGGAGGCGATCGCGGTCGAATTGGTCCAGGGCGCTGGCCTGCCAGTAGGTGTCGGTCACGATGACGGCGTCGGCGCGTTCGGCCCGGGTGAGCGATTCATAGGCCTGCAGGACGGCGGAAGTCAGTTCGGGCCAACCGAATTCGCCGTAGACGCCGATATTGACGGCGGCCTCGGCGTCATCGACGGGTGGCCGGACGTGCGCGGCATCGCGCCACGGCGTCGACCACAGCACATAGCCTGTGGTCACGGCGGCGAGCACCACACCGGCCCCGGTCGCCAACCGTCTCGGTGTGGGATTCAGGCGATCCGCGAGTTCGACGAGACCGACCGCGCCCGCCGCGAGCACCACACCGTACATTCCGGCGACGTAGTAGATCCGGCCACCGATCACCAGGAAGACCGCGACGAGTATCAGCACAGACGCGCCGAGAAACCGGTACGGCCGCAGCGAAGAACTACGCATCAGCGCCCACACGCCATAGATCAACAGCGCCGCACCCAGGTACCCGGCCAGCAGCAGCGCGAGCGGTACGAACAGCGCCCTGCCGCCGAGTATGCCCTGCTCACCGCTGATCACCTGGCCCATCGACAGCTGTGGCCAATCATTGCGCGCCTGCCAGATCAGTGATGGCGCGGTCGCGACGATCACGATGACACCGCCGAGCCACAGCAGCGGCCGCCGCACCAGTTCGCGCGGACCGAAGATCAGCGAACTCGCCGCGACACCGATCCAGAAGAAGGGAATCAGCCACTTCACCTGCATATCGACCGCGGTCACCAGTGCGGCGCACAGCAGCAGGCGATCGCGACGGGTCCGCACCCAACGCGCCACCAGCCAGGTGATCACCACCCAGAGCACGGTGTCGACCGCGTTGGTGGTCAGCATTTTGCCTTGGAGCAGCAGAAACGGTGAGGTCGCATAGCCGACAGCCGCGAGCACCCGGGCCGCCGGACCGCCGCCGAGTTCGCGCGCGATCACCGCGCACAGCACGATGCCGAGGACTGTCAGCGCGACAACGGGCAGCCGCAGCACGAAGAAGTTTCCGGGTGCGATCGTGTCCATCAACCGCGCCAGCATCGGCAATACCGGACCTTGATCGGCATAGCCGAATGACGGCCGCCGACCCGCCGCCAGAAAGTAGAGCTCATCGCCGAAGTAGTCATAACGGCTGGTCGAGAACACCAAGACGGCCGAGGATGCCACGGCGATGACACCGACGCTTATGGTCGCCATCGGCGGGCCCGCCCCGGTGGCGGTCAACTCCTGACGATCGGCGGTGTCGGTCACGTCAGCTCCTGCGGAGTTCCAGGAAACGGCCGTCTCCCCGCCAGCCAGCATGCGCTTCACCCCACGTATTCGTCGGCGACCTCCAACACCTCATCGACGATCTCCAGCCCGGTGCGCAATTCATCGGCCGAGGTGGTCAACGGGGGCGCGATCTGGAAGCGATTGCCCGCATTGAAGGGCCACAGCCCACGTTCCTTGGCGGCGGCGGTCACCCGGTTCATCGGCTCGGCGGCTGGACCAGCCGCCTCAAACTGGATCAGCGGCTCGCGGGTGTGTGGATCGCGCACCAACTCCAGTGCCCAGAAGAAGCCGAGGCCGCGTGCCTCGCCGACGCTTGGATGCCGAGATGCCAACTCCGCCAATCCTTTTCCGAGGACATATGCCCCGACGGTGCGCACATGGTCGAGGATGCCGTCGCGTTCGAAGACATTGATCGAGGCGATGCCCGCGGCACATGCGAGGGGATGTCCGGCATAGGTGAGTCCACCGGGATACACCGTATTGTCGTAGCGTTGCGCGATCCGTTCGGCCATGAGTACGCCACCGAGCGGAACATAACCGGAGTTGACGCCTTTGGCGAAGGTGATGATATCGGGTGCGACATCGAAGGCCTGGACCGCGAACCACTCACCGACCCGGCCGAATCCGACCATCACCTCATCTGCTATGTAGACAATGCCGAATTCGTCGCACAGGGCTCGGACACCGGCGAGATAGCCCGGCGGCGGCACGAGTACGCCGTTGGTACCGACCACAGTCTCCAGGATCAGCCCGGCAATGTGTTGTGGCCCTTCCAATTCGATGACCTGGCGCAGGTGGTTCAACGCTGCCGTCGTCTCTTCCTCGGGAGTGCTTGTGCCCCACGGTGATCGGTAGGGGTAGGGCCCGAAGAAGCGGACCACGTCGACATTGGTCGGTTCCGCGCCCCAGCGGCGCGGCTCACCGGTCAGTCCGATCGCGGTGCCGGTGCCGCCGTGATAGGAGCGGTAGGCGGCGAGCATCTTGGTGCGGCCGGTGTAGCTGCGGGCCAGCCGCACCGCATGTTCGACTGCCTCCGCGCCGCCGGTGGTGAACAGAATCCGGTTCAGCTCGCCCGGTGCGCGTTCCACGATCAGTCGGGCCAGTTCGCTGCGCGCTTCGTTGCCGACGGTTGGCGAGATGGTTGCGAGTTTCTGTGCCTGATCGATAATGGCCGCGACGATATCCGGATGTTGGTGGCCGATATTGACATTCACCAGTTGGGAGGAAAAGTCGAGGTAGCGTTTGCCGCTCTCTTCCCAGAACCATGAGCCCGACGCGCCGACGATCGGCACTGGATTCAGGGTCGCCTGCGCGCTCCAGGGATAGAAGACATGATCTGACCCGATCATGGGGCGAATTCCCCCTTCGAAGCTGGATAGAACAGCACATTGGCACCATAGCCCGATTGCGGCGCCTGCGCGGCTGGAGGCGCGGTCCGGGCGACCCCGACGCAGGCTTTCCCGTCATCGACTCCGACTCGGAAGTTCAATCCGCCGGAAACTGCCACTGCTGGCCTGACCGCGACGGCTGGCCTGCTGTTCAGTGCCCGAGCGAGGCTGCAGCGGGGGAACGCACAGCGCACGCCGTCGAGCTCGTGGCGGTCTAGTCGTTGCGGAATAGATCGGCCCGGTGATGCAGACGCTGAGAGAAGCTCTCGGCCCAAGCGGCCGTTTCGCTGTCGTCCCGCGACGAGCCGCGCGGTAGGTGCTCCCGGGATACTCGCGCCGACCGCGCCGCGCTGGGCTTCAGCGCGACCAATCGTGCACTCTGGGCGAGGAAGTCGGGCACGTTCATGCCCGCGCACGCGGCCGCATCACACAGCTCGGCCCACTCGGTGTCGTCCACGGTCACCGTCACGGTAACCTCCCTGGTCGCCATAGATGCATACAGTAGCCCTAGTGCTAGCGGTGCGGACTCACTGCACACGGTCGAATCGGGGTGTCGATCCGCGGGGTGCTGGACTGAACGTGCTGCCTGCATTTGCGATCAGGACACGGCTCACCGCCGAGATCCCGCCGAAGTCGTCCGGATCCTCGCCTTCCGTCGCACAACGGATGGAACATCCCCCGGATCGCTCGTGAGATCAACCCGCAGGCGAGCCTGCCGACTCCGCACCATATTTCACCTAACCGACTGACAGCCCGCTTACCCGGCTCCGGCCGATTGAAACATCGCGGAAAACTTGCGGTCAGGTGTGCGCAGGCAGCAAGTGCCAGGTGTTTGCCCTAATTCTTCGCGGGTATGTCGGCGAGGCAGGAGTACGGGCGACGAAGGTAGATCCGATGCAGCAGCGGCGCACAGTGGGATTCGAGGAAGAGTTTCTCCTACTCGACGTCGGCGGAGTGCCGGTCGTGGGAGTGGACACGGTTATCGACTGGATGCACACGAATCTCGAGCCCGATGAATCCAAGAGATTCAAACCGGAGCTACAACGAGTCCAGATCGAGTCAGTCAGCCTCGTTCACACGACGATGCAAACCTTGCGGACAGATTTGAGCACGGCCCGCGCAAAGCTCGCCACCGCCGGGCGCGATTGCGAACTGTTGGTCCTCCCGATCGGATACGCGCCCGTCTGCGCCACCCCGCACTGCGGCGGCACCGAGGACAGCCGATATGCGCGTATCCACAACCGATATCGGGAAATGGCGCAAACCTATACCGCCTGCGGTGCGCATGTGCATATCGGCGTCGACGGGGACGATCAGGCCGTCGCTGTGGTGAATCATCTACGGCCATGGTTACCGACCCTGATCGCGGTCGGCGCGAATTCGCCGTTCCATGACGGTCACGACTCCGGCTACAGCTCATGGCGGATCGCCGAACTGTCTCGGTTCCCCGGTTCGGGCTTACCGCCTTATGCGCGATCGGCCGACGACTATGAGAATCGAGTGGCGACGCTCGTCGAATCCGGCGTCCTCATCGACGCCCACATGTCGTTCTGGCTGGCTCGCCCCTCCGACGTGTACCCGACCGTCGAAGTTCGCGCCGCCGACACTGCCGCGACGGTCGACGACGCCGTCCTGCAGGCGGTACTGACCCGCGGACTGGTGCAAACCGCAATTACCAAACTGGAAGCCGGAATCGAGGGCCCGCATATCGACCACCAAGTCGGTGCGGCCGCGGTATGGGCAGCGGCCCGACACGGTCTCACCGGACCCGCGATCGATACCGTCGAGGAAGTACAGGTGCCCGCCTTGAGAATGCTGGGCAATCTGATCGACTGGATCGCCGACGAACTCGAAGAAGCCGGTGACACCGCGGTTGCCTGGCGATTACTGACCGCACTGGAACACCATGGAACCGGTGCCGCACGACAGCGCATCGTGGCAAGGCTCGGATTGAAAGAACTCATCGAGTCCTTCCGGTTGACTAACGGCCCGTGCGCCCAATTCCATTGATCCGCCACCTCCTTTGATCCGCCACGGATATCGAGCATCAGCAGTGTCCCAGCCCGCGAGCCGTACCAGCGTCGCACGGCCGAATACGTCAGGCGCACTTCCTGCAAGCCGGTCAGAAACAGGGACGATACCTAGAGGCGGCCGAAGAATCGGTCGCGGCTTATGGCGTGGTCGGAGCCGGGTCGGCAGCCAGGAAGTAGATATCACGGCGCAAGCGTTCCAAGTCTGGTGCTGCGGAAGTGGAGGTTTGGGTGTACCGCTCGCTCTCACGCATCCAGAGTGCCGCGTTCGTCATGTTCTCGTAGATCGCCGCGTACTCTTCCCCCCGGCCCGACAGGCCGGGCAGTACACGCAGGAGCGCGGGAAGGTAACGGGTCAGCGCGTCGATCTGGGCACGTTGCTCGGCCGTCTGGCGCTGCACCTGCTCGATGGCTTCACCCCGGCTGCAACCGGTTTCGTGCTGGATCGCCCGCACCAGGTTGTAGGGGACATGGCCGGCCTCGTCCCGATCCAGCCCCACCACGTCGTTCTCCGCGCAGGTCACCATGAAAAGCAGTTCCTCGAGTCGGCGAATCACGGGGTGGCTGCGCAGCTTCGGCGGCAATTCTCGGTCCTGGTGCACCTCCAGGCCTGCGATTGCGATGTCGATCCCGCTGGTCGACCTCCGCAGCGACAGGTAGTCGGCCGTCGGGGGGATGTAGCCGTTGATGCGATGGTGCGCTTCGCGTTCGGCGGCTTCGAACCATTCCTCGAGGCTGTCGAGGAACCGTTCCTGCCAGCGGGCGCTGCGGCCCTCGCGCACGCGTGGCCACAAATAAGCCCACGCCGCCGGGATCGGACCGTGCCGCCAAGGTACCTGCGGGTCCTGGTGCAGCGTTGCCACAAGGCCACGCCGCAGGGCGGTGACTGCTTGCGGGTCCATCAGCTGCGGATCGTCGAACAGGTCATCCCATACAAAGGCCAGCATGCCCAGACCGACGGCGGTTCGGGCGCGGGCCGTGTCCGTCGCGTCCAGGATCTGCGCCGGGATCCGTGGCGTTGCTGCCCACCGGTAGTGGCGGTCGAACTCGGCCGGGGAGATGACAAGGCCGGTGTCCACCATCCAGCTCCTCAGCCATTGCGCGACCTGCGGCGAGAGCGCGTCATCATGAGCTGCTGGGGGTTGCGTCGAAGGCCGGGAGGCCACCGGCGCAGGAGTTCGCCGATCGAGTGCGGACCGGGCGTAGGCGGTCATCGCGTGGCGGGTGCGCGGGTCAATGGTCGACACTGCGAGCCGACCAACGGCCCGGTCGATGAGTTCATCGGCCATCGCCTGTGCTTCGTCGACGGTACCGGAGGCGATGACGATTTCCCGGGCACGTGCGGCTTCCTGCCCTGTCATTGCTCTGTTCAGCAGGCGGGCAAGGGCCCGGTCGCGGGCGGCCGCACGGATCACGGGCAGTGTGTAGATGCCCTCGAGCAGATCCGCGTTCACGGGCTTGCCCATTTCCTCGGCGGTCGAGGTCAAATCGAGGATGTCGTCATACAGCTGGTAGGCCACCCCGAAGTGCCGGCCGAACATGGCCAGTGCCTCTTCTTCCCGATCACCGCGTCCGGCCTGCATCGCACCCACCCGGCATGCCAGCGAGAGCAGCGCCGCGGTCTTGCCGTCGATCGAGTCCAGGTAGGACTGCTCGCTGCGGTATGGGTCGTAGAGGTCGGCCGCCTCGATCACCACGCCCGCGCACATCTGCTTGCCTGCGCTCGTTCCCGCGAGAGCTTCGCGCTGGCCGAGTTCGGCCAGCAGATGCGCGCCCTCCATCGTCACCGAGTCTCCACCCAGGACGGCCATATGCGAGCCCCACACCGCGTTGGCGCTGGGACGTCCTCGACGCTCATAAGCGTGATCGATGACATCGTCGTGGTAGAGCGACCCCAGATGCAGCAACTCCACCGCGGCCGCGGCCTGCACCACCCGGTCATCGGCCGGCACCGAAGGATCAGCGAGCAGGTAATACGACAGCAACGTCAACGTGGGCCGGACAAGACGCCGCGACGTATCCGGGCCTTGGTCAGTGAGCGGGGTCAGCTCCGGCCTGCCCCGGAACCGGACCGGCCCCAGAACATCGCGAACACGGTCCAAGTCCGTCTCCAGATACGGGAAAACAGCAGAATCGATTTCACTGGGCACGCGCACGCTCCTGACTGGGTACATCGGTCATCCACAACACCGTGATCAAGAGAATTTGACCACCCCACGCGAAAAATGTTGGCGCAACCCGTTTTTAACCTCTCGATACTCGGTGGATGGGTCTCCGTGGATGTTGGTGCGCACCGGGTGGGCGTGTCTGCCGATGCCCGCCGCAGCTACCTGGTCGTTTCGGCGCGCGGCGCGCGGACCAGCCGCGCCCGGGAGCGCGCGGGCGATCGCCGGCACCGTCAGCGGTTGTAGATCACTCTGGCGCTAACGACGCAGATCCGGATCGACGGGATCCGGTGCCGCGTAACGTCATCGCCGAACACCGTCGTCCACATGGTCTGCACACCGTCGTGGTAGGCAACGTCGTCGATGTCGGCGAGACTGTCCGGCCACAGCTCGAGCCTGCGCAGGAATTCGACGACATCGCCGACCGCGCCGTGCGTACGCACAACGTTCCGTAGTCATGGTGCCGAACGGCTCCGCACGGTTCTTGGAACCGTGTGCCGTAGGGCGCCGGGATGACCACGGCACTTCGGGCCTTGAATCAGTTTGCGCGAAACCCTGTCCACAGCCGGATGAGAGGGAAAAACTGATGAGGCACAGGGAATTACATTATTTCAGGGAGAATCCGTGACTGTCGATACCAGTGCATTTCTCAACAACGTCGACATCGACGCCGTCGGTGGCCTGGTGGGGGCTATCCAGGCCGACCCGGTTAAGGCCCAAACCACTTGGACGGCTCACGTGACATGGAAGGGTGCGTTCGCCTCGGAGGCGAGTATCCGCACATTCGCTCCTGTCCCATCGGATGAGCCGGCTGCCCTCGGCGGAGCCGACGGTGCCCCGAATCCGGTAGAGCAACTCCTCGCAGCGCTCGGGAACTGCCTGACCGTCGGATACGCAGCGAACGCCACGATCGCCGGTATCCACGTCAACGACCTGCGCGTCGACTTGAAGGGCGATATCGACCTGCACGTCTTCCTAGGGCTCGCCGACGGGCACGCGGGCTTCGAGTCGATTACCGCCACCGTGACGATCGACGCCGACGCCTCCCCGGAACAGCTCGAACAGTTGCACGCGAAGGTGCTGGCCAGTTCGCCGGTGGGACATACGGTACGCAACGCGGTGCCGCTCGAAGTCGTCCTTACCTAGCCCGGGACCCTAGGGTTCGACGGTTTTCGTGGCGCGATGAGGCGGGTGTGAGGCCAATGGTTGAACGCGAGTACGGGTTCCGTACGCGTGCGATCCATGCGGGCAAAATCCCGGACACCGTCAGTGGTGCCTATTTGCCGCCTTCGGTCAGGGTCACCTGCTGCGGCGCGAATCCCGTTCCGGTGACATCGATTCCACCGGATTTCAGTAGGTCCAGCGCTTTGGTGACGTATTCGTTGGTGAACGCACCCGCATCGGGATCCTGTTTCAACACCGTGACGCCCTCCTGGTTCTTGGTCTCCTTGGCGATCTTCACCGTGCGGTCCCATGCGGACTTGTCGATCATGCCGATCCCGTTGGGCGAGGGCCAGATCAGCTTGTTGACCTCGTTGATCTGCCACTGCTGGTGGCTGGCGCCGAGAGTGCTGCCGGCGGCGACGGTGATATCGCGGCATTTGTCGACATTGTCGCGGCAGAATGCCCAGCCCTTCAGCGACGCCGTGATGAATTTGACGGTCTGGTCCTGGTATTTCGCGTCTTTCAGCTTCTCCGAATTCGCCCAGATCGCGTCCTGCAGCATGGCCACGCCCTCGTCGTTCCAGTCGATGGTCGCGAAATCGTCTGCGGTGTAAAGCTTTCCAGTGACCGGATTCTTCGTCTCCAGCAGCTGGGCGTACTCGTTGTAGGACATGGCCTGGGCGGCGGTGATGTCCTTGGCGAGGAAGGCGTTCATATCGAACTGCTGCTGGACGAGCTTGACATCCTCGGACGGATCGATGCCCGCCTTGGTCATGCCTGCGAACAGCTCGAATTCATTGCCGTAGCCCCAGTTTCCGACGGTCTTACCGCGCAGTGCGGCCGGTCCCGTAATGTTGTCGGACTTGAACGACACCTGCTTGGTACCCGAGCGCTGGAACACCTGCGCCACATCGGTGATACCCGCCCCGGCCTCGCGGGATGCCAGCGCCTTGGGCACCCAGGCGATCGCGTAATCGGCCTGCCCCTGCGCAAGTACCGTCTGCGGGACGATATCCGTTCCGCCATCGAGGATTTCGACGGAAAGGCCCTGCTCCTTATAGAAGCCCTGATCCACGGCGGCCAGATAACCCGCGAACTGCCCCTGCTTGAACCACTGCAACTGCAGACGAACCTTGGTCAGGCCATCTGCGGTGGTTCCAGAACCATTGTCGGTGGTACTGCAGCCGGTCAGCGCGGCCGCCGCCAACGCCACCAGCGCGAGACAAGCACGTAAACGCCCTGTGGAAATTCTCATTTCGATCTCCCAAAGATGTCGCGGATCAGAATGGTCCGGGGTCGGCGGGTCAGTTGTTCGAGGATCAGGACGACGGTAAGGAAGAGCAGGCCGACGATCATGGCGCCGACCACATACGCCCAGGCGCGCGGATAGGCGGTGTTCGCCGCGGCGGAGGTAATTCGGCTGCCGAGGCCGTTCTGCAGGCCGCCGAAGTATTCGGCGATTATGGCCGCGATCACCGCGCCCGGAGCCGCGATTCGCAGTCCGGTGAACAGATAGGGCAGTGCCGCCGGTAGCCGCACCGTGCGGGTGATCTGCCAGCCGCCCGCCGCATACGAGGTCATCAGATCCGCGTGCACCTGTGGCACTTGCCGAAGGCCACGGGCGGTGCTGACGAACATCGGGAAGAACACCACGATGGCCACTACCATGCGGCGCGGGGTCTCGGTGGTGGTCGAATACATCGAATTCAGCAGCGGGGCGAGTGCGACGATCGGCACGGCCGCGGCCGCGGCGGCCAGCGGTGTCAACAGCCCCTCGACCAGCCGGAACCGCACCGCGACCATGGCCGCCCCAATGCCCACGAGTGCACCGACCAGCAGGCCGATGAGGGCATTAGTACCCGTTGCGGTGGCGGCATCGACAATGCGGTCGAAGTTCTCGGTGAACTGTTTCGCGATCGCGGTCGGCGCGGGCAGCAGGAACGACGGCACACCCGCGGCGACGGTCAACACCTGCCACAGCGCCAATCCGCCGACACCGAAAACCATCGGAGGTAGCCACGTCTTCATCGCAGATCCTGTCCGGCCACGATGATGTCGGCGGTCTGGTGCCCGCCGCGCAGTGCGGTGCGAACGGCGGCGATGGCCTCGAAAAACGCCTCGCTGGAACGAATATCGTCGCCGCTGACGCCTGCCTCGCGGCCCCAGCCGCCGGTCGGCACGATCTCGGTGATGCGGCCGGGCCGCGGTGACATGACCACGACGCGGTCGGACAGGAACACTGCCTCCGGAATGGAATGCGTCACGAAAACCACTGCGGCGCCGGTCTCTCCGGCGATGCGCAGTAACTCACCCTGCATGTGTTCGCGGGTCATCTCATCCAGCGCACCGAACGGTTCGTCCATGAGCAGCAGCGAGGGCTTTGGGGCCAGTGCTCTGGCGATAGCCACACGCTGTTGCATACCGCCGGACAGTTCCGCCGGATAGCGGTCGGCGAAATCGGTCAGTCCAGCCATCTCTAGGAGTTCCGCACTGCGAGCGCGCCTTTCGGCCCTCGGAACCTTGTGCAGTTCGAGCGGTAATTCGACATTGGCCTGCACGGTGCGCCAGTCCAGCAGTCCCGCCTGTTGGAAGGCGATGCCGTAGTCCTGATCGATTCTGGCCTGCCGCGCGGACTTGCCATGCACGGTCACGGTCCCGCTGCTCGGTCCTTCCAGATCGGCGATGATGCGCAACAGGGTGGATTTACCGCAGCCCGAGGGACCGATCAGCGAGACGAACTCCCCCGCAATGACTTTCAGCGAGACACTGGTGAGTGCCGTCACCGAACCCGCGTCGAAGATCTTGCCGACATCGGTGAGCTCGACCGCCGCAACGTCTTCGGCATTCGCCGCGACGGGAACCGGATCCGCTGCCTGGATCTGCTCGTCGGCCGCATCGCTGCCCGTGGTGGCCGATTCCACTTTCCCGGTCAACGGGTACCTCCTGAAGAACCGCGCGCCCCGGCGGGACGGCTGTAACGACGTAGTGCCAGTTCGGCGAAGCCGACGACGGCGGTCACAGCGACACCGAGCAGTGCCGCGGCGAGAACAGCCGCGTAGAGCCGGGCCGCATCGCCGGTGGCCTGCTGGGAGAAGACGATGATCTGACGGCCGATGCCACCCGCGGTGCCGGTCGAGATCTCCGCGACCACGGCACCGATCACCGATGCCGCCGCGGCCAAGCGCAGGGCCGGCAGAAAATGCGGCACCGCAGCGGGAAATCGCAAGTGCACCAATGTCTCCCACCAATTCGCGGAGTAGCTGTGCAGCAATTCCACCGACGCCTTGGACGGCGCCTGCAATCCGCGCAACATCCCGACTGCCACCGGGAAGAAGGCCAGATACGAAGCGATGACCGCGATACTCATCCACGGTCGCCACGGCTCACCGGCGATAACGATCTTCCCGCCCCATCCGGCCACCAGCGGCGCCAAGGCGATCAACGGAACCGTCTGCGAGACAACGATGTAGGGCAGCAATCCGCGCTCGACGAAGGCGAAACGCTGCATTACCACCGCGAGCGCGATACCGACTACCGTGCCGATCGCCAATGCCAACAGCGCGAGCCCGAAGGTGAATCCCGCTGTGCGCAGCAGTGTTCCGCCGACGGTGCCGGTGCCGTCTTTGTCACCGAGCACGGTGATGACCGACCAGACGTGCGGCAACGCTGCGTCACTCGTGCGCGGCAGAATCCGGGTGTCGCCGATACTCATCCCGTGCTCCGGCACGAAGTACTTCACCAGTTCCCATACCGCGACCACCAGCACCAGCACACCGACCGCGTAGCCGACCTGCCGCGCCCGCAAAGCTCCCGCTCTCATCGGTCACCCGCCGACACCGGAGCCGGCTCCGGGACACGCCTGTCGACCAGCTCATAGCACCCCGCCGCGAGCGCCGCTGCCGAGACGATCACTCCGCTCCCGCCGTCGCCGTGACCGGATGCGCCAACCTGGGCAGCACCGACTCCCCGTACGCCTCCAAAGTGGCGGTCTTGGCATCGTGCTGGAGATAGACCGCGAACTGGTCGACACCCAACTTCTCCAACTCGTGCAACCGCGCCAACTGCTCATCGGGCGTGCCGATCACACAGAAGCGGTCCACGATGGCATCTGGCACGAATTCGGCATGGGTGTTACCCGCGCGGCCGTGCTCGTTGTAGTCGTAGCCCTGACGGCCCGCGATGTAGTCGGTGAGCGCGGCCGGAATATCGCCGCCGGTACCGTATTTCGCGACAATATCGGCGACGTGATTACCGACCATGCCACCGAACCAGCGGCACTGCTCCCGGGCATGGGCCGTCGCGGCATCGGACCCGTCGGTGACGTAGGCCGGTGCCGCCACACAGATTTTCACCGATCCTGGCGCACGCCCCGCCTTCTCGGCGGCCGCCCGCACCCGGGCGATCGTCCATGCGGCGATATCCGGGTCGGCGAGTTGCAGAATGAACCCGTCGGCGACTTCACCGGTCAGGTCGAGTGCGCGCGGACCGTATCCGGCCACCCACACCTCGAGCCGCGAGGCACTCGCCCATGGAAAACGCACTACGGTGTCGCCGATTTCGGCGCTGCGACCATTGCCGAGTTCCCTGATCACCTCGATGGATTCACGCAATGTCGCCAGGGTCGTCGGCTTGCCGCCGAGGGTGCGCACCGCGGAGTCACCACGCCCGATTCCGCAGACGGTGCGATTGCCGAACATATCGTTGAGCGTCGCGAATGTCGACGCGGTCACCGTCCAGTCCCTGGTGGCCGGATTGGTGACCATCGGGCCGACGAACACCTTGCGGGTGGCGGCCAGGATCTGGCTGTAGATGACGTAGGGCTCCTGCCACAGTAGGTGCGAATCGAAGGTCCACACATGCGAAAAACCATGTGTCTCCGCTTGTCTGGCCAGTTCGACCACCCGCGAGGCGGGAGGTGTGCATTGCAGCACCACACCGATATCCATGCGGCACTCTCCATTCAGGTCGATCAGGCCATTCGAGTCAGATCAGGTTCTGCGACAATTCACGGGCGATGAACCGGCCGTGACCGGTCCGGCCGAGATACGCACCGTCGTCGACGATCACGCGACCGCGCGAGAGCACCGTGTCGACGTGTCCGTCGATCTCGAAGCCCTCCCAGGCCGAGTGATCCATATTCATGTGATGGGTCTTGCCGAACCCGATGCTGGTGTGCCCGTTCGGGTCATAGATGACGATGTCGGCGTCGGCGCCCGGACTGATGACGCCCTTGCGCGGATACATGCCGAACATGCGCGCCGGGGTCGTGCAGCAGACCTCGACCCAGCGCTCCAGTGATATCAACCCGTTCTTGACGCCCTGGAACATCAGATCCATCCGATGTTCGACGCCGCCGATCCCATTGGGGATCTTGCTGAAATCGCCGAGCCCCAACTCTTTCTGATCCTTCATGCAGAAGGGGCAGTGGTCGGTGCTCACCGATGTGACATCACCCGTGCGGATATAGCGCCACAGCTCATCCTGATGTCCCTGCGCCCGCGACCGCAGCGGCGTCGAGCACACCCATTTCGCGCCCTCGAAACCCGGTGCGCCCAAATGCTCTTCGAGCGACAGGTACAGATACTGCGGGCAGGTTTCACCGAAGACGTTCTGCCCATTGCCCCGCGCGGCGGCGATCTGTTCCATCGCCTGCTTGGCCGAGACGTGCACGATATACAGCGGCGCATTCGTCAACTGCGCCAGCATGATCGCGCGATGGGTGGCCTCCTCCTCCATCTGCCACGGCCGGGTGACACCGTGGTAATACGGCGAGGTCTCACCGCGCGCCAGCGCCTGCTCGACCAGCGCATCGATGGCGATTCCGTTCTCCGCGTGCATCATCAGCAGCGCGCCCAAATCGCCCGCCGATTGCATGGCCCGCAGGATCTGACCGTCATCGGAGTAGAAGACACCCGGATAGGCCATGAAAAACTTGAAACTGGTGACACCCTCGGCCACCAATTCGCTCATCCCCTTGAGGGATTCGTCGTTCACTTCACCGATGATCTGGTGGAAGCTGTAGTCGATCGCGCAGTTGCCCGCGGCTTTCTCATGCCATAGAGCGAGGGTGTCCTGCACCCGCTCGCCCGGTTTCTGCACCGCGAAGTCGACAATGGTCGTGGTACCGCCCCAGGCGGCCGCGCGGGTGCCGGTTTCGAAGGTATCCGAGGCCTCGGTGCCGCCGAAGGGCAGCTGCATATGGGTGTGGCCGTCCACACCGCCGGGAATCACATATTTTCCGGTCGCGTCGATGACCATTTCGGCGGACTCGCCGAGATTCGCGCCCAATGCGGTGGCGCCGGGTTGCAGGACGGCGACAATTGCCTCGCCGTCGACGAGCACATCGAGCAATTGCGATCCGGTGGCCGAGACCACCGTGCCGCCGTGAATGAATATCTTCGTCATATCGATATCACCAGCCTCAGGGAGCCACCATCGGTCCGTAGGCGTCAGGGCGGCGATCGCGATAGAACGCCCAGCGGTCGCGCACCACCTTGATCAGATCCATATCGAGGTCACGGATCACCAGTTCGGGATCGGAGTCCGAGGCGACGTCTCCGACGAATTTACCTTCCGGATCCACGAAATAGCTGGTTCCGTAGAAATCGTCATCGCCGTATTCCTCGATGCCGACCCGGTTGATGGCGCCGATGAAGTATTCATTGGCGACCGCGGAGGCCGGTTGCTCCAGCTTCCACAGATACCCGGACAGGCCGCGCGAGGTCGCGGAGGGGTTGAAGACGATTTCCGCGCCCGCCAGGCCCAGGGCACGCCAGCCCTCCGGGAAATGCCGGTCGTAACAGATGTAGACGCCGACCTTGCCGACCGCGGTATCGAAGACCGGCCAGCCCACATTTCCGGGACGGAAGTAGAACTTCTCCCAGAATCCGTTGACGTGCGGAATATGGTGTTTGCGGTACTTGCCGAGGTAACTGCCGTCCGCATCGATGACCGCCGCGGTGTTGTAGAGCAGCCCGGGCTGTTCCTGCTCGTACACCGGCAGGATCATTACCAAACCCAATTCCTTTGCCAGGGCCGCGAATCGCTCCGTCGTCGGACCCGGCACCGATTCCGCGTAGTCGTAGAACTTCGCGTCCTGCAACTGGCAGAAGTACGGGCCGTAGAACAGCTCCTGGAAGCAGATCACCTTGGCGCCCTGTGCGGCGGCCTGGCGCGCGTAGTCCTCGTGCGCCTTGATCATGGACTCTTTATCACCCGTCCAGTTCGTCTGGACGAGCGCCGCTCGAACGATTCCCATGCTTTGTTATACTTCACCGAGATCCAATTCGGTTGTGTTACAAGATTGCGGAAACAGTTTCGTAGCCGTAAACCTTGGGGCCGGTCCTCGTTCCGGCGCTGTGCCCGACGCAGAATGACGCTGTGAACTTCGATCCGACGACCGCGCCGCCGGTGCCCGCAGACGACCTGCGAGACACCGCGCCCGCACCTGTCACGGCCGGGTCCGGCCTGTTCAACGCGGATCTCGAAGATCGCACCCCGGCCGGAATCGCGGCCGCGGTGAGCCGCCGGATTCGTTCCGGAGCAATCGAACCCGGATCCCGGCTACCGACCGTACGCGAAGTCGCCCGCGAGTTGCGGGTGTCGCCCGCTACCGTCAACCAGGCTTGGCGCGCGCTGGCCGCCACCGGCGCGATCGTGGCGCGAGGGCGCGCCGGAACCTTCGTCGGCGAACGCACCGCCACCCGCGCGACCACGCCGACGGGCCGCTATCAGCGCCTGCATCCACCCTCGGACAGCGCCTTCCGCATCGATCTGTCCCGCGGTACCCCCGATCCGCGGCTCCTACCGCATCTGGTCGCCGCACTGCGCGCGATCACCGAGCACGGACGCGGCAATGATCTCGCGGCGGACTATCTCGGCGAGGCCGTACTGCCGGAACTGGCCGCCAAGGTGCGCACCGATTGGCCCTTTCGCGCCGAACGGCTCGCGGTCGTCGACGGAGCACTGGACGCCATCGACCGATTGCTCACCACGCATGTGCGGCTCGGCGACGCGGTGGCCGTCGAAGATCCTTGCTTCCCACCATTTCTCGACCTGCTCGCCCGGGTCGGCGCTCGACCCATTCCGGTTCGCATGGATGAATCCGGCTTACTGCCAGATGATCTCGAGCGGGCACGCGGCGCCGTGGCGCTGATCCTGCAGCCGCGTGCACAGAACCCGACCGGCGTCTCGCTCACCGCAGCCCGTACCCGCGAACTGTCCGAAATCCTCACCGGCACAGACACCCTCGTCATCGAGGACGACCACTCCGCAGGCATCGCCGCCACCACACTGCGATCCCTCGGCTCGCGACTGCCGAGCCGAACGGTACACATCCGCTCCTACTCCAAATCCCACGGTGCGGACCTGCGCCTCGCGGTGGTCGGCGGCCCCGCCGAGTTGCTCGATCCGATGATCGAGCGGCGCATGCTCGGCCCCGGCTGGACCAGCCGACTGCTGCAGCGCCTGCTGCTCACCATGCTCGACGACGACACCGCCGTGCGCACCGTCGCCGCGGCCCGCACCGAATACCGCAGGCGCTCAACCGAACTCCGTCGCGCCCTGGCCCGCAAGGGCATCGCCGTTGCCCGTGGTGACGGCATCAATGTGTGGCTCCCGGTCGCCGACGAGAACGCGGCCATGATCTCCCTGGCCGCCGCGGGCATCAAGGCCGCACCCGGCCGCCCCTTCGAGGTCGAGGACCACCCGCACGGCGACCACCTGCGCATCACCGTCGCCGCGATAACCGACGGCGAGCTGGACTGGGTCGCCACCGAGCTCGCCGCCGCGACCACCGCGGCCCCCACCTACCGTCGCGTTCGTCGCGCTTAGGATCCCGGCTCGATATCGAAACTGGTCGAGCCGTCGTCACCGGTCGGGATAATGGGCGCGATCACCGAGGAGGGATGCTCGGCATCCTTGTAGATCGTCTGCGTGGCGGGCTGCGTACGGGCGCTGTCACCGAAGGGTTCGCCGGTATTCGGGTTCGGCCCGTACTGCGGATAGTCACTGCTGCTGATCGCCACTCGGATCCGATCGCCCGCCTTGAACTGGTAGCTGGTCGGCCAGATCTTAATCGTGAACTGATAGGGCCGGCCGGGCACCAAGGGTGTCGGATCCGATAGCGAATCTCGGAACGCGGCGCGGATGATGCCATTGTTGAGGTTGACGGCCGATCCATCGGGTGCGACGACCTCCAGCCGCGCGACGAAGTCGGTATCCGGTGTGGTGGACGACGCCCACAGCTTCACGGTAATCGGACCGGTGACCTCGGTATCGGCGCCGAGCCGGTCGGTGCTGTAGGTGAGCACATCCGAACGCTGCTCGACCGCGGTCTGGTCGAACGGTCCCTGTGGGCCCGATCCGACCGAACAGCACGAATGTCCGCCGATGCTCGGTGCGGGTGCGGCGGGGTCGTAGACATACCGGTCGACCGCGACTGGCCCGCTCGGTGCGTGGTCGATGAGTTTGCCGCCCCGACCGGCCACACCGTTGGCGCCGCTGTCGGCGAAGAAGTATTCCTTCCATTGTGTTTGCGGCAGTGGCCAACTCGGTGCCGACTTCCATCGATTGGCGCCCAAGAGGAAGTAGTCGACGCGGGGTTTGCCCGCGACGCCGTTGTCCGTGCCTTTGAGGAAGTGGTCGAACCACGCCAGCATCAGCTCGTTGATCGGGCTGTCGCCGACCGGTCCGAGCTGCTCGAGCCGGGGCGCGATCATCGAGGTCGGCCGCCCCCAGCCGAGGTGGTCCCCGGGACCGATGACCAATCGCTGGTTCTGCCGGGCCGATACGGCGCCACGCTCGACCATGCCGGTGAAGTTCTCGATGCCACCCGCGAGGAATGCGTCGTACCAGCCCTCGATATCGAGTACCGGCACCTGCACATTCGGATAGCGGTCGCGGATACTCCACTGCTTCCAGTAGTCGTTACGTGTCGAGTTGCGGATCCAGTCGAAGTACCAAGGCGCGACGGCCGGATTATTCGGCTGCAGTGGCGGAAAGTCTTTGTAGGGGCGGTAATTCAGCCATGAGGTGATGTTCTGCAGATCCGCGCGCAGCTGGTTGGCGGTGGCCTTGTCGTCACGTCGTTCGGCGGATTCCGCGCCGATGGTGCCCATGGCCCATGGTTCGACGAAACCGAGCCGGAACGCGCCGCCCTCGTAGGTCCAGCCGTCGTAGTAGTCGGAGGCGGTATTCGCGGGCACGATCGTGGTCAGATGCGGTGGCGTCTCGACGGCGGCCAGCCATTGTGTGGCACCGACATATGACGAGCCGTACATGCCGACCTTGCCGTTCGAACCGGGCAGCCGCACCGCCCATTCCACCGTGTCGTAGCCGTCGTGGATGTCATTGCCGAATTCACTGAATGTGCCGTCGGAGCTGCCGATACCGCGGATGTCCTGGATGACCACGAGGTAGCAGTGCGAGGCGAACCAGTCGGGTGTGCGATAGCGCGAGGGCTGGATCTGCGCGGCGGACTTGCCGTACTGGGTGCGCATCAGGATCACCGGCACCAGATCGCTGGTCTGCGGGCGGTACACATCGGCGCGCAGCACAGTGCCGTCGCGCATCGTTGCCGGAACGTCGGCCTGCTTGTCGACCGCACATGTGCCACGGTCATCGTCGGGTGGCCAGGCACCCGTTTGCGAGGTCGATTTCGTCCCGGCGCTCGCCGTGCATCCGCCTATTAGTGCGCCTACACACACCACCGCGGTACACCAGCGAAATATGTATCCGGACAAGCTGATACACCTCCCGTGGAGGCGATGTGACCGCCAGAGCCGATGCGTGCCGAGCCGGCTAGCCGATCAGATGCGCCTCCCTCGCAGCCATGCTAACCGACCACTCTCCGCACAGCGGCGGATTCCATTGCCACACAGTCGCAATACGCATCTCGTTCCGCTGGAAGCGTCGAGATGGAATGATCCGCTCAGCATCACCCGATGCGATACACAACAGAAGGAGACCTCGACCGGTGAGCAGCGAAGTGCAGGCGCGGCAATTCGACCACCATCAGCCCATCGGGCAGCCTCGCAGAGTCGGGACTGCCCTGCTCCGGGGCGTCGGTGTACTCGCCGTCGGCACCACCCTCGCGATCTTCGCCGCGGGCGGGGTCTCGGCGGATCCGGGCACCCCGATCGCCGGATGCGTGGCCCCCGATTCGGCCAAACCCGAGAGCAAGCAGTGGGCCAGCGAGCCCGCCATGGCGATCGACACGGGCGCGAAGTACACCGCGCAGCTGGAAACCACTTGCGGCACAGTCAATATCGCCCTGGAGGCCGCCCGCGCGCCGCGCACGGTGAACTCCTTCGTATTCCTGGCCGGACAGAAGTATTTCGACCACACCCAGTGCCACCGCTTGACCACCGCGGGCATCTTCGTCCTGCAGTGCGGTGATCCCACCGCCACCGGCACCGGCGGTCCGGGCTACCAGTTCCCGAACGAGAACCTGGACGGCGCCACCTATCCGGCGGGTACTGTCGCGATGGCCAATGCCGGTCCCGACACCAACGGCAGCCAGTTCTTCCTGGTCTACAAGGATTCGCAGCTGCCGCCGAACTACACCCCGTTCGGCAAGATCACCGGCGGTATGGATGTTCTGGCGCGGGTCGCCAATGCGGGCGCCGCGGACGGCGAAGACGGTCGCCCGAACGCCGATGTCGTCCTGAATTCGGTGACCACCGCTCAGGGCTGATCGACATAAGCTGATGGCGGTGTCGTCCATGGCGACGCCGCCATCGGTTTTGGTGGCCCCCTGCGAGATTTGCTTCCCGACACTTGACTTGGAGTGCACTCCAGGTCATAGCGTTGGCAGTGCAAAATCGTCTAGTACCAGGGGATCACTTCATGGAACTCGGTTTTCACCTACCGATATTCGACATCGACGGCGGCACCACCGCCATTGCCGGTGAGTTGGCCAGGGTCGGCGCCGCGGCAGAGGCGTCCGGTGCGACCTGGCTGTCGTTCATGGACCACTACTTCCAGATCGAGCCGACCGGCCTGCCTGCCGAGGCCAATATGCTGGAGGGCTACACCACCCTCGGCTATCTGGCCGCACACACCTCCCGTATCAACCTCGGCCTGCTCGTCACCGGCGTGACCTACCGGCATCCCGGTCTGCTCGCCAAGATCGTCACCACCGTCGATGTCCTGTCGGGTGGCCGCGCGGTGCTCGGACTCGGCGCCGCCTGGTTCGAGCGGGAACATCGTGGGCTCGGTGTGCAGTTCCCGCCGATCGCCGAACGGTTCGAGCGCCTCGAGGAGACGCTGCGCATCTGTCAGCAGATGTGGGACCCGCAGAACAACGGCCCCTTCGACGGCAAGCACTATCAGCTGGCCGAGACACTGTGCTCGCCGCAGCCGATCAACCGCCCCAAGGTGCTCATCGGCGGTGGCGGCGAACGCAAGACGCTGCGGTTGGTCGCGCAGTACGGCGACGCCTGCAACCTCTTCGGTTCCGCTCCCGAGGAAGTCGGCCACAAACTCGACGTCCTGCGCCGCCACTGCGACGATGTCGGGCGCGATTTCGACGATATCCGCATCACCATCATGGCCAATAATCCGCGCCCGAATCCGGACAATCGCGATGAATTCGTCCGCCAGATGGCCGATTACGCAAAGCTCGGCGTGCACACCGTGATCATTATCCCGACCTCCGGGTCCCCGGCGGCGTGGATCGAGGGCATGGCGCCGGTGGTACCTCAACTCGCCGAGCTCAGTTAACTCCCTTACGGCACATGCCCTTTCGCATGAAGTTCGGGTGAAAGGGCGCGTGTCGTATCCGATCTCGTTACGGGCGAGCGGCTCGAGTTCGCCTACCGCCGATGGCGGGTTCTCGATAGTCTGCTGACATCTGTACCGAGCAGAGGAGCAGCTATGCATGCGCACTGTCGGAACAGCGGCGATTCGAAACGCATTCGCCTACGGGCCGGTCTCACTACGCTGGCAGCCGCGATACTGGCCGTAACGGGCGCGGGTGGCGCGCATGCCGACGAAACGGTGGGCGGACCGGAGTCCTCGACCGCACAGGCGCCAGGTTGGGGTGGGTTCGATCGGGCCTCGGTGCTCGAATACGTCACCGAGGGCCCGACCGGCGCAGCCACGACGGCGACCGGACTGCTGCTCACCCCGAGTGGGACACCGCCACCCGGAGGTTGGCCGGTAATCGCATGGGATCACGGCACCAGCGGCCTGGGCCCGCAGTGCGGAATCACCACCACGAAGGCCCGGTCCGATGCCTCGTATCTGCATCGCCTGCTGGACCGAGGCTATGCGGTGGTCGCCCCCGACTATGTCGGCCTGAATCGCGGTGCCGTGACACCGCATCCCTACCTGCAATCCCGCACCGAAGCCACTGCCACCGTCGACCTCGTCCGTGCCGCGCGCACCGCCGATCCCGACCTGTCGACGCGTTGGGCGGTCGTGGGCGTTTCCCAGGGCGGACATGCGGCCTTGAACACCGGCGCTCTCGCCTCGACCTACGCGCCCGAACTCGACTTCCGCGGCACCGCCGCCCTCGCACCACCGGCCAACATGGAGCAGGCCATCGCGCTCGCGGGCCCCTACGTACCCCGCGCTCCGGTCCTCGATGGCTTCATCGACAACGTCGCCGCGGTACTCGAGGGCATGCGCATCGCCTACCCCGCTTCCGATATCGAAAGCTACTACACCCCAACGGGTATCGCCGCGATGGAACGTCTGGCCACCTCGTGCGTATCGAATTGGCCCGCCCAGGTCCAGGGCCTCTCCCTCGGTTCGCTACTCACCAAACCGTTACTGACCGGCGACTTCACCGCTCGACTCACCCGGTACCTGGCCGTATCGACCTCCGGCTACCGACAACCGCTGCTCATCACTCAGGGCGAGCAGGACACCACGGTCCCCTTCCCCTCGACCGCAGTCCTCCTGGGCCAACTGAGCGCCTCCGGAACCCGATACCAGTTCCGAAGCTACCCCACCGACCACCAGGGCATCGTCGAAGCCTCCTGGCCCCAACTGATCCCGTTCCTCACCGGCCTGTTCGCTACCGAATAACACTGTGAGACAACGGATATCAATCCGACATGCGGTTCAGGAAGTACACAGCTTCCCACAGATGACCGTCAGGGTCTGCGAAGTAGCCCGCGCAGATACCCCATGGGCGAGTCACAGGTGGTCGGACGATGGTGCCGCCCGCTTGTTCGGCCTGTTGCAGGATACGGTCGACGTCCTCGCGGGAGTCGGCGAAGAAGCCGAGGCTCATCGGTGAGCCGGTGACTCGATCGACGGCGATGCCCGCATCCATGGCCAGGTCGGTGCGCGAGTAGAGGGACAGAATCAGGCCGTTGTCGAGGGTGAACATGGCGACCGACCCGCCGGGGTTCTGCTCGTCGCGGATGAACTCGGTGCCGATAATGCCCGGGGAGGAGAGGCCGAGGCCGTCGCGGTAGAAGCGCAGCGACCGTTCGAGGTCGCTCACGGCCAAGGTGATCGCGCGGATATTCGTTTTCATACCGATCCTCCTGATCCTCGAACCATGGCCGGGGTGCGGCTTCGGCCCTGCCATGGTTCAGTCAACGCGGGTGTTGTTCGGATGTCTTGAACGAATCGGACAAACGGCCGGTCAGTCGAGGCGAAGCAGGTCGGACCAGACCTGCGACCAGGGCTGACGTGGGGTGCAGCGCCAGATGGTGACATTGCGGGTGACGTCCGGGTAGCCGAGGCGCGCGTCGACGCGACCGACCGGGGTCAATTCGCCACAGGTGGCACGCATTTCGTCTTCGACATTGCCGACCCACAGCACCGTTGTCGCGGAATCCGGTGGGGTACCGAAGTATCCGAAACCGCGGTTCGGGCTATAGGTGGCGGGCAGGCCGAAGCGATTCGAGTCGACATCCAAAGCGCTTGCCTGCCAATAGGAATCGGTGACTATCACCGCGTTCGCACGCTCGGCCGGTGGGAGTGCCCGGTAGGCGTCGGCGGTCGCCTCGCGTAGCTCCGGCCAGCCGAACTTGCCGTACAGGCCGATTTCGATACCGGCCTCGGCCTGACTGTCGACCGGATCGATGGACGACTCGGATTGCCAAGGCATCGTGAACACCGCGATCGCCACCGAAATCGCGACCAGCGGAACTGTCGCATAGGTTCGCCATCGTCCGGTGTACTCGGTCCAGCGCACCGCGCCCGCCGCCATGATCGCCGCGTAGCAGCCGGCCGCGTAGTAGGGGCGACCGTTGGTTGCGACGAATGCCACGGCCAGCAGCAGGGGCAGCGGCGCGAGAAATCGGTACGGCCGCAAGGTCTCCGAGCGGAACAGCGCCCAGATTCCCACGACCAGCAGCACACCGCCGAACAATCCGGCCGCGATCAGCGCCAGCGGCAGCCAGCTGTAGCGGCCACCGATCGTCGCCTGCTCCGCCGCGACCACCGCACCCAATCGCAGCTGTGGCCAGTCGTGCTCGGCCTGCCAGATCAGCGTCGGAACCATCACCAGGACAACGAAAACCGCGCCCATCCACAACACCGGTCGCCGCAACAGCTCCCGCGGACCATAGATCGCTAGGCCGATGGCGACCGCGATCCAGAAGAACGGAATCAGCCACTTCACCTGCATATCCAGCGCCGTGACCAACGCGGCCCACAACAGCAGACTGTCCTGGCGAGTGCGCACCCACCGGATCACCAGCCAGCTGATCACCACCCATAACGCGGTATCAATCGTGTTGGTGGCCAACTGAGTTCCCTGCACGAGCAGGAACGGCGAGGTCGCATATGCTGCCGCGCTCAATATCTGCGCGGTCCGCGAACCGCCGAACTCCCGGGCGATCTGGGCACTGATCAGCACTGCGGCAACGGTGACCAGTGCGGCCGGAATCCGCAGTGCCACCAGCGATCCCGGTGCCAGCACATCCATCAGCCGGGCGATCGCGGGCAGTAGCGGCCCCTGATCGGCATAGCCGAATCCGAGTCGGCGCCCGGCCGACAGGAAATACAGTTCGTCACCGAAGTATCCGTACCGTCCCAGCGATGCGAACAGCATGGTTGCCGCCACCACGGCGATCGCGCCCACACCGAACCAAGCGAACGGTGCCGTCTCGCCGTTATCTTCCTGCCGCACTTCACTTTCCACCACGGTGGTCATCACGTCCCCCCCTTTCGGGTCGCCAAATCGAATAGTCGGCACACATGCGCCGAGTACGTCGTCATATCGAAGTCCTTCTCCCGAATCGCCCGCCCGGCCGCGCCATCGATGGCATCGCGAATCGACTTGGCCATGACCGCCGGATCGAATTCGCCGAATTCGCCGGCGTGCTGCCCCTCCCGCATGATGTCGATGAGCGGTCGGATAATCTCTTGCTCCCCCTCTGCCGAGGCGAACCGCGGCTTACCCTCCGCATCACGCAGATTCAGCACCACATCGGTCAGCGCCGCGACATACTTCTTATTCGCATCGATGAATCCCAGATTCGCCCCGATATAGGCGAGCAACTGATTCCGCGGCCCGTCCGCCGCCATCACCGCGGGCGCGATGTGCTCGCCACCGGACACATACAGCTGGATCACCAGCTGCTCCATCAACTCGTCCTTCCCTGCGAAGTGGTACGAGATGACGCCCTTGGAGATCCCGGCATGCTTCGCGATCCGCGCCAGCGAAGCCCGCCCATACCCCTCCTCCGAAATCACCTCTACCGCCGAAGCAATGATCTGCCGCCGCCGCGCCTCCTCGATGAACGACCGCTGCCGACCACCCGTCCCATTTTCTGGCCGCATGGCCAAATTTTAACCCACCCGCCCAAATCCCCACATCAGCCCAAAGAACGACCTCCACCTACCCCACAAGGATGACCCCGGAAACGCCGAAGAGCCGCGCCCCCAACTGGAGGCACGGCCCTCGGTTCGAAACCTACAGGTACTGACCTGTGTTCGACTCGGTATCGATGGCGCGGCTGGCGCTGGCGTTCTTGCCAGTGAACACGCACAGCCGGATGTAGACGATCCACTCGCCCGAACCACCCGAGGGCCGCACCCCCAACAGGAGGCACGGCCCTCGGCCCGAAACCTACAGGTACTGACCTGTGTTCGACTCGGTATCGATGGCGCGGCTGGCGCTGGCGTTCTTGCCAGTAACCAGAGTGCGGATGTAGACGATCCGCTCGCCCTTCTTACCTGAAATGCGGGCCCAGTCATCGGGATTCGTGGTGTTGGGCAGGTCCTCGTTTTCGGAGAACTCGTCCACGATCGAATCGTAGAGATGCTGGATGCGCAGGCCCGGGTTGCCGGTGTCGAGGACGGCCTTGATGGCGTACTTCTTGGAGCGGTCCACGATGTTCTGGATCATGGCGCCGGAGTTGAAGTCCTTGAAGTACAGGACTTCCTTGTCACCGTTGGCGTAGGTGACCTCCAGGAAGCGATTGTCCTCGCTCTCGGCGTACATCCGGTCGACGACCCGTTCGATCATCGCGCGAATGCACAGCCCCTTGTCGCCGCCGAACTCTTCGAGATCGTCGGCGTGCAGCGGCAGATGCTCGGTCAGGTACTTGGAGAAGATGTCCTGTGCCGATTCGGCGTCCGGGCGCTCGATCTTGATCTTCACATCGAGACGTCCGGGCCGCAGGATCGCGGGGTCGATCATGTCCTCGCGGTTGGAGGCACCGATCACGATGACGTTCTCGAGACCCTCGACACCGTCGATCTCCGAGAGCAGCTGCGGCACGACCGTGGTCTCCACATCGGAGGACACGCCCGAACCGCGGGTCCGGAAGATCGAATCCATCTCGTCGAAGAACACGATCACCGGCGTACCTTCGGACGCCTTCTCTCGCGCACGCTGGAAGATGATCCGGATGTGGCGCTCGGTCTCACCCACGAACTTGTTCAGCAGCTCGGGGCCCTTGATGTTCAGGAAGAACGACTTGGCTTCCTTGGCATCCTCACCACGCGCCTCGGCGATCTTCTTCGCCAGCGAGTTGGCAACGGCCTTGGCGATCAAAGTCTTACCGCAACCGGGTGGACCGTAGAGCAGCACACCCTTGGGCGGGCGCAGCGCGTATTCGCGGAACAGGTCCTTGTGCAGGAACGGCAATTCCACCGCATCACGGATCTGCTCGATCTGTCGACCGAGACCACCGATATCGCCGTAGTCGACATCGGGGACTTCCTCGAGTACGAGATCCTCGACCTCGGCCTTGGGGATGCGCTCGAAGGCGAAACCCGCCTTGGTATCCACGAGTAGCGAATCACCCGGCCGCAGTTTGCGAATCGGCTGATCGGGATCTTCGAGATCGTCGACTTCGGCGAGCTTGGCCAGCGGACCCGCCAGCCACACCACACGTTCCTCGTCGGCATGCCCGACGACCAGCGCGCGACGACTGTCGTCGAGGATCTCGCGCAGGGTGCCGATCTCACCCACTGCATCGAAGATGCCGGCCTCCACGACTGTCAGCGCCTCGTTGAGGCGCACGGTCTGGCCGTACTCGAGGGTCGAGGTGTCGATATTGGGTGAACACGTCAGACGCATCTTGCGCCCCGAAGTGAACACATCGACCGTCTGATCCTCGTACACACCGATCAGAACGCCGTATCCACTGGGTGGCTGACCGAGCCGATCGACCTCCTCGCGCAACGCCACCAACTGCTGGCGCGCTTCCTTGAGGGTGTCCATCAGCTTGGTGTTGCGAATGGTCAGCGAATCGATACGGGCTTCCAATTCCCGTGCACGATCCGGCGAATCGGCCAGTTGCCTGCGGAGTGCAGCCGCTTCGGCGCGTACCGCCTCGAGCTCTCTCCAGGCCGCCGAATCCGAATTCTCGATGGGGCTCATGTGCTGCTCCTCCCAGTCCCGGTCTATTAACGCTACCGGGCGCGAACCGTTCTCGCTTTCCGACATGGTTTCGTCGTGATCACATCTGGGCCGCGGTCGGCGGCGGATCCACCATGTTAGCCTGCCCTAACCAGACCACGGCGACCCGCTTCGCCGCCCGAACCGAAAGGTTGCTGACAATGCTCCTTCCCGCCAGGACGCTGCGTATGTCCATGGTTATCACCGCGGCGGCGATGGCCGCTACCGTCGGTCTGACCGGCTGTGGCTCCGACGATAAGTCCGATACCAAGGCCACGAGTACCACCTCCGCCGCAGCGACGACCAGCGCCGCAGGTCACGGCGATCACGGCAGCGCCGCCGCACCCACCGCCGAAACTCTCACCGCCGTCCTGGATGCCCTCTCCGACCCGGCAAAACCCACCTCCGAGAAGACCAAGCTGATCGTCAACGGCGAAAAACGCACCGCCAATATCGACCAGATGAACCAGGCGCTCGGCAGCTACGGCAAGCTCATCTACGCGGTCGCCGATATCACCACCAGCGGCGAATCCGCGACCGCCCAGGTGACCATCACCTCACCGCACGGCACCGCCCCCGCGATGCCTCTGACCTGGGAATATGTTGACGGCACCTGGAAGCTCTCGGATGCCAGCGGCTGCCTGATGCTCGGTTTCGCGCAGGCGCCCTGCGTTCCGGCCTGAATCAGCCCTTCGACGGTCGACGCTGCGGCTTCGGGGTGACCGTGCCCTCGGCGAGGCGCCGCGCGCTGACCAGGAAGGCGGTGTGGCCCTGCATGCGATGTTCGGGCCGCACCGCCAGCCCCACCACATGCCAGCCGCGCACCATCGATTCCCACGAGCGCGGCTCGGTCCAGCACTCCTGCTCGCGCAGCGCCTCGACCACCTTCGACAACTGTGTGACGGTCGCCACATAGACGATCAGCACACCGCCGGGGACCAGCGCCTTGGACACAGCGGGTAGCGCATCCCACGGCGCGAGCATATCCAGGACGACGCGATCGACCGGCGCGCCGTCGTAGTCGGCGACATCGGCGACGGTGATCGACCAGTTGTCCGGGCGCTCGCCGAAGAAGGTTTCCACATTGCGGATCGCGTGTTCGGCGTGGTCCTCGCGGATCTCGTAGGAGACGACCTGGCCCTGCGGGCCGACGGCGCGCAGCAGCGAGCACGTCAACGCACCCGAACCCGCACCGGCCTCCAGTACCCGCGCGCCGGGGAACATATCGCCCTCGTGCACGATCTGGGCGGCATCCTTGGGGTAGATGACCGCCGCGCCGCGCGGCATGGAAAGCACGTAATCGATCAGCAACGGCCGCAATGCCAAATACGGTGTGCCATTGGTGGATTGCACGACACTGCCCTCATCGGCGCCGATCAGGTTGTCGTGTTTGATACCGCCGCGATGCGTGTGGAATTCCTTACCCGGTTCCAGCACCACGGTGTAGAGGCGCCCCTTGGCATCGGTCAGCTGTACCCGGTCCCCGATGGTGAATGGCCCGGTCCGTCTGGCCGTCATGTATCTCCGTTCGCTGGTCGTCGCTGCTGTCCGCACTGGCTGGCACCGGCGTGTCGGTGCGCCCGGATAGCCTGCCAGGTATGCATCCGCCGGTCACCACGCCCCCTGCCGACATCGCGCGGGAGGTCGCATCCGATCGTCCACGTCCGGCACTGTCACCTTCGCGGGCAATGGATTTCAAGCAGTGCCCGCTGAAGTACCGGTTCCGGGCGATCGATCGGATTCCGGAGCCGCCGACGCGGGTCGCGGTGCGCGGCACGGTGGTGCACGCGGTGCTGGAGGATCTGTACGGACTGCCCGCCGGTGAACGCCGGTTCGAACGCGCTGCCGGGCTCGTCGAGCCCGCATGGGCCCGGGTGCTAGCTGATAGACCCGAGGTCGCCGAAGTGGTCGCAGCGGACGGACTGGCGGGCTTTCTAGGCGAAGTGCGCGCGTTCGTCGAGACGTACTACCGGCTGGAGGATCCGACCCGCTTCGATCCGGAGTCGTGCGAGTCGCGAGTGGAGGTCGAACTCGACGACGGTGCGCTCCTGCGTGGGTTCGTCGACCGCATCGATGTCGCTGCGACCGGTGAGCTGCGCGTCGTCGACTACAAAACCGGCCGGGCTCCCGGACTCGCCCAAGAGACCAAGGCGCTGTTCCAGCTCAAGTTCTACGCCTTGGTCGTGCTGCGCACCCGCGGCATCCTGCCCACCCAATTGCGACTGATCTACCTAGCCGACGAGCAGATCCTCACCTATGCCCCCGACGAGGACGAACTGCTGCGCTTCGAACGCACCCTCTCGGCCCTCTGGCAGGCCATTCTGTCGGCCGGGCGGACCGGCGAGTTCCTGCCGAGTACCAGCTGGCTGTGCGGACATTGCAGCTACAAGAGTCTGTGCCCCGCATTCGGCGGCACACCACCGGTCTATCCGGGCTGGCCGGACGGTGGCACCGGGGAATCGCCGGACGAAACCTTCGCCGACGCGGTCGCCGACTGAGCTCAGCCGAGGAACAGATTCAGATCGAGGCCATGCGAACCGAGTGCGGCGATGACGCCGATGAGTACGAGGACGCCGAGAGCATCACCGATCACGATGAGCATATTGCGAATCCGCCACCACGAACCGACCGACTCGATACTCGGTTTCACTGGGCTTCCCCTGTCCTTCGGTCCCGAACGGCCTGCCCGTCCGAGGTCTTCCATAGTTGTTTCGCCCAACCCGGCCCCAGTGTTGACAGCAGAGCATGAAGTTTTCGTGAGTTCCGTCGCGAACTGAAAGCACACAACACCACTGCGATGCTCGCCGGGGTGACCGGCGAGCACCGTAACCGCAGGTTGCCGGCGCGGATCTACGCGGTGAAGTTGCGGAAAAGCAGCAGGGACAGACCCAGCCCGACCGCCAGATTGAAGACCGCCGCGGATCCGAAGACCACGACCGGACGCCAGCCTGCCTCGCGCAAGCCGCGCAGCGAGAACTCCAGACCGATGGAGACAAAGGCGAAGATCAGGAACCAGGTCCGCAGATCGTTGACGATCGCAATATGCGCCGCGCCGGTCTTCTTGTCCACCGACTGCAGATAGAGCGTGCCGATGACGGAGGCTGCGACGAAGCCGATCACGAACTTCGGGAACCGCTCCCAGAACTGGCGCAGCGAGGGCCGGGCCGCACCGGGAATGCGCTCGACCCGGATCGTGAAGTAGGCGGTCAGCGCGATGGCGACAATGCCGATGAGCGCATTCTGCGTGGTCTTCACGATGGTGGCGATCTGCAGTGCCTTCTCCCCCGCGATCGCACCGGAGGCCGCGACCGCCGCGGTCGTGTCGATATTGCCGCCGATCCAAGCCCCCGCGACCGCATCGGAGAGATTGAAAACATCTGCGAGCCAGGGCAATACGAAGATCGACGGTAGCGCGAAGATGATCACCAGCGATGCCGCGTACGCGATCTGCTCGCGTTTGGCCTGCACCGCGCCCGCGGCCGCGATGGCGGCGCTGACACCGCAGATCGAGACGGCCGAGGACAGCAGGGCGCGCAGCTTATCGTCGAGACCCAGTCGACCGCCCAGCCACCACGTGAAGCCGAAAACGGCGGTGATCAGCAGCAGCGCCTGCACGATCGACGGGCCCGCCGCGGTCACCAAGATCTTCAGATTGATCGATGCGCCTAGCAGCACCACACCGGTCTTGATGAAGAATTCGGTGCGGAATCCGGCCGAAAGGCGTTCCCGGAGATCGAGTTCAGCGAGTACGACATTGCCGATCAGGCCGATGACAATGGCGTACACCGGGAATTCGATCGACTTGGCGACCCGGTTGAACGGCGTACCGACCGCCCACCGCGGCACATGGGTGTCGAAGTAGCGGGTCAGCGCGCCGAGCAGGATGACGACCGCGATCCCGACTCCGATCTCAACTACCGTGGGACGTGGAATCGACTGCAGTGCAGCGGTTTCGGATCGGACTGTATTCTGATCGGTGACGTCCGACTCGGTCCTGGCTTCGCTCTCCGACATCACGGCACCAACCAATCCGGGATTGCGCCGAGCAGAACCAAGGCGATGAGAACCAGGCCGACGATGGCGGCCAGCCAGTCCTCATTCCACGCGAATGTGCTGCCCGAAGATTTCACGGGCGATGTCTGCGTCACTGTGATACTCCTCGCATTTCCTCATCGAGGCCGTAACGTACCAATCAACCGCAGGTCAGCACACCGATTGCAATCGCAGTGAATCGATCACTCGCACAAAACAACTCGGCCCCGCCGAGTGACGGGGCCGAGTTGTAGAAATCAGGTCAGAAGGCGCGGCAGGACCGGATATCGAAGGCCAGAATGGCCTTCGCGCCGAGTTCGGCGAGCTGGTCCATCACCTCGTTGCCCTGTTTGCGCGGCACCATGGCGCGGATGGCGACCCAGTTCGAATCGGCGAGCGGGGAAACCGTCGGCGACTCGAGACCGGGCGTGATCTCGACCGCCTCCGCCAGAAGTTCCTTCGGGCAGTCGTAGTCCAACATGATGTATTGCTGGCCGAATACGACGCCCTGGATGCGGGCGATGAGCTGATTGCGGGCCCGTTCGTTCTGATCGGAGCCGGTGCGCTCGATGAGCACGCCCTCCGAATCACACAGCGTCTCGCCGAAGGCAACCAGATTGTGCTGGCGCAGCGTGCGGCCGGAGCCGACCACATCGGCAATAGCATCGGCCACCCCGAGTTGGATGGAGATCTCGACCGCGCCGTCGAGGCGGATCACCTCGGCCTCGATACCGCGGCGCCGCAGATCGCTCAGGACCAGATTCGGGTACGAGGTGGCAATGCGCTTGTCGTAGAGGTCCTCGACCTTCCATTCGCGCTCAGCCGGAGCGGCGTAGCGGAAGGAGGAGCGGCCGAACCCGAGGGCGAGCCGTTCCTGAACCGGTGCACCGGAATCCAGCGCCAGGTCGCGGCCGGTGATGCCGAGGTCGAGCTCACCGGAGCCGACGTAGATGGCGATGTCCTTGGGCCGCAGGAAGAAGAACTCGACCTGGTTGGCCGGATCGAGGACGGTCAGGTCGCGGGAATCGGTGCGCTTGCGGTAACCGGCCTCGGCGAGGATCGAGGTGGCCGATTCGGAAAGTGCGCCTTTATTCGGGACTGCGACGCGCAGCATGGGGAGGGTCCTTTCGAGGAGGAGAACTAGGGATCGACGTGGCGGCGCGGGCGACGGCCCCGGAGGCGGTAGCGGAGCGTAACCACGAAGGGGCCCGCGAGTGCCGCAAATTCAACACCGCCGTCACAGATGTCGGTACACGTCTTCCAGCTTCAGCCCGCGGCCCACCATCAGCACCTGGACCCAGTACAGCAGTTGCGAAATCTCCTCGGCGAGCGCCTCGTCGCTCTCGTGCTCGGCGGCCAACCAGATCTCACCGGCCTCCTCGAGCACCTTCTTACCCTGGAAATGCACGCCCGCGTCCAATGCCGCCACGGTCCCCGACCCCTCGGGGCGGGTGACCGCACGATCTTGCAGCTCGGCGAACAGGGTTTCGAAGTTCTTCACGGTGAGCCATTGTTTCAGACGGGTATGCGGACCTGTTGCTCCGGCCCGGCCCCACCCATCAGGCGCACTCTTCGCACCCCTTGTGGCTGCCACAAGGGGTGCGAAGCCATGCGTCAGGCAGCCGAGAGGAGTTCCTCCAGGTCCGCTACGGCGGTGCGCAGGTGATCGGCGAAGGCGTACATCTCCGCGGCGACGGGCTTGGGGGTGGCCAGGTAGATGTTCCAACGGTCCGGCAGCAGGACGTAGGCGATGCCGACGCACTTCTGGCTGGTTGAGCCGAAACCGAAGTAGCGGATATTGACCGACGGGGCAGAGCTCGTGCTCAGGTAGTCGTCGCGCATGATCGTCCAGCCGGGGCTGGTGTAGAGCGGGATCGGCTCGGTGACGCCGAGTTCGGCGCCGCGCCGCCGCTGGATCCACTCGAGTTCCCACAGATGCTGTTCGGGCGCGTTACCAGCCTGACACTGCTTAGCGCGTTCGACATGCGCGCTCGCGGCCGTCCGCGCGGCAGCGAGCCGGTCGGCCTGCGCGACCGCTGGATCTTGCATGGCATCGACGAAGGCCACCATCTCCGGTGTCACCACCCGCATGGCCTCGGTGCGGCCGTTGCGGTACTGCCTGGTGGCAATGGATTCGTAGGTGGCGCCGGTCAATCCCTTACTGCGCCGGTGCGCCAGCTGATAGCTCAGCTGTGCGAACGCATCCGGTGAGATGCCGAACTGTTTGGCGCGAGTGGTGCCGAAATCGAAAGATACTGTCGCGGTGGCATTCTCGGCCGCATACCGGGAGAATGCCGCTCCAGCCGCCGCGATATCGGCGCGCTGCGCCTGATCGAGGACGAATTCGATCGGCTCGACCGGGGGCAACCCCTGCGGCTGTGCCCCGGCCCGTTCGGCGTGCTCGGCGGCCGGAGCCTCCAGCAGCGTGTCGACGAAGGACAGGATGGTGGTGCCGTCGAGACCGCAGTGCTCGACATTGATGCCAGCCTGACCATCAGCGAAGACGATGAACGACACCGACTTGTCGAACCAACGGTTGGCGCTGTCACCGTGCAGCAGCTGATCACAGGCCTGCAGTTCATCGCGCGGCGGGAAATCCTCCAGACACACGCCGAACAGTGCGGTCTCGATGGTGTCCAAGGCCGCGGCGTTGGCGGGTTCGGCCAGCAATCCCTGTCTACTGACGGCCCATTCGGCCCGCGCCTTGGTGGTCAGATGGCCGACTGCGGTATCGGTGCGGGCCGAGCGTGCACCGGCCTTGAGCACCGCGCGCAGCCCGTCGGCGAGATCCTCCAGCGAGTAGGGCACACCGTCCGGTCCGATCACATCCATCCGGAACATGCTGCCGCGGAAGAACACCACAATATGCCTGGCGGTCGACGGTCCTGGCCATTCGTCGCTGTAGGGCACCCGCACGGAATCCTGTGTCTCCCCCGGAATCCGGGTTTCGGAGAACAGGTACCTGTTCTGCCACATCGACAGCTGCTGTCCGCGCTGGGTGACCGGCGGGATCGCCTCGATATCGAGCGCCAGCTTGTAATCGACCGCGGCCGTGATGATTCCGGCCGCCCGCGCCACCTGCGAGGCCTCGGTGGAGGCGGCCAGTGCGGTGTCATCACGGAACAGGAAGAAGAAGTTGGCATTCAAGGCGATGCGATCACGACGGCCCAGATAGCGCGACGGCCAGAACAGATCCAGCCAGCTCCCGACGCCGGGGGTGGCATCGTATTCGGCCAGGGCCGCGTGCAGCTTTCGGCCCGGACCGTCGGGGCGAAGCAGGTCGGCGACCGCTGCCTCGGTGGTGGCGAATTCGTCGGCGGTCAGCAGTGGCGCACACCACTGCAGCAACCGCTCGCCGCTGTCCTCCAGCGTCGGCAGGGGCACCCTTGGCAGGTGGTCGTCGGCGGCGAAGGTGCGTTCGGTCAATGCGGGTCCTTGGGGTCGGCGTGTTTCGGTAGCGGTCGCGAGATGTACAGGTTGGCAAGCAGCCAACCTGTGCTTTCCTGGCCAGCGGTGTCGATTCCGTTGGCGGCCAAGGCATTCAGCACCTGGGTGCGTTCATTATCGGATGCGAACTTGCGTTGTTCGAACACCCCGGGGGCTCGCTCGGTGCGGTAGCCGAGCGCCGCCAGCTCCGCGGCGATCGGTTCGAAGCTGAACATCCGTAGTACGAAGTGTGCCATCCACGGCCGGCGACGCGGGTGCGCCGTTGCCACCCGCGCCAGCGTCTTCTCGGTGACGTATCCGACGCAACCGGTCGAGATGACGATATCCGCGGTCGCCAGCGTACGGCGTTGCGCCTCGGTCGGGTCGGCGGCCTCGAGATCCGCGTGCACCGTGTCGTGCAGGAATCCGGCTTCCTGGGCGTAGGCCAGCGCCGGGCGGGCGGCATCCATGCCGATGAAGTGGACGCCGGGGAGCTGGTTGCTGGCATCCAGGCGGGCCCTATCGCGGGCGATGAGTGCGGCATGATCGGCGTCCTCGGCACCGCGGTAATGCTCGGCGAGTTCACTCACGGTGGTGTCGAAGCGCAGCAGGGCCGCGTTGACGCCGTAGGAGCAACCGATATCGAGCACGGTCGGAGTGTCCACGCGGGCGGAGGCACGGTATTCCCGAATCTGCTGCTGGAAGTGCGGTTTCGCCAGTTCCGGTATGCGGTAATCCAAGTCGGCCATCCGAGCGTAGTAATCGCGCGGATCGGGGCGGTCGTAGATATCGTCGAAGGAAGCTTTTCCGGTCGTATGCAACGGCACTGGCATGTCGTCCCTCTCAGTCGAGCAACCGATCGCCACGGACGGCGTCGGCCGCGGCGGTTAGGTGATCGGGCAGCACCCGCCCGAACAGTTGGCGGGTGCGTTCCACGGTGCCGATGACACCGGGCCGATCGGTATAGGCGAAGATCGCCGAATGCCGTGCCGTGCCGCCCTCGACCGGCGAAACCCGATGCAGCGAGAAGCGGCCCTGGAACAATTGCAGATCGCCGGGCCGCAGATCGAGGTGCCGGATGAGCTGCGCACCGGATCCGGTGAGCACATCCCGCACATCGTCGAGGTTCTCGGCGTGGGGTGAGCGAATATTCGGGCAGTACTCGAAGATTCCGCCGGTCTCGGCAGGCTGGGTCAACATACTGACGGTGAATTCATTGGTGTCGAAATGCCAGGGATGTGACATTCCGGGCGCCACCACGTTCAGGCACAATCCGGCCAAAGGGTCTGCGAATTCGTGCAATTCGGTCAGTGCGAAACAATCCGCGACAAAGCGCTGGAACAGCGGACTGGTGTAGAGCCGATGGATCAGGGCCTCGGCCGGAATGCGGTCGCGCGGGACGAAGGCATTGCCCCGTTCCAACACGATGCGGCCCGGATGGTCTTGTGGCAGTTCGGTATTCAGCGGGATGTTGTAGGCGTTGACCCGTTCGACCTCATAGTGCGCATCGGGGGCCATCGTCTCGCCCTGCGCGCGCAGGGTCTCGATCAACTCAGAACGGATGAACTCGCGCAGTACGGTGCAGCCACTTTCGGCCAACTCCGCGCGGGCCCGCGCCACCGCTTCCCTGCACGCCGCGCCGGTCGGATCCCCCAGCGGATACCGTGCCGTATCGACGATCTCGTCCAGGACATCCGTCGCAGCCATGGCGTCATTTTGGTAGAGCGATCGGCGACACGCCCGGGATTCGACAAAGTTGCCGGTGACTACGGTCACACCTGCCAACTGCGCGCACTTGCGTTGCGGCACAGTAACTCTCACTATGGCGAGGTCGGGAGTGTCGGCTCACAAACAGCGGGACTCGTGATCATGATCCGTCCCGAAGACGCTCCCTGTTCGGGCGCGCGGCTCAACCTCTGACGCGTAGCGCGTCTTCCAGATCCCGCAGTGTCAATCCCACCAATGAATCAAGGAATACCCGTCCCGGCGCCGCCGAAACCGGTATCTCACACGGGATCACGATGACCGCACAGCCCGCAGCACCGGCCGCGGCCGCACCGGTCGGCGAATCCTCCAGTGCCACACAGTCTCGCGGGTGCACACCGAGCAGTTCGGCGGCGCGCAGATAGATCTCGGGTTCGGGCTTGCCGTGCGCGACTTCGTCACCGCAGACCGACACGTCGAAGAAATCGCGACCGAGCGTATCCAAGCCGAATTCCGTAAGCGACCGCTTGGTATTGGTGACCAATGCGGTGCGGAGACCCGCAGTGCGCGCCAATGCGAGCGCATCTTTCGCGCCGGGCCGCCATGGGATCGGCCCCGCCATCAGTTCGGTCACCCGCCGCTCGATGAATTCACCGGCGGCTCGCAACGCATCCGGTGTCCTCTCGATACCCAAACCGTCGAAAATGAGCCGAAGGGCGTTCGGTCCGGACGCACCGATCAATGAATGCCGCAGTTCATCGGTCATCTCGTGACCGTGTGCGCGAGCCAGTTCGCGCACGGCGACATCCCACAGTTTCTCCGAATCGAGCAGCGTGCCGTCCATATCCCACAGCACACCGGCAAGTCGCGCCGTCACCCGATTCGTCTCCCTCTCCTATACGCCCGAAGCGGCGATCAGCAATCGCCCGTTATCCGACACGACCTGGATCCATCGGTTCTCCGAAGAGGTCGAGCCGTTCTTCAGGTTATAGGTGAGCGAAACGACCGCCCGGTTCTCACCGTTCGGTGCGACGCCGCTCACGCTCACCGAACGAACGGTGGACCAGAACTGTGAGTAGGAGCCGAAGCCACCGGTCTGAGCCTGGTACGACGTCGTCAGCTCAGACCACCCGCCCTGCACATTGCCCGGCAGCATCCCGTAGTAGCCGTAGACGAATTGCGAGATCCGATCCGGGGTGGCCGGACCGAACTGGGTGGTGGTGGTCGTCGGCGGTGCGGTGGTCGACGGCTTGGTAGACGAGGTCGGCGCCACTGTGGTGCTGGGCTGGGTGGTCGGCGCCGCCGTGGTCGTCGGCGCCTGCTGCTCCGGCTGACCCGGTTGGATCGCGATCGACGACTCCGGTCCGGTCTCCGAGCTGGTGGGCGCCGGTGTCGGCGTCGTCGAACCGACTGCGCTACCGCCCTTGTCGTCGTTGTTCAGCGACGACACGATGACCGCGACCAGCACCAGCACCGCGACCGCGGCGGCCGCGGCCACCGCGACCAGACGGCCACGACTCTGCTCACCGCCACCGCCGGGCAGGGTGCCGCCGGACTTCGGCGGCGCGGGCGGCGGCGCGACGGTACGGGCCGGTGCGGCGGGGCCCGCGAGCGGGACAACCTGAGTCGCGTCTTCCGCCGCGCCACCCGACTTGTTCAGAACGGTGGTCGCATCCGCGCCGGGTGCGGGCAGCACCTTGGTCATCGTCGGCGTGGTCACCAACGCCGGAGTCCGGCCCGCCGCAACGGCTTCCAGCGCCTCCTTGGCCTCGCGCATATTTGGGCGACCATCGATCGAGGCGGATAGCAGCCGCATCAGCACCGGACCGAGTTCTCCCGCGTGCTGCGGCGGCGGGATCTGTGCCCGCGCCGCGGCATGCAGGACCGCGAGAGCGTTATCGCCCTCACCGAACGGCGGACTGCCCTCGACCGCCGCATACAGCGTGGAGCCGAGCGCGAAGACATCCGAGGCCGGTTCCGGATTCTCCCCGCGCGCCACCTCCGGCGCGAGATAGGCCGGGGTGCCCGCCAGGAATCCGGTGGCGGTGACCGTCACATCGCCGACGGCGCGGGAAATGCCGAAATCGGTGATCTTCACCGTGCCGTCGTCGCCGACGAGCAGATTCGCGGGTTTCACATCCCGATGCATGATGCCCGCATCGTGTGCAGCGGCCAGCGCACCCGCGGCTTGCGCGCCGATGCGGGCCACCTCGGTCGGCTCCAGGGTCCGCTTGCCCGCCAGTTTCGCGGCCAGGCTCGGCGCGTTCATGTACTCCATGACCAGCCACGGCTGGCCGTCCTCCTCGGCGACATCGAAGACGGTGATCGCATTGGGATGGTGTAGTCGCGCCGCGATGCGGCCCTCCCGCATGGCCCGCAGCTTGGCCTCCAGGGCCTGGGACCGGGACAGACCGGGCGCGAGCACCAACTGCTTCACCGCGACGGTGCGGCGCAGCCGGACATCGGTAGCCCGCCACACCACACCCATGGCGCCGGTGCCGATCGGATCCGTCAGCCGATACCGTCCAGCGATCAACCGGTCCGCCGTCATGGTGTTGTGCCCCTCCTGCTTGCCCGCCGAGCCAATTCCGCACTCCGCGCGTAAGCGGAAATCTTCGAAAATGCTACGCGCCGAAGTCCTTTGCACCCGAATTGCCGCAGGACATACACATCCGCCGACTGCCCCGGATGCAGTTGCAACAGTTCCGACTTTGTCATACCTGACCGACATCCAGCCACCGGCGCGCGAACCCGAAGGCGATAGCCCAGGTCAGAGCCGCGCGGCCGAAGAATACGCCCGCGCGTCGCAAGCCCTCGTGTCGTCGGCGTCCGCATTTCATCTCACATATCACGAGGTAATCAAGGCCATCACCCGCACCGATCGACCCGATTCCGATGCGGTGAGAATCACAACGTCCGTACCGGGCGGATAACGAATCCCGCCCGGAAACAGACTGGTCGGCACTTACGCATTGAAGTACTTGGCCTCCGGATGCAGCAGCACGAACGCATCGGTCGACTGTTCCGGATGCAGCTGCAGTTCCTCGGACAGTACGACGCCGATGCGGCCGGCCTCGAGCAGGTCGACCAGTTTCGCGCGGTCCTCCAGATCCGGGCAGGCACCGTAACCGAAGGAGTAACGCGCGCCGCGGTAGCCGAGTTTGAAGTACTCCTGCACATCCGACGGGTCGGAGTCGGCGATCGAATGTCCTTCCAGCACCAACTCTTCGCGGACCCGCCGGTGCCAGTATTCGGCGAGCGCCTCGGTGAGCTGGACGCCGATGCCGTGCACCTCGAGGTAGTCGCGGTAGTTGTCGGCCGCGAACAGCTCATTGGCGAAGTCTGCGATCGGCTGACCCATGGTGACCAACTGGAACGGCAGCACATCGACCTGACCGGTTTCACGTGCCCGTTCGCGCGAGCGGATGAAGTCGGCTATGCACAGGAACCGGTCGCGCTGCTGGCGCGGGAAGGTGAATCGGTAGCGTTGCGGCGCATCCGGATCGGGCTCGGTCAGCACGATCACGTCATCGCCCTCGGAGACCGCGGGGAAGTACCCGTAGACCAGGGCCGCATGCTGCAGCACGCCTTCGGTGGACAGCCGGTCCAGCCAGTATCGCAGCCGCGGCCGCCCCTCGGTCTCCACCAGCTCCTCGTAGCTCGGGCCCTCACTGCCGCGTTGACCGCGCAGACCCCACTGTCCCAGGAATAGCGCGCGCTCGTCGAGCAGTCCCGAATACTCCTGCAGCGAAACGCCTTTCACCACCCGGGTGCCCCAGAACGGCGGCACCGCGACCGGCAGATCCGCGGCCACATCGGAGCGCTGCGGCACCTCGATCGGCACCTCGGCTGCCTTGCGCTGTTCGGCGATGCGCTTGGAACGCTCGTGCCGCGCCTTGCGCTCGGCCGCCTTCTCGCGCTCCGCGATCGCCTCGGGGCTGTCCGGATCGAGGCCGCCGCCGCCGCGCTTGCGGGTCATGATGTCGTCCATCAGCCGCAGGCCCTCGAAGGCGTCGCGGGCGTAGTGCACGTCGCCGTGGTAGACCTCGGTGAGGTCGTTCTCGACGTAGGCGCGGGTCAGCGCCGCACCGCCGAGCAGCACCGGGAACTGGTCGGCGACGCCCTTGGCGTTGAGTTCCTCCAGGTTCTCCTTCATCACCACGGTCGACTTCACCAGCAGACCGGACATGCCGATCACATCGGCCTTCTTGTCGACGGCGGCATCGAGAATGGTCGCGATCGGCTGTTTGATGCCGAGGTTGACCACCTCGTAGCCGTTATTGGACAGGATGATGTCGACCAGATTCTTGCCGATATCGTGCACATCGCCCTTGACGGTGGCCAGCACGATGCGGCCCTTACCGCTGTCGTCGGTGGCCTCCATATGCGGCTCGAGGTAGGCCACCGCCGCCTTCATCACCTCGGCCGACTGCAACACGAACGGCAGCTGCATCTGGCCGGAGCCGAACAGCTCGCCGACCGTCTTCATACCCGACAGCAGCGTTTCATTGATGATCTGCAGCGGCGGCACCTCAGTCATGGCGGCGTCGAGGTCGGCTTCAATCGCTGCCTTCTCACCGTCGACGATCCGGCGCTCCAGCCGCTCGAACAGCGGCAGCGCCGCCAATTCCTCCGCGCGCGAGGCCCGCGACGACGAGGCCGACACGCCCTCGAACAGCGACATGAGCTTCTGCAGCGGGTCGTAATCGTCGCGGCGTCGGTCATAGAGCAGATCCAGCGCGGTCTCGCGCTGTTCCTCCGGTATGCGGGCGATCGGCAGGATTTTGGAGGCGTGCACGATCGCGGAGTCCAATCCGGCCTGGACGCATTCGTGCATGAATACCGAATTCAGCACCTGGCGCGCGGCGGGATTGAGGCCGAAGGAGATATTCGACAGACCGAGTGTGGTCTGCACCTCGGGATGCTTCTGCTTGAGCAGCCGGATGGCCTCGATGGTTTCGAGGCCATCGCGCCGCGACTCCTCCTGGCCGGTGCCGAGGGTGAAGGTAAGCGTGTCGATGATGATGTCGCTTTCGCGAAGACCCCAGTTGCCGGTGATATCGGCAATGAGCCGCTCGGCGATCTCCACCTTCTTCTCGGCGGTGCGGGCCTGGCCCTCCTCATCGATGGTCAGCGCGACCACCGCGGCGCCGTGTTCGGCGACCAGCTTCATCGTCTGCTGGAACCGGGAGTCCGGACCGTCACCGTCCTCGTAGTTCACCGAGTTGACCGCGCAGCGACCACCGAGATGTTCCAAACCGGCCTGCAGGACCGGGGTTTCGGTGGAGTCGAGCATGATCGGCAGGGTCGACGCGGTCGCCAGCCGCGACGCCAGTGCCGCCATATCCCTGGTGCCGTCGCGTCCGACGTAGTCGACGCACAGATCGAGCATATGCGCGCCATCTCGAGTCTGATCCTTGGCGATATCGAGGCACTTCTGCCAGTCCTCGGCCAGCATGGCCTCGCGGAATGCCTTGGAGCCGTTGGCATTCGTGCGCTCGCCGATCATCAGGACCGAGGCATCCTGTTCGAACGGCACCGCTGTGTACATGCTCGATACGCTCGGCTCGTGCACCGGTTCGCGGCGCGCGTCCAGCGGCGGCAGCGTCGGTTCCACCTCGCGCACCGCCGCGGTGACCTGGCGAATATGTTCAGGAGTGGTACCGCAGCAGCCGCCGACCAGCGCGAGACCGAATTCCGATACGAAACCGCGCAACGCGATTGCCAGCTCTTCGGGAGTCAGCGGGTACTCCGCGCCGTTCGCGCCGAGTACGGGCAGACCGGCATTCGGCATGACCGACACCGGAACCGTCGCGTGCCGAGACAGGTGGCGCAGATGTTCGCTCATCTCGGCCGGGCCGGTTGCGCAGTTCAAGCCGATCATGTCGATTCCCAGTGGCTCCAGCGCGGTGAGCGCCGCGCCGATCTCACTGCCGACCAGCATGGTGCCGGTGGTCTCCACTGTGACGTGGGTGATGATCGGAATGCGCCTGCCCAGCTTGACCATCGCGCGCTGACTTCCGGTCACCGCGGCCTTGACCTGCAACAGGTCCTGGCAGGTCTCGATCAGGATGGCGTCCGCACCGGCCTCGAGCATGCCCAGCGCCGCCTCGGTGTAGGCATCGCGCAGCGCGGTAAAGGGGGCATGACCGAGCGTCGGCAGTTTGGTGCCCGGTCCCATCGAACCCAGCACATAGCGGGGGGTGCCGTCCGCGCTGGGGCCCATCTCGTCGGCGACCTCACGAGCCAGGCGGGTGCCGCGCTCGGAAAGATCGCGAATCCGGTCGGCGATATCGTAGTCGGCGAGGTTCGGCAGATTGCAGCCGAACGTATTGGTCTCGACCGCATCCGCACCGGCCTCGAAGTACGCGCGGTGGATATGGCGCAGCACATCCGGGCGGGTGTCATTGAGGATTTCGTTGCAGCCCTCCAGACCACGGAAGTCGTCCAGGGTCAGCTCGGCCGCCTGCAACATCGTGCCCATCGCTCCGTCGCCGATCACGACACGCCGACGGAGCGTATCGAGAAGGGTGGTATCGAAGGCGGCTGAGCTGGACGCAGACATGTGATCAAGCGTAGTGGGCCGCTACGACATGCCGAACCACCCTATCGGTGTCGGGCGCCACACCTGCTCAGACAGATGAACCGACGGTGCCGCGCCGACTGCGCAAATTCAACGCCGCGTCCGCACACGCCGTAGGCTGACCGGGGTGAACTCCAGTGAATCTCCGGTATCGCCCGAGCCGGAACTGCCGACATTGCGGGAACCAGTGCTGGTCGCCGCCTTCGAAGGCTGGAACGACGCGGGTGATGCGGCAAGTGGTGCCGTCGAGCATCTGGAACTGATCTGGGATGCCGAGCCGCTGGCCGAACTCGACTCCGAGGACTATTACGACTACCAGGTCAATCGGCCAACGGTACGTCAGGTCGACGGTGTGACCAGGGAAATCCAATGGCCCTCCACCATGCTCTCGGTCTGCTCGCCGCCCGGCAGCGATCGCGATGTGGTGCTGCTGCGCGGTATCGAACCCAATATGCGCTGGCGCAGCTTCTGCGCGGATCTGCTCGAGTTCATCGAACAACTCGGCGTGCAGACCGTGGTGATTCTCGGCGCACTGCTCGCCGATACCCCGCACACCCGCCCGGTGCCGGTCACCGGATCGGCCTATAGCAAGGAAGCCGCCGAGCGGTTCAGCCTGGAGCAGACCCGCTACGAGGGGCCGACCGGCATTACCGGGGTGCTGCAGGATCAGTGTGTCAAGGCGGGCGTACCCGCAGTCTCGTTCTGGGCGGCCGTTCCGCATTACGTCTCCCAGCCGCCGAATCCGAAGGCGACCATCGCACTGCTGCACCGCGTCGAGGATGTGCTCGATATCGAGGTGCCGCTCGGCGAGCTGCCCAAACAGGCCGAGGACTGGGAGACCGCCGTCAACGAGATGACCGTCGGCGACGACGAGATCAGCGAGTATGTGCGCTCGCTCGAGGAACGCGGCGACGCGGCGGTCGATCTCAACGACGCGATGGCCAAGATCGATGGCGACGCAATCGCGGCCGAATTCGAAAAGTACCTGCGCAGGCGGGGTCCGGGCAGCTTCGGGTTGTAATCGGTTCGCGCTGTTGCGGTTCGGGTTCGGACAATTCACCGAAAGTTCGCCACGGGGCCGCACGCAGTTATGGAAAGCCTTGCCATCTAGACTTCCCGAGTGACTATTCACCGGATCGTCGCGCACCTTCGCAACTTCGACGACCGGATCGCCGTCCTCTGCTCTCGATCTCCATCGGCGGCCGTCACAGCAGCGGAATCGGTGCCGGATGGTTTGGAGCGGGTCACCTATGCGCAGCTGGCGGCACGTGTCGAGGAGTACGCGCGGCAGCTCGGCGCGAACCGGCGTCTCGTCGCGCTCGCCGCGCGCAACGATATCGACTCGCTCGTCGCGTATCTCGGCGCGCTGAGCGCGGGCTGCGTCGTCCTGCTCACCGCGGAGATCACCAGCGAATTGCTGGGTACCTACGATCCCGATGTCGTGATCGATGCGGGCCCGCCCGAGATTCGGCGGGCCGGCTCCGCACATCGCCTGCATCCGGAGTTGGCGCTGCTGTTGAGTACTTCGGGTTCGACCGGTTCGCCGAAGCTGGTGCGATTGTCCGCGGCCAATCTACTGTCGAACGCGGATGCGATCGCCGACTATCTGGCCATCGACGCCGATAGTCGCGCCGCGACGACGCTGCCGATGTTCTATTGCTACGGACTGTCGGTCGTGCACAGTCATCTGCTGCGCGGCGCGAGTCTGCTACTCACCGATCGGTCGGTCCTCGACGACGAATTCTGGGTCCAGTTCCGTCGCTACGGTGCAACGTCTTTCGCGGCCGTGCCGTACACGATCGATCTTCTCGAACGCATCGGCTTCGCCGAGATGACACTGCCGAGCCTGCGCTACATCACCCAGGCGGGCGGTCGCCTCGCGCCCGAGCGGGTCCGTGACTACGCCGAGCTGGGCAAGCGGGCGGGCTGGGACTTCGTCGTCATGTACGGCCAGACCGAGGCCACCGCGCGAATGGCCTATCTGCCACCGGAATTGGCCGCCGACCATCCGGACTGCATCGGCAGGCCGATACCGGGCGGTCGATTCACCCTGGAACCGGTGCCGGATACCGACGACGAGGAGCTGGTCTATCACGGGCCCAATGTGATGCTCGGCTATGCCGACGGCCCATGCGATCTCGCCCGTGGCCGCACGGTCGAATCGCTGCGAACAGGCGATCTGGCCCGACGCACGCCCGAGGGTCTGTACCAAGTGGTCGGCAGGCGCAGCCGGTTCGCCAAGATCTTCGGCCTGCGCATCGATCTGCAACGGCTCGAATCCGGTTTGGCGGCGGCCGATTTCACAGCCTGCTGTACCGAAAATGGCGACCAGTTGGTTGTCGCCGCCGAAACTCCGGCACAAGCACTCGCCGCGACCGCCGCCGAACTGTCCGGTCTGCCCGCCGCAGCCATTCGCGCGTGCGCGGTCGACGAAATACCGCGCCTGCCCAATGGCAAGCCCGACTATCCGGCGATCCGCCGACTCGCCGCACCCGAATCCGAACTGCCGCCACGGGATATCCGCGCCCTCTATGCCATTGCCCTCGGCATCGATCCCGCCCGGATTCGGCCCGACAGCACCTTTGTCGATCTCGGCGGCAATTCGCTCACCTACATCACCACATCGACCCGGCTCGAGCGCGCGCTCGGTCGACTGCCCGCGAACTGGCCCGACCTGACCGTCGCCGAACTCGAGCGAGTTCCGGACGGCCACAGGGTATTCGGTCGCACGGTGGACACGCCCACCTTATTGCGCGCCGCCGGGATCGTGCTGATCGCGGGTTCGCATATCGGCATGTTCGTGCTCTGGGGGGCGGCGCATATCCTGCTCGGTGTCGCTGGATTCAACTTCGCCCGCTTCGCGGTCACCATGACCCCGCGCGCCGAACGACTGCGGCACGCGCTGCACACGGTGGCACTCATCGCGATCCCGACCGCCGCCTGGGTGGCGCTAACGCTGCTGTTCACCGACTATTACAGCTGGCAGAACGTGTTGCTGCTCAACAAGTTTCTCGGACCGCGCGACAGCGACACTGCGGGGCACCTGTGGTTCATCGAGGTGCTCGTGCTGTTCATGGTCGTGTCCGCGCTTTTGGTGCGGGTGCCGTTCATCGATGCCGTGCAGCGGCGCGAGCCGTTCTGGTTCGCCATGGGCCTGGTCGGTATCACCATCGTGTTCCGGGTCTGGTCATTCGGGCTCTACCCGGCCAAGGATGTGCCGTTCTCGCCACTGGCCTGCTGGTTCTTCGCCCTCGGCTGGGCGGCCGCGAAGGCTACGGCGATCTGGCAGCGGCTGCTGGTCAGCGCGGTGCTGCTGATCTCTGTCCCCGGCTACTTCGGCGTTCCCGATCGGGAGCGGCTGGTGATGTCCGGGCTGCTGCTGTTGATCTGGCTGCCCGCGGTCCGCGTACCCGCCCTCGTGGCCGGGGTCGCCGCGCTGCTGGCCGACAGCTCGCTATTCGTGTATCTGCTGCACTGGCAGGTCTATCCGCCGTTCGGGCAACACCATGTCGCGGCGCTGCTCGCATCCCTGGCGGCCGGTGCGGTCGCGACCTGGGTGGTGGCGAACCTGCGGCGCAGATCAGTCCTGGTGCACAGCTTCTTCGCCAAGGGCCTCGTCTCGAAGCGCACAGCTCTCGATGGTCCACACCTGCGCCGCCGCGTCCTGAGCCAGCTTCGCGATCAGAATGTCACGCGGAATCGTCTGGCCGGCAAAGTGATCGAGTGACGGCACCACCACATGATGCGCGTCCGCCCGCTTGAGCTCCTGGGTCAGCTCGGCGAATGCCGTGCCGTCACCGGAAGTCGATTCATGGAATGTTGCGGCGAAGCAGAGCCCTTCCTCGCGGGCGAGGCTGCTCATCGCATCCTCGAGCTCTGCACCTTGGCCATCGGCCAGATCGTCACGCAAGTATCCATAGATCAACGCTTCCACCCGAACCTCCGTTGGATTGGGGATATCGCTGTTCTCTAATGTGGATCACCCCCGTCGCCGAGGGGTACTGCGCACTTGGAAGGCAGATGTTCTTACATCCGGAGCGTGGCAAATCTTCCGCGCCCATATCCATCATGTAGGACGCAAAACTGCGAGTGCAGCTGTCAACCCAGTGACATCTGTATGCCCTATCCGGGCCACTGAGCGTTAACTGATGAGATACTACAGACGTGGCCGCTGGAGACGATCGACCCGTCTGGGCTGTCCGAATGCGCTCCGAACGCGATGCACGGGGGTGGTCACAAGCAGACGCCGTCCGTGTGATGCGCGCGAAGTCTTCGCACAACCTGCCGACGGACAGTACCCTGCTGCGTAACTGGCGACGCTGGGAGTCGGGTGAGTCGCGTCCGGACGACTTCTACGCCCCTATCATCGCGGCCGCGTTCGATACAGTGACGGCCGCATTCTTCCCGAAAAATCGCCCGAACCGCGACGATGAGCTGCTCTCGGCAACCGGGATGGATACTCTCGAATTCATTGGCAGGCTACGGATGTCCGATGTCTCCACGGCCACACTCGATGCCATCCGGATCACCGCGGAGCGGCTGTGCTGCGAATATCCGTTCGCCGATCCGCACGATCTGCATTCCGAGGGCACATCCTGGTTGCGCCGCATCACCTCGCTGCTGGATGGCCGACTGACGCTGGCGCAGCATCGGGAGATTCTCGTACTGGCCGGTTGGGTTGCGCTGCTGGTCGGTTGCGTGGACTACGACCTCGGTCGGCGCACCACCGCGGAAGCCACTCGCCGCGCGGCCTATTCGCTCGGCCAGGAAGCCGAGAATGCCGAGATCACCGGCTGGAGTGCGGAAATGGCGGCCTGGTTCGCGCTGACCCAGGGCAACTATCGGGGTGCGATCGAGGCGGTCGATCCAGCGATGGCAACCAGCGGCGAACTCGGCGTGGGTGTCCAGTTGTGCGCACAACGAGCGAAGGCCTGGGCCCGCCTTGGCGATCGGCGCGAGGTGGAAGCGTCGCTGAGTCAGGGGCGAGCTATCCTCGAGCGACTCGACCATCCGACCAATCTCGACAACCATTTCGTGGTCGATCCGCAGAAATTCGACTTCTACGCCATGGACTGCTGCCGGGTCGCGGGTGAGGATGCGCTCGCGGAATCGTATGCGCGCGAGGTCATCCGCCATTCGACCCGCGCTGACGGCACGATACGCAATCCGATGCGGGTGTCGGAGGCACATCTCACCCTCGCGGTGGTCGCGGTGCGCAACCGCGACCTGGAACTCGCACTGGACGAGGGCATGCGGGCCTTCGCGGGCAAGCGCCGGTCGCTGCCGTCGCTGATGTGGATCGCGGGCGAAGCCGCGCGCGAAATCATCGAGCGCTATCCGGGCGATCCCCGCACTCGGGTGTATCTGGATCAGTTGCGGACCTTGTCCTGCGAGTGATCATTTCGGCGTACGTTTGACTCATCGCCAGCGGTAAGGGGTGGGCGATGAATCGGGTTCGCGTCATTGTGCGTCGCGATGCGGACGGATCGCTACGCACCACAGTGTTCGAGGCGGGTGCGCCCATCGGTGAACGGGTAGCGCCACTGCCAGAACTGGTGGCGTGCGCGTGGGATGCGGTGGGTGGCCAGCCGGAGACCGTGCGTCGAGCGGTCGTTCAGATCGGTACCGCCCTGCGTGACGCACTGTTCGAATCGCGCACGATCTGGCAGCTGACGCGGCTCGTCGAGGGCTCCGATATCGAGGTGGTCTTCGATGTCGACGACGATACGATGCTGCTCCCCTACGAGATGCTGGTGCTCGCCGACAATATGCCCCTGGCCATGCGGCCGACAGTAGCCATCTCCCGCAGGCGTTCGGGTACCGGGCAGCCCACCTCCGTGCTGGCACCGGGACCGTTGAAGATCCTCGCTGCGGTCGCCGCGCCGACCGAGACCCGCACGGCCAATGTGGCATTGGATGTCGAAGCGGAGATGCAGGCGATCCTCGACGCCGTCTCACAGGTGCCGACCGCGGGTGGCGGTGGCGTGCGCATTCTGGAAGTCGCTTCACTGCAGCAGATCACCGCGGCGCTGCGGGCCGAGGAGTTCCATGTGCTGCACCTGAGTGCGCACGGGTCGGCGACGAATCTGGAGTTGGAGAATGAGGACGGCGCTGCCGATGTGGTCGCGGCCGCGGATCTCATTGCCGCGCTGCGTGCTTCGCAGCGGGCGCTGCCCTTGGTGGTGTTGTCGAGTTGCGGCGGCGTCGACGGTGGGCCTGCCGGATTGGCGCGCACGCTGATCAGCGGTGGTGTCGAGCGGGTGCTGGTCATGCAGACGCGGGTTTCGGACCGGTATGCCACGCTGTTGGCGAAATCGTTCTACGCCATGCTATCCGCGCATCCGTCTGGGTCGGTCGCCTTCGCTTTGGGGCAGGCGCGCTGCGCCCTCGAGCAACAGCGACTCGCCGATGGCGCAACGGTTGCACCCGAATGGTTCGTGCCGACGCTGCTGACCGGCGTCGCGGATCGGCCACTGTGGCATCCGACGGCGCCGCCGCGACCGCTCGGGCGCCGGACGCAAGCACCGAGCGGTGCGACGGTGCGTGAGTTGCCGGTCGGATATCTGATCGGCCGTCGCGGGCCGGTGCGCGATATCGTCCGGATGCTCGACTCGTCGGGTGGGCGACCTGGTGTGGTGATCACCGGGATGGGTGGACTCGGGAAGACGGCGGTGGCCGGTCGCGTGGCGGCGCGCATGCGCGAGCGCGGCTGGCATATCGCCGAGCATGTGGGGCAATGGAATCCGTCCGCGCTGTGTGGCGCGGTCCGCGCGGCGATCGAGGGCGACCCGGCATTGCGCACGGTGTCCGATGCGCTCGCTCGCGATAGCGGGGAGCAGGCATTGAAGCATGTCCATCGGTTGTTGGCGGGGAGCCGAGTGTTATTGCTGTTCGATGATTTCGAGCAGAATCTGACCCGGCCCGGCGGTGCGGAATTCCTGGATCCCGGTTTCGCCGAACAGTTTTCGCAGTTGTGTCGGATAGCCGAGACGGGGCGATTGCTGGTCACCTGTCGCTATCCGGTTCCCGGTGGCCTCGGGGAGGTCGGCCTGACTCCACTGAGCCCCGCCGAGTTGAAGCGAATGTTCTTGCGGCTGCCACAGATCAGCGGTTTACGGGCGCAGGAGCAGCGGCTGGTCGCACGGACGATCGGTGGGCACCCTCGCCTCATCGAATTCGTCGACGCGCTATTGCGTGGTGGTGACGGAACATTGCGTCCGGTCGGCGAACGGCTGCGCCGGTTGGCAGGTGAACACGCAGTCGATCTCGACCAGGACCGCACACTGACCGAAAGCCTCGACACCGCAGTGGTACTCGGCACCCGCGACATCCTCGTCGATGCACTGCTCGATCTGCTCAATGCTTCCGAACGCGAACTGCTGCTGCAGATTTCGCTTTCACGGACGCCGCTGCGCGATCTGGACATCTCCCATGCCCGCTTCGGTGCCGACGCGACACGAGATCAGTGCCGCGAAGTGATGGCGGCCATCGATACGTTGCTCAGGCTGACGCTGTTGACCACCGACGACGACCGATATCTCGTGCACCCGTGGGTCACCCAGGCCCTCGATACCCACCAGGGCCCCGATCGAATTTGCCGTCACAACCGAGCCCATGCGATGCGAATAGCCCGAATCTCGGCCGGTTTCCGGGATTTCGACGACTACAGCGAGGCATGCGGACATCTACTCGCTGCTGGTCGGTACGCGGAACTTACCCAACTCGCCATCCCGTTCTGCCGCGAGCTGGACCAATTGCAAGTCGCCGCCCTGCTCGGCGAGATCATGCCGACCCTGCCGACCGACACTCCCGGCTATCTCGAACTCGGTGAGCGCGAGGTACGCGCACTGCGCCGTACCGGAAACCTCCGTGCCGCGACCGATCGCCAGTGCGCGTTGGTCGAGGTGCTGCGGGCCCGGGTCCAAACGGCCTCGGGCAGCGCCGATGCCCGACGCGCACTCGTCATCGGCCTGGACACCCTCGGTGAACTCGCCATGCTGGCCGGAGATCTCGGCACGGCGCGCGAGCACTACAGCCGATCCCTGCGCACCGCACGTTATCTCACGAATACCGACCCGAACAACGTCGATATGCGACAGGTCCTCAGCCGCGCACTGGAGAGTCTGGGCGATATCGCAGTTCGCACCGGCGATCTCACTGCTGCTCTCGCCCACCACACCGAGGCGCTGGCCATCCGACGCTCCCTTGCCGACAACGACCGCACCCGCGACGACCTGCGCCGCGACCTAGCCAATGCCTGCACCCGACTCGGCGACCTGGCAGTACTGACCGCCGATCTCGACGGCGCACAGTACCTCTACACCGAATCGCTCACCCTGCACGGCGGTCTCATCGAATCCGGCCCCGATGCCGCCGAATCCCGGCGCGGCCTGGCCATCGCGCATGGCAAACTCGGCGATCTCGCTATGCGCACGGGGCACGGCAAGACCGCGAGCAGGCATTATTTCGAAAAGCTGCGCATCAGTACCGAACTCTCGCTGGCCGATCCGGGCGATACCGAAATCACCCGCGATGTCGCCATTGCGATGCAGCAGATCGGCGACACCTCGTTGCTCTACGAAACTCCCGAGGAAGCGTTCACGTTCTTCACCGAATCCCTCGCTATCCACCGCGAACTCGCCGAGAAGGATCCCGGCAATGCCGAATATCGACGCGATCTCGCCATCGCGCTCAACCGATCCGGCGATGTGGCACTGCGACTCGGCGAACTCACCACGGCCTCGACCCACTACACCCAATCCCTGGCCATCCACCGCGGATTCGCCGACGCCGACCCGGGCAATGCTCGAAATCAGCGCGACCTCAGCATTTCCCATGACAAACTCGGCGACTTGGCCATCCACACCGGCGATTATCCGGCCGCCGACCACCACTACACCCAATCCCTCACCCTCGCGAAACAACTCGCGGCCGCCGATCCGACCAACACCGAAAAGCAGCGCGATCTGAGCATCTCCCATCACCAGCTCGCCAGGGTCGCCGCCGCGACCGGTGCCTTCCCTCTCGCCTTCCGCCACAACACCGAGGCACTCACCATCGCCCGCCGCTTGGCCACCGCCGATCCGGAGAATCTGCAACTGCACCGCGATGTCGGTCTGATTCTCTGGGCGATCGGGGATGCCGCCGAACGCGAGCGGGACTACGGCTCCGCCGTCGAGGTCTACCGTGCGGCCCTCGCGATCGCCCAAGACCTCCTCGAAACCGATCCGACCAGCCCCCGCGCCCTGCGCGATATGGAGTTCGCGTTGACCACCCTGGGTCGCGTGCTCGACATCGTCGACCCGCACCCGCTCGGGTCCACGCGCTTCGACGCTCTGCTCGAACAGGGCAAGACATTGCTGCGGCGCCTGCTCCCGCCAGCGTAATTCCGCAGGTAGCGACCATCTCTGTACCACTATGCGCGGTATCCGCTGTAAAGTCTGCTGTATGACGGTGCGCCTGAATATCTCGATGGACGACGATCTCGCGGCCCGTCTCCGTGCGGCATCGGAGGACAAGTTGAGCGACTACATCTCCAAGGCCGTACGCAGGCAGTTGCTCGAGGACGAACTCAGGGCCTTGCCGGACAGCACCGGGACCGAATGGGCTAAGGACGCCGAGCAGACCGCCGAACAAGTATTGTTCGGCCGTGCCAGCTGAACCCACGCACCAAGGCCAGATTTGGAATCTCGTCAGCCGGATCTCCGGACGCCGCGCGACGGTGGTGATCGTGGATTCCGATGTGGTGATTCGGCAGCGGCCGATGTTGGTCGCCGCGCCGGTGCGGGAGGGTCGCGAGGTGCCATCGCGCCATCAATTGCTCACCGTCGCAATGCCGGAGAGTTCGCGGGTGATCGCGCTGTACGACATCGCCATCGTGCCGAAGGACAGTCTCACCGAGCAGGTCGGTGAGCTCACCCCGGAGGTGCTCGAACAGGTCAAGATCGGGCTGCGGGCTCGGTTCGATCTGTGAGTCCTCGGGTGGCGAACAGGGGCAAACCGGACGCGGCCACGCCGAATGGGGGTCGGTCTCGACACCCGCGACCGACCCGCTACTACCCTGTTCCCGGTGACCGACTCCGATGACGGCCTGCCGTATGCCGCGCCCGCGCTATGGGATGAGCGGTTGCGGCTGTTCTCCTTCGCCACGGCCGAGAAGCGAGCGGAGTATCTGTGGGTGCTGCGGGCGTTCGACAGTGCGCGGGCGGCATATGTGGTGTTGCTGCACGCCGATGATGTCGCGACTTGGATCGAACGCAGTGCGCCCGATGCGCCGCAGCTGACCGGCCCGGAAATCGGTCCGCTGTTGGATCAGCTGCATCAGTGGGGTGTGGTCGAGCGCAGCTATGACGGCACGCGCGCCGCGACGCTCGCGGAGTATCGGAATCGGCACTACGTCTATCAACTCACACAGGCCGGATTCAAGGCATATCGCGCGGTCGCGGGGGTGCTCGAGGCGCGAATGGACGAGGCGGCGCTCTCGCGTCTGGTCCTGCCCGAACTGCTCGCGGATCTCAATACCCTCGCCGCGGCGAATAAGGCCGGTGATGCCGAGCGCGTCTACCGGACGCTGCGCCGTCTGGATGCCGCACTCTCGGATATGGCGACGCGGGCCGCGCACTTCTACCTCTCGCTCGGCGATATGGTCCGCACCACCGAGATCACTCCGGAATCGTTCCTGGCGCACAAGGACGCGCTGCTCGCGCATATGCGCGAATTCAGTATGGATCTGGCTCGCTTCGCGCCGCGCCTGGCCGCCGCGACCGGCGAGATCGAGGAGACCGGCGTCGAGGAACTCATCGAGCGGGCGGCGCGCTGTGACGAGCGGGTGCTGCTGAGTCCGGCCGAGCGGCAGGCGGATTGGCGGGCGCGCTGGCAGGGACTGCGAACCTGGTTCGTCGCGACCGCCTCCGATACTCCCGGTGAATCATCCGGTACTGAGGCGGATCGGCTGCGAGAGGCGACCATGAGCGCCATTGCCGCCGTGCTGTCACTGCTGCGGCGGGTCACCGATTCACGCAAGGGCGGGGTCAGTCGCGAATCGGCGCTGCGGCATCTCGCGGGCTGGTTCACCGCCGCACCGACCACCGATAGCGCGCATGCGCTCTTCGACGCCGTCTTCGGTCTCGGCAGGCCGCGCCATATTTCGCTGGAACATCCGGATGCGGATCTGATTCCCGCGATCCGCTCCTGGTGGGAGGCACCGCCACTGGAAATATCGCGCACCCTCGCCGAAACGGGCAGACCGGCGCAAGCCGGTGCCCCTGCCCGAATTCAACGCAATGACGCCGGAATTCGCCGACTCCGCGAAGCGCAACTCGACGCCCAGCGCGCCCGCGCTCAGGCCGCCAAATCCCTGGCCGCCGCCTCGGTGCACGAGCGCGTCTTGGACGAACGGGAGACCGAGGTGCTGCTGCGCCTGATCGACGCCGCGTCCACGGCATGGGTTCCGGTGAGCGGCCGCACCGACGGCACCACCGGCTCGGATAGCGGCGTCACCCTCACCGTCTCCGAACATCCGGGTTCGACGGTGGTCCGCACCGCGCGTGGCCTGCTGCATTTGAACAACCGCCGCCTCGAGGTGAAGCAGTCGACCCGCGGGCAGCGCGCATGATCAACGCCCGCCGCATCGACTCGCTCGCATTGGACAACTATCAGCGCGCGGCCCGGGTGATCCTGGCCAACCACCTGGTCACCCGGACATATCCGGACCGGATCGCACTGCCGCTGATCCGCCGCTGGGCCACCGAACTCCGCGAGGATCTGGCCGAATTGTTCGGCTACCGGCTCGAGGTCACCGAAACGACCGCCCGGGTCTTCCCGGTCATCGATCGGCTCGATTCCGGCAAACCGGCCCGCTCCGTCACCGACCGTGTCTTCGATCGCCGCCGCTACGCCTACCTGGCGTTGGCACTGGCGGCGCTCGGCCGCGCGGGCGATCAGATCACGTTGTCGGAGTTGGCCGATCAGGTCGCCGCCTATACCGGCCGGGTCGACGGGCTCGAACTATCACCCGACCGCGCCGCCGATCGCGATGCCTTCGTCGATGCTGTCGGCTGGCTCGCACATCGGGGTGCCCTCACCCTCGCCGATGGCGATGCGGGTGGCTGGGCCGCCGATCCGGAGGCGGGTGAAGCGCTGTACGACATCGACCGACCGGTTGTATTCGCGCTTTTTCGACCGCCGCGCGCGCTGCAGCATTTGCACAGTGTCCGTGGTCTGTTGACCGAGGACGCACTGGGCCCGGCCGCGAACGCGCAAGCCGCCGATGCGGCTCGGCGGGTGCGGCGCAGTCTCATTGAGCGTCCGGTGGTGTACGCCGAGGATCTGGACCATGACGAGCGTCCGCTGTTGCTGCAGGATCGGGTCGTCGCGGATGTCGAATTGTTCACCGGCTTGCGGGCAGAACGCCGGGCCGAGGGCGTCGCATTGATCGATGTCTCCGGACGTCTCTCCGATGTCCGTTTCCCAGGCACCGGCACATTGGCGCAGGTGGCGCTGCTGCTGGTCGGTGAGATCGCCGATCGCGTACTCGATATCGACAATCCGGTGCCGGTGCGTCCCGGCGCACCCGATCCAGCGGTCGCGCTGGCCGAGCAGCTCGACGGTGCCATCCCCGAGTCCACCGTATTCGTTCCGCTCGCCGACCTCCCGTCGACCGACCCCGAAGTCGGGGAAGAGGTCTCGGATCCGGACACGGAGGCGATGGCCTACGTGCGCGCGACGTACCCATTCGTCGAAGCGAGCTGGGTCGGCGAGACCGTGCAAGCGCTGACCGACCGCTACGGTGTCACCTTCGCGGCACAGTGGCAGGCCGATGTTCCCGGGCTGACCAGGGAGGTGACCGCCCTGCTGGAGCGGCTGCGGCTGGTCCAGGTGGTAGCGGACGGCCTGATCATTCTGCCCGCACTGGCTCGCTACCGCGGCGCGGTCGTCACCGTCCGCACCAAACGGGCCGCCGAATTGTTCGTCACCGCCTCCGACACGCACGGGGCCGATAGCGCTGGTAGGGAAGGGATTTAGACCATGTCGCTCATCCATGGCGGAGTGCGGTTCGTCCCGACGCGCGCTGGCATCATCAACCTGTGGGACTACCGCGACCAGGAATACTGCTTCGCCGACGGCAGGCTGGTGCTGCGCGGGCCCAACGGTTCCGGTAAGACCAAGGCGCTAGAGGTGCTGTTCCCATTCGTACTCGACGGCCGGATCGAACCGCGCAGGCTCAATCCGTTCGCGGGTGAAGAGCGCACGATGAAGTCGAACCTGTTGTACCGCAAGCAGGAATCCGCGTATTCGTATGTGTGGATGGAGTTCGCGCGCGGTAAATGGGACGATCCCGAAGTCGTCACCATCGGCATCGGTATGCGTGCCACCCGCTCATCGGACAAGGTGACGCGCTGGTATTTCGTCGCCGACGGTCGTGCGGGCGTGGACTTTTCACTCATCGGCCCGGATGATCGGCCGCTGACCCGCAAGCAGTTGGCCGAACAGATCGGCACCGACGCCATCGTCGATCGACCGGTCGAGTATCGCAATGCGATCGACGCACGCATGTTCGGCCTGGGCACCCAGCGCTACGACCAGCTGATCAATCTCATTCTCACGCTGCGCCGCCCCCAGCTCGCGAAAAACCTTGATCCGCGCGGACTTTCGCAGGCACTCACCGATGGTCTGCGCCCACTCGACGAACAGCTGATCCTGGACGCGGCGCGTTCGTTCAGCGATATGGAGGAGGTCGGGCGCACCCTGGAGGGTCTGGTCCACGCCGATACCGCCACCAGGTCTTTCGTCGATGTGTACCGGAAATATCTTGCGGTACAAGCGAAGACCGATGTCGATCAGGTCCGCACTCGTCTCGATGCGGTGACCCACGCCAGCACCGCCCTCTTCGCCGCCACCGCACTGCGCGAACGTCGCGAGGCCGAACGCACCGCTGCCGAGGCGCGCGCCGACGATGCCGATCGCGCCTACGAACAAGCGCTTTCCGACCGGGAAACCCTGCAGCGCTCCAGCGCCTACGAGGGCAAACAGCAACTCGACGACCTCGCCGACGCCGTCCGCCGCCTGGAGACCTCGGCGGGTGTGCACAAAGACAAGGCGCTCAAGGCCAGGCAAACCCTCGATCAGCGCGGACAGGAAGCCGAACGCGCCACGGCGGCGGTACAGAATGCGGCCGCCGCACTGTCCCGTGGCGAGGACGAATTGCGTGCCGCCGCCGAAGAGGCGGGAATTACCTGGGCCGGATTGGCCGATCAGGCCCGTGGCGATCAACTGACCGCCGCGGTTCGTGGCCATGCCGAGGAGCGCGACGCCGACGTGCGCGCAGTCCGCAAGGCGCTCGGTCTGATGGATTCCGCCACAGCCGAACGCAATCGTGCCGAACAGCTCGCCGAACGGGCCAGGTCGCTGCGCGAATCGGCCGCAGCCGAGGTCTCGGCCGCCGAGACGGCCGTAGTGCTCGCGCGTACCGAGGCCAGTGGTGCACTGCGCACCTGGTGGGACGCGCATCGTGAGGTGTACTCCCCCATACAGAAAGGCCTGTTCGAGGCGCTCGATGCCGCATTGGCCACCGCGGGATCCGATGAGGCCGCCGGTGGCGCCGAGGTCTTGGCCGAGCGTGCCGAACCGCTGCTCGAGGACATCCGCACCCGTCGTCAGGAAGCGCGCGCCACCGCCGCGCTGGCCGGTGACCGCCTCGCCGAACTCCATGCCGAACGCGATGAGGTCGCGGCCCAACGTGACGAGGCCCCACCGGTTTCCGCCGCTCGGGCGCGCAGCGCGCAGGGTCGTCCGGGTGCGCCACTGTGGCGACTGGTCGGCTTCGCCGATTCCGTGACACCGTCGCAAGCCGCGGGCATCGAGGCCGCCCTGCACGCCGCCGACCTGCTCGACAGTTGGGTGTGCGCGGAATCCGAACGACCGGAATACACTTCCGACCAGTTCCTCGTTCCATTGCCCACCGCCGCGCGGCCGTCCGGTCGTACGTTAGCCGATGTCCTTGTCGTGGAGGATGATTCGGTCGATCTCACGGTGCCGAAGCAGGTCGTCGCGGATGTGCTGGCCTCCATTGCCCTGTACGACAAGGACTCCGACCTCGGCACCGAAGTCGGTGTGAGCACCACCGGCGGATTCCGCCAAGGCGTTCAGGTCGGCCGCCACCACAAACCCGATGCCGAATTCATCGGAGCGACCGCCCGCGCCAAGCGCCGGGAAATCCGGCTCGCCGAGTTGGCCGCGGCAATCGAGGCCGCCGAGGAGACACAGCGGCGGGCTCGGGCCGGCGAGTCCGCGGCGAACGCCGAACTCGCGCGAATCTCTGCCGCCGCCAAGGCAATACCGCGCCCCTCGGCAGTCACCGCCGCCCTGCGCTCGGTTTCCGAAGCCGCGGGCATGATGCGCTCGCGCTGCGAGACGGTCGCCCAGGCCGAACGCGACCTCGACCAAGCGGTGGCCGAGGCGTCGGCCGTCGAGAAGAAGCTGCGCTCGGTCGCCCAGGCGCATCGCACTCCGCGCGACGCCCGCGAGATCGACGCCCTCGCCGCCGCGATCCGTCATTTCGAGAACACCGGAACCGGGCTACTGCGTCTGCGCGCCGACCACGAACGCGAACGCGAACGCGAACGCGAGAGTTCGGACCGCTTCGACGAGGCCCGCGATCTGGCCGAGGCCTTCGCCGAAGAGGCCGAGGTCGCGAATGCGGGCTACCAAGAGCAGCTGCGCAAACTCGAAACCCTGCGCGAGGCACTCGGTGCGGGAGCCGCCGATATCGATCGTGAACTCGAACAGGCGCGCGCGAAGATCGAGGTGACCAGGGCCGAGCAGAAGGCCGCTCGCAAGGCCGCCAATGCGGCGATCGAGGCGGTCGGTGATGCGGAGGCGGCCTACCGCACCGCGCACGAATCGCTCGGTACCGCGCTCACCGAAGTCCTGGCCGATGTGAAAGCCCTCGCGCCCTACGCCCAACCGGATCTGCTCACCCTGCTCGGCGCACCCGCCGACAGCCGCTGGCCGAGCAGCGATGCCGCCTGGTCGACCCCCGAGCAACTGCTCTACCGCATTTCGGCGGCCGGGCCGGAGGTCGAACCCCAGGTGCTGCCGGACGAGGTGGCCGAACTCTTCGACAACCTCACCGCCGCAACGTCTTCCGTGCGGGCGGGCGAAGCGGCCCGCAAATCCACCCGCAGTGCGGTGACCTCCGCACTGCAGGAATTCGATGCCGCACTGGCCGCTTCCGGCCGCGACTACCGGCTGCAATGGGATGCCGCGGACGGCCTGACCGTCGTCCAGGTACAAGACGACAACGGACTGTCCGCCCTGGCCGATTTCGCCACCCGGATCGACGCCGCCCGTCGCGATCAGGAATTGCTGCTCACCGACGCCGAACGCCGGATCCTCGAGGACGCGCTGCTCACCGGCCTGGCACAGCAGATCTACGAACGAACCAGCGATGCCCGCGATCTGATCGCCCGAATGGGTGCGGAGATGAAGCAGCGCCGCATGTCCTCGGGCAATACCATCGGCGTGCACTGGGTGCTGTCCGATTCGCTCTCGGATGCGGCCAGGGCCATGTGCAAGCTGTTGGATCGCGACGCCTCCTCCCTCGTCGCCGATGATCTGGCGGCCATCCGCGCCCACTTCGCCGCCGAGATCCGGGCCGCCCGCGCCGCACATCCGGAACGTTCCTACCCCGAAATCCTGGGCTCGACACTGGATTACCGGACCTGGCGGGTGTTCTCCTTCACCCTCATCTCCGCCGACGGCAGCGAGGACAAGCTGACCGTGGCCAGGCACAGTGCGCTCTCCGGTGGTGAGCAGTCCGTCTCGCTGCATCTGCCGCTGTTCGCGGCCGCGCACGTCATGCTCGACTCGGCCGATCCGCAAGCCCCGCGACTGCTCGCGCTGGACGAGGCGTTCGCCGGTGTCGACGACAACGGCCGCAGCGAATTGCTCGGCCTGAGCGTGCAATTCGACCTGGATCTGTTCATGACCGGCTACGACCTGTGGATCACCTATCCGCACGTCCCCGGCTGCGCACATTACGATCTCGCGCATTCGGCTGCCGAGAACACCGTCAGCGCGACGCTGCTGGTGTGGGACAGCGGCGATCTGCTGGCCGAACACGATGGAACCGATCTCACCGCCGCGCTCGGCTCCCCCAACCGCCGCCGCGTCGCGAACTCGATCGAAGGCGGGCTGGCACTGGACAACATGCCGGGCACCCCGGCCCCGGTCAGCTGATTTTGAATGGATAGCAGTGTCTTCGAACTCCATCCCGCCCCACCGCAAGGTCGCCATCGCCACCCTGGTCGGCACCACCCTCGAGTGGTACGACTTCATGCTCTACGGCACGGCATCCGCGTTGATCTTCAGTAAACAGTTCTTTCCGACGCTGAGCCCCGCCGCCGGAACGCTGGCGGCATTCAGCACTTTCGCGGTCGGTTTCGGGGCGCGACCGGTCGGCGGGCTGCTCTTCGGCCACTTCGGTGATCGGATCGGTCGCAAGAACACCCTCGTGGTGTCGCTTTTTCTGATGGGTGTGAGCACCATGCTCATCGGGGTGACCCCGAGCTACGCGAGCATCGGATTCTGGGCTCCCGCAGTGCTCATCGCGCTGCGACTGCTGCAGGGCGTCGGACTCGGCGGTGAAGGCGCGGGGGCGGTGGTGCTGTCGATGGAGCATGCGCCATCGGGACGGCTCAACCGGTATGCCAGCTACCCGCAAATGGGCACACCGGCCGGGCTGGTCCTGGCCAATGCCATCTTCCTCGGCACCAGTGCGCTGCTGCCGGATTCGGCGTTCCTGAGCTGGGGTTGGCGAATTCCGTTCCTGCTCAGCGCGATTCTCGTCATTGTCGGGCTGTGGGTGCGGCTCGGGATCACCGAATCCGCGCACTATGCCGAACTCGTCCAACGCGGCGAAGTCGCGTCGTTTCCGCTTCGCGACGCCCTTCGGGTGGGACCTGTACGGCTGCTGTTGATTCTGTTCGCCGCCGTGGCGACCTCGGCGGTCGTCTATATCTTCATGGTGTTCACGTTGACCTATGGCACCAAGGCGCTCGGGTTCAGCCGAGACTTCCTGCTGCTCGGCGTTATCGTTTCGGCCGTTTTCTGGTGTGCCGCAATGCCCTTCTGGGGCTCGATCGCCGACCGCTACGGCACGCGTCGGGTATTCCTCGCTGGCACCGCCGCGCTGACGCTGTGGTGTGCGGTGTACTTCCCGCTGCTGAATACCGGCAACAAGGCCGTCGTCTTCCTCGCACTGCTCGGTATGGGCGTGACGCTGCCCATCGCCCACAGCGTCGGCGGCATCATCATCGCCGAACTCTTCCCACCATCGGTCCGTTACTCCGGCACCTCGCTGATCGTGCAGATCTCGGTCATCCTCGGCGGCGGCCTCGCCCCGCTCATCGCGACCGCACTGTGGACCGCGGGCTCGACCTCCGCGGCGGTCACCTGCTACATCGTCGCCATCTGCGCGTTGAGCACGATCAGCACGGCGGTGCTTATCCGGGCGCTACCGGACCGGACAGCCGAGGCACCCGTACCGGTCGGCTGAGCGACTACAGCCCGAAGGATCCGCTCAACCACGGCGGGAGCGGGATCGACGGCAGCGCCGGGAGGACAGGCGGAATCGGCGCGGACGGAGCCGGGGCGGTACCGCCCTCGCTCGCATCCGCGCGCAGCGCCGGACACGCTCGGCCCGGGGCGGTGGCGAGTTCGAAATGCCACCATTCGTTCTGATAGATCCGGCACAGGCCCCAGCGATTCCCATTCGCCTCCAGCCACTGTGCCCCGGCCTGCGGCCCCACGTCGATAGCCCGACCCTGTACATGCGTCGATTCGTTGGGCGGCAGCACCCACCGTCGCGCCTCCTCGGGACTGCCGTAGGTCCGCACCCCGTCGTCCCACAGCGCCTGCTGCTCGGCGGGTGTGCGGTAGCCGGAGTTGATGTACAGCGCGACCCCTTCGGCATGCGCCTGATTCTCGGCCAGCGTGTACGCGCCGGCGAGCCCCGGCTCCAACCCCTCGGTCCCGCTGGCATTGGCCACCTGTACCACTGGCGCGGCCGTGGCGGCGGGCATGGACAGCCCGGCAGCGACGATCACCGGGAACAGCGTGGCGGATACGCCCAGCAGGGTCCGGGCACGAAGCGTGGGCGACATGTCAGCGATAGTAACGGCACCCCGGCCGCGGATCCCGCATCTACCTCCCCTTCGGCCCACATCCCGCCGCCGCTCACCCCTAGCAACATACCGGCGAACGGGAGGACACCTCCCTGTCCGAACGGACGTCATTCACATAGCTTTCCACATATCCACAGCACAATAAATCACCAATGTCCGAAACATCCTGTGCCACGCCCGATTTGTCGCAGCGGAAATCCCCCTGTCCACAATCTATTCCAGTGTTGTGGATCACGATCAACAATCGCCAGCAACTCCCGAGAAACCCGGAAACTACCGCACCTTCACGAGTTTCATGACCTCGCCGGAATCCCCACCGTCGACGAATTCGAGCCACACGCGGTCCCCGCTATGCAGTGGCGCATCGGACTCGATCACCGCATCGCGCACCACGAACTCCTCGCACGACTCGGTCGTCACAATCCCGAAGCCGCCGTCCTGATCGGCAACCCAGCGCCCGACGATCGCCCACATACGGCGCAACACTATTGCACCGCAAGCCTTTCCGCTGCCGCACGGCACACCGACGCAGAACGGGTGGCTCACCGCACGCAATGCATGTGCGATAGCCACCCGCTATTTATGGTGTCGATCGGCTATGGGTCAGGGGCGCACGGACTCCGAACCGCGGATCGCTTCGGCCGCTTCACGATTGCGGTCGATGCGTTCGATGATCTCCGGACCGTGCGCCCGGGCGTAGGCGATGGCGATCTTGATCTTGCGGGAGTGCAGATCGGATTGCTGGCTCAGGACAGCGATACGGCGTTCCACCGGACCGTCCAGTTCTTGTAGGCGCGCAACGACTTCCCACACCTCCGGACCGGCGGCCAATGCCGCACGGCGGTCGGAGATGGGTCCGCGGAACACGATTCCGGGATGGTCGAGCTGATCGAAACCCTCCCGGATCAGGCGGTTGAGTAGTTCGGTGGAACTGGTTCCCTCACGAGCGGCGCGTTCGACCAACCGACGGCTGGCGGATTCCGAGATACGAAACGACGTACTCATTGCCCTCCTCGACCTCCATCGACACCGGTGCAGCGATGTACCCCCGTTTAAGAGTGCCTCGCGTCGGCGGATTGTTACCCCGGCGAACGGGGTGACATTCCGGTGTCCGGACACATGCCCTGATGGCTGCCGTTTCGAGCGATCCGCAAGCAGTCGCTGCCAGCCGAACGCCAGGTCAGAGCACCGTTCAGACGCGTTCCTTCGAACGGGTACGCACTCGCAACGCAATCGGCTTCTGCGTTTCCGCGAAGAAGTCGTTGCCCTTGTCGTCCACGACGATGAATGCCGGAAAATCTTCGACCTCGATCTTCCAGACCGCCTCCATGCCCAGCTCCGGATACTCCAGAACCTCGACGGATTTGATGCAGTCCAGTGCCAGTCGCGCCGCGGGCCCGCCGATGGAACCGAGGTAGAAACCACCGTGTTCCTTGCACGCCTTGGTCACCTGTGCGGAGCGATTGCCCTTGGCCAGCATGACGAACGAACCGCCCGCAGCCTGGAACTGATCGACATAGGAGTCCATCCGGCCCGCGGTGGTCGGACCGAAGGAACCAGAGGCGTAGCCCTCGGGTGTCTTCGCCGGACCCGCGTAGTACACGGCCATCTCGCGCAGGTATTCCGGCATCGGCTCGCCCGCGTCGAGGCGCTCCTTGATCTTGGCGTGCGCGATATCGCGGGCAACCACCAGCGGACCGGTCAGCGAAAGCCGGGTCTTCACCGGGTATTTCGACAGTTCGGCGCGAATCTCGGACATCGGCCGGTTCAGGTCGACCTCGACCACATCGCCACCGAGGATGGAATCGGTCTGCTCGGGCAGGTAGTGCGCGGGCTCGCGCTCGAGCTGCTCCAAGAACACACCCTCCGGCGTGATCTTGGCCAGCGCCTGCCGGTCGGCCGAGCAGGACACCGCGATCGCGACCGGGCAGCTGGCGCCATGCCGGGGCAGGCGCACCACGCGCACGTCGTGGCAGAAGTACTTACCGCCGAACTGCGCACCGATACCGAAGGACTGGGTGAGCTTGAAGACCTCTTCCTCGAGCTCCACATCGCGGAAGGCATGCGCCGCGAGCGAACCCTCGGTGGGCAGGGTGTCCAGGTAGTGCGCAGAAGCGTATTTGGCCGTCTTCAACGCGAATTCCGCACTGGTGCCGCCGATTACGACCGCGAGGTGGTAGGGCGGGCAGGCGGCGGTACCGAGCGAACGGATCTTCTCGTCCAGGAACTCCAGCATGCGCGTGGGATTCAGCACGGCCTTGGTCTCCTGGTACAGGAACGACTTGTTCGCCGAACCGCCCCCCTTGGCCATGAACAGGAACTTGTAGGACGGATGCGCGGTATCGCCCGGCGTGGAGTACAACTCGATCTGCGCGGGCAGATTGGTGCCGGTGTTCTTCTCCTCCCACATGGTGATGGGCGCGAGCTGCGAGTAGCGCAGATTCAACTTGGTGTAGGCGTCGAATACGCCGCGGCTGATCCATTCGGCATCGTCAGCACCGGTGAGCACACCCTCGGACTTCTTGCCCATCACGATGGCGGTGCCGGTGTCCTGACACATCGGCAGGATGCCGCCCGCGGAAATGTTGACGTTCTTGAGCAGGTCGAGCGCGACGAAGCGGTCATTACCGCTGGCCTCGGGATCATCGATGATCCGGCGCAGCTGCGAAAGATGCGCGGGCCGCAGGTAGTGGCTGATGTCGTGCATCGCCTCGGCGGTGAGCAGGCGCAATGCCTCGGGTTCGACCTGCAGGAAGGTGCGGCCGTTGTGTTCGAAGGTGCTGACGCCCTCGGTGGTGATCAACCGGAACGGGGTGTCGTCGGCGCCGATCGGCAGCAGATCTGAATAGCGGAAATCCGGCGCGGTCACGGACGCACTCCTTATTCGGTCTCAGGGCTGACGCACCGCCGGGGCCTTGGGAAGGTCTTCGGCAGGCTGGTCACGAGCACAAGGAGCGTATCCAGTAATAAGAGGCCGACCATTGCTTAGGCAACCCTCACTCGTGCATCCCACCAAAAGGTTGCACGTTCAACCCCACGAGTGCTACCTCTCAGATCTGGCAGTTGTCGCGCGACATCACGCGGCGGGACATTTCAATGACATGTCAGAGTTTGGAGCGCTCTCGTGACCGATCCCCACTGGCTCGATGACGTCGAAATGCGCGCATGGGTGGGATATGTGCGCACCAGGGACCTCATCGCCGCCGCGGTCGGGCGCGACTCATCCCGCGAGTCGAACCTCACCTACGTCGAATACTCGGTGCTGGCCTACCTAGCCGAGGCACCGGATCATCGACTCACCTTCGCCGATCTCGCCGCCAAACTCGAATGGTCGCAGAGCAGGCTGTCCCATCAGATCACTCGGATGGAGAAGCGCGCGCTGGTCGCCAGAGAACCGATTCCCGACGATGCCCGCCGCACCGCCGCGCGGCTAACGCCGCGCGGCGCCGACGTGCTCGCCACGGCCGCGCCCGCACATGTGCAGAGCGTGCGCAGACATATGGTCGATGTGCTCGACCGCCAGCAATTGGCCGCCCTCGCCGATATCTACGACACGCTGCTCGCCCATCATCGAAGAGCCGCGGCCACCGAATAATCCGCCAGGTCAAACCGACCGCACGGTTGGGTCCGGGACCCCCAGTGCCCGCTCGAACCCGTCCGGCACCACCAGATCGCCCCGATCGAGATCGCCGACGCTGGTCTTGCGCAGTCCCAGCAGCACCGAATCAATACCGCCACGCAAGACGTCGAGCACATTCTCGACACCGGCCTGCCCATTCGCGGCCAGGCCCCACAGGTAGGCCCGCCCGATCATGACCGCGCGAGCACCCAGCGCCACCGCCTTCACCACATCGCTGCCGCGCCGGATGCCGCCATCGAGCACCACCTCGATCTGCGATCCGACCGCGTCGGCCACCACCGGCAATGCCCGAATCGCGGCGGGCGTGCCGTCCAGGTTGTTTCCGCCGTGGTTGGACACCGAGATGGCCGCTACACCGGCATCGACCGCCCGCAGCGCATCGTCGACGCGCATCACTCCCTTGAGCATGACCGGTCCGCCCCACTGTTCGCAGATCCACGCCACATCCGCCCAATCCGGTGCGGGGGTCCCCATCCACTCCCCGTAGGCGCCGAAGAAGCCGGGCGCGGGACCGTCGCCGACAGCCATATTCGGCGCGGTGAGATCCGGAATGCGGCCGGAGCGAGCATAAGTCGCGAGCCAGCGCGGTCGCGCCAGCGTTTGCGGCGCGAATGTCAGCATGGTTTTGAAATCGAGCTTCTCCGGAATCACCGGGCTGCCCCAGTCGCGCCCGTGTGAGAAGGACCAGTCCAGGGTCAGGATCAGACCGACCGCGCCCGCCGCCTTGGCACGCGACATCCGCTGCAGGATCTCATCTTTCGAACCACACCAGTACAGCTGGAAGAATGTCGCCGGATTCGCCGCGATGACTTCCTCGATAGGCTTGCTCGCGAAGGAACTGAGCCCCATCGCGATCCCGCGTGCCGCCGCCGCACGCGCCACGGCCACCTCGCCATCCGGATGCACCGCCTGCACGCCGGTGGGTGAGATCAGCACCGGCATCGAGAGCTGCTGTCCCAATACGGTTGTCGACTGGTCGCGGTCGCCGATCGGGCCCGCACAGTGCGGCGCGAAGCCGAGTTCGGTGAAGGCCTGCTGATTTTCGTCGATGGTCTGGCCGCGCTCGGATCCGGCGATCAGTGCGCCGTACACCGACTTCGGCAGTCGTTTCTTTGCACGCCGCTGCGCCTCGGCAACGGTTTCGAACCAGGGGTTCACGAGAGGGATCCTTTCGGGGAAGCCACCGGCCACCACAGCCGGATCTGTTCATGCAGGTCAGTGGTCAATTGGGTGAGCAGTGCGGTGCCCTCGGCGGCGTTCGCGCCCGTCGGATCGCCGAGCACGCCGTTGGCGCTCACCGCGCGGACTCCCCCGGCGCGCAGCAGGGGTAGGAGTTCGGCGAGCGGCCTCGTATCACCGGCGACGGCGCGTTCGGTCCGCACCGCATCCGGCCGCAGCGCCAACTGCATCGAGGTTTCGGCGCGGCCCGCGTGCGGATCACCCGGATAGCGCGGCATGAACACCCGCACATCCCGGGATTCGGTACGCAGCAATGCCTCCGCTTTGCGTAGCGGTTCGAGATTGCCGCCGTGCCCGTTGACGAGCACGATGCGGTCGAAAGTATCAGTGGCCGACCGGCACAACTCCACGATCAGCAACTCCAGCGCGGCCTGCCCGATCGACAGCGTGCCCGCGAAACCCGCATGCTCACCGCTGGCTCCGTACGGGATCGCCGGCGCGACGAGCACATCCGACCGCAGCTCGGCCAGCCGCGCGCACAATGCCATCGCGATATCGGTATCGGTGGACAGCGGCAGATGTGGTCCGTGCTGTTCGGTCGCCCCGACCGGCACGGCGAGAATCGCACCCGCAGCCGCGCGCGACCCGGCCTCCGGCCAGGTCAGTCGCGCGGCCACGATGTGTTCCGCGACACTTTCCACCATGCCGCGAGATTATCGTCAGTGACTGACATAATCAAGATCCTGCGATCGACGCCCATAATCAACAGTCGTGACAGATGCCAAGGTGCGGGGCCGTCCACGCGGCACAACCAAGCGCGAACTCGAACTGATCGCCATGCGACTGTTCACCGAACAGGGCTTCGACGAAACCACCGTCGAGCAGATCGCCGCGGCCGCGGGTATCAGCGGGCGTACCTTCTTCCGTTACTTCCCCACCAAGGCGGAGGTGCTCTGGTACCAGTTCGACGCCGAGGTCGAGGCGCTGCGCGCGGCCTTCGCCACCGTGCCCGACGACGTTGCGATGATGACCACCGTGCGCCGAGTCGTGGTGAACGCCAACCGATATCGCGCCGAAGACGTGCCCGAACTACGCGTACGCATGCAACTCCTCGGCGGCGATCCGGCACTGGCCGCCGCCGCGGGCGCGCATTACGACGCATGGGAGCGGGCCGTGAGCGCATTCGCCGCACGCCGACTCGGCGTACCGGAGGACAACCTGGTCGCGATGGCGGTCGGCCGCACCACACTCGCGGCCGCGCGCGCCGCCTTCGACGCCTGGCTGACCCGCGCCGACGCCGACCTCACGGTCTATCTCGACCAAGTGCTCGCGGCCCTGGCACGTGGATTCGCGCCGCAGTCCGAGGATCCCGGATCTACCATCGAGCTAACGGCAGGTTTCACCGGCGACCGGGATGGGGTATGACTAGGCTCGGTATCGGCGCGCAGCCGAAACGCACGACTATCCCGACAATCCCGTCGAAAGGGGCTGGAATTTCCATGTCCGAGGTGTCCATGAGCCTTTCGGCGGATTCCCTGCCCGTAGGACCGGTCGACAACCTGCTTCCGCAGCTGGTCGAACACCTGCGGCAGAACCGAACCGGGCTGCGCGAGGAATGGGCTCGGCGCATCACCGAAGCTCAACTACTGACCGCGATGACCCCGGAGGAGATCTTCTCCGAGGCGACCTCCATGTACGACAACTACGTCGAGGTGCTCGTAACCGGTAGCGTCGAAGCGCTGCAGGCCTACGCACGCGACCTGTCCGAGCGCATCATTCCCAGAGGCGTCGAAACCGACGAGGTCCTGGGCATCGTGCTGCTCCTGCGCGACGTGCTGGCCCGCTCGCTGTTCGAGAAATACCAGGCAGATTTCGAAATGCTCAACGCTGTACTCGACGCGTACGAGCCCGCCGCGAACCGCATCGCGAGCACCGTGGCAATCTCGTTCGTGCAGGAACGCGAGCGCGTCATCCGCCAGCAGCAGGAAGCCATTCGCGAGCTGTCCACTCCGGTGCTGCAGGTGCGTGAGCAGCTGCTCATCCTCCCGATCATCGGTGTGCTCGACTCGCAACGCGCCCGCCAGCTCACCGAACAGCTACTGCGCGCCATCCGCGCCAATCGCGCGAAGGTAGTCGTCATCGACATCACCGGTGTGCCCGCGATCGACTCCACGGTTGCCAACCACCTGGTGCAGACCGTCGACGCATCCGGCCTGATGGGCGCCAATGTGATCATCACCGGCCTGTCCTCCGAGATCGCCCTCACTCTGGTGACCATCGGCCTCGACCTGTCCAAGATGAACGCGGTCGGTGACCTCCAGGGAGGTATCGAAGAGGCCGAACGCTTACTCGGCTATGAGGTGACCCGCGTCACGGATCGAATGCTCACCGAGCGCGATGGGCGCTGATCGGGCCCCCCTATGCCGGTTCCGATCCTCAAACAAGGTACCTATCTAATCGCGTCGGTCCAGTCAGCCCTGACCGACGCGGATACCGAACGTCTCCAGGACGACCTGATGAAACAGGTCAGCAGATACCGGGCACACGGGATCATCGTGGACGTCACCGCGATCGATGTCATGGACTCGTTCGCGGCCAGATCGCTGCGTACCATCGCGCACATGACGCAGCTCCGCGGTGCCGAAACGGTCATCGTCGGATTACAGCCCGAAGTCGCGTTCGCCATGGTGCAGTTGGGCCTCACCTTCGAGGATATGCACACCGCCCTCGACCTGGAAGAGGGCTTGGCGTGGCTGAATCGCATGGCTCCGGCCCGCCGCCAGCGAGATGGTCGTGACAGTGGCCGCTGAGAACTTGGTGATCGCGGTCAGGGTGTCGGGTGACATCGTGATCGCACGTCAAGCCGGACGTGAGCTGGCGGCCAAGCTCGGATTTTCTCTGACAGATATGACCATGATCTCGACGGCGATCTCCGAGATCGCCCGCAACATAACCAGTTACGCGGGCAGTGGTGAAATACGTTTGCTGGTCGATGACCGGGAGGGTCGCCAGGCGCTGGTCGTCCAGGCCGAGGACCAGGGCCCCGGCATCCTCGATATCGCCCGCGCACTCGACGACGGGTACTCCACCGGCCGCGGGCTCGGACTCGGCCTGCCCGGCGCGCGCCGGCTGATGGACCGGCTCACCGTTGATTCGGCACCTGGTCGCGGCACGTTGGTGGAGATGTGGAAGTGGGTACCCAACGGTGCATGAGGACGGGATCATCGGCCGGATCGAATGGGCGGTGGCCGGCCGTGCCCTGCCCGGTCAGCGGGTCTCCGGTGATCGCGGCGTGGTCCTCGACGCGGGCGGCGGCGCGGTGCTCTTCGCCGTCCTCGACGGCCTCGGCCACGGCTCGGCGGCCGCGGACGCCGCCGATCGCGCCGCGCAGGTGCTCTCGGAGAACCGCGCCGAACCGCTGGACGTGTTGATGGTGCTGTGTCATCGGGCCATGGCCGACACCCGAGGCGCGGCAGTGTCTTTGGCGCTGTTCGGCGCAGCCGATACGGTGCACTGGCTCGGCGTCGGCAATGTCGATTGCCGGATTCTGACCGCGGGCCCGGTCGGGCTCACCATGCGCGCGACGGTCCTGATGACCGCTGGCATCGTCGGCTATCGACTACCCCAGAACCTACAGGTGCAGACCGTTCCGGTGCGTCCTGGTGATCTGCTGCTGATGTCGACCGACGGCATCGTCACCGAATCCGCTGACAGCGGCATCGATCCGTCCAAATCCACCGCCGAGATCACCGCCGAAATCCTGGCCAGGCATGCCAAGGACACCGATGACGCATTGGCGCTCGCGGCCCGCCACCGGGGCGGCGTATTGGAGGCACCAGCGTGAACGGCGGAATGCACATGAGCGAGCGAACAAAAGGCGCAGCCGCCAACGCGGTCATGGCGGAGCCGAGCGCTAGCGAGGCGGAGACATGAGCGAGCGGAGCGAGCGAACAAAAGGCGCAGCCGCCAACGCGGTCATGGCGGAGCCGAGCGCTAGCGAGGCGGAGACATGAGCGCGGCACTTGCCGCATTTCTCGACGACTACTCGGATGCGCTACGGCGGCATCTGCACTCACCGTCGCAGGCGAGTCTCGGCGAGGGTTACGAACTGGGCCGCCGCGCTCTCGTCGAGGGCATCAGCCTGCTCGATCTCACCGAAAACCACTACCGTGTGGTGCAAGCCACGGAATCGGGCACCGCGGCAGCCGACGAATCCCCCAAACCCGCCGAGACCGCACTCGAATTCCTGCTGCAGACCCTCGCCGCCCTGGACATCGCAACTCGCGGCTATATCGACGGCACCCGCCGCGCCGAACAACAGCGTTCGCGCATCGACGATCTCGCGGGGCGCGACGCCTTTCGCACCGCTCTGGTGGAGTCGTTGCAGGACGGCTTCTTCGTCGCCGATGCGCGCGGCACCATCATCGAGGTCAACTCCGCCTTCGGCGCGCTGACCGGCTACGGCGCATCGGAACTTCCGTTCCCGCTGCCGCATCCGTGGTCGACGCCGGAAGGGCCCCGCTATCCCGATCTCGGTAGCGAGGCACAGCGATTCGTGATTCCGGTCAAGCATCGCGACGGTCGCACTGTCTGGCTGGCGGTGAGCACCAGTGCGATGGTCGAACCGGAGAAGTACGAGCAGATCTTCGTCGGCACCATCCGCGATGTCACCGCCGAACACGATGCGCAGGCCCGCGATCAGGCGGCGTCGCGACTGGCCACCGCGGTCGGCGCGGCGACGAGCGTGGTGGAAGTGCTCGCCGTCGGGCTGGACGAACTGCGACGGACCGTCGGCGCGGAAACCGCGGTGGTGATGGTGTGGCCCAACCGCAATACCGGGCCGGAGACGTATGTCTCGGGGGCCGAGGGTGTTCCGGAGGGATCGGTGCTCGACGCCCGTGCGCGGGCGCTACTGGATCGGGCTCGCCGCCGTCCGGCGCGCAGCCTGTTCGCGATTCCGGAGAGCACTGAGAGTTCCGAGGGCATCGTCGCACCGCTCGGCGAGACAGGTGATGCGGCGCTGTGGCTGCGCTTCGCCGCGCCGCGCGCCATCAGCGCTGCCGACTGGACATTGTTCTCGCTGCTCATCGGCCATCTCAGCCTGGCGGTGCAACGGGCGCGCAACTTCGATCAGGCGCGCTCGACCTCGCTGACGCTGCAGCGCGCCATGCTCGGTCCGATCGAACTGCCGCCGCGGTTCTCGGTGCATTACGAGCCCGCGCTGCCGCCGCTGGAGATCGGCGGCGACTGGTATGACGTGGTTCCGCTGCGCGACGGCACCATCGGCGTCGTGGTCGGCGATTGTGTCGGACGTGGTCTGTCCGCGGCCGTCGTGATGGGCCAATTGCGTACGGCCGCACGGGCTCTGCTGCTGCGCGGTGCGGGCCCGGCGCAGCTGATCGCGGAACTCGATACCGTCGCGGGTCGGATTCCCGGCGCGATGTGCACGACGGTCTGCGCGGCCGTCCTCGATCCGGTGCGCGGATTGGTCCGCTACAGCAGCGCTGGACACATGCCGCCGATTCTGGCCGACGTCGGTCAGCCCGGCCGATTACTCGAGGGCGGCCGTGCGGTACCGCTGGCAACCTTCGATACGCCACGACGTCCCGAAGCCACCACAGCGCTCACACCGGGTTCGACGCTGGTGTTGTTCACCGACGGCTTGGTCGAACAGCGCGGCGTCGATATCGATGACAGTTTCGCGAAGATCTCGGGGGTGCTCGCCGATACCGCAGGCAAGCTGCCGCGCGAGGTCGCCGATGCCGTGCTCTCGCGACTACGTCCGGCGGCGGGCTACGACGATGACGTCGCCATGGTGGTCTACCGGCAACCCCCGGCACCGCTGCGGCTCGAGATTCCGGCCAATCCAGATCAGCTCTCGGCCATGCGCAAGCGGCTCAAGGCCTGGCTCGCCACCGCCGCGGTACCGCACGATCTCGCCTCCGACCTGATCGCCGCGGCGAACGAGGCCTGTAGCAACAGCATCGAGCACGCTTACCGCAATGGCGGCGGCCCGGTCACCCGCGCGATCAGCTCCACGGCCGAATTGCTCGGCCGTGCCACCAGCGCCGAGGCGGCCACCACCGATCCTGGACTCGTCGAACTGACCGCCGAATGTGATACCCAAAAGGTCGTCATTCTGGTCGCCGACTCCGGAACGTGGAAACCACGCTCCGCCGATCCGGGGCCGCGCGGACGCGGCATCGACATGATGCGGGCATTGACGGAAGAATTGGAGATAGACCACAGCGGGGTGGGCACCCGCGTCCGCATGTCGGTAACGTTGCCCGCGATCAAATCCCCCGTAGCGAACCCACTGCGTGGCACGAACCGCCAGATTTCTGGCTGAGGAATGCAGCGCGAAAGGCGGGTTCATGGCAGATTGTGATGATGTGACAAACAACTCCGGAGACGCGTATCCCTTGGCGGACACGATGGCCACCACAGTCGAGGCACACGATGGCGCGACCGTGCTCACGGTTTCCGGCGAGGTCGATCTGGCGACCGCGCCAGCGCTGGAGAACACCATCGAGGCCATCCTGACCGGCAAACCGGCGGTCCTGATCATCGACCTGACCGGTGTCAGCTTCCTCGCCTCGGCGGGTATGGCGACCCTGGTCGCGGCGCATCAGCGCGCGGGCGACACAACGACCATCGTGGTGGTCGCGGACGGTCCGGCCACCAGTCGGCAGCTGAAGATGACGAGCCTCGATCAGGTGTTCGCACTGCACACCACCCTGGCCGAGGCGCTGGCCTCGATCCGGTAGCGCACCCGATTCAACCCGAACCCTTTCCGATCACCTGACCGTCACGGAGCGAGTCTTACGAGCGACGTTCGCGGCCCGTCTCGAGGCCGAGCGGTCGAAGCGCATGCGACGAAAGTCGCGAGTCTCGACCGCTCGGCCTCGAGACACTAGGGGGCCGCGAATACGCAGCGCCGCAGGCGCTGCGTATTAGACACAGAGTTCGCGCAGTTGCTCGATCAGCTTGACCCGCTCGGCCGCGGTCGCCGCCATCGGCACCACATTCAGCACCGTGACACCCGCCGCGCGGAATGCGGCGACCCGCTCCTTCACGAATCCGGCCGGGCCGACCAGCGAGATATCCCGAACCAGATCGTCCGGGACCACCTTGGCGGCCTCTTCCTTCCTACCCGCCAGGTACAGCTCCTGGATCCGGTCCGCCTCGGCGCCGTAGCCGTACTTGGTGGCCAGCGTGTGATAGAAGTTCTTGCCCTTGGCGCCCATGCCGCCGATGTAGAGCGCCAGATGCGGTTTCACGAATTCCAGTAGCGGCGTGACATTCTCACCGATGGCCAGTGCGGGGCCGGCGTAGACGTCGAGCTCGCCGAGGATCGGATCACGCTTGGCCAGACCGGCATCCAGCGATTCGCCCCAGATTTCCTTGGCCTTCTCCGGTACGAAGAAGATCGGCTGCCAACCCTCGGCGATTTCCGCGGCCAGCTCCACATTCTTCGGCCCGAGCGCGGCCAGCAGCACCGGAATGCGTTCGCGCACTGGGTGATTGATCAGCTTGAGCGGTTTGCCCAGGCCCGTGCCCCGATCGGCGGGCAGCGGGATCTGATAGTACTTACCCTGGTACTCCAGCCGCTCGCGACGCCACACTTTGCGGCAGATCTCCACCAGTTCCCTGGTCCGTCCGATGGGTGCGTCATAGGGGACGCCGTGGAAGCCCTCGATCACCTGCGGGCCCGAGGCGCCGAGGCCGAGGACATAGCGCCCGTCGGAGACGAAGTCCAGCCCGGCGGCGGTCATGGCGGTCAGGCTGGGCGTACGGGTGTAGATCTGCAGGATGCCCGAGGCCAGCTGCAGCCGGGTGGTCTTGGCCGCCAGATATCCGAGCGCGCTCACCGCGTCGAACGAGTAGGCCTCCGGCACGAACACGATGTCGAGTCCGGCCTTTTCGAGGTCGGCCACCTCGGCGGCCGCCTCTTTGAAGCCACCCGAGTAGTTGATGCTCAATCCGATCCGCATAGCACTCAACATAACCGCAGCTACGCACCGGCCGCGCACCGGCCACCTCGGTGCGAGCGGTAGCGTATTCGCCGTAGTTCTCCACTGTCGTCGCAGGAAAACGAAAGGCCACCCGACGTGTCGCAGCCCGCCTTCGCTGAGGCCACCCTCGCGCAGTACCTGACCGACCTGGCCGCGAAGGTGCCCGCACCAGGCGGCGGTGCCGTCGCCGCATTGCACGCCGCACAGGGCGCCGCGCTGGTCGCGATGGTCGCGCGCTACACCACCCGCGCCAAGGACGCCGAGCACCGGCCGGTCATCGACCGGATCATCGAGGCGGCCGACGCGGCCCGCGAGCGCGCGCTGGCCCTGGCCGATGCCGACGCGGCGGCATTCACCGCCGTCGGCAACGCCTACAAGTTGTCGAAGGATTCCCCGGAGCAGGTCGCTGCCCGCAGCGATGCCATTGCCGCCGCACTGCTCGAGGCGGCCCGGGTGCCCGCCGCGGTCCTCGACGAGGCCGACGAGGTGCTCTCTCTCGCCACCGAACTGCTGCCGATCGGCAATCCCAATGTGGTCACCGATATCGGCGCCGCCGCCGACGCGGCACGGGCCGCGGCCACCAGTTCGCAGCTCAATATCGAAATAAACGTCCGCTCGCTCAGCGCCGAACAGGGCGATAAGTTCGCGGCGGTGCTGATCCGCGTCGACGAGATCACTGCCCGTGCGGACGCATTGCACGCGGACGTTTTGCATGCCGTACGCAGCTGAAATCGACCGACCGGTCGGATCGTTTGTTCGGTTTCATGCCGGGTATGTCGCCCCTATACGAAAGAACTGTGGACTTGGACGGCCGTTACAGAACCGGTACGTCGAGTTGATCATGAAGTCCTAGACTGGATTTCTGCGTCCCACACCAGCGTGAAGGGGTGGACAATGCGGAGCGCACTCAGATACCTGTTCCTCGCGACCACGATCGTCGCCTTGGGGGCCTTCGGGTCCGGAACGGCATTCGCCACTACGATCCTCAAACCAAGCGCCGACGTCGTCGCGACGATTACCCCGTCGGCAGGCCAGGAAGTCGGGATCGCGGCACCGGTGACGATTCGATTCGCCAATCCGGTCGCCAACCGCGACCGAGCCGAACGACTGGTCGATATTCGAGCCACCGAGCCGCTGCCTGGAGCCTTATCCTGGGCAAATGATCGTGAACTGACTTGGACGCCAACAAGTTTCCTGCCAGCCCGGGCGCCGATCTCGGTGCAGGTCGGTAACGCGCGCACGGAGTTCCGCACCAATGCGGGCGTGGTCGCCGACGCCGATATGTCGGCGCATACCTTCACCGTGAACATCGGCGGAGCAGTCGCGCGGTCGGTGCCCGCATCCATGGGCAAGCCTGGCCACGAGACACCGACAGGTACGTTCCCGGTGCTGGAAAAGTTCCGTTCCATCGTCTTCGACTCGCGCACCATCGGGATCCCGCTGAGCTCGCCCGAGGGCTACGTCATCAATGGCGAATACGCCGAACGCCTTACGTGGGGCGGGGTTTTCGTGCACTCCGCACCGTGGTCGGTGGATTCGCAGGGCAATGCCAATGTCAGCCACGGCTGCATCAACCTGGCGCCCGATGACGCTGCCTGGTACTACCAGACCGTCGGCGTCGGCGATCCGGTCACCGTGCACTGGTGAGCCGTAATCAATCCGTTTTTCCTTCGCGACACCTCCCTTCAATTTCGTCACGCGCGGCAAACCTGGCAGTATCCTGCCGGGGTTGATACAACTGCGAGACACACGTGATCGTATGACCCGATGAAGGTGGGCGATGGATCGACCGGATATGACCTCGCGGGCGAATTCGGGCCCGCCGCCGGGCGCTGCACCACAACAACCGCTCGGTGCGCCGAGGGCATACCAGACTCCGGCACCGCCGAACCCGTTCCACCGGATCGGCTTCACCGAAGACAATGCGCCGACCGGGCCGATTCCCCGGATTCCGGTCGACGGCGCACCTATCGACACCGGCCCACTACGGCGCGTTCCGATCGACCACGCCGCAACGCAATCCGGGCCGCCGCCCCGAGTACCGGTCGACCGGGCGCCGACGAATACCGACCCGTTCCGGCGCATTCGCGGCCAACAAGTTCCCGGAGGCCAGGCTCCGAAACTCCCGGCTCCGAATCCCCCAACTCCGGATCCCCAGGGCCCGAGGCAAACCGGACCGATCCCGCATATTCCCGTGCAGGAAGTTCCCGCGCGTCCGGCCCCGGACCCACATGTCTCGATGCATCAGGCACCGACCGTGCAGGACAGTGAGCAGCAGTCGCTGACATTGCCGGACCCGATTCGTCAGGCACCCATCACCCGAAACCCGAGCTCTCCCGCCCCGCAAGAGCCGAACTGGCATACGCCTGTTCCCCAGGAGCCGCCCAGGCGGGCTCCGCTCCAGCGAGATCCGATGCGCCAGAACCCGATTCATCCGGGGTTCGCCCACGGCGAGGCCGCCTGGCACGATCCGAACCATTACGCTCCGCGCACATACGAGCAGCACCCGATTCAGGCAGACGACAGGGGACCCGCGCGGCAGGAGTTCGACTATCGAAGTGAGTGGTCCGAGTGGGTCGAGGAAGCGCCCGAAGAGTCGAAACCGTCTGCGCCGGACTACTTCCGGCATGAGGATGCCTTGGCGGCCATGATCGATCGGTCCGGACGGAATCGATCGAAGCGCCGGTGGATGCCTGTGCTGGTCGGATCGGTCGCGGCGGCCGGACTGCTCGTGGTGGCTTTCGTGCAAATTCGGCCGGATCCGCAACCGGCGACGGTGGCCTCCTCCACTCCCAGCCAGGTCGCGGTCTCCGGCTCCACCTCCGCCGCGGAGTGCCCGGCCGAGCGGGTCGGGGACACCATCACCGGCAACGGTGCGGGCGGAATGGATTCCGGACCGGGCGTCATCTTCGCGTTCCAGTACGCGTATTACGTCACCCGATCCGGCGCGGCGACCCGAGAATTCGTCGTGCCCAATGCATCCGTCTCGCCTGCCGGGACGATTCAACAGGGCATCGATGGCATTCCGGCCGGGACCACCCACTGCATCAGCATTACGCCGGGGGCGTCCGTCGGTCAGTATCTGGTGCAAGTTACCGAGCACCGGCCCGATTCGACATCGGTCACCTACAAACCTCAGGTCGTCACGACGGCGCGGGTGGGCAACCAGACACTCATCACCGGAATCGGCGCGGCCTGACGGTCATACCGGCGAATTCCATGGCACCAGTACGATTTTCCCGCGGACGTGCCCGGATTCGCTCAGGTGATGGGCCTTGACCACCTCTGCCATCGGCAGCACCTGATCGATTTCCACGTGCAACCGGCCCGCCTCGAACAGGGCGGCCAGCTCGCGCAGATCGCGGCCGGACGGATTGACATACAGCCGCTCGTACCGCGGATCGCCCTCGGCATCATTGCCCTGTGCGTCGATCAGGCGACCGTCCGCGGCGAGCACCGGTAGCGAACGCGATCCGTAGTCACCGCCGACGAGATCGACGATGACGTCGACATCACCCACCGCGTCCGCGAAATCGCATGTCGTGTAGTCGATCACCTCATCCGCGCCGATTTCCCGCAGGAATTCGTGGTTGGCGGCGCGGGCCGTGCCGATCACATACGCGCCACGGTCCTTCGCGATCTGCACTGCGAAATGCCCGACACCACCTGCCGCCGCATGCACCAGCACCCGTTGTCCGGCAACGACTTCGGTAAGTCCCTGCCATGCGGTCAGCACTGCCGTAGGCACGGCGGCCGCGTGGATGTGATCCAGGATCGCCGGTTTCGGTGCGAGGAAATCCGCCTGCACCACAACGTATTCCGCATAGCCGCCGGACCGGCTGAGCACCATGCCGTAGACCTCGTCGCCGACCCGGAATTGCTCGACACCCGCACCGAGGGCATCGACGATCCCGGACACATCGAAGCCGAGGGTGAACGGCGGATCCCCGAGTTTGCGCACCAGTCCGGACCGCAGCTTCCAGTCCGCCGCATTCATACCGGTGGCGGCGACCCGCACCACCACCTCGCCAGGTCCGGCGCTCGGCCGATCGACCTCGACGATTTCCAGAACCTCGGGACCACCGAATGTTTTTTGCGTGATTGCGAGCATGCCCTCGATTCTGCGGTCCCCTAGTATCCAAGGGAAAGAAGGCACTTCAATGATCCCGAGGTACCCGATGGATACTATTGTCGACTGGTCCGGCTCCGACAACCTGGTCAAGAGCTATCTGACCAACTGTCCGGCGCGCGAAGTGCTGACGGTGCTCGCCGACAAATGGGTGCTGCTGGTCCTCGGTGTGCTGCGCATGGCTGGCGGGCCGGTGCGCTTCAACGATCTGCGACGTCGGCTCGACGGCATCACCCAGAAGATGCTCACCCGCACGCTGCGCAATCTGGAGCGCGATGGGCTGGTCCGCCGTGCGGTCTATCCCACCGTCCCGCCACGCGTGGAGTACTCACTGACCGATCTGGGTGCCAGCCTCGGGGAGCTCAGCCACGCGATGGGGGTCTGGTCGGTGCAGCACCACAATGAAATCCTCTCCGCCCGCGACGAATTCGATACACGTGCCGAGCCCGAACCCATCTGAATGCCACCCGCGTCTTTCAGCCGTGGGTCAGGCGGCGTGCAGGAGGTCGCCACCGGATGCCAGGGCCGCGTAGCGCCCCTCGGCGTCCATGAGCTCGCGGTGGGTGCCGCGTTCGATGATGTGGCCGCGGTCGAGTACCACGATCTGGTCGGCGTCGCGGATGGTGGAGAGCCGGTGCGCGATGGTAATGGTGGTGCGGCCTTCGGAGAGCGCATCGATGGCGGCCTGCACCTCCTGCTCGGTCCGGTTGTCCAGTGCGCTGGTGGCCTCGTCGAGTACCAGGATCGGCGGATTGCGCAGAATCACCCGCGCCACCGCCAAACGCTGCTTCTCACCGCCGGAGAACCGATAGCCGCGTTCGCCGACCAGCGTGTCGTAACCGTCCGGCAGGCTCGCGATATGGTCGTGGATCTGCGCGGCCCGCGCCGCGGCGTACAACTGCTCATCGGTCGCATCGGGTTTGGCGAAGCGCAGATTGTCCGCGACCGAGGCGTGGAACAGGTAGGTCTCCTGCGAGACCACGCCGACGGCCGCGGCCAGATCGGCAAACGACAAGTCGCGCACATCGATTCCGTCGATCTCGACCCGTCCGGATGTCACATCGTAGAGTCGCGCCACCAGGTAGCCGAGCGTGGTTTTGCCCGAACCGGTTTCGCCGACGATTGCCAAGCTGGACCCGGCGGGGACGGCGATGTCGATGTCCTGCAAAACATCCCGAGTCCCGGCTCCATAGGTGAAGCCGACGTGCTCGAAGCGGACCGCGCCCTTGACGCCCGAATCCGGCACCGGCACAGCCGTTATCGGTTCCTCGATATCCGGCTTCAGATCCAGGTATTCGAATATCCGGCCGAACAGCGACATGGAACTCTGCACCTCCACGCCGGTGTACAGCAGTTGCACCATCGGCCGCAGCAGGCTGGTCTGCAAGGTCGTGAAGGCGACCAGGGTGCCGATCGAAACCAGCGGATGTCCCGCCGCCACGGTCAATCCCGCCGCCCAGTAGACGATCGCGGGCATGGCCGCCATGACGATCTGAATCGTCGACTGCCGCCACCGTCCGGCCATGCCGGACCGGATCTCCAGGTCCACCAGCCCACGCGACTCCTGCGCGAAATCCGCAACCAGCGCGGGCGAGCGGCCCATCGTGCGCCCGAGCAGAATGCCGCTCACCGACAGCGATTCCTCCACGATCGCCGACATGCCCGCCAATTTCTGCTGCCGCTGCGCGGTGATCTTCCTGCGTTCGTCGCCGACGCGGCGGCTGATCCAGACGAAGAACGGCAGCATGACCAGTGAGACCACGGTGAGCCGCCAGTCCAGGGCGATCATGGCGATCACCGAGGCGGTCACGGTGGTGAAGTTCGAGACCAGTGAGGTCGCGGTCGAGGTGACCGTCGACTGCATGCCGCCGATATCGTTGGCGATCCGCGACTGCACCTCACCGGTGCGGGTAGTCGTGAAGAACGACAACGGCATTCGCTGCAATTGCGCATACACCGCGGCGCGCAGATCGTGCATGACCTCTTGACCGACCGCGGTGGAAATGTAGGTCTGGAGCACGCCGAAGATGCTGGTGAGTGCGGCCACCGCGACCATGCCCGCCGCCAGCACGGTCAGCAGATCGGTGCGGCCGTGTGGCAGGGCGTCATCGAGGATGCCGCGCAACATGAACGGTGATGCCAGCGCGACCAGTGACGACAGACCTACGAGCGCGGCGACCAATGCCAAGCGCGCGCGATACGGACGAAACAGCCGGACGATCCGGCGAAGTTGATGTGGGGGCCGCATAGGCGCCTCCTTCCGAGGACTACTACAGCAAACTGAGCATGACTCATAATTGTTCCCAAAACAATGAGTTATGCTCAACGAATGGATATCGCGCTCGATCCCGACCTTCCCGAGCTGTTCCTGCGCACCGCGAAACGCATCCGCCGCAACCAGGTCGCCCGACTCGCCCCGCTAGGCATTACCCCAGGTCAGGCCCGTGCTCTCCGCATTATCGGCCACCACGACGAGCCACTGCGGATGGCCATACTCGCCGAGCACCTGGGCATCGTGCCGCGATCGGCCACCACCGTCGTCGATGCGCTCGAAGCCGCGGACTTGGTCACGCGCGCGCCCGACCCGACCAACCGCCGCTCGACCCTGGTGACGCTGACCGACTCCGGCATAGCCGCGCTCTCGCAGATGGCCGCGGCCCGCCGTGCGGCCGCTGAAGAGGTCTTTGCCAGCCTGAGTGAACAGCAGCGCACAACGCTTCGCGATTTACTTGCCGCACTCGATTCGGAGGCGCCGGTCGGCCCATCCGCTGGGACGAACATCTCGTTGACCTCCCCGCCGCCCCGGTGCTGAATTGGGACATGCCGGCCTCGCCCGCCGGTCCGATTGCGAGGGCGCAGACCGACATCGCCGCCGAGACGGACCTAGCCCATAGCGGGCCAGGCATCCCTGCCCGGTCTCGACGTTGATCGTCGCCCGGAATAGCCGCACCATCGGGACCGGCCAGCGTCACCCCGCGACATCCACGCCGTGGCTGCGGGCAAGGTAGCCAGGTCGTAGTGCCGAAGTCCTTGGGGCGGTGCGTGTTAGGCGGAGCGGGAAATTTCGGCGGCGGTTACTACGTGGCGCATGAGGAGGGCGGTGGTTACGGGGCCTATGCCGCCGGGGACGGGGCTGAGGGCGCAGGCTTTGCCGCGGACGGTTTCCGCGTCGACGTCGCCGACGATTTTGCCGTCGGGGGCTTCGTTGGTGCCTACGTCGATGACAGTCGCGCCCGCGCGGACGTGTTTGCCGGTGACCAGGCCGATGCGGCCGGCGGCGGCTACGACGATATCGGCGGCGGACGTGACGACCGGGAGGTCGGTGGTGCGGGAATGACAGATGGTGACGGTGGCATTTTCGGCGAGCAGGAGTTGGGCAAGGGGCTTGCCGACGATATTGGAGCGGCCCACGACGGCGACATGCCGACCGGCGAGCGGGATTTCGTGATGCTTCAGTAGTTCGACGACGGCCTCGGAGGTGGCGGGGACGAAACCGTCGAGGCCGGAGGCGAGCAGGCCGAGGGAGAGCGGGCTGACGCCATCGACGTCCTTGCCGGCGGCGATGGCGGAGCTGACATCGTCGAGGGTGACACCGGCGGGCAGCGGCGTCTGCAGCATGATCGCATCGATGGCGCTGTCCGCGCTGCGGGCGGTGAGTTCCTCGCGGATCCGCTCGATGCTCGCGTCCGCACCGAGTTCGATGGTGTCGCAAGCGATTCCGAGACGTTCGGCGGCCTTGCGCAGCGAGTTCACGTACCACGCGCTGGCCGGATCGTCATTGGCCACGATCAGGGCCAGGCGCGGCGCGGTTCCGCCCGCGGTGAGCGCGGCGGCGCGCTGCTTGGTGTCGGCGTTGATGGCGGCGGCGAGTTCCTTGCCGGACAGCGAAACGGTATCCACGTTGTCACACCTTATCGGCTGCACCGCGCGGCTGGTTCCGCTGGTCGTCCTGCGCGCGGCCCGGTTTACCCGAACGCCGGAAACAACGCCTGGCAATTCCCAGTTTATGGCCTTTACCAGTCGTATTGTGATTGTGCTCGCCAATGGCTAACTGTCAGCTTACCGACCTCATACCCCGTTTCACGCGTGGAAAGGTGTCGACTGCAGTGAAGATCTCGAGGCATTGGAAACTATGGGTGGCGACCGCGTTCGCAGCCGCGACCATCACCGGACTATCGGGCGCACCCGCCATCGCGGCGCCGGAAACCGACGTGCTCTACAACTCCGCCCAGCGTGCCTTCACCGACGGCGACGATGCCGCCGGACGCGCCGAACTTCGACAGCTGATCGCCGCCGACCCGGCTGATACCGAGGCCCTTTCGCTGCAGGCGATCTGGTCGCATTACGCCGGTGACCTGCCCGCCATGGCCGATGCGCTGGCCCGCCTCGCCGCCGCCGACCCGGCAATGGCCCAGGGCACCAATAATGTGCTCGGCGCGATCGGCGCCGCGATCGCCACCCTGCCGAATCCGCTGCCCGCGATCGTCGGACCGCAGACCGGAATCGTGGTGCTCGGCTACGGCCTGCTCCCGGACGGTTCGCTGCGCCCCGAATTGGTGAACCGGCTGACCGCGGCCTGGTTGCAGGCGGTCGCCTCACCACTTTCACCGATCGTCGTCACAGGCGGTAATCCACAGAACGGGATCACCGAGGCCGAGGCCATGCGGGCCTGGCTGGTCGGCAATGGCCTGCCCGCATCCCGGATCAATGTCGAGAGCCGGGCCGGATCTACGGTGCAGAACGCACTTTTCAGCACCAGGATGCTGCGGGATCTCGGCGCGAACAGCGCGGTCGTGGTCACCTCGCCCAACCACATCCGGCGCGCGGTCGCCGATTTCATCGTCGCGGGCACCCAGGTGGTCGGGGCGATGACCTCACTCGAGCAGCTGGTATCACAGTTGCCGCCGCCCGGCAGGCAGGCGCAGCGCGGCATCTACCTGGACGCCACGCGGACATTCCAGCTCGCCACCACCCGCTGAGCGACCCGGTCCGAGCGTGCACATTCGGCCCCGAAATGGCACAAACGCAAAAAGTGCACGCTCGGCCACCACCACACCCGCAAACACGGCACGATATTCCGATGACATCAACCGGAGATGTGGTCGCGCAACTGCGCGCCGCGGGCTGTGTATTCGCTGAAGACGAGGCACGGTTGCTCATCGCCGCCGCGACGGAGACCGGTGCCGATCTCATGGAGTTGGTCGCCCAACGGGTCTCCGGAACTCCACTGGAATACCTGCTGGGCTGGACCGAATTCCACGGCATCCGTGTCGCGGTCGCCCCGGGCGTGTTCGTACCGCGCCAGCGCACGGTCTTCCTCGTCGACGAGGCCGCCGAACTCGCTCGCGCCATGTCCGCGCACCCCCTCGTCGTCGATATATGTTGCGGCTCAGGCGCATTGGGTCTCGCGCTGGCCAAAACTCTGGCCGCCGAAGGCCGTCAGATAGAACTCGCCGCTACCGATATCGAACCTATGGCGGTCGAATGCGCCCGCCGCAACCTCACCCCGATCGGCGCGCCCGTCTACGAAGGCGACCTTTTCGAGCCGCTTCCCCGTGAATTGTCCGGGCGCATCAATATCTTGCTCGCCAACACCCCGTACGTGCCATCGGAGATGATCTCCAAGATGCCGCCGGAGGCACGCGATTACGAACCGCGCACCGCCCTCGACGGCGGTCCCGATGGCCTGGATATCTTCCGCCGTGTCGTCGCTGCCGCCCGCAGCTGGCTCGCGCCGGGCGGCCACCTGCTGGTCGAATCCACCGAAGCCCAGGCCATGCCCTCGATCAGCGTCCTCACCGCGCACGGCTTCACCGGCCGCATCGCCGAATCCGATGAGTTCTACTCCACCGTGGTAATCGGCACCAAGCCGAATACGTGATGCAGGCCACCACGCAACGCCGATGAACTGGATACGACCGCTCGGGCGATCCGAGGCCGCTACTTCTTGCGCCCGGTGAACTCGTCCATCGAGTGGTACACACCAACCGAATTCAGGAACAGATCGCGCAGCTTGATCGGCAGCAGACCGGAGATCGCCTTGTTGAGGCGGGAGGTCCACGGCAGGATCACAAGTGGAGTGCCTGCCTTCATTTCCCGCCACGAGGTATCTACGACATCGTCCTGTTCCAGGATCGGCGTGAACAGGAACCCCTTCGCGCCATCGAACATTCCGGTATTGATGTAGGTCGGACAGACCGTCGTGATCTGCACGTGGTCGTGGCCCGCCTGTTCGAGTTCGATGCGCACCGAATCCGACCAGCCCAGCGCCGCCCACTTCGAGGCCGCGTACACGCTCATGCGCGGATTGGAAACCAGACCCGCCGAGGACGCGATGGTCAAGACGCGCGCCACACCCGTGCCGCGCACCATCGCGGGCAGGAATTCGAGCGTAATGTACATCGGCGCAAGGGAATTGATGGCGATCGTCTTATCGATATCGGCGCGATCGGTGGTCTCCCAGAAGTAACTGTTGCCGCGCACGATGCCCGCATTGTTGATCAGGATATCGATATCGCCGACTTCGGCGCGCACCGCCGCCGCGGCCTCTCCGATGGCGTCCTGCGCGGATACATCGACCACATAGTGATGAATGGCGACACCGCGACCGGACAACTCGACCGCGGTCTCCTTCAATGCGGATTCGTTGATATCCCACAGCACCACCGCGGCCGCGCCCTCACGCACCGCCCGCTCGGCGAACCGCTTACCCAGGCCCATTGCCGCGCCCGTGACCAGGACCTTCTTATCGGCTACCGTGTCCAGTTTCATTCGTCCTCATCCTGATTTCTTCGTGAAATAACTTCTGGCGCAATTACTTTTGACGCAGCGCCTTCATGACGCCGAAGTACAGCGTCATCGTCTTCGCCCACAGTTCCTCGGACATGCCGGGCAGCGGCGCGATCGGGAGCATCCGCTGCACCGCGATCGTCTGGGTGTCGATGTACTTCAACAAGCCCTCTGGACCGTGCCGACGCCCGGTACCCGAAATGCCGAGCCCACCCGATGGCGCGTCCGCACTCCCCCATGCCGCGATGAAGCCCTCGTTCACATTCACCGAACCCGCATTGATGCGCGCGGCTACCTTGCGGCCTCGATCGGCATCCTTGGTCCAGACGCTCGCATTGAGTCCGTATGCGGTGTCATTCGCCTGCTCGACCGCCTCATCGTCGCTGCCGACCCGATAGATCGACACCACCGGCCCGAAGGTCTCCTCGCGATACACCGTCATCCCGGGACGCACTCCGGTCAGCACGGTCGGCTCGTAGAAATACGGTCCGAGATCGGGACGAGCCCTGCCGCCCGCCAGCACCTGTGCGCCCTTCGCGACGGCGTCGTCGACATGCGCACTGACGGTGTCCAATTGGCGCTGGAATGTCAAAGACCCCATATCACTGGCGTAATCGAGCGCACCGCCCAATTCGATCGCCCGCACATGCTCGATGAATTCGCCGACGAACTGGTCATAGACCTTGTCGTGCACATAGATTCGCTCCATCGACTCGCACAGCTGCCCCGCCGAGGCGAAGCAGGCCCGAATCGCGATCTTGGCCGCCCGGGACACATCCGCATCGGCCAGCACCAGCAGCGGATTCTTGCCGCCGAGTTCGAGCGAATAACCGATGAGCCGTGCCCCGGCCTGCTGCGCGATGGTCCGGCCGGTCGCACTGGACCCGGTGTAGTCGACATAGTCGGCGCGCGCGATCACCTCACCGCCGATAACCGAACCCCGACCGAGCACCGCCTGCCAGAGTCCGCGCGGCAGCCCGGCGCGCTCGGCGGCATCGATGGCCCATAGTGCGGTCAGCGCAGTCTGGTTATCCGGGCGCGCGACCACGGCATTTCCGGCGGCCAATGCGGGCAGGGCGTCGGAGACCGCCAGGGCCAGCGGATAGTTCCAGGGCGAAATCACCGCGACCACGCCCTTGGGCCGATGCCGCACATCGACCTGGGTCAATACCGGCAGCACTCCGCGCGGCTTGCGGGGGGCCAACAGCTTGTTCGCGACCGACGCGTAGTACCTGGCATTGACCGCGACATCCCCGACCTCGTCGAAGGCGTGCGCGCGCGATTTACCGGTCTCGGTCTGCACAATATCGAGGATGGTGTGCTGTTCGGCCAGCACGATGTCGTGGAATTTCCGCAGCACCGCGACCCGCTCGCGGACCGAGCGCCGCGCCCATTCCTGCTGCGCGGTGCGCGCGGTCGCGAAGGCCGTTTCGATGTCGCCGGTAGCGGACTGCGGCAGGTCCGCGATCTTGTGTCCGGTCGCGGGCGCAAACACCTCCACCGCGGGGGCACCGCCCGCGATCGCACGATTCAGCAGGGGTTGCACCAGGGCCGCGGGCAGGGCCGTCGGTTCGGTCAGCTGGCGGGCGGTCGTCATTGTCGGCCCTCTCCTGGGTCGGGCGCCTGTGCTGGACGAGGCGGTAAGCCGAGTTCAGCCATTTCCTGAACACTAGTGTTAGATTAATGCCGGTGCCGCACCTCATGTCAAGCTGTCGGGTGTGGGACACAGACGGGTCAGGCTTCGAGTTGTGAGGCATCACCATGTCCACTGACACTTCCCACACGAATGGCGCGGCCCGCCGGGGCAGACCACCACAGACCCAGGAGCAGGCCGAGGAGGTCCGCGCCCGCATCGTGCTCGCCACCGCGGCGGTATTCACCCGCGGCGGCTCGCGCGGACTCAGCGTCGCCCAGATCATCGAACAGGCAGGACTGGCCCGACCCACCTTCTACCGCTATTTCGGCAATGCCACCGAACCGCTGCACGTCGTGTTGGAGGTCTCCAACGACGGCCTCGTCGACGGCATCCGCACGGCACTGACCGGTCCGGACGAGCCGGTCGAACTCGGCATTCGTCTCATCGACGCCTACCTCGGATGGGCCCGTGGACATGGTGCGATGCTGCGCCCGCTGTTCGCCGAACTGCACGATCCGGCCTCACCAGTATCGGCCTATCGCGAACGGGCACTGGACGATATCCGCGCGCTGGTGCGCGAAACGTTCGCGGAATTGGGCCGGCCGGTACCGTCACCGCTGGATCTCGATGCGGCCCTGCATGTTTGCGAGTATGTGGTCTATCGCATTTCAGCGGGTACCACGCCCGGCGCCGAGCCGGACGCGGAAACCGTTGCCGCTGGACGGCTCACCATGATCCGCGTACTGCTCACCACGCTCGGCACCCGCGCCGATCTCGAATACGCGATGACGCTACCGGGCATCTTCCCGGCCGCGCAGTGAACCTATAGATCGAGTTCGAGTTCGCCACCGCGAGAACGCGATACGCAGGTGAGCATCGCATTGTTGCGCTCGCCGGGCAGTAGCGCCCGGTCCCGGTGCTCGACCTCACCGGCGAGCACACTCGCCCGGCACGTCCCGCAGAAACCCTGCTGGCACGAGTAGGCGACGCCGGGTACTGCCCGCCGGATCGCGGTCAGCGCGGATTCGTCGGCCGCGACATCGACCTCGGCTTCGCTGCGGCGCAATCGAATACGGAACGGCGCACCGTTGCTGACCGGTACCGCCGAGAAGCGCTCGGTGTGCAGCGAAGCCGTCGGATCGTGCAACAGCAGCACTTTACGCGCGGCTTCCGCCAATGCCGGTGGTCCGCAGACATATACCGCGGCACCGGTCGGCGTCTGTTCGAAGATCATCCGCGGATCCGGCACCCCGTACTCGTCATCGGGTCGCACCACCACATCACCACCGGTGAAGTGAGCGAGCTCGTACAGGAACGGCATCCGCGCCCGCGAGCGCCCGAAATACATGAGCCGCCACGGTATTCCGGCACGTTCGGTGGCGGTGACCATCGGTAGAATCGGCGTGATCCCGATACCGCCCGCCACGAAGAAGTACTCCGACGCGTCGATGAGCGGGAACGCATTGCGCGGTCCCCGCACCCACACTCGGTCGCCGACGCGCAGCTGCTCGTGGATCTCGCGGGAACCACCGTCGCCATCGGCGATGTAGCGCACCGCGATTCGGTAGCAGCTGCGATCCTCCGGATCACTGTTCAGCGAATACTGCCGCTGCCGACCCGAGGGCAGGTATACATCGATATGGGCGCCCGGCGTCCAGGCGGGCAGGTCCGCGCCGCCTGGATCGCACAGAGTCAGGCTGACCACCTCGTCTGCCTCGGCCTCGATTCCGATGATCGCCAACTCGAAATCGAAACCGGTGCGCCGCACCGGCTGTGGCCGCGAAAGCAGCTGCGCCGCTTTCCCTTCGGTGAATACCCGCTTGTAGGTGTCCACCGCCGACGCGATCATCCGCAGCCCGGCTCCCGGCCGGAACTGCTCCTCCACGGCGGTCATGACTCCGCCTCGCTTGCGCTCGGCTGTGTCACGCCCGCCCGGGCGACTGTGTTGGTTTCCTCGCTGCGCTCGGTCACGGCGCTTGCCTGTGCCGCTGGCGACCGCGCGAGGTAGCGCAGTGCGTTATCCATCGGACCGAGTTGGGAGGGATGGAATCCCGGCCGCAGGTACCGCGGAATCTCGGTCAAGAAAGTGGTGAAGTTCGGCACCACACCACGCAATGAGGCACTGGCCATTTGTAGCGGCCACCACCGGCCCTTATTCGGCGAAGGGTCACGCTGGAACAGGTAGGCGCCCGAAATCACGAACAACGCGAGCAAACCCGAACTGGCGATCAGCGCCTGACGCGCCTTGCGGGCGTAGCCGCCGTCGAGATGCATGTACGCGTCGTAGACGACGCTGCGGTGTTCGACCTCCTCGGCACCATGCCAGCGGACCAGATCCAGCATTGCCGGATGCATTCCCTTGGCCGCCAATTTGTCATTGGTGAGCAGCCATTCGCCGATGACTGCGGTGTAGTGCTCCATTCCCGCGAACAGGGCGAGTCGCTCACACAGCCATTCGTGTTTGGCCCGGCCGGACAGTCCGTGGTCACCGAGCAGCCGATCGATCAGCCAAGCGACGCGATCCACCATCGGACCGACATCGAGCCCGAGGTGTTCCAATTGGTGGCGGGCCTTCTCGTGCGAACCGGCGTGCATCGTCTCCTGACCGATGAAGCCGCGGACCTCTTCCCGCAATCGCTCGTCATCGATCAGCGGCAGCGCCTCGGCCAGCGCCTGCGCCATGGCCCGCTCGCCCTCGGGGAGCACCAGGTGCATCACATTGATGATGTGGGTGGCCATCACTTCGCCGGGGATGTAGTGCATCGGCACCGAATCGAAATCGAAGCTGACGTCCCGCGCGTTGATGGCATGAGCCTGATCGGCGTAAGCAGTGCCCATCTGATGGTCCTCACGTCTGGTCCCTGGAAGATCAGGGTATTGCCGACATCAGACGCTGTCAACATCAAATGCTGTCAACATCACATGATGTCAACTTCCCCGCTATGGGAGGATCGAGCCATGAACGACGCCGTTTCCGATGGATCGATACCGGGCATGCGCCGCTGGCGCGGCACGCCCCCGGCCGACCGAATCGCCGCGCGCCGCGAACAGCTCGTAGAGGCCGCCATCGAGTTGATGGCCACGATCGGAGCCTCCGATATCTCCATGCGCGGGGTCTGCCGGCAGGCCGGACTCACCGAGCGCTACTTCTACGAGAGCTTCCCGAATCTGGACAAACTGCTCACCGCGGCCTTGGAAACCGTCGTTCTCGGTGCGCAGGAATGCCTGCTCGCGGCGCTGGCCACCGCGCCGCCCGAACCCGAGAAACTATTTCGTCATGCCATTTCGGCGTTCACCGAATATCTGATCGAGGATCGCCGCCGCGGCCAGATCATGTTCGTGGAATCGCAGGCCACCCGGGTACTCGGCGACCGAGGCAATGAGCTCATCGAATTGTTCACCGCCCCGATCGCGCTCACGATCGGGTTGGGTGACGATGGGCCGCAGACCCCACCGGACCAGTACGAGAACAGCCTGAACTCGAACGCCATCTTCGGCGCGATGGCGTATATGTACCGTCCGTGGCTGGACGGAACGATCGATATTCCGCGCGAACGGTTCGATGATCACGCCACCAGCGTGCTGCGCCATATCGCGGCCGCGCGATCGTCCGAGCCGCAGGAGTCACACTGACCTGCCGTTACCCTTGCGTGGACACCGGATCCCGATCCCGCGACCGTTCGAAAACCATTGCGCGATCGGTGATCTTACCGTGGCGCAGCGTGAACAGATCGCGTAGGTAATTCATGCGTAGGCGCCATGGCGCCTTGGTCCCCTGGATCGGGAATTGACTCGCGGCACGCTGGACGTAGCCCGGATTGAAATTCAGGAATAGCGACGCAGCGCCGACGGACGGATCGCGCACCGGCGTGCAGCGGGCGTATCCATTGTCGTGCATGTGGCGTAGTAGCCGAACGACATACTCGCACACCAGATCCGCCTTCAGCGTCCACGACGCATTGGTGTATCCGATGACATATGCGAAATTCGGCACATCCGACAGCATCATGGCTTTGTAGGCCATATGTTCCGAGAGGTGCACCGGCTGTCCGTCGACGGAAAGTTCCATGCCGCCGAAGGCGAGTAGATTCAAACCCGTTGCAGTGATGATGATGTCGGCATCGAGGGTCGCGCCGGAGGCCAGGGCAAGGCCGGTCTCGGTGAATGTCTCGGCCTTATCGGTCACGATATCCAATCGGCCCTTGCGGATCGCGCGGAAGAAGTCGCCATTGGGGGCCAAGCACAGTCGCTGATCCCATGGATCATATATCGGGGTGAAGTGGGTATCGATGTCGTAGCCCGCCGGCAGCCAGCGCCGCTGCCAGCCCTTGATCCGCTTGCGCATGGATTGCGGATACCGTTGGCTCAGTTGGTAAATCGCGGTGGCCAGCGCCACATTCTTGGCCCGGGCCACCGCGTAAGCGGCGCGAGTCGGTAGGAATTTGCGCGCCTTTACGGCGAGGTCGTCGCGGGCGGGTGCGGAGATGATGTAGCTCGGTGAGCGTTGCAGCATCGTCACGTGCGCGCCCTGGTCGGTCAGTGCCGGTCCCAGCGTCACCGCGGTCGCGCCGCTGCCGATCAGCACCACGCGCTTGCCCGCGACGTCGAGATCACGCGGCCAGTGCTGCGGATGGATGATCGGCCCGGCGAAACGCTCGGTACCCGCGAAATACGGGGTGTAGCCCTCGTCGTAGCGGTAGTAACCGGAGCAGCAGAACAGGAATCCTGCTGCGAATGTGATGGTTTCGCCGGTATCGGTCCGCTCGGCGCGCACCGTCCACCGGTTCTCCCGCGAGGACCATTCGGCACCGACGACTCGATGATTGAAGCGGATATTGCGGTCGATCCCGTTCTCGGCGGCGGTGGCGCGCACATAGTCGAGGATGTCCGCCCCGTCGGCGATCGACTTGTCCCCCAGCCATGGACGGAAGCGATAGCCGAGGGTGTACATATCGGAATCGGAGCGAATTCCCGGATAGCGGAACAGATCCCAGGTGCCACCGATCGCGTCGCGGCTCTCCAGAATCGCATAGCTCTTCCCCGGGAAGGCCCGCCGCAGGTGATACGCCGCGCCTATGCCGGACAGTCCGGCACCGACAATGAGCACATCAACGTGCTCGCCAGCGACCGTCATCGATCTCGTCCTCCGATATTCGGCGGCGCGACTCGCACCGACTTCACCTCCAGCCTATCCGTTGGGCATCGGGATGATCATCGCCCTGGTCGTGGATGCGACGTTGGTTCGGATGCTGTTGGTGCCCGCGCTGGTCACGCTGATGGGGGCGGGCGAATTGGTGGCTACCGGGTGGTGGTTCGCCGCCGGGGGGCACTGTCCCGGTGGTCGAGGAGGAGCCCACACCGACTTCCTGAAAACGCACATATGTTTCGATGGAACCGTTTCCTCGGCGTGTGCGTCTCTATGATCAGACGGGATAAGGAAGGGGCGACCGCGATGGCTGTTGATAGTCCGTTCGGCGGGTATACCGAGGATGCGAAGACCGGGGCGCTGAAGGTGCGGATGGAACCGCAGGCGTTTCTGGATATCGACGCGGCCTGCCAGAGCCTCATCGACGAGCTCACGGTCGCGCAGCACGATGCCCGGTCGCTCGGCGAGAAAGAGTCCTGGGGCCTCGGTGAGAACAATCCCCGGCTCACGTCCGCCATCGAACTGGTGAAGTTGTTCCGGGAGAAGGCCTTCGGCGGTCCGAACAATGCATACGACACCATCGGCGACTACATAACAATCGCCACCGAGATCCAGAACCTGTTCAAGACCATCCGCGACACCTACGAGCAGACCGACGCCGAATTCGCCCGTCAGCTTCGCGAGATCCGCGTATGAGCCAGCCGCTGCGCAATCGGCGGCTGACCGGTCCGGCGCTGTCGGCGGCCGCGCTGGCACTTCTCACCGCATGCACGAGTGACAAGGGCTCACCGACCCCGCAGAGCATCACTTCGACCTCCGCGCCCGGCTCGTCCGACACCACCGCGACGGCATTCGATCCCTGCACCGCCTTGACGCCGCAATTTCTGGCTCAGCATCAATGGGATGCCCGAGCTCCGGAGCACAAGCAAACAACCACCGGCGCATTCACCTGGACAGGTTGCGCCTACCTCGCACGAGCGCGCTACAGCTTCGGTGTCCAGACCACCAATGGAACCCTCGCCGAGGCTCGCGAAAAGTTCCCCACCGCAACCGAACTCACCATCCACGGCCGCAAAGCCCTGCGCTACGAGGCCCGCCCCGACGTCCCCGGCGGCTGCACCGTCAATATCGATATGAAATCCGGCTCCCTCTACATTCTCGTAGACGATCCCCGGGGCCTGCACCCCCGCAAACTCACCCCCTGCGATAACGTCACCGAAATCGCCGAAGCCGTCGTCCCACAGCTCCCCCAAGGCAGCTGACAGGTTGTCGGCCTGGAGCGAATCCGATTATCCCGCAACCGGATCGCCCGCCGCTCGCCAGCCACTTTCGATACCGCGCATCAGCGCGGGGTACACCAGCAGATAGCGGAACGGCAGGATTCCGGCCATATAGAGCTTGCCGAGTGGGCCGTTCGGTTTGACCAATACGGCCATCTGGCCGCGGTAGCCGCCGGTTTCGTCGCGGACCCAACCGATATGCATCACGCCGTGCATGGTTCGGTTGGCGATCTCGGCGGCCCATTCGGTGTCGGTCAGGTAGATCGAGCGGAATGGGGCGCCCTCGAACACTGGTCCACGCACGTCGCGAAGATCAGCGGGCAACCGGTCACGCAGCGACGGTACGCGCGCCTCGATACCCGCGTCGGCCCTGTCCCAGCCGAGCAACGCACCGAGCTTCCAGCGGATCGCGAACAGCACTCGGTAGACGACGGAGAATTCACTCGCATTGTTACCCGAGGTCATCTGCCGCACCAGCCGCGGAAAATCATCCGGACCGCCGGGTGTCGGCAATGCCCAGACATCCTCGACCCCGAAATCGGGCGCTATGTCATGGATCCGCCAGAGCCGGGATGTGTGTGCGGAATTCGGTAGTCGCATTGCGCCATCCATATCCGAGGCCGTCATCGGGATGCGAGTTCGAAGATCTTGCGCGGACGGTCTTCGCGCTCGTCGAAGGTGACGTCTACATCGGCCGCCGCGACGGCCGCGAAGGACGCCGCGAACGCCTCGTCGAATTCCCACTGTCCCGTGGAGACGACCGCGTCACCACCATCGGTGGTGACCCAGCAGTCAGCGGACAGGCATCCGGGCACCGATCGCAGCACCGCGCCGACTTTGCGGACCCGGGCGACGAAGTCGTCGAAATCCTCGGGTCGTGGGTAGTGGAATGCGACGAATCCGACCGTCATGACGGTCCCCTCTCGTTGGCGAGGACACCGTAGCCCTCGCAATCGCTGATGTACCAACGGCTTTCAAATATACGGTGCCGTATACTTCGATCGTAGCCAGCGGTGCGGCGGTGTCAACACCGTCCGCGATACTGAAGGTATGGTTGCCGTCACTCGCACCCCACGAAGCAGCTGGATCGAGCAGGGCCTGCTGGCGCTGTCGACCGGCGGTCCCGATGCTGTCCGCATCGAGAGCCTCGCGCAGGCACTCGGTGTCACCAAGGGGGGCTTCTACGGGCACTTCGCCGACCGCAACGCATTGCTCGAGGAAATGCTCGATACGTGGGAGCACGAGAGCACCGATGAGGTTCGCGCGCAGGTCGAGAGCGAGGGCGGCAACCCACAGACCAAGATTCGGCGCGCGGGCTTGCTCACTTTCTCCGACGAGCGCCTGCCCATCGACCTCGCCGTGCGCGACTGGGCCCGCCGTGATCCGGCGGTCGCCGAACGGCTACGTCGGGTAGACAACGACCGGATGGAGTATGCGCGCGAGCTGTTCGGCAAGTTTTGCTCGGATCCCGACGAAATAGAGGCCCGCGCGCTGCTCGCATTCTGTTTGGCGGTCGGTAAACATTTCCTCGCCGCCGACCACAACGAGCGAACCCGCCTCGAGGTGGTCGTCCGCGCCGCCGACCTGCTGTTCGAGGCTGCGCCGGAGCGCTGAAACTACCTGCGGCGCAGCAGAACTCCGCGAATGAAGGCGGCCTGGCCGGCGTGCTGGATATCGTCGTCCACGACGCTGATCAGCCGTACGCCCAAGGTGACCGGGGGGTCCCAGCGGGGGTCGACGATGCGGGGCAGATCGGCATCGGCGAGTCCGCAGACGTAGTCGATCGTCTGCGCGTGCACCGCGTCGTAGTAGCCCAGCAGCAGCTCGGCGGAAATCCCGCCGAGTTCGGCGACCTCCGCGGCGCGGTGCCCGTAGCCGGTCGCCTCGGCGGGGAACGGCAGGTCGAACCGCTTGGCCCAGCCCGCCGCCGTCCACACCTGCTCCAGTCCCGCCACGTCCGCGACGTGGTCGTCCTGCACCCGGGTCAGATGCCAAATCAACCAGGCGATGGAGTTGGCGTCCGGATCGATCCGAGCCGCCAACTCGGCCTGTCCGAGCCCCTCGACCGCGCCGTGCACATTCTCCCGAACCCGTCCGAAGGCATCGACCAACAACTCAGCGCTCGTCATGACCTCATGCAAGCACACAGCCGCCGCCGATATTCCCGATCGTGCCGTTATCCACCCAGCGGCAGCAGCAGGTCGGCCGATTCGAGGTCGAGCAGGGCTCGTTTGGCAGGCAGTCCACCCGCATAGCCGGTCAGGGATCCGTCGGCTCCGATCACGCGGTGGCACGGGAGCAGGATCAACAGTCGGTTGTGAGACAGCGCACCGCCGACCTTGCGAGCGTCGGCTACGGTGCGGCCGAGTTGGCGGGTCAGAGCACCATAGGTGGTTGTTCTGCCGTATCCGGTGGTCGCCTCGAGTGTCCGCAGGACCTCTCGATCGAATGCGCTCATATCCGTCAGATCCATCGGTACCGTGAACTGCTGGCGTTCGCCGGTGCAGTATTCGTCGATCTGATCTGCGGCGATCTCCAGATGCTCACGCGCCGTGACGTTTTTGCCCGACGATCCGGTCGGCGGAGCGTCGGTGAACGCGACCATGGTGACACCGGTCTGGTTCGCTTCGATCAGCAGGTTGCCAAGCGTCGAGCCGTGCACCAGTCGTGCGGTGGCGGTATCGGACATGATGTTGCTCCCTTCTTTCGAGCCTTCATCAGGTAGACGCCGCCCAGTACCGAAACGTGAGATCACCTGCCGGAGTCAACTTTCCATGCCGCGTATGCCGCAGGCAGGCAGACCGCGCACGGCCGGTAACCGGCGGCGACGGCGGTCTGTTCATCGGCGAAGAAGACACGCTGAGTGCGGTAGTGGCCGCGCGCCAACGCACGCAAGGCCGACGGGCAGTCGAGGCGGCCGTAGAGTTTGCCGCGCCGATGACCGCCGAATCGGCCCGGAGTGGGGCTGGGATACGGGCGGCCGTCGGCGTCGGTCAGGGTGTACATCTCATTCGGCGTCGTGCAGAACCAGGCCCAGGGTGTGTCGGTGACCGCTACGAATTCGACTGACGCCGTGGCGGATCGGGGCGCGAGACCAACCACGCGCCGATGGAGTCGGCCGGTCTCGGGTGGTGAAGACGAGCGCGTGGCCCTGTTCCAGGATGGTGACCATCGGCTTGGATTGCGCGCGAGGGCGCTGCTCGACCAGGAGGAATTCACCGCCGGTGTGGTCGATGCCGGGACGGTCCAGGCCGATTACGACCTGCAGCGGAAAGACGAGCTCGCCGTAGAGGTCACGGTGCAGGGCATTCCAGTCACCTTCGGTGTAGCGCAACAGGATTGGCGTCGGCTTGGCTTGACCGGCGGCGCGACAGGTGTCGAGCCAATCGTCGAACTCGTCGGGCCAAGGCGTCGGATCGTCGAGTCGCTCGGCCCAAGTACGGGCGATGGGCAGCAATTCGCGGTAGAAAGCCCTGCGCAACCGCATGATCGGCGCGGGCACCGGATCGGCGAAGTACCGGTAGGTGCCCTGGCCGAATCGGTACCGAGCCATATCGATCGTCGACCGGAAGCGGCCCAGATCCTCCCACATGGCGCTGAATTCGGCGCATTCCTCCGGAGTCAACAACGGGCCGGTCTGAGCGCAGCCGTATGCATCGATCTCCTCGGTAAGAACGCTCCACGGCTGTGCCTCGACTCGTTCTTCCAGTGCGGCAAGGGTTGTCATCGCCTCTTCTTTCACGCAGCTTCGAGCGTGAGCAGGGTGGTCTTGGCGGTGACACCACCGACGTACTGGCCGATCGAACCGTCGCTGCGCACCACCCGGTGGCACGGGATGACCACCGGCAGCGGATTGTGCGCACAGGCCGAGCCGACCGCACGAACCGCGCGCGGACTGCCGACGGCCGCGGCGACATCGGCGTAGCTCTCGCGATGTCCGTAGCCGATATCGCTCAGATGCTCGATCACCTGACGCCGGAACCCGACGGTCAACCGCAGATCGAGTGGCAGATCGAATTGTGTTCGCGCACCGGCGAAGTACTCCTCGATCTCACGGGCGGCAGCATCCAGACGACTCGGGGCGGCCAGCACACGCGGGCTGATCCGCTCGGCGAGCGTGGCGAGTACGGTGTCGTGGTTCTCGTTGGGGTAGGCGACCCGCACCAAACCCGCAGGGGTGGCCGCGAGCAGCAAGGTGCCGACGGGCGTGTCCAGCGTGCGGTAGGCGACGTCGAGCAGGCCCGCGGCCTGGGCGTCGGCGGCCAGACGTCGACGCAATTGGGACAGGATCTCGGCGGAGTTCGGGGTCAGGCCGTCGAAGAGGCCGTCCGGATCCCGGTCGATAGTGGCCATCATGTTCGATCCTTCGGGTAGAGCTTGCGCAATGTTTTGAGGCCGTCGGCGGCGGCGCGACGGGCGGCATCAGTCGAATTGCCCAGCAGCTGAGCGATTTCCGCGTGCGGTAGACCCGCCAGGTAGTGGTAGGCCACCGCTTGACGCTGTTTGGGCGGCAGCACCGCGAGTGCGTCCCACAGATCGCGGTCGTATTCGGCCGGGTCGGCATCGGGTGCCATGCGATCGGGCAGGGTTTCGGCGGGAACGGGCGCGCGGGTCAGTGCGCGCCCCACATCGATCGCGCGCCGGTGCGCGATGGTGACCAGCCATGCCTCGATATTCGTCTTCGGGTCGAGCTCGGGATAGGCCCGCAGGGCCGACAGAAAGGTCTCCGACCACGCATCGGCGGCATCCGTCGGACCGAGCACCGCCCGGCACACGCGCAGCACCATCGGGCCGTACTCGGCCACCACTTCCTCGAACGGAGGCAATCTCACGCTAGGTAGACGGCTGGGACGCGGAAAACGTGAGATTCCCAGGTCAGGCTCACTATGATTCCGGAGTGCGCGACAAGCCGCTGGCACGCAGGACGCGGCGGTCGATGGCGGCGCGGATTGAGTCGTCGGTGCCGATGATGCGCACGTGGCGGCGCGCGCGGGTAATGGCCGTGTACAGCAGTTCCCTCGTGAGCAGGGTGGATTCGGGTTCGGGCAGGACGACCGAGACGGTGTCGTACTGGCTGCCCTGGCTGCGGTGGATGGTCATGGCGAAGACGGTGACAACGGCCGGAAATTGGGTCGGATGCACCAGATAGGGTTCGCTGCCGCGCTGCAGCGCCGCGCGCAGTGAACCGTCGGGCATGCGCACGATGACACCGGTATCGCCGTTGTAGATGCGCGCCTCGTGGTCATTGGCGGTGACCAGCAGGGGCTGGCCCGGATACCACGGCGCGTGGTGCGAATCCGGCCCCGCGCCACCGGCCGCAGCCCATTCACCGGCCATGCGGTCCCAGCGCTCGACACCGAAGGGACCCTGGCGATGCGCACACAGCAGGCGATGGGATTCGAGGGCGGTCAGTGCGGCCGCGGCATCGCCATCGAGGGCGGCCGCGGTGACCTCGCGGGCGGCGCGCACGACATCGACACGAACGGGTGCGGTGTCCTCAGGAGCGCAGAGCGAGAGTTCTTCGCCACCCGCGCGCAGTAATGCAAGTGCGGTGTCGGCGTCACCAGCGCGGACCGCGACGGCGAGTTCGGCGATCTTGCCGCCGAAGCGGCGGCCACGGGTCAGCCGGACGATGCCGCCGCGCAACCGCGTTCGCTCGAGATCGGTCAGCGCCTCCGGATTACCGTCGGCCGCAATGGATTCCCCACCAAGCACCTGGTCGAGAACCGGATTCGGTTCGCCGACAACAGGTCCGGCGACGAGATCGGCGAGTACCGCACCCGCGTCGACCGACGCGAGCTGATCCGGATCGCCGACGAGCACCAGGCGGGTATCCGGGCGCAGCGCGGCCAGCAGGCTGCTCATCATGGTCAGCGACACCATCGAGGTTTCGTCGACCACGATCACGTCATAGGGCAGCCGGTTGTATTCGTGATACCGGAACCGGGTCGCCCGGCCGCGCTGCCAACCGAGCAGACGGTGCAGGGTTGCGGCGGTGAGCTCCGGCAGCGCGAGCGATTCGGCCTGTTCACGCACCGCTTCCTGCAATCGTGCGGCAGCTTTGCCGGTGGGCGCGGCCATGGCGATGCGCAGTGCGGGCAGCTTCGGATGCGCCTTCTGGTGCGCGTCGAGCAGGGCCAGAATGCGTGCGATGGTGTGGGTCTTGCCGGTGCCCGGCCCGCCCGCCACCACCGTGGTCCAGTGCGTCGCGGCGAGTGCGGCGGCGATCCGCTGGCGGTCGGGGACCGCACCGACCTGGGCGTCGAAGAGTCGGTCGAGTTCGCGGCGCACGATGGCCGGATCGACCTTCGGATGGTGTCCGGAGCGCTCGGTGAGCACGCGGCGGATCGTCTGCTCCTGCTGGTAGTAGCGGTCCAGATAGAGCAATGGCCCGGTGGACTGCACGTCGACCAGGCGCAGCGGTTGCAAGGGCCCAGCTGGTCCCCCGCATACCAATGGACTGACCCGCAGCGCGGCGACCACGGCATCGATATCCGGCCACGGCAACGTCGCGGGGTCGATATCCGAACCCGCATCCCAGGTTTCGTCGGCATCGACACCGATTTCGCGCATGCGGTGCAGTTCCAGGCAGACCGAGCCAGAGCGCACCGCTCGCACGGCCAGGGCCGCCGCGAACAGCACCTGCTCCGAGGATTCGCGCCCCATCCGCCCCAATCGGAGTGCAACGTGCACGTCGGCGGCGGAGAGCACCCCCGCCTCGTTGAATATGCGCAGCAGCCCGGTTCCCCGCTGCGCCAGCTGAATCGACGTCATCGGCGTGCCTGCGCCGTCGACGCGAGGTGGCTGTCGAAGGTGGCTCGCTCGAATAGGCTGTGCACCCGTTGTCGCAGCCGCACACCAGGTTTGCGGGGTGTGCGGTTGCCACAGTGGGTGTGCGGGCGACCGTCGGTCATCGGGCAGCCTCCCCCGCCAGTAGATCGGACAGCGCGACGATCAGCGCAGCCGGTGGATTCCAGTCGAAAACTCCACAGCCCGACGGAGTGTCGGGACCGATCATGCCGCGCACGAACAGGTAGCGGGCACCGCCGAGGTGGTGCGAGGGGTCGTAACCGGGCAGCCGCCAGCGCAGGTAGCGGTGCAGGGCGACCGCGTAGAGCAGGGCTTGCAGCGGATAGTGCGAGCGCAGCATTTCCGCGGCCATGCGGTCGTGAGTGTAGTGGTCGACGGTGAGATCGCCGGTGCCGAGGCGGTTGGTCTTGTAGTCGACGATGACGAATCGTGGTTGCGCATCCGGATTTTCGGTGATGCGCAGCACAGCGTCGATACTGCCGGTGAGGTAGCCGCGCAGCGGGGTGTCGTCCAGCGATGCGAGTTGGTCGGCGTAGCCGGACAAGGAATCGTCGGCCGGGAGATGGGTCCGCAGCAGTTCGGCGATCCGGCGCAGGGTGACTGTGTGCGCACCGGGGATGTCCCCGCCGGCGAGCGGGAGCTCGAAGTCGAGTTCGTTGAGCCGGTCGCGGGTGGAAATATCGGCGAGACAACCGAATCCGAGTGGTGTGTGCAGCACGGCGAGTAGGGCGGTGCCGAGTAGCACCGGATCGGCCTCGGCCATGAGCTCTTCCGTGGCCGCGCGGCAGCGGGTGTGCACCTCGGTGGCCAGATCTGGTGCGTCGGTATCGATTCGCTCGAGCACACCGTGCACCAGCGTGCCGAATTCGGCGCCGTAGGGCAGCGCGTTCATCAGAGAACGGGTCGCATCGGCGATCGCGGGTTCGGTTTCGGCGAGAAGCGGCGTGCCGGGTTCATCGGATGGGCCGCGGTCGTCCTCCGGTTCGGCCTCCGGGATAGCGGCGTCGTGCGCATCTGCGGTCAGTGCCGAATAGGAGGTGCGACGCCACTGCAGGTCCATGGTGCGGGCGAACTGCGCCGCGGCAATGGCTCCGGTCGGAAGTTCGGTGCGCACGCGGCGGACCTCGACCGTATCGGTGTGCTCGACACCTTCCACCGATATGGCCTCCGGCGCCCCGGCGGCCCAGGCCGAAAGCATCGACACCGCAACGGCATCCGCCGGCACCGCCGCCTTGCTCGGTACGAGATCCCCGCCGTCCGGGCGGCCGAGGACCATTCGATGCAGCGGTGCGTTGGCGGTGGTGATCGCGGGCGCCCACCAGGCGACGATCTGACACATCGCGCGGGTAAGTGCGACGTACAGCAGCCGCAGTTCCTCGCCCGCCTCCTCGGCTTCACTGCGCAGCTTGCGCTCGCCATAGCCGGACGCGTCCTGGCCGCCGACATCGAGTACGCGGGCGCCGTCGTCGGTGTGGAATAGCAGGGTCTGCGGGTACGGGTTCTTCGCGTTGTCCCATGCGAATGGCAGGTAGACGATGGGGAATTCGAGTCCCTTGCTGGCGTGCACGGTCGCGATCTGCACGGCCGCGGCATCGCGATCGAGGCGACGGCTGCGGTCGGCGACCGAGCCGGAGGCGGGATCGCGCACTCGGTCGGCGAGCCAGCGGGTCAGCGCGGTGAGGCCGAGACCTTCGGTCAGCGCGACCTGATCCAACAGTTGCGCGATGTGCCGCAGATCGGTCAGCTCGCGTTCACCGTTCTCGACGGACAGCAGCCGCTGGGCCAGATCAGCTTCGGCGGATATCTTTTCGAAGACCGCGGCGAAACCCGCGCGGGCGAACAGCCTGGCCGCTTCCCGCAGCTGGGCGGAAATGCGGCCGACCAGATCCGCACCCCCACTATCGATCTCGACCGCGGTCACGCCGAGCAGCGGTGTGCAGGCGGCGAGGCGGACACGGTCGGAGCGATGCGGCTGTTCGAGTGCGCGCAGCAGCCACAGCCAGTCCGTCGCACTGCTGGTGGCGAAGACGCTGGTGCCACCGGCGAGTACCGAGGCGACCCCGACACGCTCCAAAGCGGTTCGCACCACGTCGATTTGGGATCGAGTCCGCACCAGTACCGCGATATCGCCCGGTCCGATCGGTCGCGGTCCGGTTTTCGCCGCGAACAGCACACTGGACTCCAGCAACCCCACGATATCCGCCGCGAGATCCTCGGCGACCTTCGACCGCATGCGCCCGACCGCCGGGAATCCCGATTTGTTCAGCGGCCCGGCTCCGGTGCGCGGCAGACACCGCATCCGCAGCGGCGTCGTCAGGTCATCGGGGCCGGACAGTCGCGACCAGCCACGGGTCGCGGTAACCGGGTAGACCGTGATCTCCTTATGCCCCAACGCCGCACCACCCTGCAGATGATCCAGTGCGGCGAGCAGACCCGCATCACTGCGCCAGTTGTCGGTGAGCTCCTTACGGGTATCGGCGTGTGCGACGGCATCGAGATAGCTGAGCACCTCCGCGCCGCGGAAGGCGTAGATGGCCTGCTTCGGATCACCGACGAGCACCAGGGTCGAATAACCGTGAAACGCCAGCCGCAAGATGTCCCACTGCAGCGGATCGGTGTCCTGGAATTCGTCGACCAGGGCGACCCGATACCGGTCGCGGATGCGGCGACAGGCCCGCGGCCCGTGCTCCGGATCGGCGAGCACGTCGTGCAACAGCACCAGCAGATCGTCGAAATCACGCAGTCCGGCAAGGCGTTTGCGGCGCTCGGTTTCCTTGCGCACCGCGGCGGCGAAGGCGACCCGCTCCCCCGCCGGTCCCTCTCCCTTCGGCACCAATACGGCGTGGCGATCCTGCACCGCCGCCAGCGCCAGCGTATGCGCCTCCTTCAGCGAAAACGGCGGCTCCGCGCGGGCATACCGGTTCAGGTACAGGTCATCAGCTACCGTGCCGATCAGATCATCGATCGTCTCGACCAACCGCGATCCGGGATCATGTTCGCCCGCCACACCGAGCTCGTCCAGCATCCGCTGGCAGAAACTGTGGGTCGTCGCAATGGTCCCGGCATCGAAATCCGAAAGCGCGGTGAGCAATCGCCGCCGACGCAGCAGCACCTCGGCCGAATCCGCCTGCGCCAGTAGTCGAATCAGCTCATCGGCGTGGGCCCGAGCCGTCTCCGGATCGGCCAGTGCCGTCGCCACCGCGACAAACCGGTCCCGCGTCCGTTCCCGCAGTTCCTGTGTGGCGGCCCGACTGAACGTCACCAGCAACAGCTGCGAGATATCGATCCCGATCTCGGCGACATACCGCACCGCCAACCCGACAATCGCATGCGTCTTACCGGTACCGGCACTCGCTTCGAGCACCGTGGTTCCGGTCGGCAGTGGCCCGTCGGGATCGAACCGGTCGGCATCCAGCGAGGGCGCGGCGAATGCGGCTTCCTCGATGGTCATCCCCGCCGCCCCTTTCCGTGCCTGGCAAATCCGGTGCTCGCCTCCACGTTCCCCCCGGCGCCCGCCCGTATCCGGGAGGCGCGCCGAACGAAGTGCCCTCCCAATCGACGAGTACGCCTCATGGCTGGCCTTGATTCTCGGCAGCCAGCAGCGGTGCCCACATGCGACGAGCCACGGACCCGAAGCGGGTGGTTTCCCCGGGCTCGCCCGCGGGCGCGGGGGCGGCCATGAGGTGTTCCAGGCGAGGGGCAGGCCCCCAGATGTAGCGCAGGTGACGGTCGGTGTGGTCACCGAACGGCCCGGGACCATTGGGCCCGCCATTGAATTCGCGTTCGGCGGCGCTCACCGCTTCGTCGGCGTTCGATCCGCGGAAGCGACGTTCGGCGTAAACGGCGGTAGCGCCAGCAGCGATCGGGAGCGGTTCGGTAAGGCCAGCATCACGCAACCGCACCAGTTCACGCAGGATCGCCAGTGCGGCGGGCGGTTCCGGAGCCATGAGCTCGGAACGCCATGCCGGACGGCCGAATTGGCCGCGCCCCGTGGTGACCGCGCGCCACGAGCGATCCTCTGTCACCGCCAAGGCAAGCAACGAAACCCAAGCGGCAATGCGGTGTTTCGGGGCGAGCCGAGAGAACGTGGTGCGAACCAAGGATTCGCCGCGCACCTCGGGCACCGTGCCGGTGAGCCGACGGCCATTACCGAGATCTACCGCGATATCGACCGCGCGCGGCGCACCCTCGTACTCCGGCAGCGCCGCGCGCACCAGCTTGTCCACCGTCGACTCGACCTCGTCGAGCACCGCACCACCGAATCCGAACGGCGGCAATGTGCCACGCCGCCACTCCGCAGCGCGCAGCGTCGACGGATCCGCGCCGGTGAGCCGCGCGGACAGCAGTCGTTCGCCCAGCTCCCATTTGGCGAGGCCGTCGAGTTCGATGGGCAGCCGGTCGGCAATGTCGTCTACGTGTTCGGGAACGCGCAGTCCGAGGCGCTGCCACAGGAATGCGCGTACCGGGTGTTCGACGAACGAAATCAGGTCGGCCAGTGCGACATCCGCGGGTTCGAGCGCGGGCAGCGGTTCGGGCAGGAAGGCGGGCCGCGGCTGTGCGGGTTGTCCGGCCGCCCGCGCTCCGGCGAATGCGACGGTGTCGAAGCTGAACGGGCGCTCGGCCGCGAAATTGCGACGGTCGAAGCCCTGCAACGGATGTCGGGTCACCACCGCGTCCATTCCTGGCGCGCCGACGTGTGCGCGCAGTGCATCGAGCAGTTCGGCGACCGGGATGGCGGGTGGACGATGCGCGCCGGTCACCGGGTCGGCTCCGGTGTGGAAGATCAGCAATTGCTCCGTGGCCGCGAGCACCGCATCCAGCAGCAGCTGGCGATCCTCGCTACGCGCATCCCGTTCGCCGAGTAGCGGATTGCGTGCGAGCACATCGTCACCGTCGACGCCGCTGGTGCGCGGGAAGATCTCGTCGTCGAGACCGAGCAACACCACCACACGATGCGGTACCGAACGCATCGGCACCATCGTGCACACCGTCAATTCGCCGGTCCGGAAATTCGCCCTGGTCGGTCGCGCCGCGAGCCGACTCGACAGCAGCACACCGACATCGGCCAGCCGCAGTGGCACATCACTCGCATGTTCGGTGGCGGCGGCAAGCTCACGACGGGCCTCGGTGCGCACCCACGCCTGGCTGTCGGGTACGTCGGTGAGCAGTTCGAGACAGCGCCCGAGCACCGTCGCCCATTCCTGCGCCGGACGTGGTCCGCGCAGGTCACGCAGGCAGACCGCGAGCCGGTCGATGAATTCCGCGAACCGGCCCGCCAAGTCGACATCATTGCTGTCCACATCGTCCAGCGGCAGCGCGAGATCCAGCCAGTCCTCTGAAGATTCGTCCGCGGTGACACCGAGCAGGATGCGGTCCACCGCGCTATTGAGCGTGTTCTGCGCGAAGTCGGCAAGCCCGAATGCCTGCCGTTGGCGCTGCCCGATTCCCCACCGCGCACCGGATTCGGCCGCCCATTCGCGCAACCGCTCGATATCGTCGTCATCGAAACCACAACGGCGACGGACGGTTTCGGACGCCGCCAGATCCAGCACCTGGGTCACCGTCACCCGCCCGTCGGCGAGCTCGAGCAATATCGCGATCACCGCGAGCATCGGATTGGTCACCCCGCGCCCGCGATCGGCGAGCCGCACCCGAAGCAGATGCGCCGGATGCGCCGGATCACCCACCGACTCGACAGATCCCACCATCTTCTGCCCGAACGCCGCCCGCACCAGCGGGGCATACGCCTCCACCTCGGGGCACATGATCAACACATCGCGCGGTTCCAGTGTGTGATCGGCCGCGAACAACCCGAGCAGACATTCGCGCAACACTTCGACCTGTCGTGCTGGGCCATGACACGAATGCACCTGCACGGTCTGGTCATCGAAGCGCGCGGGTTCGGGCGGCCACACATCGTCCCGAATCCCGGACTGCAGGGCACTCAACAGTGTTCGGTCCGAATCCCCCTGACCGCCAGCGTGATTCGACCCGACTGCCGCATGGTGTCGGTCCACGGCACCGACCAGCCGCTGCTGGAGCTCCCGCACATCCCTGCCGAGCCCCGCGAGCAACGGATGCCGCAGCACCGTCGCACTGACATCATCGGCCCGCGCCACGGCGGCGGGCAGCCCACTCAACTGCGTCCACATCACCGGACTCGGATGTGCGAGCCACAGATGCACATCCCGCCGATGCGCCAGCGCCGACAACACCGCGAGTTGATCGCTCGGCATTCGCGTCACCCCGAACAATGACAAACGCGCAGGCAGATCCACCAGATCCGGCTCGTCCCGCAACCGCGCGCAGGCCGCGTCCAACCGCTCGGCCGGACTCGGCACCCCGACTTCAGCCCGCAACCGCCGCCACAATTCCGGTTGCCACAGCAAATCATCCGGCACCGCCCGCCCGGCACCGTCGGTATCCGAACCCGCCGCCCACTCCTCGATGAGCCCGGGTCGCTGCGCCGCATAACTGTCGAACAGCGCCGCCAGATGCGCGGCAGTCGCATACCGCCGACCGACCCGATGTCCGGCGGGTTCCCCGACCCCGAGATGCCGCGCGAGGACCGCGCTCCACGGTTCGCCCAGCGATGCGTCGATCACCCGCAGCAAGGTCCACACGACCTGCTCCGACGCCCACGGATCCGCCTCGGGCCGCACCCCACTCGCCGCCGCCGATACTTCGGCGACCAACGCACCGGGCGACGGGAATCCGATATTCGCGGCAACACCATCCGAGCGACCCGACACGCCGAGCACCGTCGACAGTCGCTGCGTCAACCACCGCTCGACACCCTTCGCGGGCACCGCGACCACCTCGGCCGCGAAGGCATCCGGCAACGGTTCGGCAAGCAGTGCGGCCAACGCCTCCGCCAACGCATCGGCGCGCTCGGCGCGATGTATGTGCAGCGGCATCTGCGCCCTCTCCTCGGTTGGTCCGGTATGTCCGCACTGCGCGTCAAGTCGTCTATCGGCACGGCTCGGCGCTTCCGCACGTTTATACGCCCAGCGACCAGCACGCAACCTCCCGACCCCATTCGCACCGGAGTGAAATAAGCCACACGCGAACGATTTACTTGGTCGTGTCACGTCGGATCGCGCCCGTCGATGTGCAACAGTGCTCAACCGGGGAGGAACGGGATAGCTGCACGAAAGGCTGGTTCGCGTTCATGATGGCGATGGTGATTCCCCTGATGCCGAGAGGCGGATTCACGGTCCGCCGGGTCGGTGACAGATGGGAGCTGGTCAACTCGCGCTCCTACGGTCGCACCGTAGTCCTACACTCCTGGCCGCGCGATCAGCATGCCGAGGCCTTCGCTCACTGCTACCGCCTCAACGGGCGCACCGTCGAGGAATTGCACGCCGCATTCCGCTAGCGCGAAAGACGCTGCGGTACAAGCACAACGCCGTTTACCACAGCGACGGGCAGAGCTCAAGACGTGCGTCCGGCCCGCCGATGTGCGATCGTGTTGCCTCGTGCGTCACGCCTCCGTCTCTGTCCTCGCCGCTGCGGCGATCCTGGTCCCCACTACCACCGCGCTGATTCCGTCGGCCTACGCGGCGCCTCCGGCGCATACGCAGGGCTGCATCGCCGGTTTCGACTGCGATATGAGCAGCCGAATCGCCTCTGTCGACGCGTATTTGAAGAGTCGGCCCGGTGTGACCGGTTACGTGGTCCGTGATCGAGTCAGCGGTGGGGTGTACGCGAACGAGAATGCGGAGAACTCGGTCTGGACCGCCTCCACCATCAAATTGGCGATCGCCGCCGATCTGCTCAACCGCGCGCGGGCCGGCGTGATCGGACTCGGTCCGGAGGACCGCGGCCTGATGGAATCGATGCTCGCCACCTCCAATGACCAAGCCGCCGACATCCTCTGGAACAAGTACGCCGGCATCGATCGGATGGCCTATAACAACGCCTTCCGCTCCAACGGCATGGTGAACCTGGTTCCGCAGCCGACGAATACCGCCATGTTCCCCGACTGGTCGTTCCAGAAGTGCACCCCCGCCGATCTGGATCGGCTGATGGACTCGATCTTCAACAATATGCACCCCGACGACCGGAACTACCTGTTCGACCGCATGCGCGCGGTCGACAGCAACCAGCATTGGGGCGTATGGGGCGCGGGCGCCGCGATGCGGCCCGGCCTCAAGAACGGCTGGTCCGAGGAGCAGGGCGGCTGGGTGGTGAACTCGGTCGGCTTCGCCGGACCCGGCGAACGCTACACGCTGGCAATCATGAGCTCGCTCGGCAGCGACGGCGGCTACACCGAAGGCGCCGCGACCGACACCAAGGTCGCCGAACTGCTGTTCAGCGGCCGCTGAGCTGATCCTTTCGGGCGCCCCGCAAGCGATCGCTAGCGGCGGCGCAACCGCACGGGCGCACCATCCCGGGGGAACGGAATCGTCGTGAATCCCCACGGCATTCGGTAATCCCCCGGGAGTTCCCACTCGTAATCGCGCACCAGCGCGGCAATGATCGTCTTCACCTCGAAGGTTCCGAAGTGCATTCCGATGCACTTGTGCGCACCCGCGCCGAAGGGCACCCAGGCGAGTCGATGCGATTTGTCCTCGCGCCGGGCTTCGCCGAAGCGTTCCGGATCGAATACTTCCGGCCGGGTCCATAGCTCCGGCAGGAAGTGATTAACCGTATACGCGCAGTCGATCGGCGTGCCCGCCGGAATGTAGTGCCCGAGAATTTCGGTGTCGCGCACCGCCCGTCGCGGCAGTCCGGGCACCGGCGGCATCAAGCGCAAACTCTCCTTGAGCACCAGATCCAGTTCGCGCATCCGGTCCAGGTCGGCGATTGTCGGTGCGCCGCCGCCGATTTCGGCATCGACCGCGCGCACCTCCGCGCGCACCCGCCGCTGCCATTCGGGATGTTTGCCGAGGTAGTAGGCCACCGCGGTGGCGGTGGTCGTCGTGGTGTCGTGTGCGGCCATGATCAGGAAGATCATGTGGTTGACCACATCCGTGTCACTGAACACGGCGCCGTCCTCCGTGCGCGCATGACATAGTCCGGAGAAGAAATCCACCGACTCGGTCCGGCGCTTGCGCGGCAGCATCTCGGTGAAGTACTGCTCGAGCACCTTGCGCCCGCGCAGCCCGGCACGCCAATTGCCACCGGGCACGGGCTGTCGAATAACCGACAGCCCGGCATGGGTGCAGTCGATGAACGCATCGATAAGCTTGCGGCGCTGCGCCCCGACATCGACGGCCATGAAGGTCTCGCCCGCGATCTCCAGGGTCAGTTCCTTGATCGTCGGATAGAGCCGGACAGTGCCGCCGTTCTGCGGCACCCACCGATCGACGGCGGCCCGCGCCACCGGCGTCAATGCCGCAAGATGCGCCTCCAGCCGCTCCCGGGTGAAGGCCTGCTGCATGATCCGGCGATGGAACATGTGCTCGTCGAACTCCAGGAGCAGCAGTCCGCGCCGGAAGAACGGACCGATGAAGTAATCCCAGCCCTGGCCGAAATCGCGACGCCGCTTGCCGAGCACCTCATCGATCGCCTCCGGACCGCAGACCAGCACCCGATCCAAGCCAAGCGACGAATTCAGCGATACCGGACCGTAGCGGCGATACCGCTGCATCATTTCCGCCGGACCCCAGCGCAGGTAGTGCAGACCCCGGCCGAAATACGGAAGTCCGGCATCGCCCGTTACCGCGGTCGCGCTGCTGCCGCGTGGCGGTGAGGCCAGCACATGCGGACGCTCGGGAACTCGACGCAGCAGTCGATCGATCAGGTGGTCGTCCGGGATGTCGATGAGCGACACATTCTCGGATTCGGGCCGCACGCTGGGCTTTCGGTTCCCGGTGCGGATGTGGACGACACGGCCCCCACCGACCATGACAAACCTCCCTGAACGACAGAATCTATCGTATTCTCTTTTCACATTCGTTCGCTCGAAAAGAATCGGCACATCAGCTACCGGGATCTCGCCGTGACGGCCAGGACAGCGCCGACTACCGTAAGTCGGGTCAACAACGTTCGAGGGGCCGCACCCCAGGTTTGAGGAGCACCGACGATGAGCACTCAGTCTGCCGAGGAGAACCATCGCCATCGGGTGGTGGTGATCGGCTCCGGATTCGGCGGCTTGTTCGGTACCAAGCACCTCAAGCATGCCGACGTCGACGTCACCTTGATCTCCAAGACCTCGACCCATCTGTTCCAGCCGCTGCTCTACCAGGTCGCCACCGGCATCCTGTCGGTCGGCGAGATCGCCCCCGCGACCCGGCTGGTGCTGCGCAAGCAGAAGAACGCCCAGGTGCTGCTCGGCGATGTCATCGATATCGACCTCGAGCACAAAACGGTCACCTCGCAACTGCTCAACACGAACACCATAACCTCGTTCGACAGCCTGATCGTGGCGACCGGCGCGCAGCAGTCCTACTTCGGTAACGACCAGTTCGCCACCTACGCCCCCGGTATGAAGACCATCGACGACGCGCTGGAGCTGCGCGCGCGCATCCTGGGCGCATTCGAAGGCGCCGAACTTGCGGTCACCCAGGACGTGCGGGACCGGCTGCTCACCTTCGTGGTGATCGGCGCCGGACCCACCGGTGTCGAATTGGCCGGTCAGATCGCCGAACTGGCCGATCGCACCCTGGAGGGCACCTTCCACAACATCGATCCGCGCGACGCCAGGGTGATCCTGGTCGAGGGCGCGGGTGCGGTACTGGGCCCGATGGGTCCGAAGCTGGGCGGTAAGGCCAAGCGGCGACTGGAGAAGATGGGCGTGGAGATTCAGCTCAACGCCATGGTCACCAATGTCGACGCGCACGGTGTCACGGTCAAGGATGCCGACGGTACGGTGCGCCGCATCGAATCCTCGTGCAAGGTGTGGTCGGCCGGTGTGCAGGCCAGCCCGCTGGGCAAGATGCTCGCCGAACGCTCCGACGGCACCGAAACCGACCGCGCCGGACGCGTGATCGTCGAACCCGATCTGACCATCAAGGGCCATCCGAATGTCTTCGTGGTCGGCGACCTGATGTCGGTGCCGAATGTGCCAGGTCAGGCGCAGGGCGCGATCCAGGGCGCGACCTATGCGGCCAAGCAGATCAAGGCCGGACTCGAGGGCCAAGCGCCGCAGGACCGCAAGCCGTTCAAGTACTTCAACAAGGGCAGCATGGCGACGGTGTCGCGTTTCAGCGCTGTCTGCCAGGTCGGCAAGCTGGAGTTCGGCGGATTCATCGCCTGGCTGGCCTGGCTCGCGCTGCACCTGTACTACCTGGTCGGCTACCGCAGCCGGATCATCACGGTCATCCAGTGGTTCGTGACCTTCCTCGGCCGCACCCGCGGGCAGATGGCGGCCACCGAGCAGTGGGTCTTCGCCCGGCTCGCGGTGGAGGCGGTACAGGCCGATCAGCAGGATGCCGACGAACTCGCGGCGGCGCTGGGGGCGCCGCCCGCGGAGAATGGGAAGGCAGCCGCGCGTACTGAGAAGGCGGCTGACCGCAAGGTGGGCTAGCCTTACAGTCAGCTAATTATCAGTAATCTCTCTGCCTCGTAAGTTCGCACCCATCCGAGCGTGCCTCGAATCCGAATGTGGGATGACATTTCTCCGGATGAAAGGCGATGTATGGGGACAGGCAAGCACAGAGCTCCTAACCCGCAGCGGCAGAAGATGGGGACGATGGTCGCGGCGGGTGCGGTACCGCTCGTTCTGGCGCTGGTGGGCACCGGCACCGCGAATGCCGAGCCCGCACAGTCGAATACGGTGACCCAGCCGGAGCAGTGGCCTGCGGCCGACGCCCCGAATGCGATGCCGTACGAGGGTCTGCACATCCCGGACGACACCAAGAGCTCACTGCAATGGTCGCGTCCCGCTCCGGAGAAGAAGTACCTCGCCCCCGTCGGTGTGCTGCACGGCCCCGGCCCCGTGGCTCCGGTACCGCCGATCGCCCCGCCACCCGGGAAGTTCCGCTTCGGTGACGTCGTCATCGACGCACCGGATTGGATCAACCAGGAGCAGGCGATCCAGATCAACGACAACTCGGCGACGGCCGAGGCCAATCTGGCGACATTCCTCGATTCGATCGGCATGGAGCGCAGTCGTTCCGACCGGATCGCTGGACAAACCATCGGCACCGCCGCGATGGGTGCCATGGCGGGGGCGGGGGCGGCTATCCCGGTCGCGGCGACCTCCGCGCTGGTCGGGGGTGCGCTGGGACTGGTCTTCGGACTTCCGTTCGTGCCGGTGGGCATGGTTGCGGGTCCGATGCTCGGGGCGAGCTTCGGTGCGGCCGTGATCACGGTCCCCGCGGCCGCCATCGGGGCGGCGGCCGGTGCGGCCGTCGGCGCGGTCAACGCGTTCAACGCGCCCTCGCGGGTCGTCGGCGACTGATCGAACGCCGAACCGGGGTGGGAACCTGACGACGTTGTCGGGCTCCCACCTCTTTTCATTCCCCCGCCCGGTGCATCGCTACACCGTGTGGGGCGGGGTAAAAGCCCGCTGTGACGGATGACACATCGCTCAGCGAACCTGGAGCTACCGCGTACTGACGAGCAGCGGTCCCGTACGGGTGGACAGGGTCCCGCCCAAAGCGAGAGGGAGGCGGGCCGCGACCCGGCCGTTGGTTTCCACGGGGCGGTCGTCCGGATAGACGAGTTCGCTGTCCAATGCCCTCGGTGCGGCGAGATCGTCATCGGTGGCACTACCCGCACCGAGTTCGAGTCGATGCCGCAACAGCGGCAGGGCGCCGATGTCGGCGATCAGCTCACCGCGCCAACCGCCGCCGTCTTCGCCGGTGCGCCCGATCTGTACGCGTTCGCGCAGCCGTAGCTGGGCGTCGGGGGTCAATCGCACCTCGGTCACCGCGTGGTGGTGCGCGCCGCCCGCCACGATCGTCGGCTCCGGATCGAAATCCAGCTCTCCCGCGACGTCGAAATGCCAGTGCGCCAACGACAATGGCGTGCGCATGCTCGGTAGCGCGATGGTGGCCGCGACCGAGCGCACGACCAGCCGTGCGCCCGCACCGACCACGATCTCGATATCGAGTTCATCGCCGCCGAGCGGGGTGGCCGCAGTGCCGATCAGGTGGACGGTGTCCGGACCGGTGCGCCGGGCCGCCAGGCCACCGCTCGCGTGGATCTCGGGCAGTGCGCCGACGGCCGCGACAATGCGAACCTCAGTGCGCAACAGCGGATTCGGTGACTGATTTGTCCTGTTCAGCGATGGCCCGCAGTTGCTCGCGCACCCAAGCGAGCACCGCGGTGGCGGCCGGATCCTCGGTCAGCGAGATCATCGCCGTGCGGCGGCCCTCGCGTACCTTCGCGGCATCGCGTGCCATGACGTCGAGGTCGGCGCCGACCAGCGGGGCCAGATCGGTTTTGTTGATCACCAGCAGGTCCGAAAACGTCACGCCGGGCCCGCCCTTGCGCGGCACCTTGTCGCCGCCCGCGACATCGATGACGAAGATCTGTACATCGATGAGGCCGGAGGAGAACGTGGCGGTGAGGTTGTCGCCGCCGGATTCGACCAGGATCAGATCCAGTGGCGGATTGGCCGCGATCAGATCGTCGATGGCATCGAGATTCGCGGTGATGTCGTCGCGGATGGCGGTATGCGGGCAGCCACCGGTCTGCACGGCGGTGATCCGCTCATCCGGCAGCACCGCGTGGCGGCGCAGGAAATCGGCGTCCTCGGTGGTGTAGATGTCGTTGGTCAGCACCGCGAGCGAGAGTTCGTCACGCAGTTGTCGGCATAGGGCAGCCACCAGGGCGGTCTTACCCGAACCGACTGGTCCGCCGATTCCGATGCGCAGCGCCTCGCCGGGCGTGCGCTCGCGCTTGGGCCGGTCATGCGAGTGATCGTGCGGTTCGCCGTCGATCAGGTGGGGTGGCATATCGGTGCTCCTTTCCGCTTCTATCCTTGCCGATTGCGCGCCTAGGACGCGAACAGGGGCATATCGCGGACGAGGTGTCGCTGTGCGAGTACGTCCTGTAGCGGATCCGAGAGCGCGGCGAGTTCGGCCGCGGCCGCGGCCGCGGTCCGGTCGCAGAGTTCGCCGAGCCGGATCGTGCAGGCTGCGACCGCAGCGGGATCCAATGCCAGTAACCGCTGTGCCGCGGTCGCCGCGCCGGTCATGGTCGTGTAGACGACGACCGCGGCGGCCTGCTCGGAAGTCGCACCGCAGACCTGACCGACCACACCGAAGGCCGTCGACAGATGCGGCCGCACACCGAGAACCGTCCAATCCTTCCCTGGCCAAACCTGTTTCGCCAACCGCACCAAGCCGCGCCCCTGTGCCCGCGACGCTGCCCGCGCGGCCGGAGCCGGTGTCCGCGCATCCGCCTCGGCTTCGGCCCGCTCCGCGGTCAACTTCCCCGCACACACCGCCGCCGCCAACGAGGCCGCCACCAGGCCGGAAGTCCGGATCCGCCGCCGCAAATACAGCTCAACGGTCGCGACATCCCGCACTACCCCGGACGCCACCGCCTCCTCCACTCCCCCGGAATGCACGTGCCCCCCGATCGGCAGGCGCGAGTCCGCCAACGCGAACAGCGTCGCCAACCCCGTGGTCCCCGCATCCGATCCGCGCACCCGTCGATCCTATGCGTGACACGGTCGGGCTCCCTCACCCCGACCGGGCCACACATGATGTTCGGACCAGAGCGGGGTCGGGATGTCTCCTGACACCGCCGGGTCTGAAGGCATCGCGGTGCGCCCGACCGCGTTACCGCCAACGACTCACCGTCGGATGCGTGCGACACGCCGGAGTGCGATGAGTTTCGGGGATCCGCGCGGTCTATCTTCCTGAGGCCGTAACGGTCTCGCGGTTATGAGGAGGGCCGATGACTGATAAGGAATCAACGGGACAGCGCCGATTGGCGGAGCATCCGACCGTCAAGCGGGTGACCGAAATGGCGCGCACGACACCGGATCCGGTGCTGAATGCGGCGCGGCTGCGCGAGCTGTGCCTCGCGGCGGGAGCCGACGATGTGGGCTTCGTACCGGTCGACGATCCGAGGGTGGCGGTCGAACTCGAGCATGCGCGCGAAATCCTGCCCTCCGCACGCACATTCGTAACCTTCTGTGTCCGGATGAACCGGGACAACCTGCGCAGCACCATGCGCAGCCTGGCCAATACCGAATTCAACCACGCCGACGACGAGACCAACGAGGTATCGCGCCGCATTACCAGGGCCCTGCAGGATGCCGGGTACCGCGCCGTCTACCCCGCGCCCGGATATCCGATGGAGGTCGACAAGTTCCCGGGTCGGATCTGGGTGATCGCGCACAAGGTGGTGGCCGAGGCGGCCGGATTGGGCGTTATGGGTATCCACCGCAACGTGATTCACCCGAAGTTCGGCAATTTCATCCTGCTGGGCACGGTGGTCACCGATGCCGTGATCGACGAGCCGAGCGCCGCACTGGATTTCAATCCGTGTCTGGAATGCAAGCTGTGCGTATCGGCCTGTCCGGTCGGCGCGATCACCAATGACGGCGGCTTCGATTTCCAGGCCTGCTATACCCACAACTACCGCGAGTTCATGGGCGGCTTCACCGATTGGGCCGAAACCGTCGCCGACAGCGATAGCGCCGCCGAGTACCGCGAGCGCGTCACCACCGGCGAATCATTCTCGATGTGGCAGAGCCTGTCGTTCAAGCCCAACTACAAGGCCGGATACTGCATGGCCGTCTGCCCGGCCGGGGAGGATGTGATCGGCGCCTACCTCGACGATCGCAAAACCCACCTCGACGATGTCGTGCGTCCGCTGCAGAACAAGGCCGAACCCGTCTACGTCCTGCCGGGATCGGCCGCGCAGGAGCACGTCACGCGCCGGTTTCCGAACAAGACGGCGAAGGCGGTGACCAATGGCTTCCCGGACGAGGTCAACGTCCTGCTCGATCAGATCGGCCCGCGTCCGCGCCGGAAACCGGGCGTATAACGATCAGCGAGGAACGCACGTTCCATGAAGCGCTGCGCCCGTCCTCGGGTCAGATCGGACCACGCCTGGACTCCGGACGACCACCACGGCGCGATTTTGCGCGGCTTGGCGGCCACGGCGTGACAGACCAGATCGGAGGCTTCGTCGACGGTCAGCCCGGGAACGCGACTGAAGTCGGTCGGCGCACTCATCCTGGTGTGCACGAGTGGCATGTAGATCGAGGTCGTTGTCACCTTGTCGGCGGCTATTTCCGCTGCGGCACTGCGCAACCAGACATCGAACGCGGATTTGGAAGCACCGTAGGCCGCCCACCGCGGGGCGGGCGGCATGAGTACGCCCCAGGTGGAGATATTGACGATATGACCCTGTTTGCGTTCGCGCATACTCGGCAGCAAGGTGAGCAACAGCCGGACCGGCCCGAGATAGTTCACATCGACGGTGCGCGTGAAATCATGGAAGCGGTCGTAGGATTCGTCGATCGAGCGGCGAATCGACTTGCCCGCGTTATTGATCAGCACATCGATATGGCCGTGTTCGGCCAGTAGATCGCGCCCGAGTTTTTCGACGGCGTCCATATCGGTCATATCCGTCGGGTACACACATGCGGTGCCGCCCTCGGCGGTGATCTCGGCCGCCACCTGCTCCAGAGCGTCGACGGAGCGCGCTACCAGCAGCACCGTCCCACCGGCCGCGGCCAGTTTGCGCGCGCTCGCCTTGCCGATGCCGTGCGACGCGCCGGTCACCAGCACGGTCCGGCCCGCGACCTCCCCGCGCAGGGATTTCTCACGCGGCCGGGAGGTCGGGTACAGCAGCCAGGACGCCACCCGCTCCGCGAGCGGGCGGCCATTGCTCGAAGCGGGAGTGTCGTTCACCCTCCCGACTGTATGCGCCGACCTGCCCTATTCGCGATCATTTGCCGAGGCACGCAGCAGCTCGGGCAGATCTTGTCGGGGCAGATAGGCCGCGATCCGCAACCCGTCTTCGGCACGGCGCACCAGGAAGTCGCTGTATACGTCGAGGGACCGTTCGCCGAGCGACAGCGCCCACCGTGCCGAGGTCAGCCAGCAGTGTCCGCCCAGTTCGAAGGTGGTTTGCTCGACCAGCCGGGTGCGCGGGACGGACCCGGCATCGAACTGGCACGCCCGCGCTCGGGCGGCGGCCACGAATTCCTCCCGGCTCACACAGCGACTCGATGTCGGGGTGGTCACCAGTATCACTGGCTCGAAAAGGCTTGGCAGTGCGGCGAAATCCGATGTCGCGACGATCTCGTCGTAGCTGCGGATGAAACCCTCGATCGAGGTGATGTCATGCGAAATCATGACATCCAATTATATCGCGAAGCCCATCCGAATCGAGGGAGGCGCGCCGGTCAGCGCCGTGGTGCGAATGCGGCGACCGCCGCCATCACCACCAAAAGCGCTGCGCCGACCGAAGTCGCGACATGCATTCCGGAGACAAAGGATTCGCGTGCGGAATCGATCAGCGCGGAATTGTCACCCGCATGCTGGACGGTCTCACCGAGCGTGTCCGCATAGTCGCCACCGGACCGGAAGACCAGTGCCGCAACCGAACCCAGCAGTGCGAGGCCGAGCGCATTGCCCAATTCGAAGCTGGTCTCGGAGATCCCGACCGCGGATCCGGCCCGCTCCGGCGGCACCGAGGACACCGCCACATCCGACACCAGGGTGAACGCCAAGCCGTAACCGATGCCCGCAATCGTAGATCCCGCCAGGTACCAGGCGATACCGCCGTCCACGCCGACACCGATCAGCATCACATTGCCGATAGCCGAGGCCAGCAGCGCCAGCACGAAGGTGGGACGCACCCCGAGCGTGTGCCCGATCCGCGCGCCACCCATCGAGCACACGAATACCGCGATCGCCATCGGAATCCCGAGCAGCGCGGCCGCCAGCGGGTCACGTCCGGTCACCGATTGCAGGTAGACGCTGGTGAGGTAGCTCATTGCCGCCAGCGACATCATGCCGACCAGGCTGGAGCCGATGGCGACCGAGAACTGCGCACGCCGGAACAGGCGCAGATCCAGCAGCGGTTCGGCCAGCTGCCGCTGCCGCCGCACGAAGATCGCGAGCAGCACCGCACCGGCGAGTCCGATCACGAGCGGTTCGATATCGAACCCTTCGGCCGCGATCTGTTTCACCGCGTACACCACCGGCAGAATGCCGCCGATGGACAGCAGCACACTCGGAATATCCAGCGGACCGACAACACCGGCGCGATGTTCCGGCAGTACGAACGGACCGAAGGCGAGCAGGATCAGCAGGACCGGAATATTGATCAGAAATACCGAGCCCCACCAGAAGTGGTGCAGCAGCACGCCACCGAGGATCGGGCCGACCGCGGACCCGCCCGCGAAGAATGCGGTCCACACACCGATCGCGGCGGCGCGTTCGCGGGCGTTGGGGAACAGACTGGAGATCAGCGCCAAACTCGACGGAAGCAGCGTCGCCCCGCCCATACCCATCAGCGCCCGCGCGATGATCAGCACCGCGGCGCTCGGCGCGAAGGCCGCCATGATCGATGCGATACCGAATACCGACGCACCAGCGAGCAGAATATTGCGCCGCCCGATCCGGTCACCGAGATTGCCCATGGTGATCAGCAGGCCTGCGATGAGGAACCCGTAGATATCGAGAATCCACAGTTGCTGCGCGGCCGACGGGTCGAGATCTAGGGTGAGCGTCGGCATGGCAAGGAAAAGGACCGAAATGTCCATCGACACCAGCAGCACCGGCAGTAGCAATACCGCCAGACCGAGCCGAGCACGCCGCGAACCGGACGCCGCCGCATGCGCGACCTCCACCTGTGTCATGTCGATTCCTCTCCCGCGTCGCGTACGGTGTACGCATCAGTCCGGGTACAGTGTACGCATGCGGTCTGAAAACTGGAAGCGAGTCATGGGATGACCGAACCCAAGCTCACTCGAGCGGCCATTGTCGATACCGCGATCGCCCTTGCCGACGAGGCGGGCTTGGACGGGTTGTCCATGCGACATATCGCCGAGCAGCTGGGTGTCGGCGCGATGTCGCTGTACCGGCACGTCGCGAACAAGGACGAACTGCTCGCGCTGATGACCGACGAGATCTCGGCCCGCAATCCGTATCCGTCACCGGAGGGCGAGAACTGGACCTGGCGCGACCGGGTGCGCATCGCAGCAGAGATCGATTGGGCGCTCTACCAGAAGCATCCGTGGGTGCTGCTCACCTTCGCGATGCCCCGCTACAGCTTCGGCCCGCAGGGTCTGGCCTGTTTCGCATGGCTGGTCGAGGGGCTGCGCGAGCTGAATGTCTCCACCCGCGAGGCGTCCACCATGGCCTTCGCGGTATGGAACTACATCTCCGGGGCCACGCTGCCGCATATCAGCGGTGCGCTGGTCGCGCGTAAAGGCATGAATCCGGAGGGCTCGAACGGACTGCGGGCGCTGCTGGAAGGAAAATCACAACTGCCCATACCGCCCGCGCTCGCGGATCTGAACGGCAGTGGTGTCAGCGATCTGACCTCGGAGGATTTGCTGTATATCGGATTGTCCGCGCTCTGCGATGGATTCGAGGCACGGTGCGCGAAGTCCGCCACCTCTTGACCTGAACGGCGGTTCAGGTCGCAGGGTGGGTTGGTTCGCCGACGATTAGGAGCCACCGTGCACGCCATCCGCCTTCATGCCTTCGGGCCAGCCGACAATCTGCGCTACGAAACGGTTTCGGATCCGGTGCCCGGGCCGGGGCAGGTGCTCATCAGGGTCGCGGCGGCGGGCGTGCACGTCATCGATACGGCGCTGCGCCGGGGCACGCCCGGCCCCTATCCACTGCCCGCGCTGCCGACCATCCCGGGTCGTGAGGTCGCCGGGACTGTGGCGCGAATCGGTCCGGACGTCGATGCGTCCTGGCTCGGAAAGCGAGTGGTCGCGCATCTCGGTCAGGCCCCCGGTGGCTATGCCGAGTTGGCCGTAACGGAAACCCCTCGGTTGCACGAGATTCCGGCCGAACTCGATCCGGCGGAGGCGGTCGCGATCGTCGGTACCGGGCGAACGACTATGGGGATCTTATTGTTCACCGAACTCGGTCCGGACAGCGTTGTGCTGGTAACCGCCGCTGCGGGCGGCATCGGGACACTGCTGGTTCAACACGCGAAGAATGTCGGGGCGACGGTGGTCGGACTGGCGGGTGGGCCCGAGAAAGTCGAACTCGTGCAACGTAATGGCGCGGATATCGGGATCGATTACCTACGCCCCGACTGGCCCGAACAGGTACGCGCCGAGCTCGGCGACCGCAGGGCCACTGTGTTGTTCGACGGAGTCGGCGGCGAAATAAGCCGCGCGGCAGTCGATCTGCTCGGCAAGGGCGGTCAGCATCTGATCTATGGCGCGGCCGACGGCGCTCCGCTATCGCTTTCGGAGGAGGAATTGGCCACCCGCGACATCACCTCCGAAATGGTCGTCGGACCGCGCATGCTCCAGCGCGTCGACGGCGACCTGCGCCCGCTCGAAGACAAGGCGATGGCCGAGGCCGCAGCCGGTCGAATGCGGCCCGCGGTCCAGCGTTTCGCGCTTGCCGATGCGGCCGAGGCGCACCGCGCGCTGGAGACGCGGGGCACCGTCGGCAAGGTGGTGCTTCAGGCGTAGGAGCGACCACCCGGATCGTTCTGCGCGCGGAATCCCAACCCCGCCGCTGTTCGATCCATCCAATGACGCCCATTCCCCGCCCCCACGCCTGGATCTCCGGCGAAACCGAGCACCGGAGATCCGAGCGGCTGTGTTCAGTCGAGGGCCTCACCGTTGACCACGGCGTAAGCGAAACCGTCCCAACCCTTGCTGCCGACGGTTTGCACAATGGTGGCGTCGAGGCTGGGTTCGGCGGCGAGCAGGTCGACCAGATCGCGGCTGGCCTGGACCGCCGGATCGTCCGAATGATCGTCGGCGACAGCGCCATTGCGCACGACATTGTCGACGATGATCACCGAGCCCGGGCGGGTCAAGCGCAGCGCCCAGAGCACATAATTCGAATTGTTGACCTTGTCGGCATCGATGAACACCAGATCGAACGGCTCCGGATCCTCCTCCGCCAGCACCGGCAGACTGTCCAGCGCCGCACCCACTCGGATCTCGACCCGATCCCCGACCTGGGCCCGATCCAGATTCTCCCGCGCCACCCGCGCGTGCCGCGGCTCGAATTCCAGGGTGATGACCTGGCCATCCTTCCCCACCGCCCGCGCCAACCAAATCGTGCTGTAGCCGCCGAGCGTGCCGATTTCGAGCACCCGCCGCGCCCCGATCGACCGCGCTATCAGATGCAGGAACTTCCCTTGCGCCGGCGATACATCGATAGCAGGCAGTCCGGCCGCCGCATTGGCGGCCAATACCGTCGCGGTCGAATCCTCGCCTCCCACCAGAGAGTCCACGATGAAGCTGTCTACGTCGGCCCACTCGAACGTCGTCATGCCATGAAGTCTGCCACCGGGTGCCGGCATACCGCCGAAACTGATCGGCCGACACCCACGTTCCCGGAAACCTGGCGGGGCATACCGCCCACACAGTCGCGTGCCCAGAACTGAGACCAATGCGTGTCACTTACGCTGTGAACGAGGGCGCCCGGCAACCAGCCCTTCTCGCGCCGACAATCAGAACAGGAAGTAGCGCTGGGCCATGGGCAACTCGGTGGCGGGCTGCTCGGTCCAGACCTCGCCGTCGATGCGCACGGTGAAGGTATCCGGATCGACTTCGATCCGTGGCATGGCGCCATTGTTCGGCATATCCGTCTTGGTGACGTGACGAACGTTCTTGACCGGAGCCAGTTTTCGGCGCAGGCCCAAGCGTTCGGCGAGGCCGTCCTCGATGGCCTGTTCGGAGACGAAGTGCAGCGAGGTCGCGGCAGCCGCCAGTGGTGCGGCACCGAACATGGGTCGCGGCAGCACCGGTTGCGGGGTCGGTATGGAGGCATTGGCATCGCCCATGGCGGCCCAGGCGATCGCGCCGCCCTTGAGGACGGCATGCGGGCGAACACCGAAGAACGCTGGATCCCACAGCACGAGGTCGGCGAGCTTGCCGACCTCCACCGAACCGATTTCGTGGTCGAGTCCATGGGCGATGGCCGGGCAAATGGTGTATTTCGCGATATAGCGCCGTACACGGGCGTTATCGGCGGCGCCGTCGCCGTCCAGCGCGCCGCGGCGGCGCTTCATGACGTGCGCGGTCTGCCAGGTACGCATGACGACCTCGCCGATGCGGCCCATCGCCTGGGAGTCGCTGCCGATCATGGAAATAGCGCCCAGATCGTGCAGCAGATCCTCGGCGGCGATGGTTGATGGCCTGATTCGACTCTCCGCGAAGGCGAGATCCTCCGGAATGGACGCGCTGAGGTGGTGGCACACCATGAGCATGTCCAAGTGCTCGTCCAGAGTATTGACCGTATGCGGTCGGGTCGGGTTGGTCGAGCTGGGCAGCACATTGAGATGCGAAGCGACGGTGATGATGTCTGGCGCGTGCCCGCCGCCCGCCCCCTCGGTGTGATACGCGTGGATGCCGCGGCCCGCGATGGCGCCGAGCGTGTCCTCGACGAATCCGGCCTCGTTCAGGGTGTCCGAGTGCAGCGCCACCTGGACGCCCGCCGCATCGGCGACGGTGAGGCACGCATCGATCGCGGCGGGGGTCGAGCCCCAATCCTCATGCAACTTGAAACCCGCTGCGCCACCACGCAATTGTTCCCACATGGATTCGGCGCTGACGGTATTGCCCTTGCCGAGCAACACGATATTCAGCGGCCAGGCGTCGGTAGCCTCCAGCATCCGGGCCAGATGCCAGGATCCGGGCGTCACGGTGGTCGCCTTGCTACCCTCGGCCGGGCCGGTGCCGCCGCCGATCAATGTCGTGATACCGCCGCCGAGCGCCTCGTCCATCAGCTGCGGACAGATGAAATGCACATGACAGTCGATCGCGCCCGCGGTGAGGATGCGGCCATTGCCCGCGATGATCTCGGTATTCGGGCCGACCACCAGATCCGGATGCACTCCGTTCATGGTGTCCGGATTGCCCGCTTTACCAATCGCACTGATGCGCCCGTCGCGAATTCCGACGTCGGCCTTGATGATTCCCCAGTGATCGATGATGACCACGCCGGTGATCACGGTGTCGGGGGTGCCATCGGCGCGCGTCGCGCGGGCCTGGCCCATGGATTCGCGCAGCACCTTGCCGCCACCGAAGACGGCCTCGTCGCCCGCGAGTCCCGGTCCGCCGCAGCGGTCCTCGGTGATCTCGATCAGCAGATCGGTGTCCGCCAGGCGAATTCGGTCCCCGGTGGTCGGACCGAACAGCTCCGCGTAGCGCGCCCGGCTCAGCTCACTCATGACGCACCATCCAAACGTCCGGGGGGATTGCGGCTGATGCCGTGGACCTCGCGGCTGCCGCCGAGCGGAACCAGCGAAACCCGTTGGCCGAGACCGGGTTCGAAGCGCACTGCGGTACCGGCGGGGATATCGAGCCGACGTCCGTGCGCGGCTGACCGATCGAAACGCAGTGCGACATTGGCCTGCGGGAAATGCACATGGCTGCCGACCTGCACCGGACGGTCACCGGTATTCACGACGTCGAGCTCGATGCGGTCCGCGCCCGCGTTCAACTCGATGGTGCCCTCGGCGCAGAGGTATTCGCCCGGAATCATTGTCGCCCTAGCCGATCGGATGGTGGACGGTGACCAGCTTGGTACCGTCCGGGAAAGTGGCCTCGACCTGGACGTCATGGATCATCTCCGGCACACCCTCCATCACATCGGCGCGTGTGAGAACCGTCCGCCCCGAAGACATCAGCTCCGCGACGGTGCGGCCGTCGCGCGCACCCTCGAGCACATGATCGGTGATCAGCGCGATCGCCTCCGGATGGTTCAGCGCGAGCCCGCGCGCCTGCCTGCGCCGGGCCAGTTCGGCCGCGTAGCTCAGCAGCAGCCGTTCCTGCTCATGCGGCGACAGTCGCATCCGGGCTCCTCAGTGCTCGTGGATCAGGGTGACGGTAATTCTGGCACGCCCGTTCCGGGAGCGCCGATCAATCCCGGGCGGGCAGATTCTGCAGACGCACCTGGCCGTGCGCCACCGTGCGACCCTCGTCATCGGTCAGCACGACCTGCCACAACTGCTGCAGGCGGCCGCGGTGCAGCGGTGTCGCCTCGCCGAAGACCTTGCCCTCGCGGACCGAACGCAGAAAGTCGGTGTTGTTGTTCACCCCCACCACGGTGCCCTTATTGCCCTGAGCGTTGTACCAGACGCCGCCGCCGACGCTTGCCAGCGTTTCGACGATCGTGCAGTACACGCCGCCGTTGATAATGCCTGCCAACTGCAGCAACTGCGGTCCGGCGGTGAGTTGACCGCGCACCCGATCCGGCGTGACCTCGGTGAATTCGAGTCCGATCAGATCGGTGAAGGTGTTCTTGCTGAGCTCGGTCATCAGCTCGGGCGTCACGTCGGCCAGCCCCTGAATCTGGGCAACTTCCTGCTGTGTCATGCATTCACCTTGACACAGGGTGTCCCGACCCTCGCACCACGGCTACTTCTCGGCGTTCACTTGCCGAGGCAGAGCGGCGGGCTCCACACGCACATGGAGCCCGCCGCGGCAGTGGATCGGGGGTTCACGGCAGCCCTCCGGAACACTCGGCCGATCCCAACGCCGAAATCAGTATAGGTCAGGCTTACCTAAGTGAGCAACTTCTGCCGTATCGCACTACGCTCGCGGTGATGCATTCGATCAAGGCCATGCGGGCGACCAGACACTTTCTGCCGGAACCCATTCCACGCACGACCATCGCCGAGATCGTGGACACGGCCCGATGGACCGGCTCGGCACGCAACCGGCAACCATGGCGATTCATCGCGGTGAATACCGAGACGCTGCGGATACAGCTGAGCGAACTCGGCCACTACGCGGGCCATCTGGCCGAGGCGCCGCTGGTCCTCGTATTACTTTCGGCGGATAACGGTTTCACCGACACCGAGTTCGATATGGGTCGCGTCTGCCAGTCGCTGTGCTTGACAGCCCACGAGTACGGACTCGGCACCTGCGTGACCACAATTCACCCCGGCGACAATGTCGTCCGAGCGGCGGCACTGCTCGATATCGAACCCGGGTGGCTACCGCGCCATGCCATTGCCATCGGCCGCCGCGATCCACAACGGCACCGCAGTCCATCAGCGATCCCGACCGGACGACTGCCCGGACCAACCCTGCTGACCTGGGCTTGACCGTCGCTATCGAACCAGGCAACCCACAACGCGTCGCACGGGCAGACCGCGCTCTTCCAGCGCCGACAGCAATCCATCACCCCGGCGCGCACCGACCAGCGAATCCGTCCGCGCCAGCTCCGGCACGTAAGTGGCCGCACCGACAATGGATTCGCCGACCAGCGACCAGAATCGACGCTCGCCGAGCCCCGCGCAACCGGCCAAGGTCCGCTGAATCAACCGCAGCGACGGTTCACACCGATGCGCGAGCCAGACGTACACGGCCTGCTCGCACGGCAACGTGACCACCCCGGTCTCCCCGGTCAGCCGATCACCGTCGAGCACGCGAATCGTGGTGTCCGCCAACCCTGCCCAATCGATTCCGCCGTCGTTGTCGGTATGGAGCCACAGATTCTCGAGACCCGGATCCCACACCCGCCCCTCGGCCACCAGCAGGGCGACCACCCGGCCGATCACCGCGTGGATCAACGCGGTCGCCACCACCTCGGCGGCGGTATCGGCGCTGATCATCTCCGCGGCGTGCCGCCGATACATCAGTTCGATCCGCCCCTCGCGCATCCCGTCGGCCAGCCGCCACCACCTCCGTTTGCCCTGCTCGGACATGGCGGCCACCGCATATACCCGCGGATGTTCTGGTTGCAACGAGCGCAACCGGGCACAGGCCCTACCGAATGCCACCTGGGACTGGCGAGGCATGTAGGTCGTGACTGGCTCGGACATCGAACCTCCTCGGGTCGGCTCCGTGATGGGTCGGATTGAAAAGATAGGTTAGGCTTACCAGACCTAGAACCCGGACACCACCTATCGAGTCAGGAGTAGTTCGTCGCTGTGACGGCATCAGGCACCATCGCGCTGGGAGCGCGACGAACAAATACGGCGCGCCGTCATCAGCTCGGACTCGTCGCGTTGACCGCACTGCTCCTCGTCGCCACGGTGGCCAGCATCGCCATCGGCACCCGATCGCTGTCCCCCGGCACCGTCTACGACGCCGTGCACAACGCCCTCACCTGCCCGGGCGGGCCGTTCACCTGCCCCGCGGACTCGACCGCAGCGGAGATCGTGCGCGGACTTCGGTTGCCGCGCACCGCGCTTGGACTGGTCACCGGGCTCGCGCTCGGAATCGCGGGTGCGCTGATCCAGGGCTATACCCGCAACCCACTCGCCGACGCGGGCCTGCTCGGCTTGAATGCGGGCGCGGCCTTCCTTGCGGCACTGAGCATTTACCTGTTCGCGCTCACCGCACCCGAGCAATACATCTGGTTCGCCTTCGCGGGGGCGCTGATCGCGGGGCTTGTGGTGTTCGGTGTATCCGCGATCGGTGGCGGCAAGGTGAGTCCACTCAGTCTGGTACTGGCCGGTGCCGCCGTGACCGCACTCCTGCAGGCGATGACGAATGCCATTGTGCTCATGGACAATGCGGCGCTGGACACCTACCGATTCTGGGTGGTCGGCACGGTGAACGGGCGCGATGCCGAGGTGTTCTGGCAGGTGCTGCCGTTCTTGGCGATCGGCGTGGCGCTGGCCGTGGCGGCTGCGCCGGGACTGAATCTGCTGAGCCTCGGTGACGAGGTCGCGCGCGGACTCGGCGTGCATATCGGACGCAGTCGTGCGCTCGGCCTGGCCGCGATCGTATTGCTGTGTGGTGCCGCGACGGCGGCGGTCGGCCCGATCGCATTCATCGGATTGATAGTGCCGCACGTCGCACGGGTTTTCACCGGGTCCGACTATCGCTGGCTGATCCCGTACTCCGGACTGCTCGGTGCACTGCTGCTGCTTTTCGCCGATGTGGTCGGACGAATTGTCGCGCGACCGGGCGAATTACAGGTCGGCGTGATGATCTCGGCCCTCGGTGCACCGTTCTTCATCCTGCTCGTTCGTCGCAAGAAGCTGGTGAGCCTGTGAAGCAGATCTCACGGCGATCGTCGCGAACGGATTTGCGGGCCGCCGGGAAACATTCATGACCGAACGAATCATGGACGAAACCTCTCCGGCTGGCACCGCGACCGGCACCAGCCGGTCTCCGGCCGAAACAGCACCTTCAGGACGTATTCGTCCCGCCTTGCGCGTCGGTCCGGTGTCGATTGTGCTGCGCCCAACCATGGCGCTCATAGTTCTTGTGTTGGCCGCGACAGTGCTCACGCTGTTCTGCCTCGATATCACCTTCGGCGACACCCACATTCCGATCGGCCGGGTACTGGATGTGCTCAGCGGCGGCGGCACCCGATCCCAGCGCTTCATCGTGCTGGAGTCCCGATTGCCGCGCGCGCTCACGGCCGCGGTAGTCGGTGCGGCACTCGGCATCGCGGGCGCGATCACCCAATCGATCCTGCACAACCCGCTCGCCGCACCGGATATGCTCGGCATCACCACCGGCTCGAGCCTCGGCGCGGTCGCAGTCCTGGTCGGAACCGGGGGTGCGACAACGGGACTCGCCGCGAGTGTCGGCGCGCCGCTGGCGGCACTGACCGGTGGTCTGCTCACTGCGGTCGTGATCTACCTCCTCGCCTGGGGGCGCAGCGTGACCGGCGACCGCGGGGTCACGCCCATGCGACTGGTGCTGATCGGCATCGGTGTGAACGCATTGCTGTTGTCCGGCATCAGCTTTCTGCTCACCCGCGCCAGTCTGCAGGACGCGGCCCGTGCTCAACTCTGGCTCAATGGCTCACTCAACAGCGCGGATCGGACCGAACTCGTCCCGGCCGCAGTGGCACTGGCCGTGGTCCTCGTGACCGCGGTGGCCTCCGCGAGAACCCTTGCCGCACTGCGTCTGGGCACCGATACCACCCGGGTGCTGGGCGTGCGGATCCAGACCCAGCAGACGCTATTGATCGGCGCGGCTGTCGTGGCCGCCTCCGTCGCCACCGCGGCCGTCGGTCCGGTCACTTTTGTGGCGCTCGCCGCACCGCAGATCGCCCGCCGCCTACTGCGAACTCCTGGCGAACCGCTCATCGGCTCGGCGCTCATCGGTGCCATCCTGGTAGTCGGCGCGGATGTGGCCTCGCGCACGCTGTTTCCGGTCGATCTGCCGGTCGGTGTCGTGACCGCCGCCTTCGGCGGACCCTTCCTGCTTTACCTGCTCGTGCGTATGAATCGGAAGGCGACCCTGTCATGACCAGCGATACGCGGCTCTCCGCACAGGAAGTCACCCTCGGCTACTGCGACCGCGTCATCGTCGACGGACTCGATATCGATATCGCACCCGGCGTCGTCACCACCGTCATCGGCCCGAACGGCTGCGGCAAATCGACCATGCTGCGCTCCCTCGGCCGCCTGCTGCGTCCTCGTCAGGGCCGAATCCTCTTGGACGGCAAGGCGATTTCGACGATGAAGACCAAGGATGTGGCACGCATCATCGGTATGCTCCCGCAATCGCCGGTCGCGCCCGAGGGGCTCACCGTGGCGGATCTCGTTACGCGTGGGCGTCATCCGCATCAGTCCTGGATCCGGCAGTGGTCGGCCACCGACGAGGCCGAGGTCATGTCCGCACTGGCGGCGACGGGCATCGCGGAGCTGGCCGATCGCTCACTCGACGAATTGTCCGGCGGTCAGCGCCAGCGCGCCTGGATCTCGATGGCACTGGCCCAGGGCACCGATATCCTGCTGCTCGATGAGCCGACCACCTACCTCGACCTCGCGCATTCGGTCGAGGTCCTGGACCTGATCGACCGACTGCACGACGACCTCGGGCGCACCGTGGTGATGGTGCTGCACGATCTCAACCTGGCCATTCGCTACAGCGACCAGCTCATCGTCATGCGCGACGGGCGCATCGTCTCCCAGGGCGCGCCCGCCGATATCATCAATGTCACACTGCTGCGTGAGGTCTTCGACCTCGACGCCTCGGTGCTCGAGGATCCGGTCTCCGGCCGTCCGATGATCGTCCCCATCGGTACCCGGCACGTTTTGCCGGCGTATGACAAATGACACACAGCTATCAGGCAGTTACGACGGCGTGTAGTACGCAATTGTGTCGTTGAGTCCGTAAGCTTGAAGAATGGCAGGACTTGGTGAACTCGAGAGGGCAGTCATGGACCAACTGTGGTCCAATGACGAGCCGCAAACCGTACGGCAGGTACACGAGGCTTTGGCCGCCCGCCGTGAGCTCGCGTACACCACGGTGATGACGGTGCTGCAACGGCTGGCGAAGAAGAATCTGGTGGTCCAGCGCCGCGACGACCGCGCCCATCGCTACGCGCCGGTGCATACCCGCGACGAACTTGTGGCCAGCTTGATGGTCGATGCATTGCAGCAGGCCGATGCGGCGGGCAGCCGCGCGGCGGCGCTGGTGCACTTCGTCGAACAGGTCGGCAGGGACGATACGGATGCGTTGCGAGAAGCACTCGCTAAGCTCGAGGCATCCGAAGATACTGCGCCGCCGAAGCAGTAGTCTTGGGATTCTGGCCTCACAATGAGGTGAGTGCCCTGGCCCCACAACGCAGTGAGCTGAGTCGATGAACGCAACCGCGCCGGTCTTCGCCGGTCTCGCTTTGCTTCTCGCGGGGCCTGCCCCAGCGCTGCTGAGCCGCGCGACCTGGCCGTATCGGACACCGCGCGCCGCGCTCGTGTTATGGCAGGCCATCGCGCTCGCAGCCGTGCTCAGCGCATTCGGCTCGGGCCTGGCCATCGCCGCACAATTACTCGTTCCCGGACCGAACGGTCGCCCGACCACCTCCCCGGCCCGGGAAATCGACGCGCTCGGACTGCCGCTGTGGCTGGCCTATGTCTTCGTCTTCGCGCTGACCCTGCTGGTCGGCGCGCGGCTGATGTACGCGATCGTGCGTGTCGGTGTGCACACCCGCAGGCGTCGGGCACGCCACCGCATGCTCGTCGATCTGCTCGACCAGAGCGGACCGCAGCGCCGCGCCGCCGATATCCGGGTCCTCGCCTCGACCGAACCGATCGCCTACTGCCTGCCCGGCCTGCGCCAGCGGGTCGTACTGAGCGAAGGCACGCTGACCAGCCTGAAGGACGCCGAGGTCACCGCCATCGTCAGCCATGAGCGCTCGCATCTGCGCGCCCGGCACGACCTGGTACTCGAGGCGTTCACCGCAGTGCACGAGGCCTTCCCCCTGGTGGTGCGCAGCAAGGCCGCGCTCGGCTCGGTCAAACTGCTGATCGAACTGCTCGCCGATGACTCGGCGGTAAAGGTGACCGGCCCGAAGCCGCTGGCCCGCGCGCTGGTCGCATGCGCCAAGTCCACCGCTCCGCAGGGTGCGCTCGCCGCAGGCGGACCGACCACCCTGATCCGCATCCAGCGCCTGGGTGGACGGATCGGCGATCTGCGGATCGCCTCGGCGGCGTATCTGGGGTCGGCGGCCATCCTGGTGGTCCCGACCATGGCCGTCGCGGTACCCTGGCTGGTCGAACTGGATCGACTGCTGCGTAACTGATTCCTCCGGTTCTCCCCGACACACCCGGTCCTACCGCAACCCGATGACCGGGCCCAACCATCTCGGCGGCACCACGCGTGCCCGGATCTACCCGCGCCGAGACATGAAAGGCACACAACCCCGTTGACCTCCTCCACCCCTGCCACCACCTTCGCGGATCTGGGCCTACCCGCCGTGCTCGTCCAGGCGCTGCGCCGCGACGGCATCGAGATGCCGTTCCCGATCCAGGCCGCGACCGCGACCGATGCGCTGGCGGGTAAGGATGTGCTCGGGCGCGGACCGACCGGCTCCGGCAAGACGCTTGCCTTCGGGCTGCCGATGCTCACGCTGCTCGCGGGTGCCCAGTCCAAGCCGGGCCGTCCGCGCGGTCTGGTGCTTGTACCGACCCGGGAACTGGCGGCCCAGATCGAAAAGGCGCTGGATAGTGCGGCACTGGCGCTTGGGCTGCGGATAGCCTCGGTGGTCGGCGGCGCGCCGATCAAGCGGCAGGCCGACCGGCTCGCACGCGGCGTGGACCTGCTCATCGCCACGCCTGGACGGCTGGAAGATCTGATCAACCAGCGCTCCGCCGACCTGTCCGATGTGCGGATCATCGCGCTGGACGAGGCCGACCACATGGCCGATATGGGCTTCCTGCCACAGGTCACCAAGCTGCTCGACCGGACACCGAAAGATGGTCAGCGCCTGCTGTTTTCGGCCACCCTCGACGGTGAGGTCGACAAGCTGGTCAAGCGCTACCTGCGCTCCCCGGTCACCCATTCCACCGCGCCGCCGTCGGCCTCGGTCGCGACGATGTCGCATCACCTGCTGTACCTGCGCAAGGCCGACAAGCGCGAGATCACCGCGCAGATCGCCGCCCGCGACGGGCTGACGATCATGTTCGTGCGCACCAAACACGGTGCGGACCGACTAGCCAAGCAGTTGCGCGCGGCGGGCATCGCCGCGGGCGCGCTGCACGGCGGTAAGGCACAGAACAACCGCGTGCGGACCCTGGCCGCATTCGCCGACGGTACGACACCGGTACTGGTAACCACCGACGTGGCCGCGCGCGGCATCCACGTGGACGGGATATCCCTTGTCGTGCACGTGGATCCGCCCGCGGAATCCAAGGCGTACCTACATCGCGCGGGCCGCACCGCCCGCGCCGGTGAGGACGGCGTCGTCGTTACGCTGGTCACCGAGGAGGAGCGCGCCGAGGTCGAGAAGATGACCCGCAAGGCGGGCGTCGATGTCGACGGCGTGCAGATCCGTCCGGGTGATCGGCGGTTGATCCAGATCACCGGTGCGAAGCAGCCATCCGGTGTGCCGATCGTGGCGGCGAACTCGGCAGTCACGGTGGGCGACGAAGGTGAGTTGCAGGTCGGTAGGTCGAGCCGCCGGTCGGGTGGTGCAGGCGCGGGTGGTCGTGGTCGTGGCGCACGCTCGGGCGGTGCGGGCTCAGCTGGTGCCGGGCGGCGTAGTGCCGGTTCGAGCGCTCGCGCCGGGGATGCGAAGAAATCTTCGGGTGGTTCGTCCGGATCGACCGCGACGTCGAGTCGGCGCGGAGCCGGAACGCCGGGACGTGGGTCGACGGCCGCGCCTGCCGCGGGTCGAACCGCAGGCGTAGCAACGGCGGCCCCGGGCCGCGGCGCGAAGACGGCTCCAGCGCGGACCGCGAGCGTGGCATCAGCCGCGCCGGGTCGTGCTGCCGGGTCGGTAAAGACAGCCCACGGAACGGGCTCATCCGCGCGTGGCGCATCGGCCAGCCATGGCACAGGAGCCACCTCCGGTCGCGGTGCCGCGTCCGGCCGCACCGCTGCGACCAGCGGCGACACGCCCGGCCGTACGCGTCGACGCGCCGGACGCGCGCAGGGGGTGCCGGGCGGCCGCAATCGGGGGGCAAACTAGCCTGGTGGCGAATCATCAGGTGGGTGCGGTCGTCTGTGCACTGATCTCGGCATTGCTCTTCGCGGTGGCCGCGGTCACGCAGCAGCATGCGGCGTCCGCGGTTCCGGAGGACGAGTCGCTCATTCGTTCGCTGATCCGCAATCCGCGCTGGTGGGCCGGAATCGTCGGTGACGCGGGCGGCTTCGCGATGCAGGTCGCCGCCCTGGCTCTGGGTGCGGTGCTGCTCGTCCAGCCAATTCTGGTGAGCATGTTGGTCTTCGCGCTCCCGCTCTCCGCCCGGATCAACCACCGCCGCGTCACGCCGCGCACGTGGGCGACCGCCATCGCCCTCGCGGCGGCGCTTGCCTGCTTCTTGATTGTCGGCGATCCGTCCGAGGGCAATACCAATGCGCCCCTGCGTGATTGGATCCCGCCGCTGGTCGGCCTGGTCGGTCTGCTGGCGGTAGCCGTCGTCGCCGCCCTCGGTACCTCCGACCCGACCCGCCGCGCACTCCTGTTCGGCGTCGTGGGCGGGGCCCTGTTCGGTCTGGCCGCCGCGCTCACCGAGTATGTAACCGAACTCTTCGATGGCGGCCTGACTCACGTAACGGGCAGCTGGCAGACCTGGGCCCTGTTGGCCTCCGGCCTGATCGGCCTCTATCTGCAGCAACGCGCCTTCCAATCCGGCCCCCTGGTCGCATCGTTGCCCGCCGTAACCATCGCCGAACCCCTGGCCGCCGCCTTCATCGGCATCACCGTCCTCGACGAACGCCTCCGCACCAATCACATCGGACTCGCCGTAATCACCGTCGCCGTAATCATCATGTGCGCGACCACAATCCAACTGTCCCGCATCCAAGCCGAGGCATGACACACGGCTCGGGATCACGTGGAAACCATGGCGGCATCGGCCGAGAAGCGCCGCCGCCATTCCACCTGATCTTGATTCCGGTGCCGCGCCTCACATCTCGAGCTGGGCCGGGACCGAATGCTGGGTGATTGCACGGGAGTACGGCGCACCGGTTAGAATCGGTTAAGTGCAGTTTCTCCCTGGTCATCAGCCGCCGTACGACCTGACCTACGACGACCTCTTCCTCGTCCCGAATCGGACGGATGTCGCGTCACGGTTCGATGTGGATCTGTCGACCGTTGACGGGTCCGGCACCACCATTCCCATTGTCGTCGCGAATATGACCGCGGTCGCCGGACGTCGGATGGCCGAGACGGTCGCTCGTCGCGGCGGCATTGTCGTCCTACCGCAGGATCTCCCGATCGCCGCGGCATCGGAAACCATCGCGTTCGTCAAGAGCCGCTCGCTCACCGCCGATACCCCGGTCACGCTGGATCCGGAGCGTTCGGTCTCCGAGGCCGTCGCCCTGATGCACAAGCGCGCCCACGGCGCGGTGGTTGTCGTCGACGGCGGTAAGCCGGTCGGCGTGGTCACCGAGGCGTCCTGCACCGATGTCGACCGGTTCGCCCGACTGCGCGATGTCGCGGTCACCGATTTCGTGCAGGCACCGGCCAGCACCTCGCCGCGCGATCTGTTCGATCTGCTCGAGGCCGAGCACGCGCAGCTCGCCGTGCTCATCGCCGAAGACGGCAGCCTCGCGGGCGTGATGACTCGTACCGGCGCCGTCCGCGCCGGGATCTACCAGCCCAACGTGGACGCCGACAACCAGTTGCGCGTCGCCACTGCGGTAGGAATCAACGGCGATGTGGCGGCCAAGGCCAAGGCGCTCGTCGACGCGGGCGCGGACCTGCTCGTCATCGATACCGCCCACGGCCACCAGGCCAAAATGCTCGAAACCCTCAGCACCATCCGCGATCTCGGCCTCGGTGTGCCATTGGTCGCCGGCAATGTGGTCTCCGCACAGGGCACCCGCGATCTGGCCGCCGCGGGGGCGGACATCATCAAGGTCGGTGTCGGCCCCGGTGCCATGTGCACCACCCGCATGATGACCGGCGTCGGCCGTCCGCAGTTCTCTGCGGTGGCCGAATGCGCCACCGCCGCAAAGGAACTCGGCGTGCACATTTGGGCCGACGGCGGCGTCCGGCACCCCCGCGACGTCGCTCTCGCACTTGCCGCGGGCGCGTCCAATGTGATGATCGGCTCCTGGTTCGCCGGTACCTACGAATCCCCCGGCGACCTGCGCGTGGACCGGGACGGCAATGCCTACAAGGAGAGTTTCGGCATGGCCTCCAAGCGCGCCGTCGCCGCACGGACCGCCACCGACAGCGGCTTCGACCGCGCCCGCAAGGCACTGTTCGAGGAGGGCATCTCCAGCTCGCGCATGCGCCTGGATCCGGAACGCCCCGGCGTCGAGGATCTCATCGACCACATCTGCTCCGGCGTCCGCAGTGCATGCACCTATGCGGGTGCCCGCAGCCTCTCGGAGTTCCACGACAAGGCGGTCCTCGGCGTCCAGTCAGCGGCGGGTTTCGCGGAAGGGCGCCCACTGCCGAGCGGCTGGTAGTCCCTGGCGAACGGGCAGCCCAGCCGAACAGCCGGTAGCCCCTCGCGCAAGGGCAGCTCGCCCCAACAACCGATAACCCCTCACGAACAGGCAGCTCACCCAACAGTCAATATTCCCTGCTCAGCGATGGCTGACGACGGCGGCTTCCCGCCACAACCAACTACGACGGAGTGAGTCTTACGAGCGACCGTTCGCGGCCCGTCTCGCGTCCGAGCCGTCGAAGCGCATGCGACGAACTCGCGAGACTCGCCCTTCCAGCACGCGTGCATCAGGTGCCGAACGTCCCGTCATCACCAACCACCACGGAGCGAGTCTTACGAGCGACCCGTTCGCGGCCCGTCTCGCGTCCGAGCCGTCGAAGCGCATGCGACGAAGTCGCGAGTCTCGACGGCTCGGA
>NZ_JBITIL010000011.1:63041-256415 GCF_044458905.1 Nocardia sp. NPDC050408 | reverse complement strand
GCGGTGCTGGATGCGGTCTGGGTACCGCGGCTCGGTGGTGGGCGGCCGCGTGTGCGCCCAGACCGAGTGTTGGCGGACAAGGCCTATTCCTCCCGCGCCAACCGCGCTTACCTGGCTCGACGCGGAATCCGGGCCACTATCCCGGTGCCGGGAGACCAGGTCGGTCACCGGCTCCGGCGCGGCGCGCGAGGTGGTCGGCCGCATGCGTTCGATGCCGAGATCTACCGTGACCGCAACGCGGTCGAGCGTGGCATCAACCAACTCAAGCAAAACCGCGCGCTGGCAACCAGATACGACAAACTCGCCGTCCGCTTCCTGGCTACCGTCCACATCGCCGCCATCGACCTGTGGCTACGGTGACCCGACTTTCGAAACACGACCTAGCTGGCTCGTCGAGGTTGTCGGGCTCGGTCCAGGGGGTGGCTGGGTCCACGGTGTCGCAAATCGTTCCGGCTTCGGTATCGACCGCGGTGGTGGACGAGAGGTGGACGGGGAGGGTGGTGAGGCCGCGGATCAGGAGGCTCTTTCGCCATGTCAGCTCGGTGGCCGGTATGTCCAGCGACGTGGCTGGGATGCGAGCCAGTAGGCGGGTGCGGGCGATTGTTGCTTCCATGCGGGCTGGGGCGGCGCCGATGTAGTAGTGGATGCCGTGGCCGAATGCGATGTTTCGGGTGTCGTTGCGGGTCGGGTCGAAGGTGGTCAGGTCGTCCAGCAGGGTGTCGGCGATCTGCTCGATTCGAGGTCCGGGCGCGGCTCGCGAAAGCCTTCGCGACGAGGCTGCGCAGGCGGATGTGCTGCGGCGGGTCGGCGAAAAGCATGTTGTCGTCGAAGGCGCCGTTGTACTAGCCGTCGGCGCCGTGTTCGGCCATAACGACCCGCCCCTGCTGCGATCCGATCTTCTTGCTGATGGTCGGCTCGACGAAGGCCTGCTTGGCCACGTCGTGATCGACGATCATCCAGCCGAGCACCCCGTCCAAGCGGACGCGATGGTGGGCAGCCGGATATCAGGACCGAGTCCCCGCCCCATTCACAGGGCGACCGAGGCCTGCTTCAACTGGGTGAGCATTGTTTCATCGGGCCAGAAGCGGGCTTCGAATCGGATGGGTGACATGCCGGGAATCGGTGCGAGGCCGGTTATTTCGAGGGCCGCGGTGAGTGGCACGGTGCAAACGGGAACGGCGTTGTTGTCGGCATCGGTGCTGGCGAACATGATGTAGTCGGCGGCAGGGAGTAGGTAGTCGACGCCTTTGCCCCAGATGGTGTAGGTGTAGGGGCGAGTGTCGGTGCCTGCCAGCTTTACCTCGCCGACGATGGCCATCTGCAAGCCGCAGTGGGTGAATTCGAGGTCGCGTTCGAGTGCTTCGTTGAGCCAGTCGGCCTGCGCGGCGTATTCCTCGATGGCCAGGCGGTATCCGGCGCGGACGGCGGTTCGGTGTTGTTCGTGTCGGCCGGCGCGGTCGAAGGGGACAACGGCGTTGTCCTCGTCGAGGGTGTAACCCTGGGGCGAAAGGCGGTGGCGTGCATCGACGTACTGTTGCTCGACCTGACGGTAGATGCGGGCGAGTAGATGTGGGATATCGGGGACCACGATCAGAGTATCGATATCGGGCATGAAGACGACCGGGCGACGGCCGGCGTAGCGCTGGCTGAAACTCGCCAACCAACCCGGAGCGAGTGGCCAGGAGGTGAGATACGCGTCGCCGTCGCGATCGGTGCGGGTGAGGATGGCATTGCCGCGCGGATTATGCGGCTGCGCAATTGCTTCCAGATTTTCGCGGGCCGCCGCGAAGACCTCGTCGGTGGAGACCGGCCACATCGCCAGGGTCGAGTAGTTGATGACCGATCGCGTATTCGGCAGGTCGATCGCGACCAATTCGTCGACGAATGGGAAGGCCGGGCGGCTGACGAACCGGGTGTCGATCTCGTCGGCCTCGGGCCGGCGGTGCAGCAGATTGTCGAGCGCGGCTTGCTTGTAGGTTGTCGGACGCAGAATCGGCCGAAGTAGTGGCCGGACTTCGGCCCAGGTGCGGTGTTGTGCAAGTGCCGCAAGGTGATCCGGCTTCGGATGATCGAAACTCCCCACCGGACAACCGTATCCGTCGCCTCGACGGCGCGCACATGGGTCAGCTCGTCGTGGGCGGGCCGTGGCGGTCCAGGTGCAGGTAGGTGTAGCCGGTAGTGATCAGGCACACCACGGTGGCGGTGATGAGCATGGCCCAGCCCGCGATGAGCAGGCTCAGTAATCCGCCGAAGAGCGCGCCCGCGCCGAAGGCGGCATACAGCAGGAAGTAGCCGAGCCAGTCGGCGTAATCGCCGCCGCTGATATGGCGTTCGATGCCCTGGCCCATCTTGACGAGGGTGCCGGTGACGTAACTGAGGGGGATCGAGACCTCGCCGTTCTTGACGAATGAGGTGTTGAGCGCGCCGACGCCGAAGGCTACGAACAGGATTGGGATGAGGTCGATATTGGTGGCGTTCGTCGCCCAGTAGAGGATACCGTCCAGCAGGGATGCCACGGCGAGACTGAGTGTGGTGAGCAGGGTCGGGCCGTGCGGATGACCGGACCAGTAGTGCCTGCGGCACCAGGAAGCCACCACGACGCCGGCGAGGAACGAGAGCATGAGCAGGGCCGCTGCGACGGCGATATCGGGTTCGTCGTGGAAGTAGCCGAGCACGGCGCGCTCGGTATTGCCGGTCATGAACGTGACGAAGTAGCCCTCGGTATGCATGAATGCCGCGGCTCCGATGAGACCGGCCAGTGCGGCGAGCACCCATGACAGCCGTGCCTCGGCGTCGTAGAGCGCCCTTCGGCGCGCGAGATCGGGTTTCGTCACTGGTCAGGCTCCTCAGGGAATGACGAGTCAGTGATACCTGGTGATCCTGAGATTCTCCTGTCGCATCGCCGACGTTCCGGATAAGGATCGCGAGGTGTCGCTGGCTTGCTGGCGCGAGCAGGGCCTTGCTGGCGCGAGCAGGGCGATGATTGTCGGTTAGCGTGCACGAGTGAACTCTGTGTTCGACTATTTGCTGACCGAGGCGCTCGATTCGACACCGCTCGAATCGATCACCGATGCGTGGACGCGGCACCGGGCGGCCACCGAGCGGTTCGATACCACGATCGATATCGCGATCGCCGGTGGTTTCGGTGCGGACCGACTGGGTTTCGCATTCCTGTCCGGATATCAGCAGGCGCTGCGGGCGTTGCTGCCCGAACTCCCGGCCGATGAGCTGGTCGCGGTCTCCGCGACCGAGGCGGGCGGCGCGCATCCGTCGGCGATCACGACCCAGGTGACCGAGACCGACGGCGGCTGGCGGGTCAACGGCACCAAGACATTCACCACATTGGGGATACTCGCGCGGCGACTGTTGGTGATCGCCAGTGCGGGCACGGCGGCGGGCGGGCGCAATCTGCTGCGCGCCGTGCTCGTCGATGCGACGCAGCCCGGCGTCAATGTGACGAATCTGCCCGGCGTACCGTTCGCACCCGAAATCCCGCACGCCTCGGTCACATTCACCGATGCCGCGGCCGAACCGCTGCCTGGCGACGGCTACTCGGACTACCTCAAACCGTTCCGCACCATCGAAGACGTCCATGTGCTCGCGGCCACCCTCGGCTGGCTGGTGCGGGTCGGGCGCGAGTCCGGCTGGCCGCGGGCGACGCTGCAGCGGTTACTCGCGGCGGTGGCGTTCGTGCGCGGCCTCGAGATGGATCGGCCGACCTCGCCCGGCGGTCATATCGCATTGGGCGGCGCGTACGAGTATTTCGAGCAGGTGCTGACGGAACTGGAGCCGCTGTGGGCTGAGGCCGATCCGGTCGTTCGCGAGCGGTGGGAGCGGGATCGTCGGTTGCTGGCGACCGCCGGAAAGGTACGGGCGCAACGATTGACGGCGGCCTGGCTATCGGTGGGCACGGCGGACGAACCGGCGGTGCCGACAGATAGCTGAGTGGGGCTGAGCTGCCCCGGAAATGGGGAGCGGGCCTCGGCGAAGGGGGGGAGTTAGCCGAGGCCCGCGTAAGGTCGGCCCGGGGGGGAGGGGCCGACGTGAACGATCCTACGCGATGATCCGGGTTTGTGTGTGCGTGGGGATCACCACTTTCCAAGATTTTTCGGGACGGCTCACCTGCGACAGCTGCGGACGCCGCCTGGATAGCCGGACCGGTCGGTTGACGGCCCGCTCGTCGATTCGATGACTGCTATCAAAAATGTTGGCGCGCAGTGTTTTACGGCCGGGATGGGAGCTCACTACGCGGTCGAGGTAAATGTGAAAACCATGCCGACCGGTTGCTGCGCGTCCGTAATCGCTGTGCGGGTTGAGCGGTTGCACGGCAGATTCGGTCGGATTTGTCGCGTGTCGTTCGGGCGCGGGCATGTCGGCCACGCGGATCCCGAGTAGCGGCCAGGTCCGAATCGGGTAGTGCGCTACGCGCGATCGGACCGGTACCCGGCGGGAAGATCGAATCGGTCGCATCCCGAACCGGCACCCCCGAGCACCGCCCGGAAAGGGATGCGACCGTTTTGGTGTTCGGTCGCAACTCGGGCCCGTTCGATCGTTGAAAAGCCCAGGTGGACGAAAAATCACCGGAAATTGTCGGTGCCCAGGGCAATACTGACTCGAGTAATGAGCCACCTCGCCCGAGCGAGCGAACCTCAGGAGAAGCATGCCCGACGCAATCGTCGCCGAGGGTCTGGTCAAGCGATACGGCCAGTTGGTCGCCCTCGATGGACTCGACCTGGCGGTGCCCGAGGGTACCGTCACCGCATTGCTCGGACCCAACGGTGCGGGCAAGACCACCACGGTCCGGGTGTTCACCACCCTGCTCATTCCGGATGCCGGCCGCGCGACCGTCGCGGGTATCGACGTGCTGCGCAATCCACAGGCCCTGCGCTCGCGCATCGGCGCGTCCGGGCAATATGCCGCCGTCGACGAATATCTCACCGGATTCGAGAACCTGGAGATGGTCGGTCGGCTCTATCACATGGGCGTGCAGCGCAGTAAGGAGCGCGCGCGGGAATTGCTGGAGCGCTTCCGACTCAGTGATGCCGCCGACCGGCCGGTCAAGGGCTATTCGGGCGGTATGCGCCGACGGCTCGACCTGGCCGGTGCACTGGTGGCCAATCCACCGGTGCTCTTCCTGGACGAGCCGACCACCGGACTCGACCCACGTGCGCGCCTCGACCTCTGGGATGTCATCGAGGAACTGGTGGCCGGCGGCACCACGCTCTTGCTCACCACGCAGTACATGGAGGAGGCCGATCGGCTGGCCGATGCCATCGCGGTGATCGACCACGGCAAGGTGATCGCCCGCGGCACCGCGGATGAACTCAAAACGCTGGTCGGCGGCGATCGCATCGAACTCACCGTCGACCATGCCGACAATCTCGCGACCGCCCAGCAGGCGCTCGAGGGTTTGGCGGACGGGGAGATCCATCTCGAACCCGGACTGCGCCGGATCACCGTTCCGGTCAGTGACGGATCGCAGGCGCTCGTCGATGCCATCGGCCGGCTGACCACACACAATGTGCAGATCCACGATGTCGGTTTGCGTCGTCCGTCACTGGACGACGTCTTCCTCACGCTCACCGGTCACGAGGCCGAGGAGTTGATCAACGGTAACGGCGATAAGCCTGCGGATCGGCTCGAAGTAACGGAAGGACGCAAGTGATGACCGCGGCCAGCGTGGACACCAGAATTCGCATGCCACTCGGCGAACGCCTCGTCATCGTCTGCACCGACAGTGTGACCATCGCGAAGCGCAATGTCATCAAGATCAAGCGTGTACCCGACGTGCTGATCTTCTCGACGCTGTCGCCGATCATGTTCGTGCTGCTGTTCGCCTATATCTTCGGCTCGGCGATCGAGGTGCCCGGCATGTCGGGCGGCTACCGGGAGTTCCTTATCGCGGGCATCTTCGCGCAGTCGGTGGTCTTCGGCGCGACGTTCACCGGATTGGGCCTGGCCGAGGATATGCAGAAGGGCATTATCGACCGGTTCCGCTCGCTCCCGATGGCGCCGTCGGCCGTGCTGGTCGGGCGCACCATCAGCGATGTGGTGATCAATGTGGTCAGCCTGGTGGTGATGTCGGTGACCGGTTATGTCGTCGGCTGGCGGATTCGCGGATCCTTGCTCGACGCGGTGCTGGCCTATGTGCTGTTGCTGCTGTTCGCGTACGCGATCTCCTGGATCATGGCCGTGGTCGGCCTGCTGGTTCGCGCGCCCGAGGTGTTCAACAACGCCAGCTTCATGGTGATCTTCCCGCTGACGTTCCTGGCCAATACCTTCGTGCCGCTAGAGAATCTGCCGACGGCGCTGCGGGTATTCGCCGAGTGGAATCCGGTCTCAGCGGTCACCCAGGCGACCCGCGATCTGTTCGGCAATACCAGTCCGATGGCGCCGAAGTCGGACGCCTGGTCCATGCAGCATCCGGTGGCGACCACGCTGGCGTGGGTGGTGATCATCCTCGCGCTGTTCATCCCGCTCGCGCTGCGGCAGTACAAGCGCACCGTCAGCCGCTGACCGGGTGCGAGCTCTCGGTCGTCAGCGACCGTTGTCCGCGCCGGCACCTGCCAATGGGTTCGGCGCGGAGCCATTGCGGGAGTAACCGATTCGCGGCGGCGCCGGCGCCGGTTCCGGCGGTTGGGGGCGCTTGCTGCGAACCAACCAGGCCACGCCACCGGCCAGCGCGACGACGACCGCGGCGATCAGTCGGTTACGAGAACGTGCGGAGGTGAGTAGGCGCCCCAAGGTCATTCGACAACTGTGGCACATGACGGCGCATCGCGCAGTAGGGCCAGAATCATGTGATCCCTGCGTGCCTAGGGACCGGTGTGGCGAACATCGATGTCTCGCTGACTAGCATGACGGGGTGACCTCACCGAATCAGACCGCCGTGGCCACGTTGCACACCAACCACGGCGACATCAAGATCTCGCTCTTCGGTAACCACGCCCCGAAGACGGTGCGGAACTTCGTCGGCCTGGCCGATGGATCGGCACCGTACACGACGGAGAACGCCAGCGGCGGCACCTCCGGCCCGTTCTACGACGGCGTGAGTTTCCACCGGGTGATCGACGGGTTCATGATTCAAGGTGGTGACCCAACCGGCACCGGACGCGGTGGACCCGGCTACGAATTCGGCGACGAATTCCATCCGGAGCTGCGCTTCGATCGCGGCTACCTGCTGGCGATGGCGAATGCGGGACCGGGCACCAATGGTTCGCAGTTCTTCGTCACCGTCGGCGCGCAGCCGCATCTGAACCGCAAGCACACCATCTTCGGGGAGGTCGTCGACCCCGATTCGCGCAAGGTCGTGGATGCCATCGCGACCACGCCGACCGATCGCAACGACCGTCCCAAGGAAGCCGTCACCATCTCCAAGATCACTATCGAATAATCCGATGAATGCTCAACCGTCCGCACCGACGTGCGTCCGCCACCCCAATCGTCCTACGGGCCTGGCCTGCACTCGGTGCGGGCGACCGGCCTGTCCGGAATGTCTGCGACCCGCGGCAGTCGGACAGCACTGTGTCGACTGCGTCCGTCAGGCGCAGCGTGAGGTCCGGCCGGTGCGCACCGTCGCCGGTGCGCAGACCGAGCGGACCCCGATTCCGTACGTCACCTATGTGCTGATCGCGCTGAACACGATCGTCTTCGCGGTCACCGCGGGTCAATCGAAGAGTCTGGTGGAGAACACCGGGCATTCCGCGCTCTACATCGACTGGGTGCTGTATCCACCCGCGGTGGCGCACGGCCAGTACGTGCGGCTGATCGGCTCCGGCTTCCTGCACTACGGTCCGATCCACCTGCTGCTCAATATGTTCGCGCTGTATGTGGTCGGCCGCAGTATCGAGCCGGTGCTCGGACGGGCGCGCTATCTGGTGGTCTACCTGGTGGCACTGCTCGGCGGTTCGGCCGCGGTGATGGTTTTCGCCAGGGACAGCCTCACCGCGGGCGCATCGTGTGCGGTCTACGGACTGTTCGGCGCGATCACGGTGGTCCTGATCCGGGTGCGGCAGAATCCGAATCAGATGTTGATCCTCATCGGCATCAATGTCTTCATCAGCTTCTCGCTGCCCGGTATCTCGTTGGCCGGACACCTCGGCGGACTCGCCGCGGGCACTCTTGCCGCACTCGGCATTCTGTTCCTGCCGGAGTGGCTGCGCGCGAAAACACAAGAGAACGCACGACTGATCGGTTGGGCCGCAGTCGCCGCCGTTGCCGTGGCGGCACTCGCCGTCATCGTGGCCGCGGCGATATCGCTGCGGTAAATGCTTCACGTGAAACGTTGCTGCCGCGCACGTTCGGCGCGCGGCTATTGCGCCAATCCGTGTGCGACGAGGATTTCGAAGACCTCGTCCGGACTGGTGCCGAGGTCCCAGCGGCCGAAGATCAGCAGGCGTTCATCGCCGTGGTGCTCGACGTCGATTTCGAGCATGGGATTTTTGCGGCCGAGGCGGCGATAGCCGACGACCCGGGCCCGCATGATCTGATCGCGAGTGTATTCGGTCGGTCCGGTGAGAGTGCGAACCACCAGCCGTGGCTGTGGATCGGCGGTAATGCTCAGGCGCGGGCGCTGTCGGAATCCGAGTCCGGCCAAGGCCAGCAGGCCGACCGCCGCCAATCCGATCAGCAGTCGACTCGGCCCGTCCTTCGCGAGGATGGCGGCACCGGCCAGCACCACGCCGCCGATGGTGACCGCGATGAGCCCGGCCATCGGTGTGGTCCAGCGTGGTTCGGGGAGCGGATCAGGCGAATCGGATTCGGGATCCACGTGTCACTTTCCCCAATCGTTCCTCGAGTTGTCCACATGGTTATCCACAGGTGTGCATGAATGACACGTCTGTAATCCCGGCGTTATGCGGATCAACGCCACCGCATCGTCATGATCAGGCCGATAACCATGAGACCGAAGCCGATCAGGAAGTTCCACGCCCCGAGATCCGCCATCCAGGTAATGCGGTCATTGGCGAGGTAGTAGACGAGCAGCCAGACCAGCCCGGCCAGCATGAAGCCGAGCATGATCACGACGTACCAGACCGGGGACGGTCCCGCCTTCACCTTGACCGGTGTGCGGCTGGCGGGATTGATCGTGTAGTCGGTCTTCTTACGGACCTTCGACTTGGGCATGTCGTCCTCGTGTTCGGCGTTCGGGTCGGATACCGGCGGGGAGATTCGGTTGAATTATGGCCGAGCTCGCGCACCACAGAACCCGATCCGGCGGGGGCCGAGACGGTCCGGGTGAGGGCTCAGGTCCCCTCCGGTCTGCCTCTAGGCTATCCCAACTGGTAATGCGCGCGACGGTCCGCCGGGTCGCCACGTAATCTCGTCAGCATGCGTGTACTGGTCGTCGACAACTACGACAGCTTCGTGTTCAACCTGGTGCAGTACCTCGGCCAGTTGGGTGCCGAGGCCGTGGTCTGGCGCAATGACGACCCGCAGTTGGCCGATCTGGATGCGGTTGTCACCGAATACGACGGCATTCTGATCAGCCCCGGTCCGGGCACCCCGGATCGGGCGGGCGCGAGCATCGATCTGGTGCACGCCTGCGCGCGGCACGGCATTCCGCTGCTCGGGGTATGCCTCGGCCATCAGGCCATCGGAGAGGCGTTCGGCGCCACCGTGACTCGCGCACCGGAGCTGCTGCACGGCAAGACCAGCTCGGTCTTCCACCTCGGCGTGGGTGTGCTGGGCGGTCTGCCCGATCCGTTCACCGCGACTCGATACCACTCGCTCACCGTTCTCGAGAACACCCTGCCCGCCGATATCGAGGTGATCGGCCGGACCGAATCCGAGATCGTGATGGCCATGCGGCACCGCACGCTGCCGATTCACGGCGTGCAGTTCCATCCCGAATCGGTGCTGACCCAGGGCGGGCATCGGATGTTGGCGAACTGGCTGGAGGTATGCGGCGAGCGTCCGTCCGAGGGGCTGGTGGAGATGCTGGAGGCGGAGGTCGCGGCACTGGTGACTCAGTGACGCGACGGCCCTATGTGCTGCTGTCCGTCGCGGTCAGTGTCGACGGATACATCGACGATGCGACCCCGGAGCGGCTGAAGCTGTCCAATGACGCGGATTTCGATCGGGTAGATCAGGTACGGGCGGAGTCCGATGCGATCCTGATCGGCGCCGAGACGCTGCGGCGCGATAATCCGCGATTGCTGGTCAACAGTGCCGACCGGCGGGCCGCGCGCGTCGCGGCCGGAAGACCGGAGTATCCGTTGAAGATTGCCGTGAGCGCACGCGGTGATCTGGATCCGGAGCTGCGTTTCTGGCACCACGGCGGTGACAAACTCGTCTACACCACAGATGCCGGTGCGTCGAAGCTCGATGATCGGTTGGCGGGTCTGGCGGAGGTGGTCCGGCTCGGTGTCGATATCGACCTCGGTGCGTTGCTCGACGATCTCGGCCGCCGCGGCATCGCCCGGCTGATGGTAGAGGGCGGCACCCGCATCCTCACGCGGTTTCTCGCAGCGGATCTGGCCGACGAATTGCAGATGGCGGTCGCGCCGATCGTCGTCGGACATGCCGCGGCGCCGCGCTTTCTCGGCCCCGCGAGCTACCCGGCCCGCCGAATGCACCTGGCTGATGTCACTCGGATCGGCGATGTCGCATTGCTGCGCTACCTGCCGCGCGAGTCCGAGGAGCAGACCGATATCCAATTCATGCGCCGGGCAATCGAACTGGCACGGCTGTGCCCGCCCAGCTCGACCGCGTTCTCCGTCGGCGCGGTAATCGTGGCCGACGGCGTCGAGATCTCGACCGGCTACTCGCGCGAGACCGACGAGAAGGTCCATGCCGAGGAGGCCGCGCTCGACAAGCTCGACGCGGACGATCCCCGGTTGGCGCGGGCGACGATTTACAGCACCCTGGAACCGTGTTCGCAGCGCGCCACCGCGACCCGGCTGCCGTGCACCGACCGGATTCTGCGGGCCGGGATTGCACGCGTCGTCATCGCCTGGCGGGAACCGACGACCTTCGTAACCAATTGTGTCGGGGTGGAGCAGTTGCGCCAGCACGGCGTCGAGGTGGTCGAATTGACGGAGCTGGCCCAGGAGGCGATGTCGATGAATCGCCACCTGAATCTTTCCTGATCGGTCAGGGCCTGCCGTAGACCGCGGTGACGAATTCGCTGAGCTGGTTGTCGTCGAGGTGGCGTGCCAGGTCGGCCTCGCTGATCATCCCGACCAGCCGCTTGGCATCGATCACCGGCATCCGCTTGATCCGGTGACTTTCCATCGCATCGAGCACCTCTTCGACATCCGCATCGGCGGCGATCCACCGCGGCGTCGCGTCGCAGAGGTCTTCGGCACGCGTAGTGGCCGGGGATCGCCCCTGGGCAATGCATTTGACCACAATGTCGCGGTCGGTGATGATCCCGCACATCCGCTCGTTGTGGTCGGCGATGACCAGCGCGCCGACGCCGAGTTCGGCCATCACCCGCGAAGCCTTCCCGACGGTATCGTCCTTGGAAATCCACTGGGCCCCGGGTTTCATGATGTCCCTGGCAGTGGTCATGGGGCTGTCTCCTGTTCCACGGTGGGTTGGGATGAGCAGCCCCATTCTCGCGCCGATCGGACCGTGCGGTCCGCCGCTCCGCGTATTCAGACCCCTGACCTGGGCTCCGCTATTACGGCGGACCGAGGACGTAAGTGGTGATCGATACCGTTCCGTTCTTCCCGATCGCCGACCCGGCCGCAGGCTGTTGGCTGACGACCCGACCGACGCTGTTCGTATCGAAGGTGCCCTGGGTGGATTGGCTGATCTGTGCCGATGTGCCGGTCCAGCCTGCCTGCCGCAGCTTGTCCACCGCCTGCGCCGTGGTGAGGCCGATCAGGCTCGGCATGACGATGTCGCCGCTGGAAACCTGCACGGTGACTGTGGACCCCTTGTCCGCGGTGCTGCCACCCGACGGGGTGGTCGCGATGACCTCGCCCTTGGGCTTCGAGGACGGCACATCCTGGATGGTGATCTTGAATCCGGAGCTGTCCACCAGATTCGGCTGCGCGACGCTGATGTCCTGACCGACCACATTCGGCACCCGGATCTGCTCCGGTCCGGAGCCGAGGATCACGACGATGGCCCGGTCGACATCGACGCGCGAACCCGCCGACGGATCGGTGCCGATCACCTTGTCCGTCTCCTGCGCACTCGAAGGCTTGCGCTGCACATTCGGATCCATCCGCAACCCGCTCGCGTTCAGCTGTTGCTCGGCCTGCTCCTGCGTCATGCCGTCGAGGCGAGGAATCTGCACCTGCGCCGGTCCGGCAGAGACCTGCACGGTGATCGTGCTGCCCTTGTCGACCCGGGAACCGCCGAGCGGCTGGGTGGAGATGACATTGCCGGTGGCGACCTTGTTATCCGGCTTCTGCTGGATGGCCACCGTGAAGCCGAGCTTCTGCAGCGAATCCTGGGCCTGTTGCGCGGATTTGTTCGAAAGGTCGGGTATGGCGACCTGATCCGGGCGCGCGCCCGGCCCGATCAATACCCAGAACAGGGCGAACGCCACGATTACCGCCGCGGCGGCGCCGAGCGCGATATAGAGATTGCGTCGCGGACTCGCCGGTTCCGCGGGTTCCTGCTCAGCGGTGTCGTCATTGCGTTCGACGGTGCGGAAGCTGCGCGGCGCCGGTTCGTTCGAGCCGAGGATGGTGGTGCGGTCCTCGTCGGTCATCACCATCGGCGCGCTCGGCTTCTGGCCGCCGAGCACCCGGATCAGATCGGCACGCATCTCGGCGGCCGACTGGTACCGGTTGGCCGGATTCTTGCTCATCGCCTTGAGCACCACGGAATCCAATTCGCGCGGCACCCCGGTGTGTACATGCGACGGCAGCCGCGGATCCTCCCGGACGTGCTGGTAGGCGACGGCGATCGGCGAGTCACCGGTGAAAGGCGGCTCGCCGGTGAGGATTTCGAACAGCACACAGCCGACGGAATACACATCCGAGCGGGCGTCGACGGTCTCACCGCGCGCCTGCTCGGGCGAAAGATATTGCGCGGTACCGATAACGGCCGCGGTCTGGGTCATCGGGTTGGAGCTGTCGGCGAGTGCGCGCGCGATGCCGAAGTCCATCACCTTCACCGCACCGGCCCGGTTGATCATGATGTTGGCGGGCTTCATATCGCGATGCACGATTCCGGCCTTATGGCTGAAATCCAGTGCGGCGCAGACGTCGGCGACGACCTCCATGGCCCGGCGCGGTGGTATCGGACCCTTACCGCGCACGATGTCACGCAGCGTCTCACCGTCGACGTACTCCATCACGATGTACGGCAGCGGTCCGCCGTCCACCTCCGCCTCACCGGTGTCGTAGACCGCGACGATGGCCGGATGGTTCAGTGCGGCGGCGTTCTGCGCCTCGCGCTTGAAGCGCAGATAGAACGTCGGGTCGCGGGCCAGATCGGCACGCAACACCTTGATCGCGACATCTCGGCTGAGCCGTAGATCCCGCGCCTTGTGGACTTCGGACATGCCGCCGAACCCGATGATCTCACCCAGCTCGTAGCGGGAGGAGAGATTCTTCGGGGTCGTCATGGTTGTCCTTGCGGAGTAGCAGCGCCTGGAGTGGCCGAGGGTCCTCGGGCACCGGGACTATCCGGAAATGGTAAATCGAGCGTAGGGAACCACGAGCTTCTTGTGGTGGTCGACGGACTCGTTGTCTTCGACGACTTCGTCGTGGTCGGCGTTGTGGTGGTCGGTGTTGTGGTCGGCGGCTGCGTCGTCGTCGTGGGTTCCGCGGTCGGCGGCGGTGGCGGAGCCGGTCTGGTCGTGGTGATGACGGTCGTCGGCGGCTCGGTTGTCGTGGTCGGCGGTGTGGTGACCGGTGGTGGCGGCGCGACTTTCGACGTGCTGGTGGCAGGGCGCACGGTATCCGGATTGGTATCGCCGCCGAACAGCAGCCACAGCACCAGACCGACGAGCAGCACCGCGCCGACCGCGACGGCAGCGCCGACCTTCTGGCCGGTGGTGAACCTCGAGGTCTCCGGATCGGGCCCGGGATTGGTGCGCGTGGCGCCGGAGCTCATCACAGTCCTGGGCGCGGGCGTTTGTCTGGTCGAAGCAGCGCCCCCTACCCCCATCGGGGTGGCCGGGGTGTTGTACCGGACCGTCGGGCCATCGTGGTCATGCGACGGCAGAATCACGGTCGGACCTGGCGGCAGCACCCGGGTCGCACCGGTCGCCGTCGGTGCGCCGGTGGCGATCGGCGGTGGTGGGCGGCGTCCGGCGCGCACGGCGGCAACGGCATCGGCGAATTCGCCGCCGCTGGCATAGCGCAGGGCCGGATCCTTGCCCATGGTGATCTCGATCAGCTCGCGCACATTGGGCGGCAGATCCGACGGCATCGGCGGCGGGGCCTCGCGCACATGTTTCATCGCGACGGTGATCGCACCATCACCGGTGAACGGCCGCTGCCCGGCCAGCGCCTCGTAGCCGACCACGCCGAGTGCGTACACATCACTGGCCGAGGTCGCGTCCTCGCCGACCGCCTGCTCGGGCGCGATGTACTGGGCGGTGCCCATCACCATGCCGGTCTTGGTCACCGGGGAGGCGTCGACCGCCTTGGCGATGCCGAAGTCGGTGATCTTCACCTGACCGGTCGGCGTGACGAGGATATTGCCCGGCTTAACGTCACGGTGCACGACGCCCGCGGCGTGCGCCACCTCGAGTGCGCGACCGGTCTGCTCCAGCATGTCCAGACCCTGGACCACCGAAAGTCGGCCCAGCCGGTTCAGCACCGTATTGAGCGGTTCGCCCTGCACCAATTCCATGACCAGATAGGCGGTTTCCCCGCCGCTGGGATCCATGGTTTCGCCGTAGTCGTAGATTCCGGCGATACCCGGGTGATTCAGCTGGGCCGTGGTCTTGGCCTCACTGCGGAACCGATGCCGGAAGGTCGGGTCGGCGGAGAACTCGGATTTGAGCACCTTCACCGCAACCCGGCGGTCCAGCCGGGTGTCGAGTGCCTCCCATACCTGACCCATACCGCCCGTGGCGATCAGGCGTTGCAGCCGATATCGGTCGGCGATCATCGCGCCGTTGTTCAGCATCCCGGCCCCCGTACATCCACTCGCACGTTCATATCCCTCAGCGCCCTCGCAAACCGGCGTCTAACACCGCGCGGGCAATCGGCGCGGCCACCGAGCCACCGGTCGCGGCCAACGCCCGGTCGCCGCCGTTCTCCACGATCACCGCGATGGCGATCTTGGGGTTCTGGGCGGGCGCGAAGGCGATGTACCAGGCGTGTGGTGGCGTATTGCGCGGATTGCTTCCGTGTTCGGCGGTTCCGGTCTTAGAGGCGATTTGGTACCGGGTCTGGCCGTGTCCGACGGTGTTGTCCTCCGACGCGATCATCAGGTTGGTCAGCGTCGACGCTACCTGGGCGCTGACAGCTTGGCCGACCGAGACCGGTTTATTTTTCGAGAGCTCGCTCAGATCGGGTCCCTGCAGTTGGTCGACCAGGTACGGCTCCATGCGGACGCCGCCGTTCGCGATGGTCGCGGCGATGACCGCATTGTCCAGTGGGGTGAGTGCGACATCGCGCTGGCCGATGCTGCTCTGGGCCAGCGCGGCATTGTCCGGAATCGTACCGACGGTGCTCTCCGCGACCGGAATCGGGATGCCGCGGTGCGCGCCGATGCCGAATGCGGCGGCCTCGTCCTTGAGGTTGGAGGAGCCGACCTTGAGTCCGAGTTCGACGAATGCGGTATTGCAGGATCTGCGGAACGCCTCGGTGAGCGTCGCGGTGGGCCCGCTGCCGCATGTGGTGCCGTTGTAGTTCTCCAGCGTCGTGGTTGTCCCCGGCAATGTGATGTTCGGCGCGGCGGTGAACTGGTCGTCCGGGTTTGCGGTGCCGTTGGCCAACGCGGCGGCGGTGAGGACCACCTTGAAGGTGGAGCCCGGCGGATAGGTCTGCGACACAGCACGATTCAACATGGGTTGGCGCTGGTCCGCACTCAGCTCTTCCCAAGACTTGGTGCCCTGGGCGCCATCGTGCCCGGACAACAGGTTCGGGTCGTAGCTGGGGGTGGACACCATGGTGAGAATCTTGCCGGTACTCGGCTCGATCGCCACCACCGAACCGGTGTAGCCCTTGGCGGTCAACTGTTCGTAGGCGGTCTGCTGCATCACCGGGTCCAACGTGGTGAGCACATTGCCGCCGCGCGGATCACGACCGGAGATCATATCGATCAGGCGGCGTCCGAACAGCGCATTGTCCGAACCGTTCAGCACCGTATCCTCGGCGCGCTCCAGACCCGTGCTGCCGTACTGCATCGAGTAGAAGCCGGTGGCCGGTGCGTACGCTTCCGGGTCGGTGGGGTAGGTGCGCAGGTACTTGTAACGGTCGTCGGTGGCGACCGAACTGGCCAGTACCGTACCGCCCGCGGAGATCTGCCCGCGCTGGCGGGCGTATTCGTCGAGCAGCACGCGTGAGTTGCGTGGATCGGTGCGGTAGTCGTCGGCCTTGATCACCTGCACATAGGTGGCATTGAGCAGCAGCGCGACGATCATGAGCATCACCGCGACCGCGACCCGTCGTAGCGGCGTGTTCATTCCTGCGGCCTCGCTTCCGGTTTGCGCAGAAGCTCGGTGGTCGCATCCGCGATCGGGGCCACCGGATCCTTCTTGCGCACCGGCGCCGGGGCACGTGCCGCGTCGGAAACCTTGATCAACAGTGCCAGTAGGGCGTAGTTGGCCAGCAGCGACGAACCGCCGTAGGACATGAACGGCGTGGTGAGACCGGTCAGCGGAATCAGTTTGGTGACACCGCCGACCACCACGAACAGCTGGATGGCGATGGTGAACGACAACCCGGCGGCCAGCAGTTTGCCGAAGCTGTCACGCACGGCCAGTGCGGTCCGCAGACCGCGCACCACGAACACCAGGAACAGCAGCAGCACCGCGGCAAGTCCGAACAGGCCGAGTTCCTCGCCGATGGTGGTGATGATGAAGTCGGTCTTGGCGAAGGGCACCTGCGATGGCCGTCCGCTGCCCAGGCCGGTGCCCGCCAATCCGCCGGTGGCCAGGCCGAACAGCGACTGCGAGATCTGGTAGCCGGTGTTGTTGTAATCCGCGAACGGGTGCAACCAGGTCTGGGTGCGCACGCGCACATGACTGAAGGCCTGGTAGGCGAAGAAGAATCCGATGCACAGCAGTGCGCCGCCGATGACGAGCCAGCCGACCCGTTCGGTCGCGATATAGAGCATCACCAGCACCGTGCTGAAGATCAACAGTGAAGTGCCGAGGTCCTTTTCGAAGACCAGCACGCCGATGCAGACGATCCAGACCACCAGAATCGGGCCGAGGTCGCGGGCGCGCGGGAACTCCATGCCGAGGAAATGCCGACCGGCCGCGGTGAACAGATCGCGCTTGGCGACCAGCACCGAGGCGAAGAAGATGATCAGCAGGATCTTCGCGAATTCACCCGGCTGCACGCTCAATCCGGGCAGTCTGATCCAGATCTTGGAGCCGTTGGTCTCCGAATACGCCCCGGGCAGCAATGCCGGAATCGCCAGCGCGACAAGGCCTACCAGGCCCAGGGTATAGCTGTATTTGGCCAGCGTGCGGTAATCGTTCAGCACGACCAGGATCGCGATGAAGATGATCATCCCCAGACCGGTCCACAGGATCTGTTGATTGGCGTCGGGGGAGGGGATGGGCCAGGAATTGTAGGCGGCGGTCTGCGCATCGGCGAGATCGAGCCGATGGATCAGCACCAAGCCGAGTCCGTTGAGCAGCGCGGCGATCGGTAAGAGCAGCGGATCGGCGAACGGTGCGAAGCGCCGCACCGCGAGATGCGCCACCGCGAAGAGGGCCAGATAGGCGAGACCGTACTTGGCGATATCCCAGGTGACCGATTGTTCCTGACTCGCCTCGACAAGGAACAGCGAAACAGTGACGATGCCCGTCGCACCGGCGAGCAAGATGAGTTCGGCATTGCGCTTCGTCGACGGCGGCGGCGCTGGCGCGAATCCGCCGGGGGGACTGGGAAAGGCCCCAGCGGACGGTGGTGCCGGAGCGGACATCAGTCCGTCACCCGGCAAGGCTCCCCCGCCGTCTGGGGGTTCGGCGACGCCGTCGCCGTCGGGGTCTTGGCGTCGGGGCTCTTGGTCTCGGCCGGCTGCGGTTCGGGCGCGGGCGCCCGGTTCTCGGTGGTCGGCGCGACCGTGGTCGGCGCGGATGCACCGGGCTGCGTCGGCGGTTCGCTGGGCGGCACGACGCCGGGCTGCGGCACCGGCTCCTTGGACGGGCAGGCACGCAGCAGTTCGTTGCGCGCCAGCATCTGCATCTGCTTGCGCGCCTCGTCCAGCGAACCCGGCGGCAGTCCCTTGTCGACCTGGTCGTGTCCGGTCTGCTTGAGATCGGAAACCTTGAGCACCTTGCATTTCGCCGGCAGACTCTCGCCCGGCTGCAGCAGGGTGAGGGAGCCGGTCGGGTCGACACAGGCGATCGTTTCGACCTCGTGGATCGAGTAACCCAGCACCGAACCCGGCAGACCACGCATGATGACGACCTGGTCGTTATCCGCGCCGACGTAGTAGTTGCTGCGAATCATGTTGTAGCCGACCAGCAGTCCGATTGCCGCGGCCAGCACCAGGGCGGCGGCGAGCAGAATCCAGCGCAGCTTATGCGATTTGCCCTGCGGCGGCGTCTGCGGTGTGGCGGCGGCCCTGCGCGGTTCGGCCCGCGGTGGACGCATCGCGGCGGCCCGCCCGGCGGCGGTATTGGGCGGTGGGGTGTCCTCGTCCTGACCTGATGCCGCGCCCGCGACGATCGGATGGCTCTGCCCGTAGTCCAGATCTATGACATCGGCGACGACCACGGTGACGTTGTCCGGACCGCCGCTGCGCAAGGCGAGTTCGATGAGCCGGTCGGCACATTCGTCGGTGCTGCCCTCGCGCATGGTGTTGGCGATGGTCTCATCGCTGACCACATCGGACAGACCGTCGGAGCACAGCAGATAGCGATCACCGGCGCGGGCTTCGCGCATGATCAGCGTCGGCTCGATCTCGTTGCCGGTCAGGGCGCGCATGATCAGCGAACGTTGCGGATGGGTGTGCGCCTGCTCGGGGGTGATCCGGCCCTCGTCGACCAGCGACTGGACGAAGGTGTCGTCGCGGGTGATCTGGGCCAGCTCGCCGCCGCGCAGCAGATACGCGCGCGAGTCGCCGATGTGGACCAGGCCGAGTTTTTTGCCCGCGAACAGGATTGCGGTGAGCGTGGTGCCCATGCCGTCCAGTTCGGGCTCTTCCTCGACGTGATCGGCAATGGCGGCATTGCCCTCGTGGACGGCGGTATTGAGCTTGCCGAGCAGATCGTCGCCTGGTTCGTCGTCGTCGAGGTGGGCGAGCGCGGCGATCATCAACTGCGACGCCACCTCGCCGGCGGCGTGGCCGCCCATACCGTCGGCTAGTGCGAGCAGCCGTGCGCCCGCATAGACGGAGTCCTCGTTGTTGCCTCGGACAAGACCGCGGTCGCTACGCGCTGCGTAGCGGAGAACAAGTGTCACGATCGCAGCTCGATCACTGTTTTGCCGACACGGACGGGGGTGCCGAGTGGAACTCGGACTGCGGTGGTGACTTTCGCGCGGTCGAGGTAGGTGCCGTTCGTCGAGCCGAGGTCTTCGACGTACCAGTCGTCACCGCGCGGCGAGAGCCGCGCATGTCTGGTCGAGGCGTAATCATCGGTGAGTACCAGCGTTGAGTCGTCCGCACGTCCGATCAGCACCGGTTGGGTGCCGAGCGAGATGCGAGTGCCGGCGAGTGAACCTTGAGTCACCACAAGAAATTTGGCGCCCTTCTGGCCTCGGCTGAAAGACGGCAGCACCGCGGAACCGCGTGCGGCCCTGGGCTGGATCCGGATGCCGGATGCCGCGTAGATGTCGCTGCGCAGGGTGCGCAATACCGCCCACACGAATAACCACAGCAGCAGCAGGAACCCCGCACGGGTCAATTGCAGGATCAGTCCCTGCACGGCGCTCCACCTCCTGTTCGACCGTGTATCGGTGCCCGTAGGTGCGAGTTCGCCCCCACCGGCTTGCTGGTTTCGCGAGCCCCGGTCCTGGCGACGCGCGTGTGTTGGCAGCATCATAGGGCCGTGGGTCGAGTTCGATCACGATACGGCGGCAGAATCCCTGTACGCCATGTCGTGACCTGCACCGCGAGCTTACGGGATCAGACGATACGGATCAGGATCTCGGAGTGCCCGGCGCGGATAACATCGCCGTCGGCCAGCTGCCAGTCCTGAACCGGGGAGCCGTTGACGAGCGTGCCGTTGGTCGAACCCAGGTCCGAGAGCATCGCGGTCTGCCCGTCCCAGCGGACTTCGATGTGCCTGCGCGAAACTCCGGTATCCGGCAGCCGGAAGTGCGCGTCCTGACCGCGGCCGATGATGTTGCTGCCCTCGCGGAGCTGGTAGGTGCGGCCGCTGCCGTCGTCGAGCTGCAGCGTCGCGGAGTAGCCCGAACCGGCTTGTGCGCCACCGCCATACGCGGGCGCGGGGGCCTGGTAGCCGCCGCCCTGCGCGCCGTAGCCGGGCTGTTGCGAGTAGGCCTGACCATAGCCGCCCGGCTCCTCGGGCGCGGCGTAGCCCGGCTCGCCGTAACCCGGTTCCGCGTAGCCCTGTTCGCCGTAGCCGGCCTGCGCGTAGCCCTGCTGGCCGTAACCCGGCTGCTGACCGTAACCGCCCTGTTCGGCGTAGCCCTGTTCGCCGTAGCCGGCCTGTCCGTAGCCTTGCTGGCCATAACCCTGTTCGGCGTAGCCCTGTTCGCCGTAGCCGGCCTGTCCGTAGCCTTGCTGGCCATAGTCCTGTTCGGCGTAGCCACCCTGCTGCTGGCCGTAGCCGCCGCGCTCGCCGTAGCCCTGGCCGTACCCCGGCTCCTGATAGGCCTGCTGGCCGTAGCCCTGGCCACCCTGTTGGTAGTCGTAGCCGTTCTGGTAGTCGCCGTAACCCTGTTGCGCGTCCGGCGCCTGGTAATCGGAGCCACCGCCGTAGGGCGCCCCGCCCCGGCCGTAGTCTTCGCGGTACGCACCGTTCGGCGGCCCGGACCGGCCCGCAGGCGGCGGTGCGTACCCGCGGCTGCGTGGATCGGACTCCGCGGGCTCACGGCTTGGGTCGTAGCCTGAGTTCTGCGTCATGGGGCCAGCTCCTGGTTGCGGGTGTGCAGGTCGTTGTGGCGTGGGTTCGGGGCTGCGAGCCGGGGTGGCTCTGCGGCCGATGTCGGGATCGACCCGACCGCTCGCCCTGAACTGTCCGGTGTGCAGCGTAGGTGATGCCTCGAATGCCACGTGTACTTCGCCGTAGGTCTGCCAGCCTTGCTCGCGGATGTAGTCCTGAAGGTGTTTGGCGAATGCGCGGGTGGTGAGGTCGTGGTCGGCGGCGAGTTGTTGGTGATCAGAGGTGTTGATGGTGATCACATAACTGTTGGGCGCCAACAGATGTCCGCCACCCAGATCCTGGATACTGTCGGCGGCCTCCTGCTTGAGTGCCGCTTCCACCTCCTGGGGAACGACACTGCCCCCGAAGGCTCTGGCGAACACGTCACCGACGGCGCCTTGCAGGCGACGCTCGAATCGAGAAACGATGCCCATCTCGGCCTCCCTTCGGTGAGCGTCTGTGTTGATTCATAACAACGACACGCGGATATGGCGTGTCGCGTATCGACCACGTTCATTGCATGATATCCACGATCGTCCACACCTGTAACTCCTGGAAGCCAGCCGGGGTTCCCGTGCCGGTCCGGACCGGCACCCAGTGCCGTCAACAGGCGATTTCGTGTCTCGCTGACCCGCGTGATACTGTCTCTCAGTCGCTCGGGCGAGTGGCGGAATGGCAGACGCGCTGGCTTCAGGTGCCAGTGTCCTTCGGGACGTGGGGGTTCAAGTCCCCCTTCGCCCACAGATATGCGGAAAGCCGCGGATCAGAGAATTTCTCCGGTCTGCGGCTTTTGTCGTCTGCGGGGTTCTGTCTGCATTTCCCTTGTGCGGCAGTGGTTTTGACGTATCAGGCCCCATTCGGTTCCGGCGCGGCGGCCGATCCTGACCTCCCTGTCGGCGTGTTGGTCGAAACCGAGTGGGTATGCGCCCACTGTGGCCGAGTGGTCCCACTCGGCCGAGTCGCGCTAGGAGGTTGTCGTGACCAGTGACATGCAACATGCCAAGCGTCCGGTCAGCGCGATGCTGGCCGGTCCGTACGGACACCCGTTCCATCCGATCCTGGTCACCGTGCCGATCGGGGCATGGGTGGCGAGTCTGGTATTCGATATCGCTTCGCATGTGGCGGGTGACCCGCAGGCCCTCGCCCGTGGCTCGGCGTGGCTTCTCGCGGTCGGTGTGCTCGGTGCGCTGGTCGCGGCCGTGATCGGTCTGCTGGATCTGCTCGCGATCCCGACCGGCACTACGGCGTTTCGCACCGGCCTAGTCCACATGAGTCTGAATTTGATAGTGACGGTCACCTTCGCCATCGACTTCTGGTGGCGGCAGTCCGGTCGCGGACCGGATGGCGCCGTGCCGATCGGCCAGTTGGTGTTGTCGATCATTGCCCTCGCCGTCCTCGGCGTCTCGGGTTTTCTCGGTGGCAAGCTCGCCTACCACTACGGCGTCCGGGTGGCCGACGAAACGACTCAGGCCGCCGGCTACCGACACTCGGTCCCGTCCACCGGCGTCGACTCGCTCGAATAACTGATCCCACATAGGCAAATGCCGTAAGTTTGCCGGAATTCTTTCGGCTGACCGTTTCCGAATCCGGGGAGGCGCGTCGATGGTGTGCGTGGACGCCACGGTAGAGCCGAGATATCCACTGTCGAAGGCGCAATAGGGCTGGTAGCTGGCACAGCGGCGACATCCCGGCGTGCCGGTTACCGTCGCGAAGTATCTCGATCTGGTCGGCCCATCGAACTCGATTTGCTGGCGCGGCGGCCAACGCCGAACCAGCTATGCCCGTGGCCCGCTCCGACCACGGCGGAAAATCGAATGACAGCTCGTTCCGGCGATCCTTAGTATCGGTCGGGTGTACCGATGGTTCGTAATTACCCCGCCGCCGCGCTCCTGAGCGAGGTGTAGGACCGCGCGCCCCATCTGGTTGTGCACCTCGCTTCCGCGACCGCAATCCATTTCTGTCGCAGGAGCGCGAATGTCCACGCCGCTATCCGCGGTCAACCGATTCGGGTTGGTCTGTCTTCTCGGCGCCGGGCTGTCGGCGGGGACCGGCGGTTCAGTCGGCACCCTCCTGCACCGTGCGACCGGTCTTTCGCCGGTATCCGTCGCCGCCTGTCGGCTCGCCGTCGGCGGGCTTTTGCTGATCGCTCTCCTGACCGTGACACGGCGGCCGTTGCCACGAAATGCCTCGGCTTGGCGCAGGATCGGTGTGGTCGCGGTTCTTGTCGCGATCATTCAGGCGAGCTACTTCGGTGCGGTCGCGGCCTCGTCGGTGAGCCTTGCGACGCTGATCACCCTTGGTCTGTCCCCGGTGGTTGTCTCGCTGCTGGAACATCTGACCGGCAGGCGGGTTCTGGATCGTCGGCATGCGGCGACGATCGGAATCGCGGTGTTCGGTGTGATCCTGTTGCTCGGCGCGCCCGCCGATTACGCGGCGGTCGGTGCGATATTCGCCGGTGCGGCAATGGCATTGGTCTCCGCTTGCGCCTTCGCGACGGTCACCCTGATAAGTGCTCGTCCGGTGCCGGGCCTCGACGCGATGACCACAACGGGTTTCGCCGTCACCGGCGGCGCCGTGCTGCTGACGCCACTCGCCGCGATATCCGGACTCACCTTCGACCCGACTCCACACAGCGTCGGCCTGGTAATCGTGTTCGGCCTGATCTCGACCGCAATGGCATACACCCTGTATTTCCGCGGTCTCGCCGAAGTCGGTCCGGGCACAGCCGCAGTGCTCGCCCTCCTCGAACCCCTGAGCGGCGCGATATTGGCCGCCGCAATCCTCGGCGAACGGCTGACCCCAACCGGTCTGCTGGGGGCGGCCCTACTGACTGTGGCACTCGTCCAAACCAGCCTTCAGCCGGGGCGATGATCCGGAAAGTGACCGCCAGTGCCATCCCGGTCGCCTCGTCGACGACGGCGGATACCGATTCCGGCGCGGTATCTGTGCGGCAACCGAATTCAGGACGGCACCGAAGGCTTCGACCGGTGAGCACGGTCGTAGTCAGTGGTCGCGGGCCGGGGCGCTGAGCTCGACGGGGCTGTTGGCGAGGAGGGTGGCGAGTTGGTGCCAGCGGCGGTGGCGGTGACGGAACATCAGGTGGACGAAGATGCGGGCTGGGGCACCGCGCAGGCCGGACTCGATTTCGATTTCGTCGGTGTAGCGGCAGCTGGATTCGGTGATCGGCTCAAAGGTGAGGCGATGGTTCCAGGTGCGGATGGGGCCGCCCCATTCGTTGGTGTAGATCTCCCGGGCATCGAGTCGCACCAGACGCAGGTGATGGCGCCAGGAGGGGATGATGCCGAACCACCAGAGACGGGCGCAACCCTCGGAGCCCGGTTCGATGTGGTCCGGGATTTGCAGTTGTGGCACCGAAAGGATCGGTGCCACAACGTATGCGAACAACTCCGACGTGCGTGCCAGTGCGCACGCCACCTCGGCGCCGATCGGCAGCTCTGTAGTTAGGGTTACCTTACTCATATGTGAATAATGGTCCTAGGCGGCGTTGCTCGCAATAGCTGTTCACCCAACCGCAGCGCCGTAATGGTCGGCGATCTCGTCACTGGTGGTGAGCCATACGCCCGGGTGGTTCGCCACATAGTCCAAGGCCTGCTCCAGATATTTGATGCGGAAGGCCTGCCCGATGACGAACGGGTGCAGGGCAAGGGCCATGACGCGACCGGACTCCTCGTAGAGCCGGTCCAACTGGTCCTTGACGATCTGCACGAAATCCGCACCGCGCAAACCGGTTCCGAGGAACAGGCTGTTGTCATTGAGTTCGACCGAGTACGGAACGCTGAGCAGCCCGGGCACATTGAGCCGATACGGCTGATCGTCATTGGTCCAGTCCAGTACGTAATCGAGGCCGAGTTCGGCGAGCAGTTCCGGCGTATGGAAGGTCTCGGTGAGCGCGGGGCCCATCCAGCCGTGCGGGCGGCGGCCGGTCGCGCGCTCGATGGTTTCGACGATATCGGTGAGGTAGGCGCGCTCGTCGTCGATGGACATATCGGCCTGGAAGATCGAGTTGTTCTTGCCATGTGCCAACCAGGTCCAGTTCCGCTCCCGCCCGGCGGCGATGATCTGCGGATTATGGTGTGCGACATCGGAGTTGAGCAGGGCGCTGGCGCGGATGCCGTACTTGTCCAGCGCCTGCACGATCCGCCAGATGCCGACCCGGGGACCGTAATCGCGCCAGCCGTAGTTCAGCGGATCCGGGGTGAGGGTGGCCGTGCCGGGGAAGATGCTGGTCGAGGGCCGGTCCACCTGGTAGTGCTCGATATTGAGCCCGACGTAGAACGCGACCCGAGCATCGTTGGGCCAGCGAATCGGTGCGCGGTCGACGATCGGGCTGTAGTCGAAGAGTGTGTTGTCCATGCGGCCTATGCTCGAACCATCACATACATGTGAAGGTCAAATGCGAGGTGAAATATGCGGATCGGAGAACTGTCGGAGCGCACCGGCACCTCGCGGCGGCTGCTGCGCTACTACGAGGAGCAGGGCCTCATCGTCGCCGACCGCTGCGCCAATGGCTATCGCACCTACGACGACCGCTTTGTCGACCGCGTCCTGCAGATCCGCGGCCTACTCGACGCGGGCCTGCCGACCCGTATCATCAAACAGATCCTGCCCTGCCTGGACAAGCCGCGCACCATCTACTTCCCGGACGCGACCCCGGAAATGCTGGCCACCCTGGAACGCGAACGCGAACGCATGTCCGACCGCATCAGCTGCCTGTCCCGCAACCGCGACGCCATCGCCGAATACCTCGAGGCAGTCCGTGGCAACGCCGCCTCCTGACCTCGGTTCCGCCAGAACCTGTTGACTCCTAATGAGAACCTGTTCTAATTTTTGGCATGCGTAGATTTGACGACCGCCGCGTATTGGTCACCGGAGCGGGATCGGGTATCGGGCAGGGGATCGCCCTGCGGCTGCTCGATGAGGGGGCGACGTTGGTCGCCGCCGATATCGATGCGGCGGGTCTGGAGAGCACCGCGGCGAAGGCGGGTGATGCGGCTGAGCGGCTGCGCACCGTGCAGGTGAATATCGCCGATATCGAGTCGGTGCGCACCGCGACGGGCGAGGCGGTCGAATTCCTCGGCGGTCTGGATGTGCTGGTGAACGCGGCGGGCATTCTGCGGCCCGCGCGCACCGAGGAGATGCCGCTCGAAGTGTGGAATCAGGTGATCGGGGTCAATCTGACCGGGACCTTCCTGATGACCCAGAGCGCATTGCCCGCGCTGTTGGAGTCCGGCCACGGCGTCGTGGTGAACCTCTCCTCGACCGCGGCCTTCAGCGCGGCGCCGTATCTGGCGTCGTATGCGGCGTCGAAGGGCGGGGTGAACGCCTTCACGCACGCGATCGCGCTGGAATACGCCAAGCAGGGATTGCGCGCGGTGAATATCGTGCCCGCGGGCATCACCAGTGGGATCACCACCAAGTCCATCCTCGATCAGCCGGAGGGCTTCGATCCGAAGCTGTTCTCCCGCATGACCGGCTGGCTCAACGGCGGTGCGCTCGGCAGTCCGGAGGATATCGCCGGTGTGGTCGCCATGGTCGCCTCCGATGACGGCCGCTACATGACCGGAACCGAGATCCGCATCGACGGCGGCGCCCTGATGTAGTCAGGCGGGTCGGGCGACGAGTAGATGATGCGGAATCGGTGGATTGGCAAGTTGCTTATGGTCGACGGCGCAGCCCGCGCTTTCCAGCGCGGCGATTACCTCGGCCACCGGCCGCAGCGTGAAACCGTATGCGGTGAACGGCATTTTCGCCATCGCGTCCGGATCGCCGATACCGACGACAAGACTGCCGCCGGGACGGACGACGCGCACGAGTTCGGCACAGGCGGCGGCCAGATCCGGCACGAAGTAGACGGTGTTGACGGTGATGGCGGCATCGAGGGCGTCATCGGCCAGCGGCAGATCGGTCATCGAGCCCTGCGTGAGTTGCATTCGGCCCGTACCGATTTCCTCGGCGAACTTCGTCTTCGCCCTGGCCAACATGTCCGGCGAGATCTCGAAACCGTGCACCGTCCCGTTCGCGCCGACCCGCTCGAGCAGTATCGAAAGCCCTGCGCCGCCGCCGAATCCGATATCCGCGACCGTCGCACCCGCCGCGATCCCGGCCGCATCGACCGCGCCCGCGATGGCGTGTTTATTACCACGATTGAGAATGAAGGCGAAGCCCTTGCCGAGCGTTCCGTGCGGATTGCCGAGCTGACCGGCGATCGTGGACAGCACGCGGGTCCGGATACCGTTCATGGCGGCCATAGTATCGGCCGGTATTTCGTACTCCTTGCCGCCGCCGTCCTGGCGCTCGTGCCGACCGGTACCGCCGAAGCGGCGGGCTCCTGGGGTCCGCTGGCACCGCCCAATCCGTACCTCGGGCCGCTCGGCACCTCGACCATGCACGGCGATGCCGGATCGTCGGATGCGACGCCGCTGGCCGGGCCTGGCACCGGCGGGATCTCGGTGGCCGGGTACCCGTTGGCATCGGCCTGTCCGACGCTGCTGCAGGGGGCGGACAATCTGGTCGTCGCGCTGTGCACACCCGTCATCGGCCAGACTCCGACCATCCATCTGCTCGATCCGTCCTTCGCAGGTCCGGCCGGCACGCCACTGGCTTCGCTGGAGATCGCCAAGGGCAGCCTGCTCGGCGGTGTCTACGCCTATCTCGACAATGCCGACCGCCTGGTCATCGTGGACGGTAACCGCACCCTGCTGCGCGTCGGCCATGCGCGCGACGCGACGGGCAAATGGCGGCTATCGATCGATTCGTCCACCGATCTCAGCTCGGTAATTCCGGTGGGCGACAACGTGACCGGGCTGGTGCCGGACTGGTCCGGCAATGTCTGGTTCGCCACCGGTAAAAGTGTGGTCGGGCTGGTGACGCCCGCGGGCGCGGCGGCCACCGTCGCGCTGCCAGCGGGTGAATCGGTGGCCAACAGCATCTCGTCGGCACCGAGCGGTCGGGTCGCGGTGGCCACGACGCACGCGCTGTACGAATTGCGCGCCGATGCCGCGGGGCGGCCGGAGGTGCTGTGGCGCGCGGCCTACGATCGCGGATCCGCGCGCAAGCCCGGCCAACTCAGTTGGGGTACCGGCTCAACCCCGACCTACTTCGGGCCGAGTTCGGGCGCGGAATATCTGACCATCGTCGACAATGCGGACGGACAGGTCCACGCGCTGGTCTTCGGTTCCGGCACTGGACAATTGGTGTGCTCGCAGCCGGTACTCTCCCACGGCGGTGCGGGCAGCGAGAACTCGCCGATCGGCATCGGCCGGTCGCTGTTCGTCGCCAGCACATACGGCTACCCGTATCCGACGGTCCCCGACGGCGCGGGTCCAGCGGTGCCGGCGTCCGCGCCGTTCGTCGGCGGCATGACCAGGGTCGATGTCGACGACACCGGCTGCCACACGGTGTGGGACAACACCGTCCGCAGCGCAGCCGTTCCGCATCTGTCCACCGCCGACGGTTCCATCTACACCGTGACCCGCATCGGACTCGACATCACGACCCCGCTCGACGGTTACGCCTTCACCGTCGTCGATCCCGATACCGGCGCGGTGATTTCGAATAGGCCGCTGGCCGGAACCATTGTCGACGACCCGCTGCAGACATCACCGCTTATCACGCACGACCGCAAGATCCTGCAGGGCACGATCACCGGGATCCTGCGCGTCAGCTGAAGTCGCGGGCATTCGGTCCGGTGGCCAAACCTCGCTCGACCACCGCGAGGGTCCGGTGAATCGCCTGATCCCTGGCCGCATCGTCGAGCTCGTCGAGTACCCCATCGATGATCAGCGAAGCCATGCCGTGCACCGTTGACCAGGCGGCGTATTCGGCGTCCGGTCGGTCCGCCGGGGCGAGGAAGCCGACGTCGACGAGTTCGTCCAGGAGTCCGGCCAGCAGATCGAAGGCGGGCGACGGCATCTGGTCGCCGCAGAATGCGGTTCGAAACAGTCCGGGTTCGCGCAGCGCGAAGGTGATGTAGCCCCGACCCACCGCACCGAGTCGAGTGATCGCATCCGCTTGCGGCGCCAGGCTCGCCATCGTCTCGGCCATCGCGCCGAACAGGGTCTGCTGTGCCTGTTCCTGCGCGGCGTTCAGCAACTCCTCGTGATTGGTGAAGTGCCGATAGGCCGCGGTCGGCGTGACGCCGACATGCCGTGCCGCCGCGCGCACGGTCACCGCCTCCGGACCGCCGATCTCGGCGAGTTCGGCGGCCGCGCGCACCAGGGCATTGCGCAGGTCTCCGTGGTGATACGGGCCGTCGCGAGTGGAGTGCTTCGTTGCTGCTTCCGAATCTGTCATCAGTTCGATGTTGACACCTGCACACATGGCGTGGCAAGTTAACACCCATAAAGTTTACGCATGACAACATGTCCGATCGGAGACCCGATATGTTCGAAAGACTCGGCAGCTTCGTTGTCCACCGCGCCCGCTGGATCCTGGTCGTCGGCGTGCTCGCCCTCATCGCGGGCGGTGTGGTCGGCGCTACGGCCTTCAGCAAGATGCAGCCCGGTGGCCAGGAGGATCCCAACGCCCAATCCAGTGCCGCGATAACCCAATTGGCCGATAAGTTCGGCACCGATACCGACTACGTCTTCCTGGTCGAGGCGAAGCAGGGCACGGTCGACGGCGATGCGGTTGCCGCCGTCGGCCGTGATCTGGCTCGGCGGCTCGCGGCTGACCAGCGCCTGACCAATGTCGTCTCGTATTGGGATACCGGATCCACTGCCATGCGCTCCGGTGACGGGACCGCGGCCGTTGTCCTGGCGGGCAATGTCGACAAGGACGCTACCGACAAGGAGAAGTCCGCCGCCTCGATTGTCGATACCTACCGTGGCGACGGCCCGGTCGCGCAGATCAAGGTCGGCGGCGGCACCGCGATCTTCCACTCGATTACCGAGCAGATCGGCAAGGATCTCGGTCTCGCGGAAGCCGTTGCGGTGCCGCTGATTCTGGCGCTGCTGGTGCTTGCCTTCGGCAATGTGGTCGCCGCGCTGCTCACCCTGGTGGTCGGTGGGATCGCCATCCTCGGCACCTTCACCGAACTATCCATCCTCGGGTCCGTGACCGATGTGTCGATCTACGCGGTCAATCTGACCACCGGACTCGGACTCGGGCTCGCGGTGGATTACGGGCTGCTGATGGTGAGCCGCTTCCGCGAGCGCCGCGCGGCCGGAGCCGAACCGGACGACGCGGTGATCGCGGCTGTATCGACGGCCGGGCGCACCATCGCCTTCAGTGCGGCCACCGTTGTGGCGGCCCTATCCGCATTGGTGATCTTCCCGCAGTACTTCCTACGGTCCTTCGCCTACGGTGGCATCGGCGTGGTCGCCATCTCCGCCATTGCCGCGGTGGTCGTATTGCCCGCACTGCTCGCGGTGCTCGGCACGCGGACCGATGCGTGGCGGGTGCCCGGTGTCCGCGGCATCCGCGGTGACGCGACGCCGTTCTGGGCCGCAGTGGCCGGATTCGCAATGCGTCGGCCGCTGCTGGCGGGTGTGCCGGTGGTGGCGGTGCTGCTGCTCGCTGCCGCGCCGCTATTGCATGTGCAGTTCGGGACGCCCGACGATCGGGTGCTGCCCACGAGCACCGAGGTGCGTCAGGTCGGTGACGCGATGCGCGACGATTTCGGCGGCGGAGATGTCAACGCGCTGTCGGTGATCACCGAAACCGGCGTCGCCGCAGCGCCGCTCGCGGATTACGCGCGCAATCTGTCCCGCGTCGAGCACGTCACCCAGGTCGATTCGAGTGCTGGCACATTCGTGCGCGGCGAGCTGACGGCGAGCACCCCTGCCGATGCCCGGTTCGCGCGACCGGATGCGCAGCGCCTGACCGTGCTCACCGATCTGGACCGCAATTCCTCCGCCGCCCGCGATCTGGTCGATCGAGTGCGTGACATACCAGGTCCGGCCGGGGCCAATGCGCTGGTCGGGGGGCAGGTGGCCGAACTGCGCGACAGTCTCGCATCGATCGGTGCGAAACTGCCGATCGCCATCGGGTGGATCGTGGTGACGACCTTCGTGCTGCTGTTCCTGTTCACCGGCAGCGTCGTGCAGCCGCTGCGCGCTCTGCTGTCGAATGTGTTGAGTCTGGCCGCCACGCTCGGACTGATGGTGTTCATCTTCCAGCAGGGGCACCTGTCCGGATTGATCGGATTCACCCCTGCGCCGCTGGATGTTTCGATGTTGCTGCTGCTGTTCTGCATCACCTTCGGACTGTCGATGGACTATGAGGTGTTCGTGATCAGCCGGATCAAGGAACTGCACGATCGCGGTGCGTCCACGAAGGAAGCCGTTATCGAAGGGCTGGCCCGCACCGGGCGCTTGGTGACCACCGCGGCGGCGCTGATTTCGATCAGCTTCCTGGCCTTCACCAGCAGTGATGTCCGGTTTATCCAGTTCTTCGGGCTCGGCGCGGGCCTGGCGATTCTGATCGACGCGACGCTGGTGCGTGGCGTGCTGGTGCCGGTGGCGATGCGACTGCTCGGTCGGGCCGCCTGGTACGCGCCGAAGCCGTTGCGATTGGTGCATGGGCGGGTAGGCCTGGCCGAAGCCTGAGACGTACGTCACGCGGCTCCGCATGCGTAGTGCGGGGCCGCGTTCGCTTGTCGCACTGTCGTTTTCGCCCGATTCGGCCAGGTTGGGAGCGGAAGGTGGCAGAGATCACAGAGCCGGTTATGGTTGCGGTCGTGGTGCTGACCGCGATCCGATCTCGTACTCCGGCGACCACATTTCCGCAACTGGTTAATCATGATCTTGACCGGATGTAAGTCCACCTCGAGGCGTTACGGCTAGGTGTACATCACGTTTATAACGCGGTAAACCAACCTGAAGTTTCTTTTACCTCATCCAACTGTCAGCAACACTAATTATAGGGTAGTGAATGCGCAGGTCCGACTGGCATTCGGCGACCATTGAGGGCTCTATGTTAACAAAATAGCTAATCGCTCGAAGAATGTTTGTAGGAGACCCATGGTTTCTGGATCGTGATCTGGGATCGGCCGCCGATGGTCGGTTCGGCGGTCCGGTATAGCCCGCCAAATGACCGCCAAAAGTTTGCTGGACGGCTGAAAAATGAGGTACTCACCAGGGTTTGCTGGAGCGCTGCTTTATACGCCTGACCTCGGCGGGGAGGGTTGCGTCGGGATAACGATTGTGTAGAGTTGACGGTAACGCTGGCCGCAGCTGAGCTGGACTCGCTGCGGCCAGCGGAACTCAATTGGGGGACTTCCGAACTGATCCGTAACGTAGCGTTGCTACTGATTCCCCGGACCCATTTCACTCACCGTGTGCTCGGCGTTGTCTGCCAGCGCTTCGCGGAATCCTCCTCAGCGCCACCGAATCCCAATGCAGCCGCGGCTCGGGCATCCTGCTCGAGTGCGGCCCGGCGACCCACCACGAACACGTAGCCGAGAAACAGTGCCTCCGCGATGAATCCGATGCCGACCTTCACCGGTACCGGCAGCGAACTCGGTGTCACGAAACCCTCCAGCAGCCCGCAGGCCAGCAGCACCGCGACCAGACCGAGCGCGACCGTCGCGGTGGCCCGGCCCTGGCGCGCGACCGCCTCCAGCCGACTCGACCGCCCGGGATCGATCAGCGTCCAGCCCAGCTTCAGGCCGACTCCGCCCGCCACGAAGATCGCGGTCAGCTCGAGCGTGCCGTGCGGCAGGATGAATCCGAAGAACGAATCGATCCGACCGGCATCGGCCATCAACCCGCCGGTCACCGCCGTATTGAGTGCATTCCCGAACAGCAGGTACACCGCAGGCAGGATCAGCACCCCGGTGAACAGCACCATCGCGGTCACCCAGGCGTTATTGGTCCACACCTGCGCGGCGAACGCGTCGTGTGGATGTTCGGAGTAGTACGTCTCGAATTCACCGCCGGGTGCGGTGAGCCAGTCGTTGTCATCGGAGATGCCGAACAGATCGCGGGCCGAACCGGATCCGGCAATCCAGACCGCCAGACCGGTGGCGACGATGATGAAGACCGCCGCCACCGCGACCCACCACGGCCACGCCCGATACAGCGTCGCGGGGAAGCGATGGGTGAAGAAGCGGCCGACTTGGCTCCACGCATCCCCCTTGGTGCCGAGCACTCGGCCGCGCGCCTTGGTCAGCAGTGCGCTGAGTCCGGCGATGAGTTCCGGATCCGGACTGCGCGATTGCAGCCGCGCCAACTGCTGTGAGGTGCGCCGGTACAGCGCGACCAGTTCGTCGGCCTCCGTGCCACTGAGCTTGCGTCGGCCGGCCAGATACGCCAGTCGATCCCATGCCCCCCGCTGCGCGTAGCTGTACGCATCTACGTCCATTGGTTGCCTCCCATACCGCCGGTCGGAAGAATGCTATCGACATGGCTGAATTCACCACCGGCGAAGCGGTCGCACTCCAGCTGCCGATCGCGCGGATCCCGACCAGGGCCACCGCGTTCCTCTTGGACGTGCTGGTGCAATTCATGCTGGGCAGCACGCTGATGCTCGGCCTCAGCATGGCACTGCTGTACTTCGGCGCCGACTCCGCCTGGTACGGCGCCGCGGCGATCACCACGATCGTCGGGACGCTGGTCGGCTATCCGGTGGTCTGCGAAACCCTCCTGCGCGGACGTACCGTCGGAAAGCTCGCGCTCGGGCTGCGGGTGGTGCGGGGCGACGGCGGACCGATTGATTTCCGCCATGCCCTGACGCGGGGTCTGGCGGGTGTGATCGTCGACTTCTGGATGTTGGGCGCATTCGGTGCGGTCGGGGTGATCACCTCGATGTGCTCGCCGAATGCGCGCCGGGTCGGCGATGTGCTCGCGGGCACCGTTGTCGTGCACGGTCAGCGCCGCGTGCCCTACCCGCTGCTGGCCGTCGCACCGCCCTGGCTCATCGCCTGGTCCGGCCAGTTGGACCTGTCCGGCATCACCGAGGATCTCGCACTCGCGATACGTCAGTACCTGTCGCGCATCAATACCCTCACCCCTGCCGCCCAAGCGAACCTCGGCCACACCCTGCTCCTCGCCGTCTGTGACCGCATGCAAATCCCGGTACCCGCCGGGTACCCGCCTGTGCAGATCCTCGGCGCGGTCATCGCCGAACGCCAACGCCGCACCCTCGCCCCGATCATCACACCGATGGTGATGGCGGGTCCGCGGCCGATGCCGATCGCCCGCGCGAGCTGAGCCTCGTCGAATCTTTCTCGGCAATACGGTCATTCGGCCGTAACTCGAGCTGGACACGATGTCGACGCAGGACGCCGCGCTGAGGGGAAGATCGACCCGCTGGCGGCACCCCACAACGGGAGATCGCGATCAGGTACGGATGATGCCGTTGTCCCGGATCGATATCGATGCCAAGGCGGCGTCGGGCCCGCCGAGCGATCTTGGAGTCACATAGTGCCGGACTGTTTGAGCTCCAAGTATTCGTCGGCCAAGGCTTCTGGGAGACGTTCCGGAGATGCCGCGACGACGGCAATGCCCATGCGGCGCAGGGATTCCTGGACCAGGGCGCGTTCGGCGATCAGGGATTCGGCGGCGGCAGCCGGATAGAGGTCGGCGAGGGTGTCGCGTTTGGCGGCGGCCGCAGCGACGTCAGGGTCGGTGACCGAGACGATCAGGACGCGATGGCGTTGGGCGAGGGTCGGCAGGACCGGCAGCAGGTTCTCTTCGACGGCAGCCCCATCCAGACTGGTGAACCAGACGACCAGGCTGCGTCGGCGAGCACGTTGAATGGCGGCGCGCACCAGGCCCGCGCTGTCGGTATCGACCAGCGCTGGGGTGACGCCCGCCATGGCGTGCATGAGCTTCAGTTGCAGGCGGCGGCCACCGACACCGCGGACCTCGGTGCGGACTCGGCGGTCGTAGGCGAGCAGATCCACCGAATCGCCTGCGGCCGCGGCCAATCCGCCGAGCAGCAGCGCGGCCTCGATACTCGCGTCCAGACGGGTACCCGTACCGACGCGACCCGCGCTGATGCGGCCGGTATCGAGCATCATCAGCATGTGCCGGTTGCGTTCCGGACGCCAGGTCCGTACCAGCACATCGGTAGCGCGGGCGGTGGCGCGCCAGTCGATGGCTCGCACATCGTCACCGGCGACATACTCGCGGAAGGAATCGAATTCGGTACCCTGACCACGCATATTCGCGACATTGCGGCCCTCGAGATGTTGCAGCCGTTTGACTTTCGAGCGCAGCAGCCGTTCGCTGCGAAATTCGGGCAGCGCGCGGACCCGCGCGGGCACGGTGTGGCGGCTCTGCCATCCGGCCATGCCGAGCAGGCCGAACAATCGGACCGTCACCGGACCGGCGACTCGATCGCCGCGGTAGGTCGGGGTCAATGTGGTTTGCACTCGCATGCGGGTATTCGGTGGCAGATCCAGGCGGTGCGTGCGGGTTTCGGCGCGGGCACTGCCGGGCCAGTCGTCCCACAGCCGCCCGCGAGCGGTTCTGGTTCCGTTGTTCACCACGCCGAGTTCCACTTCGGCGCTGCGCCCGAGCCGGATCACGGTCAACGATTCCCTGGTCAGCATGAGGTCGCGTGCTCGCGCCACCGTGCCCAGGTCGAAAAGAACAAGGGCGGCGAGCACACTCGTCATCAAGACGACACCGAGCCACGACGGCATGACGAAGCAGACGAACAGCGCGAGCACCGCCGCCGTCAGGGCGAGCCGACCGGTAACGACCACGAGCTACACCGGAACCGGAACCGAAAGCAGCAGCGACGACATGACACCCTCGGTCGTCACACCGTCCAACTCGGCCTCGGGCCGCAGCTGCAGCCGATGCCGAAGCACCGCGACCGCAACCGATTTCACATCGTCCGGGGTCACGAACCCGCGCCCGTTCAGCCAGGCGAAGGCGCGCGAGGCCGCCATCAAAGCGGTCGCGCCGCGGGTGGACGCACCGTGTTGGACCGCCGGGGAGTTGCGGGTGGCCCGGCAGATATCCACCGTATAGGCGAGCACCTCCGGACTGATGGTGACCCGGGTGATCGCCGCCCGCGCCGCGGCGATATGCGCCGCGCCCGCGACCGGACGCAGACCGGCCGCGGTCAGATCGCGCGGATCGAAGCCGCCCGCATGCCGCTGCAGAATGCGGAATTCGTCATCGCGACCGGGCAATTGGATATCGACCTTGAACAGGAACCGGTCCAGCTGCGCCTCCGGCAGCGGATAGGTGCCCTCCTGCTCGATCGGGTTCTGGGTAGCGACCACGACGAATGGGTCCGGCAGTGGCTGCGGCTTTCCGTCCACCGAAACCTGACGCTCCTCCATCGATTCCAGCAGCGCCGATTGGGTTTTCGGGGGCGTCCGGTTGATCTCGTCGGCGAGCAGCAGATTGGTGAAGACCGGGCCGTGCCGGAAGGTGAATTCGGTGGTGTGCGGATCGTAGATCTGCGAACCGGTCACATCGCCCGGCATCAGGTCCGGGGTGAACTGGACCCTGGCGTGCTCGAGGTCCAGGGCCGTCGCGAGCGCACGGACCAACAGCGTCTTCGCCACGCCGGGAACGCCTTCCAGCAGCACATGGCCACGGCAGAGCAGTGCGAGCACCAGGTACATGATCGCGTTATCGTTGCCGATCACCGCCTTGCCGATCTCGGCACGCAGTGCGGCGAATGCGGCGCCCGCCTCCTCGGCGGTCGGGGTGTGGTTGGTGTCCGTGCTGGTCATCCGACCTCTGCCTCTATCCATTCGAGTTGTGTTGCAACGAGTTGCAGGGTGCTCGCATCGGGCACCGGTCCGTACAGTGCAGGGCCGACCATGGACGGATCGGCTCGGGTACGCGCGGCGACGGTCGCGACCAGCCGCTCCGGCGTGACATCGGTGCCGACGCCGAGCATCGGCCGGATGCGGCGCAGGGTGGCTGCGCGCAGTCGGACGGCCACATGTTCGTAGTCCTTCGACCGGCGATAGAGCGCTGCCTGGCCGCCGAGTAGTTCGTTCGCGGCCACCTCCACCGGTCGCGGTTCACCGACCAGCGCACCGCGACGACGCGCCCGCCACCACACCAGCACCGCCGCGGCGATGAGGAATTGCAGGCCGCCGAAGGCGACCGGTGCGGGCAGCCGGCCGAATATGGAGTCCTGGCCCGCACCGAAGCCGGAGTCGTCGCGGTTGTCATCCGGCGGCTGCTCGGGCGGTTTGGGTGGCGGAATATCCGGTGGTGTCGGCTTATGTGGCGCGGGCGCCGCACACGAATTCAGCACCGCGTACAGCAGCACTACCAGCGCGATGGCGGCGAGCACCGCGGCCCAGAATTTCGGGTTGCGCAGTAGATCGGGCAGCGGTGGAAGTTGTCTGCGGGTCTTGGTTTTCTCGGTTATCGTCGCCTCGACCGGTTCCGGTGCGGGCGGTGGGGCGCTGCGCGAGTAGCGGTCGGCGTATTCGAGGCGGCGGTATTCGTCCTCGGTGGCGCGGCGGCCGCCGTAGACGACCTCGTCGAAACTGTGTGCGGCCGGATGTAATTCGCTCGCATCCTCGAGTGGCAGCGCGGTGGTCGCGTCGTCAGCGGTTTCCCGCGCGGTTCGCGAGCGGCGGACCTCCAGCATGCCGCGCTGTTCCAGTCCGCGCAGTACCGCGCGGAACCGCTCGCGTAGTGCGGTATCGAAATCCCGGTGCAGTGCGGCGCTTTCGGCGGCGTCGCGGTGGGCGTCGGCGGGTCCGAGTCGTGGCGGGGCCGGGGCCGCGGGCTCGTTCGAGGTGGGTTCTGTCATCGCTTATCCGTCCCGGGGACCCGGATATCGAGCCCTTCGCGACGGCACCGGCGATCCACATACGAGACCACCCGCGTCGCCGATTCGACCACCTCGCCGAAGGCGATGATCAACAATGCGCACGTCGAAAGCAGGACGATGATCTGCCAGCGATGGGTGCCGGTGAAATCCGAGAGGTACCACGGAATGCCGAGCAGCGGTACGGCGACGAGGACGACCAGTGCGCGGCACGTGAACCACAATCCGGTTATCGACGACTGCGCGCCCTGGACGAGCAGTTTCGAGCGTGCGACCGCCCCGGCGTGCGTGGTCCGTTCGACGAAGATCACCGGCACCGCGACGAAGCGTCCGGCCCGCAGATAGCCCAGCCAGATCAGCGCGAACGGATACGTGATGATCAGCAGGCTGCCGAGGATGAGCACGCCGATACCGACCAGCGTGAACAGCACGTGGAAGACCAACAGCGGACCGCCGACCGCACCCACCCGGCCCAGCGCCGTGCGCCAGCCGATCGGTGATCCAGCGACCGTCGCGAGGCCGAGCGCGACCGTCATCCCGCGCAGCAAAAACCGGAGCAACCATGCGGCGGCCGCCGTCGTCAGGATGGCCGCCCATGCGGTGCCCGCGTCGGAGCCGTCGGTCAGATGGGAGATTGCGCCGGTGACCGCGACGACCAGCAGTTCGGCGAGGACGAGTCCGATCGCGGTCGTGCATGCCAGCACGATGACATTCGCCTGGATCAGCGCGAACGGCTCGTCGAGCAGTTCGCGGAAGCTCAGTGGGCGGATCGGCACCGTCGTTCCAGGGGAGGTTGGCACCGGATCATTCCCCGCCCCGACGGCACCGGCCGGCTCGGCGGCTGGTAGCACGCGGCCGAGTCTAGCCGCCGGGGACCCGCCGGGCTGGCCGCAACATAGGGGGTCAACGCTCGAGCAGTCGGTCGACGACTTTTCGGTACCGCTTCGGGTCGACCGGTGGGAAGCCCAGCAGTGCGCGCAGGTACACACCGTCGCCGACCAAACGGATGATGTCGGCTCGCACCGGATCGTCGATGTCGATGTCCAGGCTGTCCGACCAGCTGTCCATCATGTCCGACAGCGCCTGCTGCACCTCGTCGGCTGCCGGGCCGGAGTTGGCGTCGACGGTGCGCATGGCCGCGACCATCGAACGGTAGAGCGCCAATTCGAGCGCGTCCGCGGCATTGTCCGGATTCGGGGTCTGCAGATACCACTCGGCGACGGATGAGCCCTTGGCGACGGCGGCGCCGAGTTGTTGTTCGGCGCGTTCGTTCAGCCGGTGCACCAGGCCTGCGAGTAGGGCGTCCTTGCTCTTGAAGTGGTAGAGCAGGCCACCCTTGGAGACCCCGGCGGTCGCGGCCACATTCTCCAGGGTCACCTGGGACATGCCCTTTTCCAGCAGCAGGGTCTCGAGCGCGTCCAGGATCCGGTCGCGGGTGTTTGCGGTCACTCCGGTCACTATACCGGCTGGACGGTAAGGTCGGTGTACTGTACCGTCTGGACGGTAATAAGACCGAACGATGGCAGTCGAGAAGGCGATGACCACACAGATCGAGAAGGACAACGGACACGTGCCGCCGCGCGCCACGGCGCGTGATTGGGCCGGTCTGGTGGTGCTGGCATTGGCCCTGCTGTTGCTCGCCGTCGACGCGACCGTGCTCGACCTCGCGGTGCCCGCGATCAGCGCGGAACTGGCGCCGACCACACCGCAGCTGCTGTGGATCATCGACGTGTACTCGTTCGTGCTGGCCGGACTGCTCGTCGTAATGGGCAATCTGGGTGACCGGATCGGACGGCGCAGGTTGCTGCTGATCGGCGCTGTCGGATTCGGTCTCGCGTCGTTGCTCGCCGCCTGGTCGGTCAATCCGGAAATGCTCATCACCGCACGGGTACTGCAGGGTGTCGCCGGTGCGACTCTCATGCCCGCGACGCTGGGACTGATCCGGTCGATGTTCCTGGATCCGCGACAGCGCACCGTCGCCATTTCGGTCTGGGCGGCGATGGCCGGTGGCGGTGCGGCGGCCGGTCCACTGCTCGGCGGCTGGCTGCTCGAGCACTACTGGTGGGGTTCGGTATTCCTGGTGAATCTGCCGGTCATGCTGGTGCTGCTCGCGGTGGGGCCGGTGCTCGTTCCGGAATCCCGTGACCCCAAGCCCGGCCGCTTCGATCCGGTGAGTGCGGTGCTGTCAATGCTGGCCCTGGTGCCGGCGGTGTACGCCGTCAAGGAGGCCGCGGCGCACGGTATGAGCCTGCGGCTCTTGGTAATCGGTGCGATCGGTGTGCTCGCCGGTGCGCTGTTCGTGCGCAGGCAGCGCGGACTCGCGCATCCGATGCTCGATCTGAAGCTGTTCGCATTGCCCGGATTCCGAACCGCGGTGCTGACCAATCTGCTCGCGGTATTCGCGCTGGCCGGTGTGCTGTTCTCCGGTTCGCAGTATCTGCAGTTGGTGCTGGGGCAGTCGCCGATGCAGGCCGGACTGCTCCTGCTGCCCGGTCTCGCGGCCAGCGTATTCGCTTCGCTGGCGGCGGCGTGGTTGGTTCGGGTGCTGCGTCCGGGATCGGTGCTCGGTGGTGCGCTGGTGCTTGCCGCGGTGGGTTCGGTGCTGTTGCTGTGGCTGAGCCCGGATGCGGCGACCAGTACGTTGCCGTTCGTCCTCGGGTTCCTGTTCATCGGGGCAGGCGTCGGTGTGGCGCTGACGGTTTCGTCGGATCTGGTCGTGAGTTCGGCTCCGGCGCAGCGGGCCGGCGCGGCCGCGGCGGTTTCGGAGACCGCCTACGAGATCGGCATCGCACTCGGTGTCGCCGTCCTCGGCAGCGTGACCATGGCGGTGTTCCGTGCTGGGCTCGACCTGTCCGAAGTGCCGAGCGCGCAGGCCGGTGCGGCGTCGGAATCCCTCGGCGGTGCTACCGAATTCGCTCGTCAGCTACCGCAGTCGGTGGCCGATGGATTTCTGACCTCGGTGCACGAGGCATTCGTCTCGGGTGTGCATACGGCCGCCGTTGGTACCGCCGTGGTGCTTTTGATCGCCGCTGTGGTCGCCTTGCGGCTGCGGACGGCTCATGCGTAACGGCATATCTCGGTGAAGATTTCGCCCCTGTTCCGTATCCGGAGCGGGGGCGAAGTCATTTTAGATACCAATCGGTCTGAATTTGCTTGGTGCGCACCCGGCCGTGCGCTCGTATCGTATTGTCTCGAAATTACGATGCTGACCTGTGACTTCACTAGATCACCGGGATATCTGTCCGGTTCGGAACAGTTGTCCGGTTCCGTGTTGAAGCCCGGTAGCGGGTAATCGGTGCGGATACGGGTGTGCTGTGCCGACCGGCTAATCCAGTCGCGGCCGTCCCAATCCGGTCGGTGTGACACGGCCGCGGAGGGTGACGGATTCGCCGAGCTGCCAATGCATCGCCTCGGACGAATCGGCGGCGGCGATGGTGGATGCCGAGGTGAGCAGGCGACCGGGATCGGTTTTGGCGAGTTCGCAGAGGCGGGCGGCCTCGTTGACCGCATCACCGATGACGGTGAATTCGTAGCGTTGGTGCGCGCCGACATTGCCCGCGACGACGCGGCCCGCGGCAACGCCGATGGCGGCGGTGAAATCGGACGCCTTTGCGGTCAAGCGGTTTCGGATGGCGCGGGCACAGGCCAGGGCCGCGCCCGCCGCGTCGTCGAGCGGTGCCGGCGTACCGAAGACGGCGAGCGCGGCGTCGCCCTCGAATTTGTTGAGCAGGCCGCCGCACCCTTCGACCTCGTCGACCACGATCTCGAAGAAGCTGTTCAGAATGGCGACGATTTCGGTGGCGGGATGGGTGGCGGTCATGGTCGTCGAGCCGATGATGTCGATGAACAGCACCGCCGCCTCGCACTCCACACCGCCGAGATTCGGCTCGCGCTCGAGCGCCGCCTCGGCGACCTCGTGGCCGACATGTCGACCGAACAGGTCCCTGATCTGTTCGCGCTCACGCAGTCCCGCGACCATGCGATTGAATCCGCTTTGCAGCTCACCCAATTCGGTGCCGTCGTACACCGTGACAGCGACATCGAGATCGCCGTCCTCTACTTGACGCAGTGCGCGCCGCACACCACGAATGGGTGCGACCGTCGCCGAAAGCGTCTGCGCCATCAGCAATAGACCGAAGCACAACCCGGCCCCGCCGAGCGCGAGCATGCACACCGCCAGTCGCGCCGTGCTGATGTTGTCCATGGCCAGCGCCATGAGGGCGAGCACCATGGAGCCCGCGACCGGTACCGCGGAACCGAGCGTCCAGGCCAGAATCGAGCGGCCGAAGACGCCGATCCCGCGCCGCTGTCGGGAGACCGCGGCTTCGAGGACTCGCGCGGTCGCGGGTCGCAGTGCGAACTCGATGATCAGATAACTATTGGCGGACACCACGATTGCGCTGATCCCGATGCCGAAGACGATCTTCGGAATCAGCGCCGGATCCGACAATCCGTACAGCGTGGTCAGCAGCGTCATCCCGCCCAGCCACAGCACCGCCTGGCACCCTACGAGCAGCATCGGCACTCGCGTCGCGGCGACCTGCTCCGCCTCGTTCGGCACCTGATCCGGGTCGATGGCCCAGCGCAACGCCCGCAGCCCGCGCGTCGTGCCCCACCACATCCCGATCAGCAGCGCCAGCACCCCATACAGCGGCGTCGCAACAAAATTGAGCAGCACCAACCGCCTGGTGAACACCGTCGGCCCGGGCAATACGAAGCCGATCAATGCGATCGAGACAGTGATACCGGTGACATTCGCAATCAACAACGGCACCGTCAACAACAACTGAACCCGAACCCGCCGCTTCCCAGCCGACTCCGCCGCCGACCCGAGCAGCCGCGACCCCCAAGGGGCAGCCCCAGCATCCGGCACGGTCGGCAAGTCACTGTCGGGCATGCGTTGCAGACTATGCGCCCCACCTGCAGCCAGCGCTGCCCGCATCGCCGCCGACCGATGTCCGGCACCCCTCCCGCATGCGTCGAGCAATGCCGCGGTGCATCAGGTGTGGCCGCGTGGCGCATCGCGTCGTGCGGCGGCGCTCAGTTGGTGGGCGGCAGTTCCTCGGGTCGCTGAGTGAGTTTCGCCAGCAGCGGGGCATCGCGTCGTGCGCGGTCGAGCAATGCTGTGATGCATCAGGTGTGGCCGCGTGGCGCGTCGCGTCGTGCGGCCGGCGGTCAGTTGGCGGCAGTTCCTCGGTCGCTGAGTGAGTTTCGCCAGCAGCGGGGCATCGCATCGTGCGCGGTCGAACGATGCTGCGATGCATCAGATGTGGCCCAGGCGGCTGATCCAAGGAAGTCGGGTCTCGGATGGTGCGATCTGTCAGGCGGCATCGGCGGCTGGATCGTGCCGGTCAGTCGGCGGGCTGCAGTCTTCGGGCCGCGGAGTGAATCGCCTAGGAGGGCACCACCCCGCGGACGCCGAATAATGCCGCGATGCACCAGGGGTGGCCATCGTGTCGCCCGCATCGTGCGGCCGCCGGTCAGTTGACGGGACAGTTCCCTCCGCCTTCGGAGTGACTTCGGCCAGCAGGGGGGCTCCACGTCCCGCGCGCCGAGCTATTCGGGTGCACCAGTCACGGCGGCTGATCCGGGGGCGTCGCGCCGTGGCTGGTGCAATCCGTAGGCCGCACGAATCGGCCCGCCGGATGGTGCGATCGGCTAGTTGGCGGGTGGTAGTTCGCGTGGGCCGCGGTGGTTGGGGAGTTCGTTGCGGTGGTGGGCCGAGAGCTCGTCGCGCTGCACGGCTTGGGGCAGGCCATAGCCTTGGGGTGCGGTGGCCGGGGGGAGGGCCGAGTAGCGGGGGTCCTGGGTGTAGTCCGCGTCGACGACGGTGGCCGCGACGCGCTGGGCGTGCCAGGAGTCGGGGGTGCCGGGCAATTGGTAGCCGGGGTGCGGGGGCTGGGTCATGGCCTGGGCGTGTGAGTCCTGGGAGTCCACGGTCACTTTGCGGGTGCGGCGCAGGGTGAAGGTGATTTCCTCGACCTCTTCGAAGGCCTGGCGGGCGGTGCGCAGGGGGTGGGTCGCGGTGTCGATCGCATTGGCGACGAAGGCGGGTACCAGCGGGCGGATGAAGCGGGCCGCGGTATCGGAGAACGGCACGGTGCCGATCAGCGGAAGTTCCAGGCCGCCGCCCTTGGGTGCGGCCGAGGCGGTATGCGGCACCACCGCGCCTGCACCGCCGGTCGGTGCGAGCGCACCCGCACTCACGGTGGCCGGAAGATTGGGGGTCACCTCATGAGACACGGTGCTGTCCTCTCGATCGCCAGCCGTACCGGCTGGAAGTTCACCTCGCCCCGGTTCGGTGACGCCGATTTCCAACCCGCCGATGGCGGCGATGATCCGGGTGCGCTGACGCTCCCGATCGATGGCGGTATCGGCCTCGACGGCCAGTCGGGCGGCGGTCAATAGTTGTTCGGCGCGCAGATTTTCGGCCTCGGTCCGCACCTCGGCGCGTTTCACCGCGATGGCGGCATCGGCGCTGCGTTCGGCGCGATCTTGCACGGTGTGGAAGGCCAGTCTCCGATCGAGTGAGGTCTCACCGCGCCACCACCGCAGGGTCAGCGGCAGCAGCGCGAGCAGTACGAAGGTGCCGATGGTCAGCACCCGGAGCAGAAATGCGCCCGCGCTGCCGGTGGTGTAGTCGTTCATGGCCAGCCAGCGCGCCCCGAGGCCGCGATCAGCTGCGGTGAACGCGGCGGAACCGGCTGTGTCGAGGGCCTTCTGGTCATCGGTGACTCGTTGATCCAGTCCGGCCACCCGGTCCTGCGCCGCGACCAACTGCTTGCGCGCGTCATCGAGCATCGCATTGGCGGTCTGCGATTCGGGGCCGCGACCGGGCACTCCGGTGATCCTGGTCTGCGGGCACTCCGGCGTCGGGTTGTATTCGCAGCGCGCGATCACCAGCGCGTGGTCGATATCGGCCTGCGCCTTGGTAATCGACTGATCCAATGCGGCGCGATCGGCCCTCGCACGCTCGAGCTCGGTTCGCACGGTGCTCACGGCGGGTGCGGAATCGACCGCACGCTGCGCTTTTTCATCGAGCAGCCGATCTATGGTGCCGCCGAAGAGCACCGTCGAAGCGAGCTCCGCGACCAGTACCCCGGCGAGCATCGCGACCGCGATCCGTCCGACGAGACCGCGACGATCCGGCCCACCGGCGGGGCGTGCGGTCGCCAAGGCGCGGGCCACCGCGCCGGCCAGCAGCGCGATGACCAACGCGACGAACACGACCGCGAACAGCGGCATGGCATCGGCCGTGGCAAGGGCGACCGTGCCGACGATCCCGGCCACCGCCGCGAACAGCAGTACAACGGCGCCGGTCACGGCATAATCCGCCCGCTCATGCGGGTAATAGAGTTCGGTCCCACCCTGCTCGCGCCCGAGACCCCCGCCGAGCCAGGTGAACAAGCCGGTAATTGTCATGGGATCCCACATCCTCTACATCCCAAGTCAAAGTGGCTGCCCGCTAGCGACTGCTTGCAGGTCGCTCGAAAGAACTCGCCGAAACTGTCACAGATTCGTTGTCACAGCGTGACAGGCGCGACCGCGACACACCGAGCACGGAGCCGGGGATGTGGTCAGGCTCACAGCGTTCGCCAACGCCGCCGGACTTGTGCCCCCGCTCACCCTTAATCTGGCATGAATGACCGGACCTGAACGAGGTGTTGCGAATGCTTTTCCGAGGCTCGGCAAGGGTTTTGGTGTGTGTGGCGGCGACCCTGTTGCTGGCCGCCCCCGATAGCCGTGCGCAAACACTCGACAACGATCCGGCCTTGGACCGCATCGTCGCGTTGGTGACCGAACGCCTGGATACCGCCGACGCCGTCGCCGCGGCCAAATGGGCGACCGCCACGCAGAACGGGGGCGAACCATCCATCGACGATCCGGTCCGCGAAGCGCAGGTCTACGACGCGATGGCGCGCCTCGGCGCCGATCGGGGTCTCCCGGAAAGCTGGATCCACCAGGTGTTCTACGGCCAGATCGAGGCCAACAAAATCGTGCAGCGCGGCCTGGTCACCCGCTGGCGCTTCGATCCGGCCGCGGTCCCGAGCGCGCCGCCCGATCTGGCGTCCGTGCGCCCGGTGATCGACCGGGTGAATGTGGAAATCGTCGACCAACTCGCTCTGCGGCGTGCCGAGCTCACCGGACCGACCTGTACCGAGCGCCTGGTACCGCCCGTTTTCGGAGTGCTCGCCGCCGACCGCGATGCGCTGCATCAGGCGGCGCTGGTCCGCGCCGCCGCCGCGCTATGCGGTTCCTAGATGTATGTGCCGCGAGCCATGTTTTCAGGCACCGCGTGTCGCCCGGTGTAAATGTGTCGTAAACCACTCGAATCAGATTGCTGGAGATGTGCTGAATCCCACATCGAGCAAAAGAGTCCGGACGGTCGGATCGGGTTGTGTGCTTGTCACACCCCTGTCAGAAATCTCTCATCCAGCCCGCTGACCGGTTAGCCACAGCGAATCGGGTTTGCCTCGACTGAAGCAGGGGAAATCCACTTCGATGCAGGTGAGCGCCGGTTCTCTGGGTGCGAGGTGCGCCGTTGTGCGGGTCCTGGGCGCCCGTTCTCGCTGGTTGGCACCCGGTGCCAAGGGGATCGATCGCACTGCGTTCGCTGCTTTACACTGGACGACGCGCACACGTGGAGGACCGATTGAAGAAGCCCAGCTAGACCCGGTTATTAGCACGACCTAAGTTGGTTGGGCCCCGGACCTGACTTATCGTTTGCTCTTACGCCGAACACAACAATGTTCGGCAATAGCGCCCGCTCGGGCTCGGAAATCCGGTGCCCAAGCGTAGCGGGCGCGCACCCGTGCGGAGGTAAGGAACACGTAAGCGTTCCGTTACCGACGAGCACCCCTACGTCATCGCAGCGGGTGGACAACTGGAGACGTGACTGCACGAAGAAGACCATCAGCGCGGCTGGTTTCGCAACGTACAGGCGCAGTCTTGACGGAGGCAATCGACGAAAGGCCCCTTTCCCATAGGCCGATTCATCGAGGCCGACTTTCTTGAAGGCAGAGGCATGACGCAACTTCCTGGCCACAGGTCCCCCGGACCCATCGGGCTCTATGACCCGGCGAACGAGCACGACGCCTGCGGTGTCGCATTCGTCGTCGACATGCACGGCCGCCGCAGCCGCGACATCGTCGACAAGGCTATTACGGCTCTGTTGAACCTGGAGCACCGCGGTGCCGCAGGTGCCGAACCCAATAGTGGTGACGGCGCCGGCATCCTGATCCAGATTCCGGACCGGTTCTTCCGTGCCGTGGTCGATTTCGAGTTGCCGCCGGAGGGTTCCTACGCCACCGGTATCGCCTTCCTGCCGCAGGCCCGCCGCGAGGCGACCAAGGCCGCCTACGGCCTGGAGCGGATCGTCGAATCCGAGGGCCTGGCCGTGCTCGGCTGGCGCGAAGTGCCCACCGATGAGTCCACCCTGGGTGCGCTGGCCCGCGACGCCATGCCGACATTCCGGCAGGTCTTCATCGGCTCGCCGAAGGGTTCGGCCGAACCGCTCTCGGGCATGGATCTGGAACGTCGGGCCTACGTCGTGCGCAAGCGCGTCGAGCACGAACTGGGCAAAGCCGGCGCGGGTGAGGGCGCGGTCGGCAAGGAATCGGTGTACTTCCCGAGCCTGTCCGGTCAGACCTTCGTCTACAAGGGCATGTTCACCACGCCGCAGCTGCGCGCGTTCTACCTGGACCTGCAGGACGGCCGGATGGAGTCCGCGCTCGGCATCGTGCACTCCCGGTTCTCCACCAACACCTTCCCGTCGTGGCCGCTGGCGCATCCGTTCCGCCGGGTCGCGCACAACGGTGAGATCAACACCGTCACCGGTAACGAGAACTGGATGCGCGCCCGCGAGGCGCTACTGCGTTCGGATGTTTTCGGCATCGACGAGGCGGGCAACAACCGCCTGCAGAAGATCTTCCCCGTCTGTACCCCGGGGGCGAGCGATACCGCGCGCTTCGACGAGGTGCTGGAACTGCTGCATCTCGGCGGCCGCAGCTTGCCCCACGCGGTGCTGATGATGATTCCCGAGGCCTGGGAACGCAACGAGAACATGGACCCGCAGCGGCGGGCGTTCTACCGCTACCACTCGATGCTGATGGAGCCGTGGGACGGCCCGGCATCGGTGTGCTTCTCCGACGGCACCGTGGTCGGCGCCGTCCTCGACCGCAACGGCCTGCGCCCCAGCCGCATCTGGGTCACCGATGACGGTCTGGTCGTCATGGCCTCCGAGGTCGGGGTGCTCGACATCGATCCGGCCAAGGTGGTCAAGAAGGTCCGGCTGCAGCCGGGCCGCATGTTCCTGGTCGACACCTCGCAGGGCCGCATCGTCGGCGACGATGAGCTCAAGAGCCAGCTCGCCGGCGAGCACCCCTACCAGGACTGGCTCGACGCCGGTGTCACCAAGCTGGCCGATCTGCCCGATCGTCCGCATGAGCACATGTCCCACGACCGCGTACTGATCCGGCAGCAGATCTTCGGATACACCAATGAAGAGCTGAACCTGCTGATCTCGCCGATGGCCAAGACCGGCGGTGAGGCGCTCGGCTCGATGGGCACCGACACCCCGATCGCGGTGCTGTCCTCGCGCCCTCGACTGCTTTTCGACTACTTCTCCCAGCTCTTCGCGCAGGTGACCAACCCGCCGCTGGACGCGATCCGCGAAGAAGTGGTGACCAGCCTGCGGCGGGCTCTGGGTCCGGAGGCCGATCTGCTGCATCCGGGACCGGAGTCCTGCCACCAGATCACCATCCCGCAGCCGATCCTGGACAACGACGAGCTGGCCAAGCTCATCCACATCAACGACGACGGCTCGCATCCGGAGCTGCGCTCGGTGGTTGTGCACGGTCTGTATCCGGTGAAGAAGGGTGGCAAGGGCCTGCGCAAGGCGCTCGAGGCCATCAACACCCAGGTCTCGGCCGCCATCGAGGGCGGCGCGCGGATCATCGTGCTGTCCGACCGCGAGTCCAATGAGAAGCTGGCGCCGATTCCGTCGCTGCTGCTGACCGCGTCGGTGCACCACCACCTGGTGCGCGAGCGCACCCGCACCATGGTCGGCCTGGTCGTCGAGGCCGGTGACGCCCGCGAGGTGCACCACATGGCCATGCTGGTCGGCTTCGGCGCGGCCGCGATCAACCCGTACATGGCCTTCGAGACCATCGAGGACCTGCTCGAGCGTGGCGGGCTCCAGATGCCCGGCAGCACCGGCGATCTGCCCGCCGACTACCGCAAGGCGGTCGCGAACTACAACAAGGCCGCGAGCAAGGGTGTGCTGAAGGTGATGTCCAAGATGGGCATCTCCACCATCGCCTCCTACACCGGAGCGCAGCTGTTCCAGGTCATCGGCCTGTCGCAGGAGTTGGTGGACGAGTACTTCACCGGTCTGCGTTCCCACCTGGACGGCATCGGTCTGGACGAGATCGCCGCCGATGTGGCGGCCCGACACACCGTGGCGTTCCTGGAGAACCGTAACGAGCGCGCGCACCGCGAACTCGAGGTGGGCGGTGAATACCAGTGGCGGCGCGAGGGTGAATACCACCTGTTCAACCCGGACACCGTCTTCAAGCTGCAGCACGCCACCCGCAGCGGTCAGTACTCGATCTTCAAGGAGTACACCAAGCTGGTCGACGATCAGTCCGAGCGGCTGGCCTCGCTGCGCGGTCTGTTCAAGTTCAAGACCGGTGAGCGCAAGCCGATTTCGATCGACGAGGTCGAACCGGCCAGCGCCATCGTCAAGCGTTTCTCCACCGGCGCGATGAGCTACGGCTCCATCTCCTCCGAGGCGCACGAGACTCTCGCGATCGCGATGAACCGCCTCGGCGGTCGCTCGAATTCCGGTGAGGGCGGCGAACATCCGGCCCGCTTCGAGGTCGAGGAGAACGGTGACTGGCGGCGTTCGGCGATCAAGCAGGTCGCCTCGGGTCGCTTCGGTGTCACCGCGCACTACCTGACCAACTGCACCGATATCCAGATCAAGATGGCCCAGGGCGCCAAGCCCGGTGAGGGCGGTCAGCTGCCCGCGCACAAGGTGTACCCGTGGGTGGCCGAGGTGCGGCACTCGACGCCGGGCGTCGGCCTGATCTCGCCGCCGCCGCATCACGACATCTACTCGATCGAGGATCTGGCGCAGCTGATCCACGACCTGAAGAACGCGAACCCGCAGGCGCGGATTCACGTGAAACTTGTTGCGGAGCCCGGTGTCGGCACGGTTGCCGCCGGTGTGTCGAAGGCGCATGCGGACGTGGTGCTGATCTCCGGCCATGACGGCGGTACCGGCGCCTCGCCGCTGACCTCGCTCAAGCATGCGGGTGGTCCCTGGGAGCTCGGTCTTGCCGAAACCCAGCAGACGTTGCTGCTCAACGGACTTCGCGATCGCATCGTCGTGCAGGTCGACGGCCAGATGAAGACCGGCCGCGACGTGGTGATCGCCGCACTGCTCGGCGCCGAGGAATTCGGTTTCGCCACCGCGCCTCTAGTCGTTTCGGGCTGCATCATGATGCGGGTCTGTCACCTCGACACCTGCCCCGTCGGTGTCGCGACGCAGAATCCGGTGCTGCGCGAACGCTTCACCGGCAAGCCGGAATTCGTCGAGAACTTCATGCTGTTCATCGCCGAAGAGGTCCGGGAACTGTTGGCGGAGTTGGGCTTCCGCACCCTGGATGAGGCCATCGGCCGGGTCGATATGCTCGACACCGCCCAGGCCAAGGCGCATTGGAAGGCCAGCAAGCTGGATCTGTCGCCGATCCTCGACGATGTCGAGACGGCATTCATGCGCCAGGACCGGTACCGCACCAAGACCCAGGACCACGGTCTGGACCGAGCGTTGGACGTGCAGTTGATCGCGCAGAGCGCCGATGCGCTCGAGCGCGGTCAGGCGGTGAAGTTCGAGACCAAGATCACGAACGTGAACCGCACCGTCGGCACCATGCTCGGCCACGAGGTGACCAAGCTCTACGGTGGCGCGGGCCTGCCCGACGACACCATCGACATCACCTTCACCGGTTCGGCGGGCAACAGCTTCGGCGCGTTCGTGCCCGCGGGCATCACGCTGCGGGTGCAGGGTGACGCGAACGACTATGTGGGCAAGGGTCTTTCCGGTGGCCACATCATCGTGCGGCCGTCGCTGAACGCGCCGGCCGAATTCGTCGCCGAGCAGAACATCATCGCGGGCAACGTGATCCTGTTCGGCGCCACCAGCGGCCAGGCCTTCATCAACGGTGTGGTCGGCGAGCGGTTCGCCGTGCGCAACTCCGGCGCCACCGCGGTGGTCGAGGGCGTCGGTGACCACGGCTGTGAGTACATGACCGGCGGTCGGGTGGTCATCCTCGGTGAGACCGGCCGCAACTTCGGTGCCGGTATGTCCGGCGGTGTCGCCTTCGTCTACAACCCGAACGGCACCTTCGAGGCAAAGCTCAACCCGGAGCAGGCCGACGCGGTCGAGCAGCTCGCCGGTGACGACTTCACCTGGCTGCGCGACATCATCACCCAGCACCGCGATCAGACGGGTTCGGCTGTCGCCGAACGCATCCTGAGCGACTGGTCCCAGCAGGTGAACCACTTCGTGAAGGTTATGCCGCGCGAATACAAGAAGGTTTTGCTCGCGATTTCCGAAGCCGAGAAGAACGGCACGGATGTCGACGAGGCGATTATGGAGGCGGCACGTGGCTGACCAGAAAGTTCTAAAAATGTCGACGAGGCGCTGTGACTATTCGGGGGCGGCACGTGGCTGACCCGCAAGGATTTCTGAAGCACACCAAACGGGAACTGCCGACGCGTCGTCCGGTTCCGCTGCGCCTGATGGACTGGAAAGAGGTCTACGAGCAGGATTTCTCGCACCAGACCCTGCAGACCCAGGCCAGCCGTTGTATGGACTGCGGTATTCCGTTCTGTCACAACGGTTGTCCGCTGGGCAACCTCATCCCGGAGTGGAACGACCTGGTTCACAAGGGCCAGTGGCGTGAGGGCATCGACCGGCTGCACGCGACCAACAACTTCCCGGAGTTCACCGGTCGGCTTTGCCCGGCACCGTGCGAGGCGTCCTGTGTCCTCGGCATCAACCAGGATCCGGTGACGATCAAGCAGGTCGAGGTCGAGCTCATCGAGAACGCCTTCGACGAGGGCTGGGTGACCCCTGTCTACCCGACCCGCCTCACCGGCAAGAAGGTCGCCGTGGTCGGCTCCGGCCCGGCCGGGTTGGCCGCCGCGCAGCAGCTGACCAGGGCCGGTCACACCGTGACCGTCTTCGAGCGCGCCGACCGCATCGGTGGTCTGCTGCGCTACGGCATCCCGGAGTTCAAGATGGAGAAGCGCTTCATCGACCGCCGTCTCGCGCAGATGGAGGCCGAGGGCACCATCTTCAAGACCGGAGTGAACGTCGGTGTCGATATCACCGCCGCGCAGCTGCGCGAGCGGTTCGACGCGATCGTGCTGGCCGGTGGCGCCACCCTGGCGCGTGACCTGCCGATCCCGGGCCGGGATCTGGACGGCATCCACCAGGCGATGGAATTCCTGCCGTGGTCCAACCGGGTACAGCTCGGCGACGATGTCACCGACGAGAACGGCCTGCCGCCGATCCATGCGAAGGACAAGAAGGTCGTCATCATCGGTGGCGGTGACACTGGCGCGGACTGCCTCGGCACCTCGCATCGCCAGGGCGCGGCCAGCATCCACCAGTTCGAGATCATGCCGCGGCCGCCGGAGGAGCGCGCCTCCTCAACCCCGTGGCCGACCTACCCGCTCATGTACCGGGTCTCCTCGGCGCATGAGGAGGGCGGCGAACGCGTGTTCTCGGTCAACACCGAGCGTTTCGTCGGCAAGGACGGCAAGGTCACCGCGCTCGAGGCGCACGAGGTCAAGATGGTCAACGGCCGCTTCGAGAAGGTCGAGGGCACCGACTTCACTCTCGAGGCCGATCTGGTGCTGCTCGCCATGGGCTTCACCGGACCCGAGAAGCCGGGCCTGCTCGAAGGTCTCGGTGTCGGCTACGACCAGCGCGGCAATGTCCAGCGCGATAAGAACTGGGCGACCAATATCCCGGGCGTCTTCGTCGCCGGTGATATGGGCCGCGGCCAGTCGCTGATCGTCTGGGCCATCGCCGAGGGCCGCGCCGCCGCGTCGGCGGTCGACAAGTTCCTCGAAGGCGAGACCGCGCTACCCGCGCCGATCCCGCCGACGGCGGTCGCGCAACGCTAGACCCTCTCTTACCGGAGCGGAAGGGCGCCTGTGGATTTCGGTCCGCAGGCGCCTTTTTTGTGCCGCGCATTCGCCCTTCGCACGTATTCGAACTTGGTGGAACCCACGGAAGGGCGCCGAGCGGAACCGTTTTCGTCGTAAGCGGTGACGGGAATCGGACACGCTCACGGGGTTCGAATGGCGCTGGTTGCGGTGTTGCCTTATTGTGATCAGCGGCGTGGTGCGTGATCTTGGGATGCGGTCGCTACGTGCATGTCATACCGGTGGGTTGCTCGCGTCGACCCAGATGCACTGGACCGACATCCGCCGAGGTCAGCACGGTTGGTAAACAACTGTCGGAAGCTTGCTCTCGCAAGGGGCGATGTTTTGAACTGGAGCAGTATGCGGTTGAAGAAGGTGACCGCCGCACTCGGTGCGTGCGCGGCTGTAGCATCCGGCGTAGTCCTTGGTAGCGGTTCGGTAACGGCCGATCCGGGCTGCCCGAGCCTCTATGTGGTTGCGATTCCGGGTACTTGGGAGACCGGAAAGGACAAGACGCCACAGCCCGGCATGCTGTCCGGTGTCACGAACAATCTGCCCCGGTCGGTCGACGTCGACTACGTGACCTATGCCGCGACCGCCTTCCCGTGGGAAGGCGATGTCTACGGCGCGTCGAAGAAGGAAGCGACCGATCGCGCCCGTGGCCTGGCCACCGAGATGGCACAGAGCTGTGGCGGCACCAAGATCGCGATCGTCGGCTACAGCCAGGGCGCGGATGCGGCGGGCGACCTCGCCGCCGAAATCGGCACCGGCTTGAGCTCGATTCCGGCGGACCGGATCGCGGGTGTCGGCCTGATCTCCGATCCGCGTCGCTCGCCCACCGACATCCAGGTCGGACCGGTCGCGCCGGGCGCGGGCGCCGGTGGCGCTCGGGTCGGCGGCTTCGGCTGGCTCAGCGATCGCACCCGCACCATCTGCGCGCTCGACGATCTCTACTGCGCCACCGCCCCCGACGATTTCGTGACCCGGTTCGCCGGCTTCCTCGCGCAGACCTCCGAGGCGAATCCGGCCAACCTCTGGCGCTACCAGCTCGAGGCGGGCACGATCATGAACGACCTGATGAACCTCGGCGGCATCCCGACGCTGCAGTCGCAGCTCACCGAATCCGCCAACCAGCAGCGGGCGAAGGATCTGGAGCGCTTCTACGACTCGCACGCGCATACGCTCTACGGCAGCTACCCGGTGGGTGGCGGGCAGAACGCTATCTCCTGGATGCACAACTGGATCGCGGGCATGGCCTGATCCCAGGGCGGTAGTTCCCAAGGCAAAAGCGAAGGCCACCCTTCCGGTCTGGAGGGGTGGCCTTCGCTTTGTCCAACGGTTCTGGGCAGACTAGCCAGCCGAACCGGTCGGCGGCAGGATCGGCGGCTGGCCGGGCTGCCAGGGACCGTTGTTTTGATCGCCGGGGCCATGGCGCCAATCGCCGGGGCCGCGATCGTCATGGTCGCCGCGCGGTCCGTCCCAGTCACCATGGTGGTGGCGGTCGATATCGGCGCCTTGCAACGGAATCTGATCCGATGCCGCCTGAACCGTCGGCACGGACGAATCGGCCGTGGCCGCGGATGCGGTGACCGCGAGCGCGCTGAGCGGAACCGCGGCCAGCGCGCCTGCGATCGCAATTCGAGCGAAGCTCCGCCTGAAGGAGGTCGATGTCTTGGAGAGCAAAACGGATTCCTTTCCTCGGACTGTGAGTCGCTGGTTGTTCCGAGCGACCTGTCAGTAGTCGCTGCGGCGGCTCACCGGACCAATACAAGGCTCCGTCACTGGGATTGGGGTGGGATCTGTCTGGCAGTCGGCTGTGAAGCCGAAGTCTGTGAATAGCCGTCAGGATTGCTGTGAGATGTTGCGTGGCAACAGATCCCAGACATGGCCGTTCTCGTTGATGGTGGCCGCGGTGCGGCGTCCGCTGCGGGAGAACAGGATTCGGGTGATCGAGCAGTAGTCGATCGGGAAGGTCAGCGGTCTGGCCAGGCCGAGCACATCCTGCAGGATCACATTGATCACCCCGCCGTGCGCGAAGACGAGCACCGTATCCGCGGGATCGGTGTGCGCGGCGATCGAGGTGATGGCCTCGCGCACCCGCGTGATGAAGGCGGGCCCGTCGATCTGCTCGGGCAGATGCCCGGACTTGATCCGCTCGTAGACGGCCGCGAATTCGACCTTGGCATCCTCGATCGGAATGTAGGCGGGCAGGTCGCGATCGTATTCGGCCAGATCGTCGACCACATCCACCGCTAGCCCCAGCTTCGCCGCCGTCGGCTCGGCCGTCTCCCGCGCCCGCCGCTGCGGGCTGCTCACGATCCGGCTGATCCGATGCTGACTCAATGCCGCTGGCACTCGTTCGGCCTGCTCTAGGCCGACCGGCGCCAACCCGGGATCGGCCGGTCCACCGGAGCCTTGCACCCGCAATGGCTGAGCATGACGAACGAATATCAACTGCACCTCGCCCACTCTGCCGTACGATCGGCGTTCATTCGTACTAGGGGGAGTAAGCGACGTATGGGTGCCATACTCGAAGTCATGACCGTCGAACCGTTTCCGCAGTGGCTGCGCCCGCCGCCGGGCGGTTTTGTCGCCGAGGACCTGGACCGCCTGCCCGACCTGCCTCCGCATACCGAGTTGATCGACGGGAGTCTTGTCTTCGTGAGCCCGCAGGCGAAGTTTCATGTGCTGGTCATCACCTTGCTCGATATCGCCTTGCATCGTCTGGTGCCCAGTCACTTGCGTATTCGGCGGGAAATGACGGTGACGTTGGGGCGTAACCAACGTCCGGAGCCAGACATCGTTGTGGTTCACGCAGACCGTGACGGAGGCTTAGAGCTCACGACATATCAGGCCGACGATGTTGTTCTCGCCGTGGAAGTTGTCTCGCCTGAATCACGCAGCCGCGATCGGGAACGCAAGCCGCAGTTGTACGCCCAGGCGGGCATTACACACTTCTGGCGCGTTGAGAATGTCGACGGGCGACCGGTCGTTTATGTGTACGAGCTCGACCCGGCCACTAAGGTGTACGCGCTCACCGGCATTCATCATGAGCAACTGAAGCTCAGTGTGCCGTTCGATATCGATATTGATCTGACCGACATCGAACGGCTGTAGCTTCGCCCAGCCTTTTCACCCGCGTGGAGTCGCGGTGCACTCCGGTGGGAGTTCGAAGAAGCTCACGAACTTCGCAACGGCCGCGCTGTCACCGCTGATCTCGGTCTCGCCCGATGCCAAGCTGTCTGCCAGCGGCCGGCCGTGGATGGCGACGGCGATGAAGGCCGCGACGGTGGTGTGGATGGTGGTGGCGCCGGTGCCGGAGGCGCCGCGGCTGATGGTGATGGTGCCGTCGGACACCACGGCGTGGAATTCGTCTGTGCCGGAATCGGATCCGGTGAAGTAGAGGTCGTAGTCGGCGTGCACACCCGCCGCCTGCTCGGGCTGGAAGAAGGTGCGCAGGGTCACCATCAGCGAATCGGTCGACATATCGGAGCAGCTGTAGCTGTTGGGGGTGCGAGCGCCCCAGCGGTTGAGTGCGACGATCACATCGTCGAGTTCGCGACCCCAGTCGGTGAGGTCGTAGACGGCGGCGGCGACCGGTGGCGGGAGCTTGCGTTTGTGTACGACGCCGATCTGGACGAGTTCCTCGAGGCGCTGGGAGAGCACATTGGGACTGATGCCGGGCAGTCCGGCGCGCAGATCGGTGAAGCGTTTGGGGCCCAGGAGTAGTTCGCGCACCACCAGCAGGGTCCAGCGCTCGCCGACGAGGTCGAGCGCGCGGGCGGCACCGCAGGCGTCGTGGTAGCTGCGCTTAGCGCGCTGCTCCGGGGCAATAGTCATGTGCTACAGCATATCAGTCGATTCTTCAACTGAATTAATTAGTTGTCTTTTAGGACTAACCATTGCTAGCGTGCCACAGTAACGATCTTCGGGTGGAAGGCGTCTGTGGTGACGGAAGCAAAAGAACGACATAGACAGGTGGGGGACGCCCCCGGTTCGGACGGCAAGCGCTGGCTCGCCCTCTATGTGTTGTGTGGCGGCATGCTCATGATCGTGCTCGATGCGACGATCGTGAATGTCGCGCTGGCGGATATCCAGACCGACCTCGGCTTCACCGCATCGGGTCTGGCCTGGGTGGTGAACGGATATCTGATCTCCTTCGGCGGCCTGCTCATGCTGGCCGGCCGACTCGGTGACCTCATCGGTCGCCGCACCATGTTCCTGTCGGGTCTGGTGGTCTTCACCCTGGCCTCGGCGCTGTGTGGCGCGGCCGTCAACGAGGTGACACTCATCGCGGCCCGCTTCCTGCAGGGCATCGGCGGCGCCATGACCTCGGCGGTCATCCTCGGCATGATCTTCGCGATGTTCCCGGATCCGCGCGAGCAGGCCAAGGCGATCGGTCGCTATGCCTTCGTCGCGTCGGCCGGTGGTGCGATCGGCCTGCTGCTCGGCGGTTTCCTGACCGCCCTGGACTGGCGGCTGATCTTCCTGGTCAACTTGCCGATCGGTATCACGGTCGGCCTCGGCGCGCTGAAGATCCTGGACAAGGACAAGGGTGCCGGATTGAAGGATGGCGCGGATGTGCCCGGCGCCGTACTGATCACGGCGGCGCTGATGCTCGGCGTCTACACGATCGTCAAGCCGGCGGCCGAATACGGCTGGACCGATCCGGTCACACTGGGTCTGGGAGCGGCCGCGCTGGTACTGCTCGCCGGATTCATCGCGCGGGAGGCGACGGCGGCCACCCCGCTGATGCCGCTGAAGATCTTCCGCTCGCGGAATCTGTCCGGTGCCAATGTGATCCAGGTGCTGACCGTGGCCGGCATGTTCGGCATGTTCTTCATGGGTTCGCTGTACCTGAAGCAGGTGCTCGGCTATTCGCCGATCCAACTCGGCACGGCCTTCTTCCCGGTCGCGGCGATCATGGGTCTGCTGTCGGTGCGCTATTCCGAACATCTGGTGATGCGCTTCGGCGCCCGCAGGGTGCTGATTCCCGGTCTGCTGTTGATTCTCGTCGCGCTGCTCTGGCTGACCCAGGCGCCGGTGGACGGCAACTACTGGCTCAACATCTTCGGGCCGATGGTGCTGTTCGGCACCGGTGCGGGTCTGGCCTTCCCGTCGCTGATGAATCTGGCGATGTCGGGGGTCGAGCCGCAGGAGGCCGGTCTGGCCTCGGGTCTGGCCAACACCACCATGCAGGTCGGTGGCGCGCTCGGTCTGGCGGTGCTCGCCACCCTGTCGGCTAGCAAGACCGAACATCTGCTGAAGGACGGTGTCGCGGCAAATGTGGCGCTCACCAATGGATTCCAGCTCGCGTTCTGGATCGGCGTCGCACTGGTGGTCGCCGCGCTGGTCACGGCGGTGGTGGTGCTGAAGTCGGTGCCGGCGCAGCCGCACGACCAACTCGATGACGAGCTGTTGCTCGAGGCCGAGGTGGCCTCCGAACGCACCGTCATCTAGTCCGGAAATACCGAAACGGCCCGGTTCGCGATCTGCGAGCCGGGCCGTTTTCGTGGGCTTACTGCTGCTTCTTGCGCTGAGTCAGCAGGTAGATGCCGCCGACGATCAGGGCGACGATGACCAGGCAGCAGATGCCGCCGATCAGCAGTCCGCTGCTGCTCTTCTTCTTTTTCTTGGCGGCGAACTCTACTGCTGATGCGACGGTGTCGGAGTTGGTCCAGGTGTCCGCGCTCGCCCACACCTGCGGGTCCAGCAGTGCGGTGTTGGTCAGCAGGTCAAGGTACATATGCATCCCCATGGTCGAAGGTACCGGCCTCCTCCCGGGGCCGAATTACCAAGGGTAGCGGGCAAATACGGCAAATGGAACTTTTCCGGACTGCAATCTTTCATATTGAGATACTCGATTCGAGTTCCTCAGCGCGGCTTGACCAATGGGAACGGCAGCGTCTCGCGAATGCTGCGTCCGGTGATCAACATGACGATGCGGTCCACGCCCATTCCCAATCCGCCGGTGGGCGGCATCGCATGCTCGAGCGCCTGCAGAAAGTCCTCGTCGAGCTCCATGGCTTCCGGATCGCCATTGGCCGCCAGCATCGACTGCTCGGTGAGCCTGCGGCGCTGTTCGATCGGATCGGTGAGTTCGCTGTAGGCCGTACCCAATTCGACGCCCCAGGCGACCAGATCCCAGCGCTCGGTCACGCCGGGAATGCTGCGGTGCGCGCGGGTCAGCGGAGAGACCGAGGTGGGGAAGTCGATGTAGAAAGTCGGCTTCTCGGTACGGGATTCGACCAGATGCTCATACATTTCCTGCACGACCTGCCCGGCATCCCAGCCGTGCTGATAGGGCACTTGCGCCTTATCGCAGAGTTCGCGCAGCTCCTCGAGCGTGGTCTGCGGGGTGATCTTGGAGTCGAGTGCCTCCGATACCGCGCCGTGCACGGTCTTCACCGTCCACTCCCCGGAGATGTCCACCTCTTCGAACGAGCCGTCCGGCCTGGGGCGCAGCGCCACCATCGAACCATTGGCCGCCTGCGCCGCGTTCTGGATGAGTAGGCGCGCCAGCTGCATCATCCGCTCGTAATCGGCATGTGCCTCATAGGCTTCCAGGCTGGTGAACTCCGGGTTATGGCTGAAGTCCACACCCTCGTTGCGGAAGTTGCGCCCGATTTCGAAGACCTTCTCCATACCGCCGACGCACAGCCGTTTGAGATACAGCTCGGGCGCGATCCGCAGATACAGGTCCAGATCGTAGGCATTGATATGGGTGAGGAACGGTGTCGCATTGGCACCGCCGTGCACCTTTTGCAGGATCGGCGTCTCGACCTCGAGATATCCCCAGGCGTTCAACGAATCCCGCAGCGAGCGCACCACCGCGGTGCGCTTGCTCAGCATCTCGCGGACCTCCGGATTGATCGCCATATCGACGTAGCGCTGACGCACCCTGGCCTCGGGATCGGCCAGTCCCTTCCATTTGTCCGGCAGCGGATGCAGGCATTTGCCGATCATCCGCCAGTCCGCGGCCAGCAGCGAAAGTTCGCCGCGGCGGCTGTGCCCGATCTGGCCACTGACCTCGATGAGGTCACCGAGATCGAAGAATTCGCCGAATTCGGCGCTGCGTTCGGCACCGACCCGATCGCGGTCGATGACCAGCTGGATATCGTCGGTCCAGTCCCGGACCACCGCGAAGATCACCCCGCCGTAATCGCGAATGCGCAACAGTCGGCCACAGACCCGCACCGTGGTGCCGCGCGGTGAACGACGCGCCGCCGCGACGGCATGCGTCGGGGGATAGGCGACCGGATAGGCATCGACACCGGCGGCCGCTAGCCGGTCGAGCTTGTCCATGCGCACCCGCACCTGTTCCGGGCGGCGTGGAAGCAGTTCCACACCAACGTTATCCGGCAGATCCGGCGGACTGCCGTCGGCGTGCAGTCCGGTGATGCCCGCGGGTACCGCACTGTGCAGACCGGTGTGGGTAATGGTTTCGGGTTCCTTACCGAAGCGCGGTAGGAAGCCCTCGGCGAGCGCACTGGCCATGGCAACCCGTGGTAGTTGCCTGCGATCCTCGAACAGGAAGAACCGGGGCACCCAGTACGGCTGATACTTCACATTCGACCGGTACAGCGCCTCCAACTGCCACCAGCGCGAAAAGAACAGCAACACGCCGCGCCACAGCCGAAGCACCGGTCCGGCGCCGATGCGGCCGCCCTCCTCGAAGACCGAGCGGAAGACCGCGAAGTTCAGTGAAACCTTGGTGATGCCATGCTGTTCCGAGGTCAGCGCGAGCTGGGAGATCATCAGCTCCATGACACCGTTGGGGCCGTGTGGATCTCGGCGCATCAGCTCGAGTGACGCGCCGGTGCGTCCCCACGGCACCAGCGAGAGCATGCCGAGCACCCGCTCCTGGGAATTCACCGCTTCGACGAGCAGGCAGTCGCCGTCCAGCGGATCGCCGAGGCGTCCGAGCGCCATGGAGAAGCCGCGCTCGGTTTCGGTATCGCGCCAGGCATCCGCACGGGCGATCACCTGCCGGAATTCCGCGGCCGGAATATCGCGATGGCGGCGGATGCGCACGGTGATCCCGTGTTTGCGCAACCGGTTCGCGGCCTGACGGACCTGCTTCATCTCCGGGCCCGCGAGCGAGAAGGTCCTGGTGTCGAGAATGGCCTCGTCACCGAGGCGCAGCGCCGAAAGTCCGGCCCGTCGGTACGCCGTCGCACCGAGCTCGCTCGCGCCCATGACCGCTGGGGCCCAACCGAATTGGTCGGCCAGCCGCAGCCACGCATCGATCGCCTGCGGCCACGACTCGCGAATGCCGACCGGATCGCCACTGGCGAGGCACACGCCCAATTCGACGCGATAGGTGAGCGCCGCCTTGCCGCTCGACGCGAAGACCACCGCCTTATCGCGCCGGGTCGCGAAGTAGCCGAGCGAATCCTCGACATCGGAGCGTTCCAGCAGACCGCGGATCGCGGATTCGTCGGTGCCGGTCATCGCGTTGCCCGCACGTTGCGAGCGCAGCAGGATGACCACCGCGGCCAATAGGGCGATGGCGCCGAACAGGCCGAGCAGGAAGTTGACGAACGGGCGCGGATGGCCGTCGAAATGTTCGTTGTCCACCAGCACCGCGGCCGTCACCCGATAGATCGACCACAGCGGCCGCTGCACGCCTCGGGGCAGCGAACCGGGGAGCAACTCCACCAGACCCCAGCCGAGCAGACAGCCGACCGCGAGACCGCCTGCCAGTACGCCCAACGCCTTCCAGCCCGCCCCCGGGCGCACCTTTGTGTAGAACTCCCGCCAGGACGCGAGCAGCACGCCGATCGCGGCGATCTGTACCACCGCGGCCACCAGTGCGTGCATATTGGCCTCGTCGGCGAATTCGAGCACATTCGCGAGGGCGTAGAGCGCTATATAGCCGAGCAGCAACCACCAGGCGATGCGCTTGCGGCTGGCCGTCGCCCCCGCGAGCAACCCGACCACCAGCGCCCACACGAGGCTGGTATCCGGTGCGTCGAAGTAGTACAGGTCGATGTAGCGCCGCGGCACATGCGTCAGATATCGCAGTCCGGGCGAGAGGCTCCACAGGAAGCAGAGCACGGCGAAGACACCCAGGAGCAGACCCGCGATATGTGGGACCTCCCGCAGCCGTCCGTGTCCGCGATGCGGAACCGGTGGTGCCGATCTTTCCGGGGGTGCTTCGGTGTCGATGCGTTGCCCGGCGTGCGTGGTTGTCACAGCACCAGTGTGTACGGTGCCGCGGTAGTGGTGCTCGAAGACCACCCGGGCATGTCGGTTATCGGCGAGTCATTCATGAGTGTCGGGTCGTGTGGGCGGGGGGTTGGATTTCCGGTTCGACGGCAACGGAGTAAGGATGTATCCCATGTCCGATGCAGTCGATGTACCAATCGATGACGACGTCATTCGACTCGGTCAGTTCCTCAAGCTGGCCAATCTGATCGATTCCGGATCGGAGGCCAAGACCGTGATCGCCGCGGGTCTGGTACGGGTGAACGAGGAGGTGGAACTGCGTCGCGGACGGCAATTGCATATCGGCGACATTGTGGCCATCGCCGGTCATAAGGCCAGGGTGGCAGCGGTCTAGTCGCTCGGGCTCAAGCACGGACCACGATGCCGTCGTGGTCGCTGTAGAGCATATGGCCGGGCACGAACGTCACACCGCCGAATTCGACCGGGATATCGCGCTCGCCGGAGCCGGTCTGGGTGCTCTTGCGCGGATTGGTGCCGAGTGCCTTGATGCCGATATCGAGCGTGCGCAGGATGGCCGAGTCGCGCACCGCACCGTTGACGATGACGCCGGACCAGCCGTTGGCCACACCGCGTCCGGCGATGATGTCGCCGACCAGTGCGGTGTGCACGCTGGCGCCGCCGTCGACGACTAGCACGCCGCCGTTGCCCGGCTCGCTCAGCGTTTGCTTGACCAGCAGGTTGTCTTGGAAGCAGCGGATCGTGGTGATGCGCCCGGAGAACTCCGCGCGCCCACCGAACTGGATGAACTGCGTATCGCAGCTACGGATTTCGGGGCCGATCTCGTCGGCGAGGTCCGCGGTAGCAATGGTGTCCACTGTGACATTCTGCCGCGCCTTCGGCGCGGCGTGTTCGCGGCCCCCTGGTGTCTGCGAACGGTCGCTCGTAAGACTCGCTCCGTCGTGGTCGAGTGGGTGACGATGGTCGGCATTCACCGGCGCGCCCGCTGCAAACCCGGTCGCTAGCGATGCCCGTAATGCATCTGGTACTTGATTCGCTCGGTTTCGCGCATCTTGTTGTGGTTGATCCATTGCGGGTCGAGGCCGTGCTGCCTCATCCGGTAGCGGCGCCAGACATAGCTGCGCGCCACAGTGAACACGACCAGCGGCACGACCATCATGATGATCACGCCGATCTTCAATGCGATCGGCCCGGGGAACAGCAGCGGGACCAGCAAGAGCGGGATGAATGGAACGATGAACCGGACGAGATAGCGCACCTCGGCCCCGTGCCCGACGAGGTCGTGGATGACCCACTCGTGCAGCTCCTCGGGGAGCTCGCGGCCGAGATCGTAAGAGATCCGCTGGCCTATCGTGGGGCGTTTCATATGTTCAGGCTATGCCTGTGAGATGCGTCATCGCCAGGTTCGGCGAATATTCGGCAGCCGGAATCAAGCGCGACCGTGGCGGCGTTCGTAGGCCCGCCGCTCGGTCTCCGCGCGCTTGCTGGACGCGGCGTCGGCCAGCGCTGGATCGAGGCCGTGCTTGACCAGACGCGCCCTGCGATACACATACATCAGCGCCGCGGTGAAATAGATCAGCGGCAGATACAGCAGGGCCATCATCGCCAGGCCCATCCATTTCGGTCCGGGTACCAGCAGGAACAGGCTCAGTACCGGAATCATCGGGATGAGGAAGCGCATCAGATAGCGACGTGCCGCACCGGGGCCGGTCAGATCCTCGAGCACCCACGCCGACATCGACTCCGGCAGCGTGCGCCCGCAGATGTAGGCGATGCGCTGCGCGAATGTTGGTGTCGTTCGGTCGACCATAGTGCCAAGCATCCTCCGGGCGGACCGGCTCGGACAAGTTCTGGCTAGCCCTGCCTGCTGGCGTGGAATTCGGCGATCTGGGTGGTCAGGTTGTGTGTGGAGTGTTTGACGGCGAGCTTCACGAACGGCTCGATGGTCTTGCCGAGCACCTTGCCCGCGATCCCGCCCGGCACGCGATAGTCGACGATCGCGTCGACCGTGCAACTGTCGGTCCCCTTGGCGTGGAACAGGAAGGTGGATTCGATCTCGAAACCCTTGATCGACTTCACCGCGATCGCGTAGTTCTCCTCCCACCGCACGACCTGCAGGCGCGAATGCAGCGCGGCGGGACCGAGTTTGATGGTGCCGTCGAAGGTCGCTCCGACACCCTCGACCTGCTCGGTGATCGGTGTGAAGTCCTGTACCTCGGTGATGAAACGCGACAGATTCCGGTAGTCGTTGACATACGCGAAGGCTGTTTCGGCCGATGCCGCACAGTCTTCGATGATCTTCACCTCGGTCATGGCACAACTGTAACGGGTTGCTATCGGCCCGGCAGCAGGTGCTTGCATTTGCAAGCGTCAAGCGGTGACCGCCAGGGTAGCCGCCAGTCCGAAGGCCACGGACATCACCGCCACCTCGATGATCGCCCGACGCAGTGAGGATTCCGCAGGCATTCGATGTCCCGTCGCCTGCGGTACCCAGCTCCGTCGCCACCACCAGCCCAGCGCCAGTAATCCAACCAGCACAAGGGTTTTCGCCAGCAGAATGCGGCCGTAGCCGGTCGTCACGAACGGGGCGATCCCGCCGACCCGCACCAACCCGTTGACCAGGCCGGTGACCGTGACGATGCCGACCAGCGGCAGCGCCACCGCCGAATACCGGGGCAGCGTCACCGCCCACTCACCCCGGGCGCGCACTACCAGTGCCAGCGCGACCAACAGCCCGAACCAGGACGCCGCCGCCAGCGCGTGCACCGCCGCGAGCACCGAGCCGAACGGCTGCTGTGACATATGCCCGGTGATCGGCCGCAGCGCTAACGCCACTGCGGTGAAGACCAACACCAGATCCGCCGATGCGGTTTCCGGTCGTCGGAACGCGATCGCCGAATAGCAGGCGACCGCACCACTGCCGATCAGTACCGCGATGCCGACCTGACCGGCGCTGATCTCCACCAGGAAATTGCCGAACTGCCTAGCGCTGAGCGTGCCGACGGGCACTCCGACGACGGCCGCCGCCTCGAAGACGAGCACCATGAATTCGGTGACACACCAGATCCCGGCCAGTACCGCGAGCACCCGCCACGGTGGCCGCAGCCGATCGTGCAGCCGGGGCAGTGCGGCCAGCCCGAGCACGGTCGCCCCGGTGCAGTCCGCCAGCACCCGGACGATGCTCTCGGACTGTGCGGGGGCCGGGACGGCCAGGATCAGCGCGAGCGCCACCCCCAGCAGCCCGGCCGGGACGACCAGCAGCAGAGCTTGCGCGTTTCCGCCACCGGTCGTCGGCTGCACCTTGTTCACCCGCGTGCTCTTCTCACCGCTGCGATTTGCGGCTCCTGCCGCCGAACAGGGCGAATGCCAGCCCACCGCCGAACAGGACGACCGCGCCGATGATGAAGACCCACAGCGGAATTCCGTCGGAATCGCCACCTCCGCCGGAGTTGTTCTGGGCGTTGGCCTTCGGGCCCGGGGTTCCGTTGCCCGCCTTGGTGAGGGTGAAGGTCCGCTCACCCTTGACCGGGTGGCCGTCGGCGGAGGTGACTCGGTAGCCGATCTTGTAGACGCCGGTCGGGCCGAGTTCGCCGACGGCGACGCTCACGGTCGGGCCGTCCACCTTCGGGTCGCCCTTGGACCACAGATTCCCGTCCGGCCCCACCACGGTGAGTGCTGGAAAGCCTTCCTGCAGTGGTTCGTTGAAGGTGATGCTCACCCGCTCCGGACCGGTTTCGATACTCGCGCCGTCGGCGGGCACGCTGCTGACCGGCGTGGAATGGGCCGCCGCCGTTCCAGCCGCGAGCGCGCCCATGCCGAGAAAGAGCACCCCCGCGACCAACCCGCCGACCATGCGACGCAGGGCGGTGCCACTCATGCCCGGCGTCCGCGGATCACATTGCCGAGACCGAGCGCGACGCCGAGCAGGCCGAGTGCGAGACCGATGCCGCCGAGCCAGCGCGCGGTGTTGTCGGTGTCCTTCGATTGCTCGGAGGCGGCGGCCGAACTGCCGACGTGGTGGCCGTCATGGCCGTCGCCGGTGGCCGCCGCGAGGGTCAGCGTCGGTGCCGGATGTTCGGGTTCGGAACCGTCCGCGCCCATGGGCTGATCCCACTTGACGACCTTGCCGTCGCTGTAGGTCTGAGTTGCCGGGAAGCTGACCTCGTTCTGGGTCGGCAGCGGTCCGACCGAGAGGACGAAGCGCTGGAACTGGCCGGGGCGCACACCGGGCGTGCCGGGATCAGCGGTCCAGGTGACCGAGGTGGCCTCGGCCTTGTCATTGCGGTCGACCTTGGAGTTCCAACCCGGAATGGGTTCGGTGCGGGCGCTCTTGAGATTGGGCAGGGCGACGGTGAGGGCCGTGGTGTTCGCGGTCTCCGATTCGGTCGGCACCTTGAAGGTGATCACCGAGTAGTCGCCCTGCGTCGCGCCGGGTGCGTCGGCGGTGACGTGTGCGGAGGCGGTGCCGCCCGCGAGGAGAACGAAACCGGCGGCGGCCACGGCCGTGCAGGCGCGCGTGATCTGCGTACGCATGGGTGAAGTGCTTTCTGTCCGAAGGGGTTTGGGTGTGGCGGATCAGGCCGACACCGGAGGCGCGCGCGGACCGATCGCGCCGTTCGGATGAAAGCGGTAGGGCCGCGGAACTGGATCGGACCAGCGAACCGGGCGGGTGAGCACGAGCGGTGATCCGGTGGCGGAAACCGCGCGAATGACGCTGGATGCCATCCCGTAGAGCCGCTCGGCCATCAGGATCAGCGCGACGCAGCCGAGCGTTGCGCTCGAGTGCGCCAACAACATCCAGCCGGTGGGCAGATACCGGTCGACTTGCGGTGCGGCGGCGTGGGTGTGGGTGTGGTCGATCAGCCCGGAGAGCACCGCATGCCCGGCGAGCTGTCCGAGCGCGAGCGGACCGAGTACGGCCCAACGGCCGTCGGTGCCCTGCCACAGTCGCCCCGCGGCCCAACCCGTCAACGCCGAAACAAGCAGCAGCAGTGCGGATTCGGCCGAATCCGGAAATCCACCACCCGCCGCACCGTGTGCGGCGATGGCGAGCGCACCGACTGTGCCGCCGACCAGACAGCCACGCGGGCTGCCGGAGGGCTGGCCGGGAGACATCGGGTGGATCAGCTGACGCCGAGGCGCGCCAAGACATCCGCCTCGATACCGGACAGCTCGCTCGAAATCGACGCGTGTACGGCGCGACGGCGCGGCGCGGGCATCTGTTCCGCGGTCCGAATCGCGGCGGTCAGATTGCCGAGTCGATCCTGGGTGGCGGCGACGAATTTCTGGGTCTCGCCCTTGCCCGCCTTGTCGCTGGACTGCGTGCCGATCTTGTCGAGGGCGGCTTCGGTATTGGAGATCCGCGCCTGCAGTCGACCGCCGTGACCGCTGAAGTCACCGAGCTGTTCGACGCCGATGCCGAGCTGATGCGCCCGACGGGTATCGATCCGGCCGCGGATATAGGTCGCGGCACGGTAGGCCAGCGGTGCGAGTACGGGCACCAGCACCCGAGCCACACCGAGGTACTTGCGGACCTGGCTCGCGGTGAACGGATCCCGCTCGGCCTTGGCCGCCACCTTGAGTGCTGCCTTCTCCTCTGCCTGCAATGCGGCGATCTGCGCCTTGGCGACCTTGCTCTGGGTGCGGGCCTCCGCGCGGCGGGCCTTGCGGTCGTTCCTGGCGCCGAGTTTCGCCTCCATGGCGGCCTTGTGCTTGAGGGCCTTCGCCTCGGCCCTGCGGCTCGGCCGCCGCTTGCGCTTCGTGAACAACCCCATCGAGGCCCTCCTGTGTCGAATTTGCCGCGCCTGCGGCCCGGCGTGTTCGCGGTCCCCCGGTGTCTCGCGGCCGACCCTTTCGAGCGACCTGCAAGCAGTCGCTAGCGGCGCGGTCGAGACTCGCGACTTCGTCGCGTGCGCTTCGACCGCTCGACCGCGAGACGGGCCGCGAACGTCGCTCGTAAGACTCGCTCCGAACGGGCTGCGTTGATTCCGAACGGGCTGCGTTGATATTGAATCATCTCGCTGCTCGTCTACCGGGCACAGGTCTACCACGCCGCTCACCGGTGTACCACGCGACTCAATGGCTGCTGTGCGACTCGGGGGCCGACCACGTCATGCGATCACAGAGTTGTCAGGGGTCTGGACCATACTGCGTATGTGTATTCGGGCAGCGGTGACCGCGAGGGTCGCAATCACGAAGGCGTAGCCGACGAGCGGCAGACCGAGTTGAATACTGCGCCGATGCCCGCCGAGCCGACCGCATTCGTCGATGCCAGAGCGTTGATCGGGTGTCGGCACCGCTTGCATTTGAACGCCGCCAATCCGGACCTGCTGACCGGGGTGATCGAGGATGCCGGGGTCCGTCAGCGCCGGGAGGCCGCGACCGCGCATCGCGCCAGGGTGCGTGAAGCGCTGATCGCCGCGGATCCGGACAACTGGGTGGTGATCGATCCGACGTTACGCGCCGGGGAGCGGGCCGCGGCCACCATGCGCGCGTGTGCCGAAGGCGCGCAACACATCTGGGGCGGACTGCTGCCGCAGGAGCCGGATACCGGCCGCCGCGGCGGCTCGGAAATCCTGCTGCGTGACCGTGATCGCGGCGGCTACATCCCGGTGATCGTGGTCAATCACAAGGTCACCGATCCGCGGCAACCCGAACCGGCCGATTTCCACCCCACCACCTCGGACCCGTATCACTGGGATCCGCAACCGGACCCGCATCGCAAACTGCGCCCGCAGCCCCGCGATCAACAGCGGCTCGCGCATCTGTACCGGATGCTGCAGCGGCACGGTCTGGCCAGTCCGGCGCTGGTCGGCGGCGTGATCGGCTACCACTTCGACCGCATCCTGGTGCACGATCTCGGCCCGCTGCTCGCCGATTACGACCGGCGCTATGCCGATCGAATCGCGGTGGTGCGCGGGGAATTGCCGACGGTTCCGTCGAAGGTGCCCGAATGCCGCCAGTGCCCGTGGTGGACGCGCAAAGCACCCGCCGATGAGGCGCGGGTCGCGGGTCAGAGCTGTGAGGGCTGGCTGACCGAACATCGGGACGTGAGCCTGGTCGCGCCCGGTTCCCGCGCCGAGGTGTTGCGCGGCCACGGCGTCGAGACCATCGACGATCTGGCCGCCTGGGTCGGCGACGATCCGGAGGACTGGCAGCACGGCCCCTTCGATGAGGCCGTGGTGACCGCACGTGCCTGGCTCGCGGGTGCACCGCTGGTGCGCCGGGTCGAGCGGGTCTGGGTGCGCCGGGCCGATGTCGAGGTGGATGTCGATCTGGAGAGCTTCCAGGAGTACGGCGCATACCTGTGGGGCACGCTGCTCGACGGCGTGTACCGCCCGTTCGTCACCTGGGATCCGCTGCCCACCGAGGATGAGGGCCGCTCCTTCGGCGAATTCTGGACCTGGCTGATGACCGTCCGCGCCGAGGCCATCGCGGCCGGGAAAACCTTTGCCGCGTACTGCTATTCGCGCACCGCAGAGGACAAATGGCTCTACGAATCGGCGCGCCGGTTCGCGGGTCGGCCCGGGGTGCCGACGGTCGAGCAGGTGCGCGCCTTCGTCGACGGACCACAGTGGGTGGATATGTTCCAGGCCGTCTCCGATCAGTTCATCTGCCCGAACGGCAAGGGACTCAAGAAGATCGCGCCGGTGGCCGGCTTCTCCTGGCGCGATCCGGAGGCGGGCGGGGAGGCGTCGATGAGCTGGTATCGGCTGGCCGTCGGCTACGAGGGCGAACCCGATCATGGTCAGCGCACCCGGCTGCTCGAGTACAACGAGGACGATGTGCGGGCCACCATGGTGCTGCGCGAATGGATGCATCCACGCCCTACGCGCTCCGATGATCCCCATCGCGCCGACGTCGAGGTACCCGGCTTGGCCGACTTCGGGCAGATGTCGGCGATGTCGGATAGGCGCGGCGGTACCATCGCGACGTGACAGAGCACGTCGAACAACTCGAGTTCCAGGCAGAAACCCATCAGCTCCTCGAGCTGATGATCCATTCGGTCTACTCCAACAAGGACACGTTCCTGCGGGAGCTGATCTCGAACGCCTCCGACGCGCTGGACAAGCTGCGGCTGGAGTCCTTCCGCGATAAGGATCTGCACGTCGATACCGCCGATCTGCATATCGAGCTGGCGGTCGACAAGGACAATCGGATCCTGACGGTCAGGGATAACGGTATCGGCATGTCCCGCGCCGAGGTGGTCGATCTGATCGGCACACTCGCCAAATCCGGCACCGCGGAGCTGCGTAAGAAGCTGAACGAGGCCAAATCCGAGGCGGCCGCCGAGGAGCTGATCGGCCAGTTCGGCATCGGCTTCTATTCGACCTTCATGGTCGCCGACAAGGTCACCCTGACCACCCGCAAGGCGGGCGAGACCGAGGGCACCCGCTGGGAGTCGGCCGCGGGCAGCTCGACCTACACCATCGAAACCCTCGACGAGGCCCCGCAGGGCACCACCGTATCGCTGCATCTCAAGACCCCGGACGAGGAGGACCATCTCTTCGACTACACCCTGGAGTGGAAGCTCCGCGAGATCGTCAAGAAGTACTCCGACTTCATCGCCTGGCCGATCCGCATGCAGGTCGAGCGGACCGTCACCGAGGGTGAGGGTGAGGAGAAGACCGAGAAGACGATTCTCGAGGAGCAGACCCTCAACTCCATGAAGGCGCTGTGGACGCGCCCGAAGAGCGAGGTCAGCGACGAGGAGTACAAGGAGTTCTACAAGCACGTCAGCCACGGCTGGGACGATCCGCTGGAGATCATCCCGATGAAGGCCGAGGGCACCTTCGAGTACCAGGCGCTGCTGTTCGTTCCCTCGCACGCGCCCTTCGATCTGTTCACCCGCGAGCACAAGCGCGGCGTGCAGCTCTACGTCAAGCGGGTGTTCATCATGGACAACTGCGAAGAGCTGATGCCGGAATACCTGCGTTTCGTCAAGGGGGTGGTGGACGCGCAGGATCTGTCGCTCAATGTCTCCCGCGAGATCCTGCAGCAGGACCGGCAGATCCAGATGATCCGCAAGCGCCTGGTGAAGAAGGTGCTCTCGACGGTCAAGGAACTGCAGGGTGCGGAAGATCAGGAGAAGTACCAGACGTTCTGGAAGGAGTTCGGGCGCGTCCTCAAGGAGGGCCTGCTCTCGGACTTCGACAACCGCGAGACGCTGCTGCAGGTTTCCTCGTTCGCTTCGACCAACTCCGAGGAAGAACTGACCTCCCTCGCCGCCTACGTGGAGCGGATGAAGGACGGTCAGGACGCCATCTACTACATGACCGGCGAGACCCGTCAGCAGGTCGAAAGCTCCCCGCATATGGAGGCCTTCAAAGCCAAGGGCCGCGAGGTGCTGATCCTGACCGATCCGGTCGACGAGATGTGGGTCGGTTCGGTCACCGAATTCGACGGCAAGCCCTTGCAGTCCATTGCCAAGGGCGAAGTCGATCTGGAGACCGAGGAGGAGAAGAAGGCCACCGAATCGCTGCGCGAACAGCAGGACAAGGACTTCGCCGAAGTGCTCGGCTGGCTCGGCAAGACCCTGGACAACGTCAAGGAGGTGCGCCTGACCAACCGGCTCACCACCTCGCCGGCCTGCCTCGTCGGTGATGTCTTCGACTTCACCCCGATGCTGGAGCGCATGTACCGGGCCTCTGGTCAGCTGGTGCCCGCGTCCAAGCGAATCCTCGAGCTCAACCCGACCCACCCGTTGGTCACCGGCCTGCGCGACGCCTATGACACCCGCAAGGACGACGCCGACGCGGGTAAGGTGCCCGAACTCACCGAGACCGCCGAATTGCTCTACGGCACAGCGGTTCTCGCCGAGGGTGGGGAACTCGAGGATCCGGCCCGCTTCGCCCAGATCCTCACCGAGCGCCTGACCCGCACGCTCTGAAGGTCGATCTGCCAGGAATGGGGGAGACATAACCAGTGAGCGGCTCACATAGGTTCCCAACCTGTGTGAGCCGCTCCCTAGGTCTGCGACGACCCGCCAGGTTGTCGGACGAGACAACTGATTTCCATGGCACATGGGGGTAACTCATCGGGGACGGGCTAAGCCCTGCACCGATTCACCGCTGGGCGCCAACGCGACTATCGTGGCACTTGATCTGGCTTGAATATGCGGGGAGGCGGGCTAGCTAACGTGCCGAATGCGAACGGACCGGTCATCCGGGCCGCACGTGCCGATGACTACGACGCCATCGCCACCGTTATCGATGACTGGTGGGGGCGCTCGGTGCTATCGCATCTGCCCAGATTGTTCCTCGATCATTTCTACCGGACCAGCCTGGTCGCCGAGGTGCCCGGCGCCGGACGGCGGGAACCGACCGACTGGCTGGCGGGCTTTCTGATCGGGTTCCTCTCGCCGTCGGAATCCGATGAGGCCTACATCCACTTCGTCGGCGTCGATCCGCAGTCTCGCAAGAGCGGTCTCGCGCGCGAGCTCTATGAGCGTTCTTCGCGATAGCCCGGGCGAATGACCGCCATATCGTGAAAGCGATCACCTCGCCCGGCAATGACGCGTCGATCGGCTTCCACCGGCATCTGGGCTTCACGGTCGTCGGACCGGTGCGCGACTACAACGGACCAGGGCATCATCTGATCACCTTCGAACGCAAGATCTGATCTGCTTCGCGCACAGTGAGATCGGGCGAAGTTGGTAGGGTCCGGGGGTATCGCCCGGTTAGCCTTGGACGGTCGAAAGGATCGTCAGCTGATGTCTGGTAACCCGCTTGCCGCCGCCGAACCGTGGGATCTCGTCGCCGACGGATATGCCGAATTCGGACCCGCGATCATGGCGGCTTTCTCCGCATATGCCCTCGAACTCGCTGGACTTTCGGCGCAATCGCGGGTGGTCGATGTCGCGGCGGGGCCGGGCACGCTGAGTCTGCCCGCCGCCGAGCGAGTGGCGCGGGTATCGGCCATCGACTTCTCCGAGCCGATGATCCAGCGACTCACCGAGGACGCACGCGCCGCTGGGCTGACCAATATCGAAGCGCGGGTGGGGGACGGGCAGGCGCTACCGTTCGACGACGCGAGCTTCGATGCCGGTTTCTCGATGTTCGGGCTGATGTTCTTCCCGGATCGGGCGAAGGGTTTCGCCGAATTGTTCCGGGTACTGCGTCCCGGTGCCACCGCCGTTGTGTCGAGCTGGGCACCGGTGGCCGAATCGACCCTGATGCGAATGATGTTCGGCGCCTTCGCCGCCGCCGACCCGACCATCTCCGAACCCCAACCCAACTTCCTCAACCTGGAAAATCCGGAGGTCTTCGCGACCGAGATGCGCACCGCGGGCTTCGCCGGGGTGAGTATCCAACGTCACACCAGCACACTGAGTTTCGCCGACTCCGACGAGATGTGGGAGACCATGGTGCGCAGCAGTGCCCCACTGCTGCTGATGCGCCGCACCGTCGGCGAGCAGGTATGGGCCGAACGCGTCGCCCTCATGCGCGCCTATCTCGCCGTCAACTATCGCCCGAACAAACCCCTGTCCACCACGGCATTCCTCGGCATCGGGCACAAACCGACCCTCTGAGACCGGTGGGGGTACGCCCAAAAGCCGAATGGGTGCCCGACCGCCGGCCTTACGATCGACGATCTGGGCACCCAACTGCTATGGGCCTGAATATCCGGGGAGGCGGACGAGCGCAGGCTCTTTAGCGGGGAGCCATGCGCAGCGCGCCGTCCATGCGGATGGTCTCGCCGTTGAGGTAATCGTGCTCGACGATGTACTGCGACAGCTGCGCGTACTCGTCCGGACGGCCGAGGCGCGACGGGAACGGCACACCGGCCTCGAGACCCTTGCGGTATTCCTCGGTGACACCGGCGAGCATCGGGGTGTCGATGATGCCGGGAGCGATGGTGTTCACGCGGATGCCGAACTGGGCCAGGTCACGCGCGGCCGGGACGGTCATGCCGTGCACGCCGCCCTTGGAGGCCGAGTACGCGATCTGACCGATCTGGCCCTCGAACGCGGCGACCGAAGCGGTGTTGATGATCACGCCGCGCTGGCCGTATTCGTCGACCGTCTCGGTCTTGGCGATCGCGTCGGCGGCCAGGCGCATCACATTGAAGGTGCCGAGCAGGTTGACGGTGATGACAGTGCGGAACAGCTCCAGGTCGTGCGGGCCGTTCTTGGACAGGATGCGCCCGGCCCAGCCGACACCGGCGCAGTTGACCACGATGCGCAGCGGCGCACCGGATTCGACGACCTGCGCGACCGCGGCGGCAACTTCGTCGTTGCTGGTGACGTCGGCGGGGATCAGGGTGACGCCGTCGGGCACGTTATCCCCGGCGCGCTCGATGGATTGGGGTACGTCGAGTCCGAAGACGGTTGCGCCCAGATCGGCGAAACGCTTGGCAGTGGCGGCGCCGAGGCCGGATGCGCCTCCGGTGATGATGGCGGCGGAACCCGAAATCTCCACGATGGTCCTCTCGTTCGTGACAGCCAGTTGGCCCTTCGTCAATTGCACCCTAACCGGTGGCATGTGAGAAACCGATCACGGCTCCCTCGCACCCGATGCCGGCCCTATATAACACTGCTGGATAAACGGAAAATTATTTGCGAACATACGTGTTCGCGGCTGGTATCGTCGCTGGTATGAACCTGTTTTCCGCCGCGTCTATTAGCGGGCGCCGGATTCTGATCACCGGCGCGGCGCGCGGCATCGGGGCCGCACTGGCGCGGCAGTTGCACGCGAAAGGGGCGAAGGTAGCGCTGCTCGGGCTGGAGGCGGATCTGCTCGCGGAGGTGGCGCGCGAATGCGGGGACGCACCATGGCGCTACTGCGATATCGCCGATCACCGGCAGGTGGAGCGGGTGGTGAGCACGCTGGTCACCGAACTCGGCGGGCTGGATGTGGTGGTGGCCAATGCCGGGATCGCCAAACAATTGGCCCTGCTCGGCGGGGATCCGGCGGTCATCGAGGAGACGCTGGCGGTCAATGTACTGGGCGTCTACTACACGCTGCGTGCCGCCGGACCGCACATCTGTCATCCGAACGGATATGCGCTGGTCGTTTCGTCGTTGGCGGCTGCGGTGAATCTGCCTTTGGTCGGGGCATACAGCGCCTCCAAGGCCGGGGTGGAGGCGCTCGGCAATACGTTGCGGCACGAGGTCAGGCATACCGGTGCGAAGGTCGGTGTCGCGTATTTCGCCGAACTCGATACCGATATGACCGCGCGCGGCTTCGGTACCGCCGCCGCGCGAGCCATTCTCGGCCGGTCCACGGTGTCGGGAGTCGCACCACTCGGCCCCGCGATCGATGCGGTCGAGCGTGCTATCGCCCGGCGCAAGCGTCAGGTGGTATCGCCCTGGTGGGTAGCGGTGGCGTTGCCGTTCCGGCCGGTCGCGCAGCGCGTCATCGATATCGCGCTGCGCCGCGGGGTAGCGCGGGCGTTGCAGATCGCGCGCACCGAAGATGCGCCCTTCACCACCGACCAACCGGCCAGACCCCGCAAAATGGAGCGACCGGCGTAGCCGGATATTGCCCGCCCGACCCTCGGAGCCACTGAATGACCGAATCCGCCAGCCACGCACGCCAACTCCCGAGGGGGCGACACGGCCTGCCGCGGGAGGAGGTGATCGCCTCGCAGCGCGAGCGGATTTTGAGCGCGATGGCCGAGGCGATGGTCGAGAACGGATACGTCGGGACCTCGGTCGCGGCCATCCTCAAGCGGGCCGGGGTTTCCCGGGAGACCTTCTACGAGCAGTTCCGTTCCAAAGAGGATTGTTTCGAGGCCGCCTATGAGTGGGCCGTCGAATTGCTGATCTCGAATATCGCGAATGCGATCAGCGGCGATGCACGGGATTCGACAAACCCGGCCGATCCCGACCGGATGGGCCGAATCCTCGAGGCCTACTTCGACGGGCTGATCGCTGAACCCGCATATGCCCGCCTCTACCTGGTCGAGGTCTACGCGGTGGGCTCCAAGGCCGTCGCCCGCCGCACCCAACTGCAGGAATCCTTCGTCGCGATGATCGCCGAGGTCCTCGACGCCCGCACCGACCAACAGCGCTTCGCCTGCCAAACCCTCGCCGCCGCCATCAGCGCCATGGTCACCGCCCGCGTAGCGGTCGACGACCTCGCCGGCCTCCGAGCCCTCCGCGAACCCCTACTGGACCTGGTCCGCCGCAGCGGTGATCTTTATGGCGAGGCAATGCTGCGTCAGTCCGAGGTGCGTGCTTGAGCGGCGGTTATGGGACTTCTGCTCGAGGCTGGCTGCCCGGCCACGGCGAATGGTCGAGCAGCGTCAGGCCGGGGACTTCTCTGGACAGCCCGAAACGGCCTGGGCTCGAAGCGCGATCGGTCAGCGCATCTCTTCGGCGGGTTCGGCTACCGCGGCAGGTTCCGAATCGCGCCGGGCGCGGCGCGAACGAATCAGCAGGGCAAGGCCCGCGGCGGTCGGGGCGAGGATGGCCAGTGCGCCACCGGTGAGGATGCCGAGGTCGGGGCGGGTGGCGGCGAGCAGGCTGGCGGTGCCGAAGTAGAGGAACAGTAGGCCGGAGCAGATGCCGATGACATGTTCCGGGAGATGTTTGCCGACCACGATGCCCGCGGCGATGGCGAGGGCATCGGCGGCGACCATGCCGGTGGTGGAGCCGATCCAGACGCCGACCCAGCTGTTATCTGTGGCCAGAGCGGCGGTGGCGAACATGGTCCGGTCGCCGAGTTCGGCGAGCAGGAAGGCGGACAGGACCACGAGGAACGGCGCGGTTGTCGAACGTGGCGGCTTGGGTTCGGCCGGTTCATCCGCACTGCCGAAATGTTCGCGCAGGGTCCACAGGCCGACGGCCAGGAAGGTCAGCGCGGCGACCATGGTGATGGCCCGGGTGGGCAGTGCGGCACCGAGGAAGTATCCGACGCCGACCGAGATCAGGTGCACCGCCGCACTCGCGGTCGCGATGCCGCCGAGTACCACCCACCAGCGGTAGCGCAGCGCGAACGTCAACGCCATCAGTTGGGACTTGTCGCCCAATTCGGCGAGAAAGACGATTCCGACGCTCAGCAATATCGTCGCGATCATGTGGTGTGCACTCCCGGGCTCCGGCCTGCCGGCCCGGAGATCGAATTACGCCTCCGGCCGACAACGAAATAGTTGTCTCGGCCGAAGGTCTCGCCCACCGGATCTGCGCCGGTTCGCGCGACCGGGTCCGCGCCCTCGTGAGGCGGCGGGCCAGTATGTCGACAGCGCGATTGCGGGCTACTCCCCTTCGCTGCCATCGACTGTACCCTGCGAGCGCACTCGAGCCAAGCCGCTGTAATCGAAATCGCAATGCGCACAATAAGTTTGGCGATCCAACCGTCGAGTTTCGGCTGTCCTGACAGATCCGGCAGCACGCGCTTATCCAGAAGTGAGCTAGCCCTTGGCAATCTTCATGAGGTCACCGGATAGCGCATATCGGTCGGTGACTCGCACACGGAGGCAGTTACCGAATTGGCGCGGCTTTTGGCCGTAGCGCAGGCCACGTGCCCATTGTGGGCGGCTGAGACGCAATCATGCCCGTCGCCAGGTGATTTGGTCCGTCGCTATGACGGCACGATCGCACATTCGGCGTCTTCGGCACCGGGCTTGCCGGATCGGCGGTCGAGTCCGGGCTGTCGTATCGGCGTGCCGTCTTCTGGCACTTCCTGCGTACCAAAATCGGCCATTAGCTCGGATATTTCGGCGGAAGCGGCGCAGCACTGCGACCTGTGCGAGGCAGCCACCGAATACGCGGCGGTTGCGAGTGCTCAGGCGGCCAGCAGCATCGCCAGTACGGCGGTGTCGGGATCGCTGATCGGGTCCAGGCCAACCCGGCTCACCAAAGAGGTGACGGTGCCGTCGGATTCGGCCTCGGCCCAGGCTGCCCGATGCTCCAATCCCAGATGCGGGACGCCCGGCAGGAGCACGCAACCCGACGCCACTCCGACGCATTCCGGCAGCGACGGCCGGGTCTCCGAGGGCGGATGCAGCATCAACAGCGCCGCTGGCACATGATCGGCGAACCGGCCGGGCTCGAGCGCCTGATCACCGAGCACCGGCCCCTCGGCGAGGACCAGTCCGACGGTGCCCGGTGCCGGATCATCCGGTAGCTCTTCGCGCACACCGAAGACGGTCGAGGTGGTCAGCAGTCCCGGATACGAGGCGACCCGCACGGCGAGCACAAGTACCTGTGCCCATTCCTTGGTGGTGTCGGGCCAGCGTCCGGAGATGACGAACCCTCGCAGCGATCCGCGGGCCTGGAACGGCGTGATGCCGATGGGTCCGTTCGTTTGCATGATGCCTCCCGTGAGCTAACCGGGGGCGGCTTTGCCCGTCCTCGAACTGTGGATTCTCGAGGATGCGCCACAACTCAGTTGGCACACAAGTACCAAAGAGTGCTAAGCGGACAAAACGAAGCATGTCGCAGGCGAGGGCATTGGTGTTTCGAGCGAAACGAGATCGAGCATGCGACGTTCGCGGCCCGGCTTGCGTCCGAGTCGTCGAAGCACATGCGACGCAGTCGCGAGTCTCGACGGCTCGGACGCAGCCACAAGGGGGCCGCGAACACGCAGCGCCGGAGGCGCCGCAATTGGACTCAGCTCAGCCGAAGATGAGGCCCTTGGCCTGGCCGACAGCGCGCGCGAAGCGCTCCTGCACGTCCTCCCAGTTGACGACGTTCCAGAACGCGGTCACGTAGTCCGCCTTGACGTTCTTGTACTGCAGGTAGAAGGCGTGCTCCCACATGTCGACCTGCAGCAGCGGGATGATGCCGAGCGGCACATTGGCCTGCTGGTCGTAGAGCTGGAAGGTCAGCAGTTTCTGGCCGAGGGTGTCATAGCCGAGCACCGCCCAGCCGGAGCCCTGCAGGCCGTTGGCCGCGGCGGTGAACTGGGCGCGGAACTTGTCGAACGAACCGAACTGGTCGTCGATCGCGGCGGCCAGCTCGCCGACCGGCTTGTCGCCACCGTTGGGGGAGAGGTTCTTCCACCAGATCGAGTGGTTGACGTGGCCGCCCAGGTGGAAGGCCAGGTTCTTCTCGTTCAAGAAGATCGCGCCGTGGTCGCCCGCCTCGCGTGCGGCTTCGAGCTTCTCCAGGGCGGTGTTGACGCCGGCGACATAGGCAGCGTGGTGCTTGGAATGATGAATCTCGTTGATCTGCCCGGAGATATGGGGCTCCAGGGCGCTGTAGTCGTAATCCAGATCTGGCAACGTGTACTCAGCCACGATGTCCCTTCCTAGTGTCTGGGCCGTGTGTGCCCTCGTCTCGAGCACACTCAACCATCATTCGTACACCCGCTGGTTTGCAACCGCGCTCCTTGCCCCCACATTCCGTCGCGTAACTTTCCCGGTCCGCGCGCTGGACGCTCGACGGAACGACTGATTTCATAAATACATGGGTAACTCGCCGGGTACGCCTAAAAGTCAACCAGGCACCGCACGCAGGACCTGAGACCAGGCCACGTGGCACTCGACTCGTATGGCCTGAATACGCGGAGAGGCGGATGAGCACCATGTCCTGGTACGACGAACTAGTCGGACGGGTCCATCTTCCCGAGCCAGAGATGGTGACGCCGGAGCGAGCGCTGCCCGGTCGTCCCGACCCGATACTGGTCTCGGGTACCCATTATGTGAACGGTCGGCCGATCCAGCCGCCGTTTCCGGAAGGTCTGCAGGTCGCGGTGCTGGCCATGGGTTGTTTCTGGGGTGCCGAGCAGGAGTTCTGGCAACTCGACGGTGTCTTCACCACTGCGGTCGGGTACGTCGGGGGATACACCCGGAACCCGACCTATGAAGAGGTCTGTAGCGGGCGCACCGGCCATACCGAAGCCGTGCTGATCGTCTTCGATCCGAAAGTCATCGACTACGCCGGTGTGCTGCGCCATTTCTGGGAGAACCACGATCCGACCCAGGGCATGCGCCAGGGCAACGATCGCGGCACCCAGTACCGCTCGGCGATCTTCACCGTCGACCCGGCGCAGGCGCGGCTCGCACACAGCACCGCGCAGGCCTTCGGCGAACGGCTGGCCGCGGCGGGCTACGGCGAGATCACCACGGGGATCACCGAATTGCCGGGACAGGGCGGCACGGATCCGCTGCGGGCGCTGCCCGAGTTCTTCTACGCCGAGAGCTACCACCAGCAGTATCTGGCCAAGAATCCCGGCGGCTATTGCCCGGTGCACGCCACCGGCGTCAGCTGTCCGGTCGGACTGGGCGCCTGAACCACACAACCGCACACCCGGTGACCGGGTGTGCGGTTGGCGGATGCTTACAGCTGCGGCACGATTCCGGCGCGCATAGTCCGCGGGTCGCCCTCGTCATGCGCCTTCCACCAGCGCACCCCGCCCGCGATGAATTCCTTCAGCGGGATTTCGGTGCCCTTGGCATCGTGAATCGTGATGCCGTCGAACCACACCCGCACGTCTAGTTCGCGCGGGTCGATGCCTTCCTCCTGGGAGAACTCGAGTACGTGCGCTGCGGCGTGCGAGGCGATCTGGGTATCGAAGCTGAGTAGTTCACCCCAGTGCACCCAGCTGCTGTCGTCCACATCGATGAATTCCCAGCCGTGCAGTCGTCCGCCGCCGAAGCTGCTGATTGCCGCGTCCAGATTGTCCAGCTGTAGCGGCAGCACCCTGGCCGCCACATCGTCCCACTCCTGAACGCGCAGCGAGGCCGCGACTCGACTGACACCGGTGAAGGTCAACTTCACGCGGTAGTCCTCGGGCGCGGGTCCTTCGGCCGGAAGCGTCAATACCTCCAGGTCGAGGCTCAGTTGCGCGTTCGCGGTATCGACCTGCACGCCTAGGCATGTGGCCTCGGACAGTGCGGTGTTGAGTGATGTTGTTTCCATTTTGTCGAGTAGCCCCCTGCTCACGTCCATGCGCCCAGGCTACCGACAGCACCTGCGGGAACCCGGTATTTCAGTTATTCGCTGGTGTTCTCGATTTTTCTTGGAACCGATCGGTGATGGGCGGCGTCCAAGTAGATATCGGGACCTGCACAGCCTCAGATCCCGAAGCAGCGGCGAATGACCGCTCCGGGATGGCAAGGAGGGGAGTCCCGGATCGGTCGTTCGTACCGCGACCCGATCCAGCAATCTTCCGGGATCGCCCGCCTGATGCCGGATTCAGTGCATTATCCCTTGTAGATCGACAGCTGGTTGGTAGTCAACGCCTGTGATCGGTGTGCTGTTCGATAGCTGTGGCCTGTGGATCAAGTTGTGGATTATGTGGATAACTTTGACCGAGGTATGCACAAGCGGCCCCGGAGCGGGGCATCGGACGGGAACCAGAAGCACAGAACATACCCGAGGTAACGTGCCGATGTCGAGGCCGTGAAGTACCCGTGGGGCACCGGCCTAGCGGGGCCGGAACTGCCCCGTGGTGCGCCACCCATGGCAGGATCGAAGCGTGACGAGCCCTGAAGTGTCGTCGGTGCCGGTGGAAGCCGTACCGGACGAATTCGATAAGACCGACCGTGTCGCCGCGGACGCCCCGGCGGCGATTCTGCTCGACGTGCGCGAGGACGACGAATGGCAGCTCGGCCACGCGCCGGGCGCGATCCACATTCCGATGGCCGACGTGCCCGCCCGGGTCGACGAGCTCGATTACGACGCCCAGCTGTATGTGATCTGCCGACAGGGCGGCCGATCCATCGAGGTGGTCAAGTACCTGGCGCACATCGGATACGACGCGGTCAATGTCAGCGGTGGCATGGTGGCATGGCAGCGGGTGGGTCGACCATTGGTTGCCGACGGCGATCACCAGGCGAAGATCTACTGAGGCAAGAGAGCGAGGCACGCGGCATGAACGTCAGGCCCGGAGGTGGCAGCCTGCGTAACCACGGAGGGCCCGGGCGTGCCGCAAAGGAGACACGCGGCATGAACGTCAGGCCCGGAGGTGGCAGCCTGCGTAACCACGGAGGGCCCGGGCGTGCCGCAAAGGAGACACCGTGAGTACGGCGGTACAACCTTGTGCGCGCTGTGGCGCGCGCTGGGCGGTGCAGACAACGCCGATGCACTGGTGCCCGCGCTGCCGTGGCGTGCTGTTGTCACCGGCGCCCATCGATGCCCCCGCCGAGCGGCGCAATTACCGATGGGTGGCGCGCCGCCCCGATCAGCGCGGCCGCAAGCTGAGCTCGGGTCGGCCGCGACCACCGGTGGAAACACCGCGCTACCAGCAGATTCCACGCTGGGGCCTGCTGGATCCGCCGGTCGAGTCCGCGCCTGCGCCACAACGTCCGCTGGACCGGCTGACCAATCGGGCCGGTGTGCTACTCATCGCGACCGCGGCGGTTTTCGCGGTCGCCGCCTGCGCCGAACTCGGGCGCTATCTGATCCTCCTGCGCAACCGCACCCGGTTGATCCCGTCATGGCTGCTACACATCTCCGATGCCATGGTGTGGCTTTCCGCATTGCTCGGGCTCACACTCGGGTTGATCACCGCGATCGCGATGCTCGGCTGGTTGATCGAAACGCGTCGGGCCGCCTTCGCCGCGGTCGGCCGCCGCGACCCACGGTTGGCCCGGACGCTCGCGCTCGGCTGTCTGATACCGGGGGTGAATCTATTGTGGCCCGGTGTTTTTCTCACCGAGACGGTCGCTGTGCGTCCGGCTCCGCGGACACTGCGGGCCGTGCGCATCTGGTGGGTGGGCTGGGTGCTCGGCGCGGGCTGCACGGTGGCGGCCCTGTTGTGGCGGACCGCGGATACCCTGCAGGCCAAGGCGGACAGTGTGCTGTTCACAGGGTTCACCGATCTGGTCGCGGCCGGGGTCGCGGTGCTGACCCTCTGGGTGCAGCGGTCGATGAGCGGTCGTGATCTGTTCGGCCGCACCAGGATCGCGCGCCGGTGGGTGATCGCCGTCGATCCGGCGGTGCCCGTCATCGAACCGGTGCAGCCCGGTGGCGGCGCGTCGAAGCAGCCCGAGCCGGTCGCGCTCGAAACAAGTACACCGCACCGTGAGCATGAGGAGGTTTTGGCCAAGTGAGCCAGGGCAGTCGCGCACCGTTCGTCGTCGCGCACCGGGGAGCGTCGGCGGCGCGCCCGGAACACACGCTCGCCGCGTATGAGCTGGCGCTGCAGGAGGGCGCCGATGGCGTGGAGTGTGATGTCCGGCTGACCAGGGACGGCCATCTGGTCTGCGTGCACGACCGCACCGTGGACCGGACTTCCTCGGGCACCGGACTGGTCAGCGAAATGACCCTGGACGAACTCGGGGGACTCGATTTCGGGTCCGATGGCGCACCCGCATCGGTACTGACCCTCAGCGAGCTGATCGAGCTGGTACTCGATTGGCGCAGTAGGCCGACCAAGCTGTTCATCGAGACCAAACATCCGGTGCGCTACGGCGCGCTGGTGGAGAACAAGCTGCTCGCCGAACTCCAGCGCTACGGCATCGCCACCCCCGCCTCCGCTGATCACTCCCGCGCGGTCGTCATGTCGTTCGCGGCCACCGCGGTTTGGCGGATCCGGCGTTCGGCACCGCTGCTGCCAACGGTCCTGCTCGGCGAATCATCGCGCTACCTGGGCGGCAGTGCCGCGACCACGGTCGGCGCCACCGCCGTCGGTCCCTCGGTGAAAACTCTGCGCGACCATCCGGACCTCGTCGACAAGGCCGCCGCCGCGGGCCGCGCCACCTACTGCTGGACGGTGGACGATCCCGACGATGTGCGCCTGTGCGCCGACCTGGGCGTCAGCTGGGTAGCCACCAACCACCCGGCCCGCACGAAGGCCCTGCTCGCGGCTGCCTGAGTCGAATCGGTTTCCACCGCTGGGCGAGCGCATAGCCGAGGACGAACGAACCGCTCGGGCGACCACGACGGAGCGAGTCTTACGAGTGGCCGTTCGCGAGACGCCAGGGGGCCGCGAACACGCCGCGCCGGCAGGCGCGGCAAATCGAACACAGCCACTGTAGTTTGACCTGCCGTGGGTAAAAGCAAGCGCAATAGTCCGAAGCCCGGAGGGAACCGGGCCCAGCGTCTCGCCGAGCGGCGGGCGGCTCTGGAACTGCAGGCGGCGCAGTCCGGTGCGCGTCCGTTCGAGGGGCTGGCAGCGGAGTGCGATCTGGTCGCGCTGCGCGAATTCGTGCCGTCGGCGACCGCGACGCTGCCGCTGTCGTCCGATATCGCGGCGGAGCGTTCCGTCGTGCTGGCCACGGTATTGCCGGGCGCGGTCGCCGGAATGGTGCGGGCGGGCGAGCCGCCGACCGGATACGTCGCCACGCAGGTGCAATTCCAGGGTCCGGATCCGGCCGCCGATATCGCGGCGACGATTCTGTGGACACAGTCCGCCGAACCCGGCGAATCGCTGACCGCGGCCGAAAGTGTCGAGGGCGGACCGCGTTTGGCCGATGTGATCGATGCGGACGCGCAGTTGGAACTGACCGTGCACCAGGACTTCGACTGGTGGGTCCCCGAGGGTGTGCAACCTGATCCGCAGGTCGCCGCGACCATCGAACAGGCCAAGCAGGCGATAATGCCGTCCGCGCGACTGGATCTCGGCGATTCGATCGGTGCGGGCTGGTGGGTCGATGCCGGTGATAAGGCACATCTGCGCTGGGTGCGCCCGGAGAACGAGGACGAGCTGATGCTGGCGCTGGCGCGGCTGCACGCGTCGGGCGGACTGCATCTCGGCGAGGGTTCCCGGTTCGCGGGCTCCTTCCGCACGCACGGCCTGCTGGTGCCGGTCTTCGACCTGGATCCGGAACTGCACGCCAGCGAGTGGACCAAACCGGCGATCGAATTCGGGGAGCGCCTGGCGGCAGCGCTGGCCGATGAGGCTCCGCTCTCGGCGGACGAGCGCCGTTCCCGAGACGGGCTGCGGTCGCGTCAGATCACTCTGCGGTGATTTCGAAAAAGCCACGAAGAATTTTGTGAAACATCCTCCTTTCTGATCGTTGCTCGGTTAGGTTCTCTGCATCACCGAAAGCTGGTGGTGGTGAGCGAAGTCTCACCGAAAGATGAGGAAAGTAGGACCATCATGGAAGTCATTCTGACGCTGCTCAAGACGCTGCTCAGCTCATTGAGTGCCGCATAAACCGTAATGCGGACCGCGGGGTTGCGACCCCGCTCGATTCATAGCGACAGGGCCGGCTCGTCGCGACGAGCCGGCCCCGATGAATCGCGAATTTAAACGCTGCCGCCCGCGGCAGAAGGAGCGCCGGAAGCGTCGCTGGGACCACTCATTTCCCGAGCGACGAAATCCTCGAGGTCGAACAGATTCGCCCCGGCGCGATCGGCGATGGTGAGCAGGGTCGTCATATTGGCGACCTCCTCCACCTGCTCCTTCAGGAACCACTGCATGAACTGTTCGCCCAGGTAATCGCCCTCTTCGCGAGCCGTGCTCGCCAACTGGATGATCTGGTCGGTGACGTTCTTTTCCTGCGCGAGGGCCAGTGCGATCGGTTCGCGAGCATTCTCGAAATGCGATTTCGCGGCGTCGATACCGGAAAGTTCGACGCTGATATCCCGGTCCAAGAAGTACCGCACGATCATCATCGCGTGATTACGCTCTTCGACCGCCTGCGCATAGAAACGCTTGGCCAGCTGCGGCAGATCTGCATTGTCGAACCAGACCGCGATCGCGATGTATTGATGCTCGGCATTGAATTCGTGCCGGATCTGATCGTGGAGCAGGCCGTGGAATTTGCTGCGTGGGGACTCCGGATGGCTGGACATGGTTGCGACATTAGCGCTGGTCAAGCCGCGTGTCATCCAAGTGCAGCCTTATTGAGGCTAGTATTGCCTAATTAATTTTTGGCCGCACCCGCCATTCTCGGGGCGGAAATATCGGCGCGCGGTGTGGTGCGCAGCTCGCGCGAGATGAAGTCCTCGACGTCGAACAGATCGCCCGCGGCACGGTCGATGACCGTCAGCAGGGTGGTCATCCCGGCGACGTCCTCCACCTGTTCCTTGAGGAACCACTGGATGAACTGCTCGCCGAGGTAGTCGCCCGCCGCCCGCGCGGTGCTGGCCAACTCGGTGATCTGCGCATTGCGGGCGCGCTCGGATTCCAGCAGGAAAACGACGGCGCCGCGCGGTGATTCGAAACTGGATCGCACGTCGTCCAAGCCGCCGACCTGCACTTCCAGATTGCGGTCCAGCAGGTACTGCACCATGCGCAGGGCATGCGAGCGGTGCTCGGCGGACTTGCCGTAGCTGTGCCCGGCCAACTGCGGAAGGCGCTTCGAATCGAAGTAGACCGCGGCCGCCAGATACTGCTGCGAGGCGGTGAAGCCACGACGGATCTGGTCGCGCAGCAGGTCCGGGAACGGCTCGTCGGCATCGGTATCTGGCATACGCCCGACGCTACCTCGTCAGCAGATCGTCCGGGATCGGTTGGTCCTTGGCGAGGTCATCGAAGAATTGACCCGCACGTTGCTTATCCCACAGCAATACATTTCCGCTATCGGTATCGGTGAAGCCGCCGATCGGGACGGTGGTCGCCACGGTATCGCCGCGCATCGCCCAGCCGAGCTGGCCCAGATTCCAGATGTGATCGCCCTTATCGACCTTCAACGATTTCGCGGTATCGCTGGTGAGCGGCCACAGCGTGAACGGATTGGCCAGCGTGCCCGCGCTGGTCGCCTTTTTCAGCAGGGCGGCCATGAACAGGCGCTGGTTGTTCATCCGGTCGATATCCGCGAGGGCGGTCGCACGGCTGCGAACGAAGCCCAGGGCCTGCGGACCGTCCAGGGTTTGGCACCCAGCCGCCAAATTGATGCCCGCGAGCGGATCGTCGATGGCCTTAGGCACACAGACATCGATGCCGCCGAGGGTATCGACGATGCCCGCGAAGCCGCCGAACCCGATCTGCACGTAGTGATCGATGTGCACGCCGGTGGCGGTTTCGACGGTCTGCACCAGCAGCGGCGCACCGCCGAAGGCGAAGGCGGCGTTGAGTTTGTCCTTGCCGTGGCCCGGAATGCCCACATACGAGTCGCGCGGCAGGCTGACCAGCGTGGTCGAACCCGACTTCGGGATATGCACGAGCATGATCGTGTCGGTGCGCTCGGGTCCGACCTCACCGCCGGTGGCGAGTTCCTGTTCCTGATCGGGAGTGAGCCCAGCCCGGCCGTCGGAGCCGACGAGCAGCCAGTTCGTGCCCGGGGTATCGCCGACGCGGTCGGAGTAATTTGCGAGTGCATCGATCCGATTGAGCGAGCCGTCGAGTTTGATTACCGCGCCGACCACCGCGAGGACCAGCACCACCAACAGCACGAGAAACCAGCGGAACAGGTGCAGTTTGCGACGGCGGCGCGGTGGGCCGGGTTCGCGTTCCCGGCGCGACGGCGGCAAGGAGGGTGGCGGCGGGGGGACCTCGCGGCGCGGACGCAAGTTCTGCGGGGCCTGGTAAGGAACCGGCTGCTGGGGCGGCGCATAGCCGGGGACGCCACGAGGCTCCCGGTACGGCTGCGGCTGCTGCGTCGGCGCATGGGGCGGCCTGCGTAGCGGCATTCGCGTTTCGGGCGGTACCTGCGAATATGCCAGTGGCTGTGCGGAATCCGATCCGTCGCGGCGGATGACCTTGGTGGGGTCGACATGCCTCGGATCCGGACCTGGTCCGCGACGACCCGGCGGATGTGGTTCGCGCCGCTGCGGCGGCATGGACGGCGCACCGGGATTTCCGAAGGGTTGCGGCACCCGGCGCGTCCGGTCGTAGCGCTGGGGGTCGTCGCCGTTCATCACACAGACTCTACTGTTCGAGGGCCGTCGGGGGGCTTGACGAGCGGCCGGAAGTGGGTGCGCTCGGGGTGAGCGCTCGTCGATAAATTCGTCGCGCGGACCCGCGGATGTTACGGCAACCAGGAAACGTGACCGCGTAGCAATGTATAGCCGATATAGGCGACCGCGTCGATCGTCGCGTGGGCCAGCACCAGCGGCCACAGCCGGTTGGTGCGCTGCCAGAACCGGCCGAAAATCACCCCCATGGCCAGATTGCCGAGCCCGCCGCCCAAGCCCTGATACAGGTGATAGCTCCCACGCAGCAGTGCCGAGGCCAGCAGCGACCGGTTCTCCGACCAGCCGAGCCTGCGCAATCGGGTAATGAGATAGGCCACCACCAGGAGCTCCTCGGCCGCCGCATTCGCACAGGCGGAAACAATGAGTGCGGGCAAGCGCCACCAATGGTCACCGAGTGAACTCGGCACGATCGTCACGCTGAATCCCAGCGCATGTGCGGTCAAATACAGCCCGAGCCCGGGCAGCCCGATGATCGCCGCGAGGATCAGCCCCGGCAGCACATCGGAACGCCAGCGGACCCTGGCCAACCCGACCATCCGCGGCCCGCTCCCGCTGCGCCACAACAGATACAGCCCGAGCGCCCCCCACCCGGCCAGCCGCAAGGCACTGAGCAGCTGGAACAGCAGGTCGATGGTCGATTGCGCCGCCCGCGTCGGATTCAGCGCGACCGTCTGCCCGCCCACCCCGCCCGGCGACAGCGCACTCTCGAGCAACGACAGCGCCGCATTCAAACCACTCAGCCCGAACGTCACCACCAGCACGACCAGGATTTCGAGCCGAATCCCAATCCGCTCCCGATCGGTCAGCTCGGGCTCGTCCCCGGCACCGGTCTCAGCACGCATGCGTCCGAATCTATTGCCCGCACCGTTCCGGCGTGTGCTGTGCGGGACGCGTCGGGTTGATCAGTGGTTTTGTCATCGCGATCGCGGTCACCCCCGATCCGCTGATCGAACACCACCACCATGCCGGGCGGGCGCGGAGTCGCCGCACCGCCGCAGCCTGCGACCAACAGGTATGGCGCAACGAATTCGCGTTGCGGACGGCATTGTTGCTGGTTCAAGATCGGTTGCACTGGCCACCGGGTCGCTTGCTGGGTGTCGCCTCACTGGCGAGGCGTGGCCGCTGTGGCCGCCGTCGGGGATGGTGGTGGTGTTCGATCAGCGGTTCGGGGTGGCGCAGCGAATCCGGGTTGCAGACCGCATCGTTGCTGGTTCAAGATCGGTTGCACTGGCCACCGGGTCGCTTGCTGGGTCTCGCCTCACCGGCGAAGCGTGGCCGCCCGAGATGGTGGCCCTGTCCGGTGCTGCCGGTTGGGTTGGTACGCGTCTGCTCGGTGAGGTGCGTCGCTGCTGACGGTCGAGGCGGGTGATCTTCGCTGCGGTGTACCTGCGGGGCGGGTTGCGGTGCACCGGGTTTCGGTACCTGGCGCAGGCCGGCGGTCCGCATCAGATTCGGCGCAGGCCGTTCAGGAAGGGACAGCCTGCGAGGGTGCGTACAGCGCGGCTGAGGGATTCGATGTCGTCGGCGGGGGAGTTGAACGGGAGGCGGAAGTCGTGGTCGCCATCGTGGCCTTCGATGCGCAGGGTCACGCCGTAGCGGTCGATGGCCAGTGGGTGCACGGCGCCGGTCTGCAGGCGGGGCGGGAGGTGGCGGGCGAGTTGGGCGATGATGTCGGCGTGGTCGGTGTCCATATGCTGCAGCCAGGCCGATTCCAGTGCGCAGAAGGGGTCCGGTTGGGCCAGTCGGAGTTCGTCGACGCAGACGGATTCGGCGCCGGTCGAATCGGCCAGCACCGCGGAGTTGATCATCACGCGTAACAGGGTCGAGCTGTAGCCGACATCGAGCAGGTCGGGATGCGGATAATCTCTGGCGACCTCGGAGGCCAGCGCCCGCAGCGCCTGTGTCGGCACCGCCCGCACCGACCCGCGCAGCCACACCAGCGCCCGCACCGGTTCCCGCAGCGGCAGTGGCGCGTGATCAGTGAGCTCCAGCACCGCCGGTGCACCGCTCTCCCCCGAATTCCCGGCCAATACCGCCGCCATGGACGCGGTCGACACCGCGATCACCGCATCTCCGCACTGCCGCACGTGATGCACCGAAATCGGCGTCGGGTCGATGCCCGGCATCGCCAACACCGCCTGCTCCGCATGGGCACATGCACTGCGAACCCGCTCAGCGGTAGACGGTGCAACAGTCGGCTTCAGCATGCAGACCTCCGAGTCACGCGGTGTAATTAGGTTACCCTAAGCTAAGTCAGGCTCCCGCTTTCCGCAAGCGCTCCAGCCTCGAATCCCCCTCGATCTCGACCTGTCGCCGCACCGACGGTGTGCGTCCCAGCCCTTGCGGGAGTCCTTCGCGAGCGGGCAGAAGAGAGCGCGTAGACCGCACGTCCGCGTTCAGCTGACGACGTCATTTCGCTGAGACGGCCCCCGGTTCAGCTGTTCTGCAAACTCGCGATCGGCCGCGGGAGGTTCAGCGGCGGCCTGGCGTATGGGATGGTCGACGGTCGTGGTGCCTCATCGGTTCAACTCCGATTCGATGGGGCAGCCCGTAGCCGGACGCCCCGGTATTCGCAGTGACGTTTCCGTCGGCGTCGGTCAGCCGGGCTGGACCGTGAGCGCCGAACTCACTATCGCCCGGCCGTCCGAGATCGCCCTCCACGAGAAGAACCTTCGGCCTGCTGGACGAAGGGCCGCACACGGCGACTCCACCCGCGCGAGCAAGGTCGATACATGTCGAGGGGCGGCCGGGTGGCGAGCAGCTGGATGTGCGCAGGTGGCCCCAGGTGCGTCGGTGGGCGTGGCTACGGTGGAGGCATGGCGGATGGAGTGCAGGCGGCGCACGGGGTGGCGGGGGAGCCGGTGTTGCTTTCGTTGGTGGCGCCGTCGGCGGCTCGGCGGAGTTTGGATGACGGGCTGGTGCGGGCGGTGGGGACCGCGGCGGCGGATATTCGGATTCTCGACGCGGATGTGACCGATGGGGAGGTCGCCGAATTCCTGGTCGAGATCGCGCACTCGGATGGCGGGTTCATTGCGCGGACCTCCGATGGGAAGCGGGCGCTGGCTATCGTCGCGGGAACGGTTGCGGCGCTGTGCGGTGAGGATATTCGAGCGGCGCTGGCCCAGCCCGATATCACCTTCCTGACCTCGTTGAAGCCGCCCGCCGTTGAGGCGGCGCGCAGCGTGTTGCTGGCGATCGAAACCGATGCGCCCGACGATCTAGCTGGAACTCTGAGCATCCTCAGCGCACGCAAGTAATCTCGTAACCGTGCCGCGAATCGCGTACTTCGGGCCGTCCGGAACCTTTACCGAGATGGCCCTCGCCGAACTCGAGTCCTCGCAAGCTTTCGACGGACCGGTCGAGCGGATTGCCGCGCCCAGTCAAGGTGCGGCGCTGGACCTGATCCGATCCGGTGATGTCGAGGGTGCCGTCGTGCCGATCGAGAGTTCGGTGGAGGGCTCCATTTCGGCGACCCTTGATTCGCTGGCCATCGGACCGCGGCTGCAGATTATCGCCGAAACCGAACTCGAGGTGAGCTTCGCGATTCTGGCCAGGCCAGGGACGGAGTTCGCGGATGTTCGCACCCTGGCCGCCTATCCCGTCGCCGGGGCGCAGGTGCGGCTGTGGGTATCGCACACGCTGCCGGATGTCGAGATGTACACCTCGGCGTCGAATGCGGCTGCCGCCGAGGATGTCGCAGCGGGTCGCGCCGACGCCGCGGTCTCCACCGCGCTGGCCGGTGAACGCCTCGGTTTGACGGCACTGGCTTCGGGTGTCGCCGACCACGACCAGGCGATCACCCGCTTCGTGCTGGTGACCCGCCCCCGAGTCGCGCCGCCCGCAACCGGGGCGGATCGCACCTCGATCGTGCTCGAGCTGCTCAACAAACCGGGCTCACTCATGCGCGCGTTCGCCGAATTCGCCACCCGCGGTATCGATCTCACCAGAATCGAATCCCGGCCGACTCGAACAGGTATGGGCACCTACCGCTTCTACCTCGACTGCGTCGGCCATATCGACGACACCGCGGTCGCCGAGGCACTCAAGGCATTGCACCGCACGGCGCGGATCCGTTTCCTCGGTTCCTGGCCCGCGACCTCGGCGACTGGAACCCCACCGCCCTCGGATGAACCGGCCGCCGAGTGGCTGACCCAATTGCGTAAGGGGGTGGCCGACCTATGACCGGCAGACTGGTACTCGTTCGCCACGGCGAGACCGAAGGCAACGTAGCCAAAATCTTGGACACCCGTGTCCCAGGCCTTCCGCTCACCGAACGCGGTGCGGCCCAAGCGAAGACATTCGGCTCGAGTCTGCTGAGACCGCCGAAGGCACTGTTCTGCTCGGCCGCGCTGCGCGCCAGACAGACCGCCGGCTACATCGAGGCGGCGACCGGCGTACCGGTCGAGGTGCTCGATGACATCCACGAAGTGCAGGTCGGCGAACTGGAGGGCCTCAATACCGAGGCAGCTCATTCGTATTTCCAGCGGATCTACCGAGCCTGGCACGAAGGCGATCTCGCCGAACGCCCACCGGGCGGCGAATCCGGATACGACGTCCTGGCCCGCTTCCTACCGGTCGTCGAGGACCTGCGCACCAAATACCTGGCCAATGGCGGCGACGGCGACATCCTGGTGGTCAGCCACGGCGCCGCCATGCGCCTGGTTTCCCGCAACCTCAGCGGCGTGGCACCGCCCTTCACCACCAATAACCATCTCGACAACACCGAAACCATCGAACTCGTCCCCCGTCCCGTCGGCGGCTGGGAATGCATCCGCTGGGGCCGCTTCACTCCACCCTTCGCCTACGAGGTTTCCCCCACCGCCGACGATCCCATGGGCTGAATCCCCTTGGGGCACAATGCTCCCCGCTCGCCTTCGTGTTATCCGCCCGCCTCGATATCCGAGCGGAGCTCGAGCAGATTGGCCTTCTCGGCGACGAGTCGTTCGATGGCGGTGTCCAATTGGCGTGTGCGCTCATCGATTTGCTGCAGCACGGCATCGCGATCGTCCTCGGATGCACTGGACGGGGCGGTGCACGCAATGTGCAACATCGTGTAGGACTCGGTCAGCGACAGTCCCGATGCCAGCAAGCAGCGAATATCCTTCACGATCTTGACATCCTCGGGGCGGTAATGCCGATAGCCGTTGGGATCCCGCCGAGGCGAGAGGACACCGGCGGCCTCGTAATGACGGAGCATCCGAGGGCTCGCGCCGGTGATACGACTCAGATCGCTGATCCGCACCCGGCAAACTCCTTGACATTGACGTTAGTGTCATACTTTAGCTTGGCCATATGACGAACGAAGACGGTCGGCCGAACGTCGTACTAGTGGTTGCGCACCCGGACCACGACTCCGCTACCTGGGCTATTGCCAGAGAAGTTGAACAAGGCATCCAGGCGGATGGAAACACCACTGCCACAACACATGATCTGACAAAGTCGGGATTCGATCCCATCTTCGGCAAGCAGGATCTGGCGGTGCACCGGCTGCGGGGCGAGGTTCCCGCCGATGTCAGGCGTGAGCAGGAATTGCTCGACTCGGCCGATGCAATCGCTCTCCTCTTCCCGGTGCACTGGTGGTCGATGCCTGCCTTGGCCAAAGGATGGATAGACCGCGTATTCGCCAGAGGCTGGGCCTACGAGACCAGCTCGGAAAGCGGTCAGAGTGCCGTAAGAGCTTTGCATTTCATCGCAGTTGCCGGTCTCGATGAAGGCACTTACGACCGGCGCCGATACAAGGAGGCGATGATGACCCAGATGGTGCACGGCATTGCCGGCTACTGTGGGATAGCCGAGTCATCCATCAAGTTTCTCTACGGCACCGAGACCGACGAACCGCGGGTTCACGAACAGTTGCTCGACCAGGCATACCGGATCGGCGCCGATCTGGCGCAGCGCGCGCAATCGGCTCGAGATCAGGAAGCGGCATAGCGGGCATTTCTTCCCGGCGGATGCGCCCTCAGGCCAACCTTGGATTCCTCGGAAACTCTTCGCGCTCCGGCAACGAATGGATCAGATCCTCCACGGCGGCGCGCAGTCGGGCGGGAGTGCCGCTGGCCAGCGACGACCACTTGGTGCCGTCGTCGGCCACGCTCGCCGTCGAGATGAATCGCCCGTTGCGAGTGTTGAATACGGCGATGTGGTTCTCGACGATGTCACGGGTGCCGTCCCCGTACAGCACGGCCGTGATCTGCGCGTGCGAATGGATTTCGACGACGGCCGAGGCGATGGTTTGCGCGTCCTGCGCGGGATTGCCGACCTTCGCAAGTCGTTGCGCGGTGGCAGTGGCATCGCCGACATCCTCGAAGATCGTCGCAAGTTCCTCGGTCGGTGCGTTCATCCCGTAGAGCTCGAGTGGCGGGGCCGTGCCGAGCGCCGCTATTACGGTGCCCGCCAGGTCGATTCCCACTTCATCGATCACATACGAGTCCTGCCCGCGAAGGGCCACGACCGAAAGATCGTCGCCCTTCGCCAGACAGAAACGACTCACGTACCCGTCGACGATCAGCCGCATGGTGATGATCCAGTGCGGCCGGTTCAGCACCCGAAGTCGGTCCTCCAAGTCGGGCTGAATCCCGCCGTCGATCAGCAGGTCCCGTTGTTCGAGCGACGCGGCCGCGGCGGCCATTGCCGCCTGATGCGCGGGCACACTATCGAAGCGGGCGTACGCGTTCAGCACAACCGGAAGGTCATCGAGATCCAGCTTCTCGCGGAGAAACTGGATCTCGTCGGGTGACAGCACAACCGCCTCGAGTGCGGACGGGCCACCGATAGAACCGAGGACGGTCACCCAACCGTCCCGGCGTTGGCGCCGATCACCCCGTCGGCGGCGAAGCGGCCATCGGTGAAGTGATCGGCCCGCAGGTCGACCTTGCTGTCGTGCTCGGACTCGTCCTCGCCGTCACGGGCCTGGTTCCCCATCAGCGGGTTGCCGGCGCCGCTGTTGCTGATCGACCGGGCCGGTGCGGCTTCGATAGATGCGACCGTCTGAGGTGCCGCTGTCGCGGTGTTACCGCCGATCACGCTGCCCGTACCCCAGCCTTCCGGCAGTTTGAGCTGGGCGCTGCCCGCACCGACCGAGGTGCCGGAGAACGAGACCGCACGGGTCGCGGCCGCAGTGCCCGCCGCGGCCATCGTGCCACCCATCGCCATCGGTGCCATGGTCGCCATCGGCGTGCTCGTAGTCGCGGCGGCGACCGCATTGCTCGCCACACTGCCGACCGTTGACACACCGGTGCTGACTACCGATCCGACTGCCTGCGCGGCCTGCGTGGCGGCACTGGCCACACCCGGGTTCGATACGAACGCCTGCACGGCGGCCACCGCCGCCGAGATCGGGTCGGTGGGGGCTTCGAACGCGGCATCGGCGGTCCCGCTCGGGTTGGCCTGGCCCGCGCCCGCGGCGATCGGCGGCGGCATCAAGAAGTCGGCGGGTGTGGCCACCATCGCCGAGGTCGCAGCCTCGTAGGTGTCCATCACCAACGCCGCGCGGATATCCATGGCGTGCCTGGCGACCTCGGCGGCCTCCATGGCGCCGCTGACGGCGCCGGCCGGGTTCGTCGAAGCGACCAGCGCGGCATTGACGGCCGCGATTTCGGGCGGGCTCGGCATAGCGAGCGCGGCAACGCCGTAAGCGATGACGTTCGCCGCTGCCTTGCCGCCCATCGCCGCTGCCTGCACACCCTGCTGTTCGGACCAGCCGAGGAAGCCGGTCAGCTTGCCGAGCGCGGCGATACCGTTGATGCCCTGCATGCCGACGCCGAGCTCGGCCATGACGCGGGCAACGGTGGTCGTCGCATCGACCCAGGCGGCGGTGAGCGCGCCCCACGCGGTAGCGGCGGCTGAAATCGGGATCGCGTGTGCGCCCGCGTGAAGGGTGGCGGAATTGATTTCGGATGGCCGGGCGATCCACACGACCCCGGTGACTCCTGCAACCATGCTGATAACTCCCCTGAATGTCTGAATGGTGGTTGAGGACAGCCGTGCCGGCTAGACCTGTATGGCGTTGACTCCAGCGGCGCGCACGACATCGCCGGCGATATGCTGCGCCAGCTGCATGCGCAGTGTCTGTGCAGCATGGTGCAGTTCGAGAATGCCCTGGGCGACGGAATGATCGTGGGTCACCGCGCCCTGGTTGAAGTGGCTGGCGGCCACGAGCGACACCTCTTCGGTGCCGGACGGGATCACGTGCGTCGCCGGTGCGGTGATCATGGACGCTGCGGAAAGCCGCTCGGCGACCAGATCGAGTTCGGCCGCCGCGGCGAGAATGGCCTCGGGCGAGATCAGTACATGTCCAACCATGACTCGACTCCTTCTAGTGGCTGTGGGGCGGAACCACGAGAATTCCCCCTTCGAGTGATAGGACGCGACAGCAACGCGATCGGTTCCATCGAATCCCCAAGTTTCTTCCGGTCATCCGTGCTGGTTTCGCGCTCGTCGAGCCGAGCCCGAACACAACTTGGATAAGACTAGCCCCATCCCAGCTCATGCAACCGGTCTTCGTCAATGCCGAAATAGTGTGCAATCTCATGGATCACAGTGATTGCGACCTCCTCGACGACCTCGCGCTCATCGCCGCAGATATCGAGAATCGCCTCGCGATAGACGGTTACGGTGTCGGGTAGCGAGCCGCCGTAGTGACTATCTCGCTCGGTCAACGCGATTCCGTGATACAGCCCGAGCAGATGTGGATCCTCCGGATTGCGCGGTTCGATCAGCACGACCACATTGTGGATGGCGCGGGCCAATTCGGGCGGAATGAGATCGAGCGCATCGCCGACCAGCTCCTCGAACCGGTCCGCGGACATGGTCACCGCCATCAGCGCGGTTGTGGCTGTGGTGGCAGCGGCGCGGCGCCGGGTAGTGGGGCAGGAGTCGAGCGACCAGAGTTCGGCGGCGGCACCGGAGCCTGGCCGTTGATCAGGATGTCGCCCTTCGCCGATCCGGTGACCGGCGCGAAACCCTCACGGTCGGTGCCCTTTCCGATCATGCAGTCCAATTTGTGGCTGCCCGCCAGCCAGCTGCGTGCGTCGAGGTAGTCGAAGAACACCGTCAGCGTCTTATTGCGCACCGCATCAGGTGAGCCGAGATAGTCGTTGGTTGCCCGGCCGCACTCGTCCTCCATGAACTTGTCCTGGTCGTCCTTGGTGGGCGGACCGCCGGAAAAGTGCTGGCCGAGGTCGACGGTGGACACGATCTCGACGGCGTGCGCCTGTGCGCAATCCACCGGATCGGAGGGCAGATTCTGATTGATGCCGAGGCAGGTGCCCGGCTCGAAGATCTTCGACTGATCGTGTTCGGTGGCCGCGCCGCTGGTCGGCAGCGGGGTACCGGTGCTACCGGAGAACTGGAGTCCGCAGCGCAGCGTTCGGTCGCCGTGCTTCCACCCGTCCGGACTGGGGTACATCAGGCCGACCACATAGCGACCGCGCGGATCGAACTTGCCGTTCAGATACTGCTCGACGGCGGGGGTGCAGTGCTCTTCCTTGAGTTCGGTCAGTCGCAACGAGTCCGGAAAGCGGGAGCCCGGACCGAATTCCACGCCGGGATATTTGGCCATATCGACATCGGCCGCGACCTCGAACAGGTGCTTGTTGGAGCAGGCGACCTTCACCAGATCGCCACGGTCCTGTTTGGTCCAGCTGAGGCAGTCGCCCCGGGCCGCGGTGCCGAACTCCTTGTCCAAGGCGGTCTGGCCGGGCGAACCAGGGTTGTGTGCCTCGAGCCGCTTGTCGTTGTCGTAGCCGGTGATGAACAGACCGACCAACGAGATGATTACGGCGCCCGTCGCCGCGGCGAGCAATACCCAACGCAACTTCGGCGCGGACAGATGCAGCTTGCCGTCGGCGACGGCGTCGCGGTCGATGATCACCGACTGCGGGAACGATTCCGCGCGCGACGACTCGCCCGAGGGCAGGTCGGATTCGTACGCGTCCTTGGTCACATCATCAGCAGACATCGCGGTCCATCATGTCAGCGTCTGTTCGCTGGTGCTACGACCTGGACGAATCGATCCGAAGCGCCCCGGTCGTACCCATGCCAGGCGCGTCAGCCGCGGAATGTGGACAGGAATAGGCCGGGCAACCGCGCCGGATCGGCGCTCGCGTAGAACTCGGTCAGCTTGCGTTGGAGGTGATATTGCACGCGCCGAGAACCGCGCCGACGCCGCCGGTCGCGGTGGGATCGAGTTGGGCGAGTCCGGCGCGCCGGCGCGCGGTATCGGCGTCGATGCCGGGACGCAGCCACACTTCGCCGTGAAAACCGCTGAGCAGCAATCTGTCGTAGAAATCGAGCGGCAGAATCGGCACCGCGACCCGCTGGCCCGGCGCCTCGGCGAGTTCGACCCCGTCGAGCGGACTACGCCCCTGCTCCAACGCCGAGAGCGTGGCCGACAGCGCGGTGGTGGCCTGCAGCAGCGTCATCGGACCCGACATCCACTCCTCGCCGACCAGCGGCGAGTCCGGATCCAGACCCTAGATGGTGCGCGCCGCGCGCACCCATTCGTGGGAGAAGCGGCCGGTGCGCGTGTGGATATCGTCGCGAAGTTCGCGGCGGCGCCGCAGCGGGGTGTGTGCCCACGTTCTCTCACCCGCGACCAGATCGGCAACTGCATTATCAATAGCGGTTTCGTCGAAAGGCGTGCCCACAAGCCAACTATGCGCGCGGACCCCGCCCGCCGGTCCGCATCCTGGGATATCGGCGTGAAACCGCAATATCGCGACCATTAGGCTGGTCACCCATGATCGACCTCCGATTCCTGCGGGACAACCCCGACGCGGTCCGCGCCTCGCAACGCGCCCGCGGCGAAGACCCCGCCCTCGTCGACGCCCTGCTCGAGGCGGACGCGGCGCGCCGTGCGGCGGTGGCCAACGCCGATAACCTGCGCGCCGAGCACAAGGCGATGGGCAAGCTGATCGGCAAGGCGAAGCCGGAGGAACGGTCCGTCCTGCTGGAACAGGCGCAGGAGATGTCGGCGAAGGTCAAGGAGGCCGAGGTCGCCCAGCACGCCGCCGATGCCGATATGGACGCCGCGCACCGGGCCATCTCGAATGTGGTCCAGGAAGGCGCCCCCGCGGGCGGCGAGGACGATTACATCGTGCTGGAGACCATCGGTACACCAAGGGAATTCGACTTCGAGCCCAAGGACCACGTGGAGCTCGGCGAGTCACTCGGGTTGTTCGATATGGAACGCGGCGCCAAGGTTTCGGGCGCGCGTTTCTACTTCATGACCGGTTACGGTGCGCTGCTGCAGCTGGGTCTTTTGCAACTCGCCGCGCGGCAGGCGGTGGCCAACGGGTTCACCATGATGATTCCGCCGGTGCTGGTGCGTCCGGAGATCATGGCCGGTACCGGATTCCTGGGTCAGCACAGTGCCGAGGTCTACCACCTCGAGGAGGACGAGCTGTACCTGGTCGGCACGTCGGAGGTGCCGCTGGCGGGCTACCACTCGGACGAGATCCTGGACCTGAGCGCCGGTCCGAAGCGCTATGCGGGCTGGTCGTCGTGTTTCCGGCGCGAGGCGGGCAGCTACGGCAAGGACACCCGCGGCATCATCCGGGTGCACCAATTCGACAAGGTCGAAATGTTCGTGTTCACCACGCCCGAGGAGGCCGCGGCCGAACATAAGCGCCTGCTCGCCTGGGAGCAGGACATGCTCGCGGCCGTCGAGGTGCCTTATCGAATCATCGATGTCGCCGCGGGCGATCTGGGCAGTTCGGCAGCGCGCAAATTCGACTGCGAGGCTTGGGTGCCAACCCAGCAGACCTATCGCGAGCTCACCTCGACCTCGAACTGCACCACCTTCCAGGCCCGCCGCCTCGCTGTGCGCTATCGCGACGAGAATGGAAAGCCGCAGATCGCAGCCACTTTGAACGGTACGCTCGCGACTACCCGCTGGATTGTGGCGATTCTGGAAAACCATCAGCAGGCCGACGGTTCTGTCCGGGTGCCCGCCGCGCTGGTACCGTTCGTCGGTACCGAGGTGCTGACACCGCCGCGATAAACACCTCGAAATAGCCCGTCCGACATTGCCTACAGGTAAATAGCTAGGGGTTCGCCATGCCGGATTCACAGGATGTGGCAACTGTAGGTAATTTCTATGTCTAGGCTATTCCCCGTGCGAGGAATCGGGTCTCGCGGCGATACCCGAACCCGGGTGCGGGCCGCGTCTGCGTTGGCGACGGCGATGGTCATGTCCCGGACCACCGGAGCCTTCTATGTAATGGGGGGCGCGCTCGGCCTGCTGATCACGGGAATTGCCCCGGGCAGCGAGGGCAACCGAGCACTGGTGGGTACCGCCGCCGCGGTGGCGCTGCTGCTCGGACTCAGCCTGCTCGGCTGGGGTCCGCGGTTGCCGCATGGGATTCACCATGGTTATGTCGCGATAGCGACGGTATTGGTGACGATCGCGGTATACGCGTTCCCGAATACCGTCGGCGCGATCAGTCTCGCCTCGTTCTATGTATTCATTGCCTGTGATGCCGCATTGTTCTTCGCATGGCCACAGGCATTCGCGCACATAGCCTTCGCTATGGTCATGTGCCTGTGGGTGATGCCGACGCGGCCGGTGCATCCCACACTGCCATGGTGGTCCGGGTTGATTCCGGCGGGTGTGACCTTCGGAGTCGGCGTGGTAGTCGGCATCCTGACCCGAATGGCCTCCGAGGCCGATATCGATGTGCTCACCGGACTGCTCAACCGGCGCGGTTTCGACCGTGCGTTGAACGCCGCGATCGAAACCGCCACCCGCACCGGCCAGGGCCTGGCCTTGGTGCTCGTCGACCTCGACCGCTTCCAGAAGATCAACGATCACCTCGGCCATCGCGCGGGCGATGCGGTGCTGCAGCGGGTCGCCGATACCTGGTCGAAATTGCTCGCGCCGGACCAGCGACTGGCTCGCTACGGCGGTGACGCCTTCGCGCTGCTGTTGCCGAATACCACCGAGCAGGCGGCGATTCTGCTGACCGAGCAGTTGCGGGCATCGGTGACCACCGGGTGTTCGGCCGGAGTCACCTCATGGCAGCCGGGTGAGTCGGGTTCGCTGCTGGTGAGTCGGGCCGATGTCGGTCTGTACCGGGCCAAGCAGGCGGGGCGCAATCGGACGGTGCTGGAGTCGTCGCGACAGTTGCCGCTGGCGGTCGAGTTGCGCGAGGCGATCGACCGTGGCGCGCTCGATGTGCACTACCAGCCGATCGTCAGCCTGACCGAGGGCGGCGGTAAGGCGGTCGGTGTCGAGGCGCTGCTGCGCTGGTCGTCGAGTGCGCAGCCGGATGTCACCACCGAGGGGCTGATCCGGGTTGCCGAGGAATACGACCTCATCTCCGATCTGGACGAGCTGGTATTGCGCCGGGCGTGTGCGGACGCGGCTCGTTTGCAGGAAACCTTCGCGCAACTCGATCTGACGCTGAATGTCAATGTCAGCGGCCTGGAACTGGCCGAGACCGGTTACGCGGACCGCGTCGCCAATATCCTGGCCAGCACCGGCTGGCCCGCCGACCAACTGGTGCTCGAGGTGACCGAGAGCGAGTTGGCGGCCGAATCCCAAACGGCCATCGGCAATCTGCATATTCTGCGCGAGCGCGGCGTGCGCATCGCGATCGATGACTTCGGCACGGGCTATTCGTCGCTGAGTCGCCTGGCCACCCTGCCCAGCGACATCCTCAAGGTCGACCAGTCCTTCGTCGCCGCGATCCGTTCGGACTCACCCGCACCGCCGCTGCTCGGTGTGATCGCAGCACTGAGCAGTGCACTGGACCTGCAGGTGATCGCCGAAGGCGTGGAGACCGAATACCAGGCGGCGGTGCTCACCGAACTCGGTTTCGCGCTCGCCCAGGGCTATCACTACAGCGATTCACATCCGGTCTCGGAGCTGATCACCGATCTGAACGAGCATCAGGGTCGAGTCGGTCCTGGGCTCAATGATCGGAAACTCGGTGACGGGGACCTGCATACCGCCAACGGATGGCTACCGCTCGGCTGAAAATCGCTTGACGGGCTGGGGGACAGATCGGCAGGCTGACGGTATGCGTTTGCTTATCTACGGCTATTGATTCGATAGGTCGTTGACCCGCGGGATCGGTCTGCGCGGGCTTACGGTGCGGGCGGTGCTCTTCAAGGGCATCGGTGATCTGATTCCGCTGTATGCGCTGTACGCGGTGCTGTTCGCCGATCATGGACTGAGCACCGGGCAGATCTCTTCTCTGCTGGCAATGTGGTCGGCGACCGCGTTCCTGCTCGAGGTGCCATCGGGTGCCTGGGCCGATACGGTGTCACGGCGTGGGCTGCTCGTCACGGGCGGTGTGCTGCTGACCGCCGGTTTCGCGTGCTGGACACTGCTGCCGACCTACCTGGGATTCGCGGTCGGCTTCGTACTGTGGGGTACTTCGGGCGCGTTGATGTCCGGGACGTTCGAGGCATTGCTCTACGACGAACTCGTCGCCCGCAATGAGCAGCGGGCGTATCCGCGCGTCATCGGTTATGCGAGGGCAGCGTCGGAAGCCGCGATCGTGATCGCCATCCTCGGTGCGACGCCGTTGTATATCTGGGGCGGCTATCCGTTGCTCGGCTGGTGCAGTGTGGCGTTCGCGGCGGTGCACACGCTGGTCGGTCTGTCCTTGCCGAGCGCGCCGAAGGCTGTGTCGGCGGTGGCAGTGGAGGAGCTGGAAGACGAGGATTCGGCTGGGTCATCCGAGATATCGCGAGGAGCAGTCGCCCTGAGTGGCGAGTCGGTGATCGCGCAGGCGTCGATCTCGACGGAGTCGCGGCCGTTCGCGACGTATCTGAACATGCTGCGAACCGGTGTGGGGGAGGCGATTCGGGTGCGTGCCGTGCGTAATGTCGTGGCATTGGGGGCGCTGCTGTCGGGGGTTACGGCCTTCGATGAGTACTTCGCATTGCTCGCTCAGGAGGTTGGGGTGGAGACGGCGGTGGTGCCGGTTTTGGTCGGTATCACGGTTGTCGGTTCGCTGGTGGGTTCGGTGTTGGCGGGGCGCACCGAGGGCATGTCGGCGCGTGTCATGGCGATCGCGGTGGGGCTGGGTGGTGTGCTGTTCGTCGGCGGTGCGGTGATCGCCGGTCTCGCCGTCCGCTGGCCGGGTGCGGTGTATGTGCTCGCGGGTGTGGGATTTACGGCGATCGGTGTTTCCTACGGCATCGTCTACAACGCCAGTGTGGTGGCGGGGGCTCGGTTGCAGGACGCGATCGAAGGTCCGGCGCGGGCGACGGTCACCTCGGTGTCGGGTCTCGCTGCGGAGGTTGTCGCACTGGCGGTCTTCGGGTTCGCCGCCATCGCCACGTTGTGGCTGTCGATGTCGACGACGGTCGCGTTGCTGGGCGCTTCGATGCTCGCTATCGCCCTGCTGATTCCGTCCTCGCTACCGCGCCGCACGTCCGATCGGTGAGGCAATGGGCTGTCAGCTGTGGGTCGCTTCGATGAGATGGTTCGCCGCTCCATTCTGGCATGGATCCTTGCCAGATATTCGAATTTGTGAGACGGTCTTGTCAGATGTGCTCGGCTTGGGCGCGAACCTCTCTTCCGATGGGTGAAATGCAATGACGCATGACAACCAACTGCTGCCCACTCCGCCACTGTTCACGGAGTTCCCCTTCCGGTACGCGGTGCCGGTGCTGGCACCGGGCGATCTGCGCTGTACCGCGGCGCAGCGGGATTCGTTCCGCCGGTTCGCGCAGGTCGGGGATCCGCTCGCGGACGGTGTGGTCGCCATGTTCAAGCGGCTGCCGGTCGGCGAGGGCCGGCGGATGTTCGAAGTCGCCGTGGAGCGCGGAATCGATGCGGTGCCGCATGCACCCGCCGAATTGACGGCATTCTTCGGTCAGGTCGAGACGGACCCGTACTGGCTGGACCGCACCAAAATCGACCGCGGTGCCCGGGTCGTGGAACGCACCAGTGTCTGGGGTGGGATCGCGATGGGGATGTTCGCGCTGATGGGCGGCTATCTGGCCTCCCGCGCGGATAAGGCCCTGATCGGCACCGGTGACCTCGACGCCATGGCGCCGCGCCGCCTGGCCGAAACCACCCAGTGGTGGCTGGACGTCACGACTCCCGGTGGCCTGCAACGCAATCAGGTCGGCTACCAGAGTGTGCTGCGGGTGCGGCTGATGCACGCGCTGGTGCGCGCGGGCATGAATCGACGCCCCGATTGGGATTACGAAGCCTGGGACCATCCGGTGAACCAGGTGCTCACCGTCGGCACACTCGGCCTGTTCTCGATGGCGAATCTGGTTGGCGCACAGGCGCTCGGCCTGCGCTTTTCGGCCCAGGAGAAGGATTCGGTATTCCAACTCTGGCGCTATGTCGGCTTCCTGCTCGGCATCGACGCCGAAATCCTGCCGACCAATGAAACCGATACCTGGCGCGCTTTCTGGATCCTCGCCGATACCGAATTCATCCCGGACGAGGACTCCCGACGCCTGGCCCAGGCCCTGGTCCCGGCCGCGGGCGGCCTGTTCATCGGCACCGACACCACAGGTCAGCGCCTGATCCGCCGCGTGATCACCAGTTATATGGTCGCCTACAGCCGAATCGTCCTCGGCCCGACCAACTCTGATTTCCTCGGCCTGGAGAACAGCAAGTTCTTCCAGAGCGCCGTCATGGCCACTGCTGTAGTCAACGGCGCATTGGAAGTACCCCGCCAACTCATCCCCGGCGCCACCCGCTTCCAAGAACGGCTCGGTGCCCGAATCCGCGCCCGCCTGGTCCGCGGCTCCATCGCCCGCAACGGCGGCGACCGCACCTACGCTCGTCACGACACCTACGCTGCCCGCACCACCCTGCGCGCCGGGTAACCGTGCTGCCCCTGCGCGCCGGGCGGTCGGCAACGGCCCGTTCCGACCGATGCCGCCATGGCATCACCGCGATGACGTTCGGCGAATGGCCGCAGTCAGTGCTTGGTCACGAGTCGACGCTGAAAGTGGCGGCGCTGCAAGGGCGCTCGAAGCAACTCCACATACGGCGATACAGCCGATGACGGTCTCGCATGGCTGGTCGACTCGGTCGATGGTGCAGCCGCCAGACACACATCTGACGAACATCCTTCGGCCGACTTGCATCAAGGGTGACCGGCCATTCCGTGCGAATTCGGCGCCAGCGAAGGGTGTCTGATCGGGCTGGTGTGAGGTGCGCTCGGGCGCGGTGGGTTGTGGCGCGGTCGGGGGATGCGGGGGGTGGCGGTACGGTGCGGGGATGGTGGCGCGGGCGAAGGTGGGGTTGGCCTTCGGGTTCTGCATCGGGGCCGGGGTGGCGGTGCAGGGCCGGATCAATGGGGCGTTGGGGGTGCGGTTGCGGGATGGGATCGCGGCTGCCTGTATCAGTTTCGGCATCGGTCTAGTGGTGTTGGTGATCGCGTTCGCGGTGAGTCGGCGGTTGCGGGACGGGCTGGTGCGGGTGCGGCGGGCGGTGGCCGATGGTGAGCTGCGGCCGGTGCAGTTGTTCGGTGGGCTCTGCGGCGCGTTCTTCGTTGCGTGCCAAGGACTTACCGTTGCGGCGATCGGCGTCACGGCCTTCACCGTCGCCACAGTCGGCGGGCAATTGCTGAGCAGTCTGGTGGTGGACCGGCTCGGGTTGGCGCCGAATGGCCGCACTCCGGTCACGGTTTCGCGCGTCGGCGGTGCGGCGCTGGCCATGGTCGCGGTGGTCCTCGCTGTGGCGGGAGGGTCCGGCGCGCCGGTCGGTTCCGCGGCGGTGCCCGAATGGCTGCGCAACAGCCCGACCGCTGTGCTGATCCTGTTGCCCGCGCTGGCCGGAATCGGACTGGCCTGGCAGCAGGCGGTCAACGGTCGCGTCGGCGCGGTCGGCGGTCCGTTCTCCGCCACCCTGGTGAACTTCGGCATCGGCACCGCGGCCCTTTTCGCCATCGAGGCCTGCATCCTGGTCGGCACCGGCTGGCCTGGTGGATTCCCCAGCGAGCCATGGCTCTATCTGGGCGGCCTCATCGGCGTCGCCTTCATCGCCTTGGCCGCAATCACCGTCCGCTGGATCGGCGTCCTGCTCCTCGGCCTTACCTCGGTTGCCGGCCAACTCCTGGCCTCGATCACCCTGGACCTGCTCACCCCAACCGGTGCCGGACTCTCCCCAACCGCCGTAATCGGCTGCGCCCTCACCTTCCTCGCCGTCCTCGTCGCCACCCGCTCACGAACCTGACCCCAGCGCCGAACTTCCGGCATTGCGGGGCAGCGACTCACCGATGTGTCAGTCATTGCACTTGGTGTTCGGGGCCGACCTTGCTCGAGGGCATGCGCCTGGACATGGGCCGCCCAGCGACCCCACCGTAATGGTCGACATCGCCGGGAGACCTATCTTGCGGTGCTCGGATTTGTTCGGTTAGCTGCTGCCGAACCAGCCCGGTGGGAACCACTGGCCCCAGCCGCCGTTGCCACCCCAACCGCCGTTGCCGCCCCAACCGCCGCCCCAGCCGCCGTTGCCACCCCAGCCGCCGTTGCCGCCCCAACCGCCGCCACCCCAGCCGCCGCCGCCCCCGCCCCAACCGCCGCCATTGCACCCGGGGCCGTAGCCCGGGCAGTGCGGATTATCTGTCTGCACAACACCTGGTCCGGGTGTCGGCATCGCCGTGGCGTGAACCGCCACTGCCGTCATCGGAACCGCCACCGCCGCTCCAACGAGCGCGACCTTTGCGAGCAGTCGGCGCGCGGTGCTGCCGCGCGCCTTGTTGATGATCATGGTGCCTTCTTCCGGCGAATCGTCCCGCGTACGGGACTCGCCGATCGTCGAGTTCGTTCGATATTCCCCGACGCCCCTGATTGTAGGAGCCCCAGGTAGTCGCCACCAGCACGTGAGCGACCGAATCGCACCGAATTTCAGAACCGACCGACAGTCGGCAAAAGGCACCCGGGGGACCAGAATTCAGACGAGCTTGTGCGAGCGCAACTCATGTCCCTTGGAGGTCTTGCACCGCCCGGATTCCAGATCCCACTGCCACCCGTGCAAATTGCAGGTGAGGGTATTTCCTTCGATCACGCCGAATTTCGACAGATCCGCCTTCAGGTGTGGGCAGCGGCGCTGGACTTCCCAGCCGGCCAATTCCGTTGAGGCGGAATCATCGTGCGCCTCGGCGAACCAGCCGTCCGCGTACGCGATCCGCTCATCGGTGAGGCATTTGAAGAAGGTGTAGAGGAATTCGTTGTAGCCGCCGATGCGCCAGGCCTGGAATCGAGTGGACAGGAAAATGGTGTTCACCCAGTCCGGCTCGTCGTCGCGCAGCACGGTGCGCACCAGTTCCGGCGGGATACGGAAGCCGTAGCGATACTTGCCTTCACCCTCGATCGGCTCGCGCACTACGCGCTTGGGGAAGTCCAGCACCACGGTTTCGTCACCCATGACCAGTCCGACCGGATAGCCGATCCCGTCGCAGATCAGATCGCTCTGCTTCATGATCGGCTCGAACAGCGCCTTCAGCGGTTCCAGTAGCCGCTCGTCACCCGTTGCCCACGAAGCCTTTTCGGCCGCCAGCACCGGAGCGAGACGCTGTGCCATCAGCTCGATGTATTCGGCCTTGTTGTCATAGATCAGGCCCGGCTCGAACGGATGGGTCAGCGCGAGTTCGGCACCGCGCACGTCGGCGACCGAACCCGGGATCATCAGGATCCCGCCCTCGTTGCCGTGGATTTTCATCTGTTCCAGGAACACCATCTGATCCGGGAAGATATTGCCCTCGTCGCCGCGATCGTCATTGAGGTAGCGCAACTCGTCGTCGAGAAATACCGGCGGGCCGGCCGAGGGCACTACCCAGGTGGCGTCGACCTGCTCGATATAGCTGCGCGCACGATCCATTCCGCGCTGACGCTTCTGCTTACCGAAATTCGACTTGGTCCGCGAAGGAATGTCGTAGACCATCGGATACCAGATCGCGCCCGAGTACTGCAGCAGGTGGATATCGATATGCCCGAATGCGTCGTGCAGCACATCCATATCCACCGGACGGGCGTCGTTCATATTGAAACAGGTGGTCTCGCCGTCGGCGACGACCAGCCCGGAGTCGCCGATCGGTCCGTCGGCGGGTGCGCGCAGCGCGATGATCATGATGTCGATCTCGCCGCCGGGTCCGCTCACCCGATGCTTGACCGAATCTTCGGTCTCGAAGAACTTGTGGAAGCCGAGCTTCTCGAGTTCGCGCTTGAGATCCGGCACCGGATAGTCCGGCAGCAGTACGGTCGCGTCCTTGTTGACGTGCTTCGCGATATGCGCCGCGTCGAAGTGGTCGCGGTGCAAATGCGAGACGTACAGGAAATCGCAATTGCCCAGCTCGTCCCAGTCCAACTGGGTGTTGTCCGGAAACGGGAACCACGACCCGAAGTACGCGGGATTGACCCAGGGATCGCAAAGGATCGACCCGGCCGCGGTGCGGATGTGGAATCCGGCGTGTCCGACGCTGGTGATCTGCACGAGCTGCTCCTCCTGACCGTTACCAGCCATCCAGGGTAGTGGTTAGGCAGAAACGTCGCCGATGCAGTAGCCCTCGGCGTCCGCGGTCAGGGTGAAGGTGTGGGTCTGGGTCACACCCGAGGAGTTCGTGACCGGAACCTGCACAGTGACGTAGTCCGCACGCAGCCGCTCCGAGCGGATCTCCTGATCGGTGAATTTCGTGGTCCCGGTCAGCTTGCCCGGGTTGTTGGCCAGTGGCGGGGCTGTCGGACTGCCGGTTCCGTTGGGGTCCCAGTTCGCCGGGCTGGCTTTGCAGACCAGCGGATACGTTCCTTCTTTATCGGAAGGGTCGAGGGGGGTGCCGACGAAGCGGGACAGATAGCGTCGCACGGTATGCCTGGCATCGGCCTCATTGGGTCCAGCTTCGCCGTCCTGGGCCACCCACGGGCAGACGATCTGAGACGAATTCTTCGTGGCCGCCACCACTTCGTTTCGATCGAAGGTGACGGACGTGCCCGCGTTCTGCCAGGTGACGGTGTTCTGTGTGGTGGTCGCGGGCTGCGCTAGGGCTTTGAGGATCGCCGTCTGCTCGGTGGCCATATCGGCCACATTGCCCGGAGCCAGCATCCAGCACTTGGCGCGCAATTCGGCAGGTGTCGAACCAGCCAATACGGCCCCGAAGCGCGCCGCGACATCTGTCGCGCCGGGCAGGCCGGGGACCGCGCCGACCGGCACCGCGAACGCTCGCGCCACGTCCGTAGGAGTTGTGGTCGCAATCGCGGCCGATTTCGTGCTGGCAGTCGGAGTCGATGTTTGCTTCGGCTCGTCGCCGGGAATGCCGGATACCGAATCGCAGCCGGTGAGCAGCACGGCGCCGGTCAGCAGACCACCCATGATGGCCGCCAGCCCTCTCCGGTCGCGTTCGCGCGGGTCCTTCCAGTCGCGTTCACGCGGGATCGGGCGGGCGCGTTCCACTTCGGGGGTCCTCTTTCTAGACGTTGAGCGACGGGTCAGACGCGCGCAGTCGCGGCGGCTCTGCCGGATGGGACAGTCAGCGACTACGCTAGCGGAATTGTGGAACCCGTCTACCAGACGATAATCGGGCTTGCCCGGACCGTCTTCTTCGTCGAAGGTTTGAAGTTCAGCGTCAAGGGCGCTGAACATATTCCGGCGCGCGGTGGTGCCGTCCTTGCGGTGAACCACACCGGCTACATGGACTTCACCTACGCGGGTCTGCCGGTGCGCACCCCCAAGCGGTACATCCGTTTCATGGCCAAAAGAGAGGTGTTCGACAACAACATCTCCGGCCCGATCATGCGGGCGCTCAAGCATATTCCGGTCGATCGGTCCGCAGGGGCCGACTCGTACCAGGCGGCACTCGAATATCTCCGCAAGGGCGAGTTGGTCGGCGTCTATCCCGAGGCGACGATCAGCCGCAGCTTCGAGATCAAGGCCTTCAAGTCCGGTGCCGCGCGCATGGCGATCGAGGCGGAGGTGCCGATCATCCCGATCGTCATCTGGGGTGCTCAGCGCGTGTGGACCAAGGGCTTCCCGAAGCGTCTGGGCCGCACCAACACTCCGATCTCGATTGCCGTCGGCGCACCGATCCAGCCCTATGAGCCGGCCGCCGAACTCACCGCCCAACTCCGCAGCACCATGCAGGCCATGCTGCTGGATCTGCAGCAGGACTACGTGCACGAACCCGGCGCGTACTGGGTACCGGCACGCTTGGGCGGCAGTGCGCCTACCCTCGAAGAAGCCGATGCCATGGATGCCGCCGAAGCCAAGGAGAAGGCGGCGCGCCGGGCGGCCGAGGATTCGTTGTAGGGGAAGCTATGTCGCGGGAACCGGTCTATGACATTCTCACCGGCTTGGTTCGCACGATATTCGCGGTGCAAGGGCTGCGCATCGACATCAGCGGACAGGACCGGATCCCGCGCACCGGCGGCGCCGTACTCGCCGTGAATCACACCGCCTACCTCGACTTCATGGAGGTCGGGCTGGTCGGGCGCAAATCGCGACGCAATGTCCGATACATGATGAAGGCCGAACTCGAGCACGGCATCGTCGGCTTTCTCATGAAGCACTGCAAGGCAATCGGTGTCGACCGCGCGGCCGGAGCGGCGTCATACCGACGCGCCGTCGAGGCGTTGCGGGACGGCGAACTGGTCGTGGTCTATCCGGAAGCGACGATCAGCCGCAGCTTCGAGCTCGAGGAATTCAAATCCGGCGCGGCCCGCATGGCGATCGACGCGGATGTGCCGATCATCCCCATCGTCATCTGGGGCGCGCACCGCATCTGGACCAAGGGTTTCCCGAAACAACTCGGTCGCCATCGTTTTCCGATCAATATTCGCATCGGCGATCCGATCCCGCCCGCCGAACCGACCGATGACCTGACCGCCGAAACCCGCACGCGGATGGGCGAATTGCTCGAACAGGCGCAAACCGGCTACCCGATGCCCGAAGGCGCGCCTTGGGTCCCGGCCCGCCTCGGCGGCGGCGCGCCTACGCTTGCCGAGGCCGCGGTTCTGGAGCGGGAAGAGATGGCCCGCCGTCGCGCTCGTGCGGCACAGCGGCAAACTCGCTGAACTCGTCAGGACGACTGGCACCGGGTTGGCGCGGGCACCCGCCCCTGGAAGAACTTGGCCGGTGGAACGCCCATCAGAGCTTTGAAGTCCGCCGACATGTGCGATTGGTCGTAGTAGCCGTGGACGGCCGCAATGTGGGCCAGCTCGACTCCAGGGGTGTTGCTCGCATCGACGAGGATCTGGCGCACACGCCCGATCCGGGCGAAATGCTTTGGGGAGATACCGATTCCAGTGGTGAACAGGTTGCGAAGCTGGCGTTCGCTGACGGCCAGATCGGTGGCGAGTTCGTGAACCGTTGGCGTTGCGGATATGGCGGCAACCGCATCGCGGAGTAGTTCGCGGTGGGTGCGCTGCGTCGCGTCTTCGGAGATGCGTTGCGGGAGGACCTCTTCCAGAAAAGGCAGGACCTCATCCGTTGGCAGCGTGGCGAGTTCGTTCGCCAGCTCGGCGGCAACGCCGGGAAGGTCGGCGAGGCGGACAACGCGATCGGCGATATCGGTGGCCGGGACGCCGAGCAGTTGCCGGGTCGCGCCGGGAGCCAGGCGCAGGCGGACGCAGCCGGCGGGCTTATCGGCTGTGGAGTAGGAGGCGCGGGTCTGCGGGCCGAGGACGAGTGCGTCAGGGCGGTCTGCGGTGCGGAGCACGATCGTCGTCCCGGCGTGCGGTACATGCGTGAGCGGTAGGGAGGCATCGGTGTCGGTGGGGAAGCGTCCCAGCTCGGTGATCCACGCACGCAGCGATTCGGGGGCGGGCACCGTTGGTTCGATCAGGTCTACCTGCATGCTCACCCGACCCACTGTAAGCAGCTCACGGCCGAATACAGCGCCCGAAGCCGTGCCGAAATTTCCTATCGAACCGGGTGGGATGGGCGGCACGCTCTACTCATGATCGTCGTCACCGGTGCCACGGGCACCATCGGTAGTGAACTCATCCGTCAGCTCGCCGCGCGCGGTGTGCGGGTCCGGGCGGTGACGCGGAATCCGGAGCAAGCGCGGGTGCCCGCCGGGGTCGAGGTGGTGCGTGGCGATTACCACGACCTCGACTCGATGGCCGTCGCGATGACCGGCGCGGCCGCGGCCTTCATCGTCGGTGTCCTCGGCCCCGACGACGCCGAGACCGATCGCGCGCTGGTCCGCACGGCGCGCGACGCGGGCGTCCGCCGGATCGTCAAACTTTCCGCCATCGGCACCGGCAATCCGGAACTCGGCCGCGTCGGCACCTGGCATATTCCCGGCGAAGAGGCGGCCAGGGAAAGCGGGCTCGAATGGACGATCCTGCGTCCGACCAGCTTTGCCTCCAACACATTGAGCTGGGCCGATGCCGTCCGGTCCGGCCAACCTGTGCCGAATCTGACCGGCACCGGCAGCCAGGGTGTCATCGATCCACGTGACGTCGCTGCGGTTGCCGCCGAGGCTCTGGTTATGCCGGGCCACTCCGGCCGTATCTACACTCTCACCGGCCCGGCGCTGCTCACCTGCGCGGATCAGGTCGCCACACTGGCAACGCTCCTCGGCCACCCCCTGGACGTGGTCGACGTGCCGGAACACGTTGCGCGCGACCACATGATCTCGGCAGGGATGTCTCCGGAGTTCGCCGACGGGGCACTAGCAGGCCAGGCCTACGTCCGAGCCGGAGGCAACGCCACGGTCACCGACGATGTCCGCCAAGTCCTGGCCCGCGCCCCCCGCAGCTACGCCGAATGGGCGGCCGACCACGCCTCCTCCTTCACCCCGAGCGTTGCCGACCAAAACGCCACCTGACCGGCCCCGGCGAATATCCGATTTTCCTTTGGACGTGATGACGGACTACAGTTTTGGGCGCACGACGTCGCGGCCCTCCCGGACCACAACGAAGCGCACGCGGATGTAGCGCAGCTGGTAGCGCATCACCTTGCCAAGGTGAGGGTCGCGGGTTCGAATCCCGTCATCCGCTCCACGAAAACACCAGGTCAGTAGCGTGAGCTACCCTGGTGCAGACGTGTATGTCACCACACATGTCACCACTTGCGGTCACGGCAGCTTCTCAGGGCACCTACCGGCTCTGGAGGCTTCATGCTCACACCCCGCCCGCGACCCCGTAGTAACGGGTCGATCGCCTGGCAGGTTCCGTTCCACTTCTACGACGAGACCGGGCGTCGACGGTCGACGTCGGAGACCTTCGACGATTTCGAGGCGGCTGTGCGCTGGTTTGAGCTGGCGGAGGTGGTCGGTGTCGGCGAGGCACGCAGGATCCGGGAGATTCAGCTCGGATCCGGAGTGCGGTATACGACGCTGGTGGAGTGGTTGCGCCAGTACACCGCGCGGCTGACCGGTATCGAGGAACGCACCCGAGCCGGCTACATCCGCTACATCGACCGCGACATCGCACCGTTCATGGGCGAGAACCTGCCGATCACCGCGTTCAACCAGGATCTGGACGCCGCCTGGATCGTGCACCTCGAGCAGGACAAGGGCAACGGCGCGAAAACAATCCACAACAAACACGGATTCCTCTCCGCTGGTTTGAATGCGGCTGTGGCCGAACGCCCGTCGCCGTTGATCCCGTATAACCCGTGCCTGGGTATCCGGCTGCCGCGCCACGACGCGCCGGAGCTCGACATCTTCGACAACGACGAATGGGAGTTGTTCGAACAGTTGATGCCGCCGCGGTGGCGTCCGCACGCCGAGTTCAACCTGGTCTCGATGGCGCGGCCCAGCGAGGTCACCGCCATCCAGATCCGCGACATCGACAAGCGGACCGGCGACGTGCGCATCAACAAGGCGTGGAAGTACCTCGGCGGTGAGATGAAGTTGGGAAAGCCGAAGTCCTCGCGCGGTATTCGCACCGTCACGGTCCCGCTGGAAACCCTCGAGCGCTTCGACCTCGACCGTCCGGGTGACGAGTTGCTGGTCCACACCAGCAACGACACCCCGATCAGCGCGGGCTACTTCTACGCCAAAGCCTGGGTGCCCGCCATACGCCGTCTTCGTGCGCTCGCCGACGGCAACCTCGACCCGTTCGGCCCGAACGCCCAATGGAAGGGCGCGGATCCGGAGGATCTGCTGGAGCGTTTCGCCGATGCGATCGCCTCGATGCGCGGCAAGCGACTGACGCCCTACACGCTGCGCCACACCGGCATCTCCTGGAAGCTCCAGGACGGTGTCCCCCTGTTCGTCGTGTCCCGCGACGCCGGGCACAAGTCGGTCAACACCACCGACGCCCGTTACGGCCACAACGACCGCCGCGCCAGCGCCGCAGCCGCCCAAATCATCGCCAACCGGCTTCCTCGCGCCCGCGCCGCGATGCTGCGCACCGTCGCCTGAACTGCTCCGAGTACTCCATCTGCCTACCAGGATTCATTTCATGACCGCAGTGTCGGAATGAAATGAAATGGAATGAAACGGAATTCCACGATGCTGAAAGCCGTCGACACCCGCACCACAGCCACCGACACCCCGCCACGATGCCAGTTCCCTTTGGACAGCGGGGGCACCTGCGACGCCTCCGTCCCGAACAGCGGTAGACCGGGCGCACCGCGCAAATACTGCGACAACCCCGAGCACACCGCCCAGAAAGCGCTGCGCCGCAAGCGCAAAGCCGATGACCAGGCCGGCAAGCGCGTGGAGCAGCGCCCGTTGTGTCCGGTCACCGACGGCATGAATGCGCTCGCCGATCTTGTCGACCGCATCGAGCTGACGCGCGCGGAACTGGCAGCCATGCTGGTAGACGCCGGTGAATTGATCGCCGAGGTCACCGATCCCGTGGTCATCGACCGCGAGATCGCCGAGGTGCGACGGGACGCGACCGTCCGCATCGCCGCCGCCGAACAGGCTCGCGCCGATGCGGAGAAATCGGCCACGGTCATGGCATGTCGGCTGGAACGCGCGGTCGAACTCGAGGAGCTGGCCCTGGTCGCCGCCGACGAAGCCGCTGAGGAAGCACAGCAGGCCAAAGACCTTGCAGCACAAGCTTCTATCGACGCACAAGAGCGCATTGGCGAGGTAGAAGTGGATCGCGACCGGGTGTACGAGGAGGCCGAAGCGGTCTTGAGGGAAATGCGCGGACACCTCGACGCCGCCCGCGCAGCACAGGCCCACGCCGAAGGCGAACGAGATGCCGCGGTCACCAACGCTGAGGCGTCAGCTGAGGAGAACGCGACTCTGCGACAGCGGCTCGACGATCAGGCCACCGAACACCACCATCAACTCGAACAACGCGATATGGAGTACTCCCGCGCGATTACCGCCGCCCACGCCATGGCCGACCGCGCCGCCCGCGAACACCGCGACCAAGTCACCGAGATCCTGCGGACATACCGCGGGCAGATCAGTCCGATGCACACCGAACACCAGCTCGAACAAAACCCGGCTGCCGCCGATCTGGTCGGCCTACAACATCGGCCGTCTGCCGAGGACTGAAGATGGACCGGGCACGGCGTTTCGCCTTCCACGCTGTGAACTACAGCGCCACGGCATGGTGGCATGCGCGCGGTTTCGTCCGGGGCATATCCATCCTTGCAAAGTTCTGACCGCCGATAAGGGAATGGAATCGGCGGTCTACCGCAATCTATTTGGGTAGGGGATCTTCAAATCCGCCCCAAATCGGCGAGTTCTGCGGGAACCCTGGCATCGTTCGAGCAGGTTTGCCAATCGAGCCCGAGGCCACCAACGGGTGTCATCGCCCCGGGCTCCCGACCCCCTGGCCCTCTATCGAACGTTCGAGGTCAGCTCTCGACTTCGAAACTGTGTGTGGCGTACCACACACCGCTGGATTCGACGCCTAAGGTCTGACTCGGTCCGCCCATCCCGGGGCAGCTGAGTGGAGGGATTCGAAGAATGAAGTTCGAGAAGATCACTGCTGCTGTTTTCATCGCCATCTCGGCCGTGGGTGTCACGGCGGCAACCGCCCATGCGGAGCTGGCCGTCACGGAGCAGCCGACTGCGGTGAGTGTGGGGGACACGACTTCCGGTGTGGATCACGGAATCAACTACCAGATCACGGTTTCGCCAGTCGACAGGGTGATTATCGCCACCGTCGAGAATGGCAAGTTCGCGATCGCGCAGAACGGTGCGGTGGTGCTCGAGTCCGGCGACGGAGCGGCGGTGACCGAAATACCGCAGTGGTTCGCCGTCGACGGGCGTTCGATCGCGATTGCGCAGCACGTCGGTGCGGACGGTCGCACTCTGGCGGTGACACCGACCCCGACGGCAGAAGATATTGCGCAACTGAAGGACATCAGCTCCTACGACCGGCTCGAGGAGCAGATCAACAAGAACCTGCCTGGCGTCGTCGGCGGTGCCATCGTGGGCGGCCTCCTCGGGGCGTGTCTGCCCCTGATATGGGGGATCAGCATCCCCGCGGGTGTGCTGATCGGTGGAACCGTCGGCGGATACGTCGTGGGCGGCCCGGAGTTCGGCGACGCTGTACAGGCGTTCGCCACCGGCCAGCCGTGATCACGGGCAAGGAGGTAGCGGCCAACTGGTCGGGGTTGAGGAGCATCTGCGAGAAATCGGGGTTGCGGATGCCCGAGATCCGGCGCTAATGTTCCGGCGAACTCCGAACTACCATGTTCCACAACGTCTTTCAATGCTGGCACCGGAGCTGGGGTATACACCACTACCCCCGTGTACAGGTGCCAGGTGCTCAGCTCGTCAGCTGATGAATCTGTTGTCTGGATTGCTCAGGTCGGGTCGCCTGAGGTGATCTCGCCCTCGGGCGACCCGGCCTGAGGCAGACGGGGTCGAGACCGGCCTCGTCAGGAATCGAGTGCCTGGTAGAGCGTGGTCCAGAAGTCGTGGATGAGCCACGCCGGATCCGGGGTCGACAACCCGACCTGGGTCAACAGAATTCCGGTGAGCTGGTTGCTCGGGTCGGCGTAGGCGGATGTGCCGGTGCCGCCGTCCCAACCGAACTGGCCGATGGGAGCGTAGTCGCCGCGGTAGGTGCGCACCGCCATTCCGAAGCCCCAGCCACCGTGCTGTCCTTGACCGAACGACACATGGACGTTGTTCTTGGCCAGCGCATTTCGGGCGGCATTCTGTTCGGGCGTGAGGCGGTTGGTGGTCATCAGCTCGACGGCGGGCCGGGACAGGATCCGTTCGGTCCCGTGCATCCCGTGGTTGAGCAGCATCTGGAAGTAGGCGTGGTAGTCGTCGACGGTGGAGACCAGCCCGCCGCCGCCGTGCTGGAATACCGGAGGCTCGCTGAACCTTCCGCCCGCGGCCTCGTCCCACACGATGAACTCGCCGGTCTGCGGGTCGGGGGCGTAGCTGGGCGGCAGCCGGTCGATCTTGCCGGCGGGCACGTGGAAGCCGGTGTCGGTCATCCCCAGCGGCTCGAAGACGCGTTCGCGCAGAAACGTTTCGAACGACTGACCCGAGACCCGGGCGACGAGCACGGCGAGGACATCGTGGCTGAGTTCGTACTGCCACCGCTCGCCGGGCTGGTACGACAGCGGCAGCTCGCCCAAGCGGCTCATCCACTTGTCCGGCTCGGGCGCCGATGCGGCTTCCCCGCTGTAGTTGGCCCGGTCGAGAACCGCGTCCATGATCGGGGATCCCATGAGCGTGAGATCCACTCCGAGCCCGAATGTGGAGGTCAGCAGGTCCCGTACGGTGATCGGTCGCTGCGCGGGCACGGTGTCCTCCAGCGGCCCATCGGCCCGGCGCAGCACCTGACGGTCGGCCAGTTCGGGCAGCCACGGATCTACCGGGTCGTCCAGCCGCAGACGACATTCGTCGAGCAGGATCACCGCCGCCGCCATCGTGACCGGCTTGGACGTGGACGCCATCCGGAAGATCGTGTCCCGGCGCATCGGAGCGTCACCGTCGGCGCGCATCGTCCCGATCGCTTCGACATGCGTCTGGCCGCCCCGGCTGACCAGGGCGACGACCCCGGGAATCTTTCCGGACTCGACATGCCGGTCCAGCACGTCGCGTACTCTGCGCAGCCCTGCCTCGGAGAAGCCGCTGTTGTTGTGTTCCATCATCAATCTCCTGCTTATAGTGTTCGATCTGCGGGACCCGTCCCGGTGTGGCGCCCATGGCTTCGACGGCGCTCCCCGAAGGCCGCGCGTTATCGGCGCGGTCATTCGGCCTACGGGTCTGCCTGGCACCGGATGAAAAGCCGACATCCCACACGGCGACGTTCAGCGACGCCGCCGACTTTCAGAGGCCCCGGCCCATCCCGTCACACGGCGTACAGGGCTCCGGTGATCTTGCTGATCATCGCGACCACGGTGGGGCTGGGCTGGCTCTGGTGGGTCCGGCTCGCCGCGTCGATAGCGACGAGGACGGTGCTACGGAAGTTCTCGGCCTCGGCCGGATCCTGCTGCCCGAGAAGGCCCATGGCTGCGGTGAGTGCCGGCAGTACCTGGTCGGCGAGTTCGGCGACGTTCTTGCCCTTCAGCTTGATGTCCTTGGACTTCGCGGCGAGCACGTGCCCGACCAGGCCGGTCGCGGCGTACAGGGCGTTGCTGCCGTTGGTGGCGGCCTTGTGGGGCGTGCCGGTGGCATCAGCGGCGGCGATCAGCGAGACGGCGCCGTACGCGGCGGTCCGCAGGGTGGCCTTGTCCTGGTCGGTGAGGGTGATGGTGATGGACATGGTGGTTGCTCCCTTGAATCTGTTCTGTCCGGGTCGGCGTATGTCGTGCTCGCCGAACTGATTACGGAAGCAACAATCGCCCGCTGTCCTGACACCGGACTGATCCCGTGCTGACACGACCGCTGACACAGAGCTGACAGATCCCACATGTAGGGCCAGGGGGTAGTGGTGCAGATGCCCGAGATCGTCAGCCGGATCTCGGGCCAGTGTTCAGGTGAACTCGAACTACCGTGTTCACAACGTCTTTCGACGCTATCGCCGGATCTGGGGCGGATACACCGCTACTCCCGAGTCGTGTTCGGAAATCGACCAGCACGACGTCCTCGCCCTCGCCGGCATCGACGGGCGGCCGTCGGGGGTCGGGGAGCAGATCCGCCCAATCCGGCGCTAAGCACAGGTCCGCGACCGCCTGGACGTTGTGTATCAGCCCGGCTGCACGCCGTCGCGTCAGAAGCCGCCACCGCAGGAGGAGAAGCCGCCACCGCAGGAGGAGAAGCCGCCACCGCAGGAGGAGGAGTGGCCGCCGTAGCTGGAGTGGCCGCCGATGTATGGGCCGGAACGGGTCGGCGGGCGGGACGGGATGCGCCGGGAATCGTTCCAGTGGCCGGGAGCTACTACGGCCCACCAGGTTGCGAAGTCCGCGCCGCTGACGTGCTCGATCTCGGCGCGATCGGCGGCGGCCCAGTGCACGGTGTAGCCGGTGAGGTGGTGGGTGGGGCGCTGGAGCTCGTCGATCAGTGCGCCGGTGGTCAGGGTCGAGTCGTCGGCGCGGAAGACGTGGACGGTTCGGTCGGATTCGGTGACGCGGTAGCTCCATCGGGTCTGGGCCGCCAGCTCGGTGAAGCGGTCATCGCGTTTTTCCCGCTCGCGCTGGGCTTTCCAGAGTCGTGCCTGTTCTTCCTGTGCGCGTGCGTCGGCCTCGTCCACGCGGGGCTCGATCTGCTTGCGGACGGGGCGATAGCGCTCGGCGATGTCGTGCAGCCGCTGTTCGAGTCTGTCGAATGCCTGCCGTGACGCGGTCCGGCTGCGGCGGCGGGCCGCCGACCAGCCGGAACCACGCCGCAGTCCGGGTGAGAAGCCGACCTCGATCCGCATGCCGAGATCGTGGACGAGCTGCTGTTCGGCGGTCCACAGTGCATCCAGCGCCTCGGTCTGGGCCCGGGCCCACGCGGCGGATTCCCCGTCGGTGGCCTCGACTCGGATACTCCGCGTCGCCGTCCTCCGGTCGAGACAGGTCCACCCGCGCTCGTCCCGGCCTTCGGGCGTGTCGACGGCATAGATCTCGACGAATGCCCGGCCCGGGTCGAAACCCGCCATCTGCCGGTCGTTCAGGGCATAGCGGAAATTGAACGAATAGCGGTACAGCGTCACCGATACCATCGTATTCCTCCCCACAGGTACCTCCACGATAGCGCCGGTGCGGTCAGGACGGGCCGGGCTTCGCAGTGGAATTGCCATAGGCTGGCGGGCGCGCCCAGCTTCCGGTCGTCCCAGCTGCATTCGCGACCGCGACTCGACTCACACCAGCAGGTCGAATCATCGAAGAGGCGGGCCCACGCCACACCTGGAAGTGAAGCGCTAAAACACGATCCTGGCCGAGAGTCCTGCACCGGGTGGAAGCCGATTGTTGCCGGGAGGGTGGATCGGCCCGTTCGAGCTGTGCACAAGGTCTGTCGCGTGCACAGTGTCACGCTTGGATGCGAAGGCCGTCGAAGAGGAAGTCCAGCAGCGTATGGGCTTGCTGCGTTCGGTCCGGATCTCCTTCAGTGGCAAGGGCTATCGCGTTGACGAGCTTCAGTAACTGGGGTGCGGTCAGCCCGGAACGGATCTCGCCCGCATCCTGAGCGCGCTGCAAAAGGCCGGTTGCCGTGGCGAATATTTCTTTCCGGCACCAAGATTCGGTCGATGTGCCTATGACTGCGAGCAGCGAGGCCGCGAGGCCGCGGGTGGCGCTGCCCTGTGCGACAACGGTGTCGAGCCACAACCTGAGCGCCTCGGCGGGGGCGTGTGCTGTGGCCAAGTCGCCGGCTCGGTGGACCAGTGCCTCTATGTGGTCGTGGTGGACCGCTTCCAGTAGTGCCTGTCTGGTCGGGAAATGGCGGTAGAGCGTGGCATTGCCGACCCCGGCGGCGCGTGCGATGTCGTCCAGCGGCACCTGCGGGCCGTGTTCGGCGAAGGCATTGGTGGCGGCGGTGATGAGCCGCTCGTAATTGCGCAGCGCGTCGGCGCGAGCCGGTCTGCTCGGGGCTGGTGTCATTACACTCCGATTGCAAAACGGGGATAGTCCCCGTATCGTAGCCGACGGTTAAACGGGGACAATCCCCACTTATTGCCGATACAGGCGAACAGCGCTATTCGAGGAGGATGCGATGTCGGACATCGTTTTGGTTACCGGAGCGACGGGCACCCAAGGTGGCGCAACGGCTCGCGCACTGCTGGCGGCGGGTTGGCGGGTGCGTGCGCTGGTGCGTGACCCGGACACGGCGGGTGCTCGGATGTTGGCAGGGGCGGGTGCGGAACTGGCGCGTGGCGATATGGGCGACCGAACCACGCTGGATACGGCGGCGGCGGGTGTTCACGGGGTGTTCAGCGTGCAACCGACCGTGGGATACCCTGGCACACCTCCCGGCTTCACCGTCGACGATGAACTGAGGCTCGGCCGCAATGTCGCGGATGCGGCCGCGGCAGCGGGTGTTGCTCACTTCGTTTACGCCTCGGTCGGCGCTGCGGACGCCGATCACGGCATTCGCCGCTGGCAGAGCAAGGCGGAGTTGGAGAGCTACTCGACTCGGCTCGGCCTGCCGACCACCGCATTACGCCCGGTGCGCTTCATGGAGAACCAGCTCGACCCCCGCTTCGGCTTGCGCGAGGGAGTACTCACCGATGTCATTCATCCGGACGTTCCCGTGCAGCTGATCGCGGGTACCGACATCGGTGTCTTCGCTGTACGGGCTTTCACCCACCCGGACGAATACATCGGAGCCGCGGTGGAACTGGCGGGCGACGAGCTGACCATGACCGAGATCGCCGAGGCCATGAGCCGGTCCCTCGGACAATCGATCGAATACCGAGCGATCCCACGAGAAGCGTTGTTGGACAAGGACCCCGACGCCCTCGCCGGCTACCGGTTCGCCAACCAGGGTGGAGGCTGGAATGCCGATATCGTGGCGCTGCGGCGATACCATCCGGAACTGCTGGATTTCACCACCTGGCTAGAGCGTGAAGGTGCATGGCGGTACTCCGCTCACACCGCCCGACCCTGATGAACATTGCCGAAGACATGCGCGGGCAACTCGATCGGCGGAACAGCCGTAGTGCCGGGTCCGCACATGCCGCCCGAGATATGCACGCTCATAGGCATTTCCCGGACGTTCAGTTTGCCGTCGCCATGATCGGTCGGCATAACGAATCTGGACCATGTTCTCCCAGCGGATCGCCTGATGTCGGTGGTCGGGTGAGCAAGGGGTGGGCGACGACTTGATGATGTGTCGTCAGTCGGTGATGTGGTCGACGTCGATCATGAGGTGTAGGGGTCCGCGGAAGATATGGCTTCGGCGATATGGCGGTGGGTCGTCAACCAGGCGGGGGCTCTGCACGCGGCGCAGGAAGGTTTCCAGTGTGAGGTTGACTTCGAGCCGCGCTAGCGGGCCGCCGATGCAGGTGTGGATTCCGCTGCCCCAGCCGAGGTGCTCGTTGTCGGGGCGTTCGGGGTCGTACTGGTCGGGGTTGGCGAAGCGGGTGGGGTCGCGGTTGGCGGCGCTGTACATCAGGTGCACCGCCGCGCCCTTCGGGATGACGGTGTCGGCGATCTCGATGTCGTCGGTGGCGCTGCGGCTGGGGAAGAACTGCACGGCCGACTGCAGTCGCTGGACTTCTTCGATGGCGCGTGGAATTAGTTCCGGGCGCTGCCGCAGCAGTTCGAACGAGCCGGGGTTGCGTAGCAGGGTCATCACACAGTTGGCGATGGTGTTGACCGTGGAGTCGTGGCCGGCGACGAGCAACAACTGCGCGTTGGATACCGCCTCTTGCGGTGACATCGGACCGTCCGGCCCGTCGGTGTCGTTGACCAGGTCCGACAGCAGTCCATCTCCGGGCTGGTGACGGTATTGCTCGATCAGCTCGGCGAGGTAGTGCCGCAGTGCCGCACCGGCGGCTCGGCCTTGGGCTGCGCGGGCACGTCCTTCGTCGGTGGTGGCGTCCGGGCCTAGATCCAGGCCGGTCAATAGGTCACGGATCCAGATGTGAAAGGTTGGTTCGTCGGCGCGGGGGACCCCGAGGATTTTGCAGATCATTGTCATTGGTACGGGATAGGCGTAGTCGTCGACCACGTCGAACCTGGTTGATTCTCGGGCTTTGATGTCGTCGAGCAGCTTGTTGCACAGTCCGACGATGCTGGGCTCCATGCTCGGGATCAGGTCGGGCGAGTGTGGCGGCCCGAAGTGGCGCATCACCTGCCGGCGGGCTCGGTCGTGATTCGGCGGATCGGACACGATGATGCTCGGTTTGCGGCCGCCGTGCGCCTGCAAGTCTTCGACGCCCGCGGGTGGTTCGGCGTCGCCGGCTAGGTGGGCTGCCAGCGGGCTGCGGCGGATGTCGGAACTGATCCGGGGGTCGTGCGCGAGCGCGAGCAGTTCGCGGTAGCCGGTGACGACATAGAGGTTGTCGGCCACCTGCACGACGGGAGTTTTGCGAAGCTCGGCGAAGAACGGGTATGGATCGGCGCGGTTGTCGTAGGTCATCGCCTCCGCCCAGGCAGTCTCTGCGGTCATAATCCCTCCTTGATTCGGCGGGCAGTGGCGTGCGATGTCAGCTCCGCCGACGAAACTCGGCTCCCCGCGTGGTCGGGTCATGGCCGGTGAGCACGACGGTGGGAATCTCGGTGGGCACGCGCGGATCCGGGAAGCGCGCCGGGATCGGGGTCATGTCCCCGGGGCGGTCGTAGCCCGGTGGTGGCGGCGGGAACGGCGCCGACCGCTCGATGAGAGCGCCGTAATAGTCCAGCCACTTGCCGTGGTCGAACGTGACGGCGCCGACGATGCGCCCCCGACGGCCGTACACGGCGGCGAAGCGGCGCTCGTCAGGCGAACCTTGGGTGAACACGATCTCGTCGCCGAACGAGCACACCCCCACACCCTTGATGTTGACGCCGAACTGGGCCGACCAGAACATCGGCAGCGGAAGGTGCGGGCACCGCTCGGTCTCCAGGTTGATCATGTTGTTGGCAGCTACCTGAGCTCCGGACACCGCGTTGTCCCAGTGCTCCATGGAGATGAACTGGTATTCGTAGAGCACGTGCGGGGCGCGCGCGATGTCGCCGGCGACGAAGATGTTGTCGGTCACCACGCCGTTGATGTCGAACGCGCGGCAGCCGGCGTCGCAACCCACCCCCCAGAAGCCGCTGGCCAGCCCGGCGCCCTCGAGCCACTCGACGTTGCGGATCGAGCCCAGTGACGCGACCACGACGTCGACATCGAGGGTGGCTCCGTCGGAAAGCCGAGCCCGCCGCACGTGGCCGCCGTCATCTGCCTCCAGCGCCTCGACCGCGACCCCGGTGCGCAGGTCGACGCCCGCATCGCGGTGCATCCTGGCGGCGATATCACCGATCACCCCGCCCAGTGCGCCGACCAGCGGCCCGTCGGCGCGTTCGGTGACGGTCACCGGCAGGCCCAGCTTGCGACACACCGAGGCCATCTCCGATCCGATGAATCCTGACCCGATGATGAGGACCCGTCGAGGGGCGGCGTGCAGCGCGGCCTGCAGGCGTGCCGCGTCATCGCAGGTACGCACTGTGAAAACGCCGTCGAGCGCGGCTTCTCGAGGATTGATCCACTGCCGCGCCCGCACCCCGGTGGCGATCAGCAGCCGGTCGTAGTCGACCTTGTCCCCGTTGGCCAGCAGCACCTGGCGGTTGACCCGGTCCAGGCCGGTGGCGGCGACCCCCAGCCGCCAGTCGGCGTCGACGGCCCGCCGCCGCGGGAGCCTGGTGTGATCGGGGTGTACCCATCCCTCGAGCACCTGCTTCGACAGCGGCGGACGATCGTAGGGCTCGTGCGGCTCGTCGCCGATCACCGTGAGCTTGCCGCGGAAACCGTGCTCTCGCAACGCTTCCGCGGCGCGCAACCCGGCCAGCGAGGCGCCCACGATCACGATGCGGCCTTCCGCGCGAAACGCTGCCACCAGCTCGGCGACCAGTGATGCCGCGCTCACATCGGGTCATCCGCAGCGGGAGTGTAGGTCTCCACGATGATCGCCTGAACCGGACAGGCCGCCGCCGCCCTCAGTACCCGCTGGCGTTGGGATTCGTCAGGGTTGGGATCGTAGGCGAGCGCCTCGTCACCGAGCAGCTTCAGCACATCCGGCGCCAGCGGGACACACTGCGCGTATCCCAGACACTTGTTCAGATCCACTACGATGCGCATACTCAGCTCCCTTGTGAGCCACTTCCTCGCATCCACCTCGGTCGCCGACCGGCGGGGCCACCGACCCCGGATCAGCCACCGCTATCGTACGCCGGGCGCCGGAGAAGTATGAGTCTCACCTGTCACCCGCACAGGAGTCGCGTCAGCGGCGTTTCCGCACGGAGGCACCACTAGCTTCGCTGCAATCCCGCATCGTCTGGAAACCCGTCCGCTCCTGTTCGGGCCGGCATTTGGGTGTTCGGGTTGGCTTTCGTGGGTGGGTTCGGTGGACATAGGTTTCGGCGTGCTGGTGGTGACCAGCGGGAACCCGATCGTTCCCGTTGCCTGCGTCCCCGGATCACTCGGTCTGACCGGCGGAGGTCCCCCGATCCGCAAAGTAGATTTCCGAACACTCGCGCCGCCGAACTGTTCGGCAACCTTTCGGGAGCAGGTCAGCTAGTCGCGGTCCGCAATTGGAACGGACAATATTTGTTCTGTTTAGGGATTGGTTGCGGTGTGCGGGGCTAGGTTGCGGAGTTGGGATATACGTTGTGGGTTCTGGGGGCATGGGCCCGCTGTGGCGGTCAGACTGCGTGCCCGTGCGGAGTCTGAGTCTGGTGCGCGGGGCGAGCCGTGGGCTGCGGCATCCTGTGAGGTGGCAGCGGAATGGGGTGACGCGGTGCTGGGCGCCGCCATGTGTCACGCGCGCCTTGGTGGCTTCCGGCGGGTCCTGCACTGTTGCGAGCTGGCACAGGACGGGCTTCGCCGGGGCCGACGACCTCGCCGGAATCTGCCGTACCCGGCTGTCGGACATGGGGTCGCCGACTGGTGAGATCTCCGAAAAACCAATGGATATGGCTTAACCCATGGTGAGGTCCGATGAGTTTCGAGCGTGTAGGAGGTCTGCCCGGTTATGAGGAAACTGATCTACGGGTTCGGTGTGTCTCTGGACGGCTACGTCAACGATCGCGACGGCAGCATCGACTGGACTGCCCCGGACGAGGAGCTGCACCAGTTCCACAACGACCGCTACCGCGGCATCGAGGTCTCGCTGCACGGTCGTCGCCTGTATGAGCTGATGGCCGAGTACTGGCCGCACGTGCCCGAGGACGCGCCGCGAATCGAGCGTGAGTTCGGCGGGCTCTGGACGCAGAAGCCCAAGGTCGTCTTCTCCCGGACGCTCACCGAGGTCCATTGGAACAGCACCCTGGTCAGTGAGAACGCGGTCGAGGAGGTCCGCAGGCTCAAGGCCGGAGGCGATGGCGTCATGGAGGTCGGTGGTGCGAGTCTCGCGGCCTCGCTGATGCCACACGGGCTCATCGACGAGTACCAGCTGTTCGTCTCGCCCGTGGTGCTCGGCGGCGGCACACCGCTGTTCCCTTCACTGGACAAGCGCATCCAGCTCCGATTGGCCGAGACGAGGCACTTCAACACTGTGGTGATGCTGCGCTACCTCGCCGACTGAGGCCGGTTCATCCGCAGCGGCCTCCGTTCAAGCGCGACTGTCACCGCAGCGGTGCGATCGGCGACGTCGAGGGTTGGTGAACGCGTGCAGCAGGTGCGTGGGTCGCCTCGGACCTTTGTTGTTCGGCGAGATCGTTTGGCGGGCGTCGGCGACCGTGCCTTCGGTGGCGGCGACTGCCGCGAGGCTCCAGCCCTCGCAACGTTCGAGGTCGGCCGCGTCGATCTCGAGGGTTCCGGTGTGGGGAATCGTCGTTTATGGGTTCTTCCGATCTGCTGCTCGAAGACGGTTTCGATGACAGCGGCCTGTTCGGCAGTACCGGCGGAAGTAGCGGGCGCTGGTTTCGATGGAGGCGCAGGCCGGGTGCTGTAGGTGTGGCGCAGGGTGTGCGGTCGCAGGCCGGCATCGACGCCGACGGCGAGCACGACCTGGGTGATGCCAGGGATGGTCAACTGGCAGAAACGCACTGCGGCCGTGCTCCCGCTGCTCGTGTTCGTCGCCGCGCTGGTGGGCTACCTGATCCTCAACCCTGGCCGAGCACGCCGATCATGTGTCGAACAGCTGGATGTGGACGAAGCGGCTCGATGCGTCCCGCTCGTCCACGATGACGATCCGGTTGACCGACTTTCCATCAGGGCGTCGGTAGAGGTCCTGGGCCTTCAGGATCGACGGTGAAGTCTCCAGGGAAGGCCCCGCGATGGCGGTCTGAGCCACGCCGAAGACTTTGGTCAGCGGCGCGGAGAATTTCGACGTGGTCAGCACCAGGGTAAGGCCCTGGGGATCGGTCGATAGCGCGAGCTGGTAGAGCGTGTCGATACCGCGCTCGGATCGGGCGCTGAGCAGAGAGACATTCTCCGGGATGACGATTCCGCCGAATTCGGAAGCCTCCCTGGCGATGTCGGTGTCGTTCGCGGCCTGGGGAGTCGGCTCCGGCCGTCGGTCGCCGTTATGCGTTTCGCTGCTGCAGCCAGTCATGCCGACCGTCACGGCCATGAGGCCGGCGACGACACAGGCCAGCGTCACCTGCCGGATTCCAGGCGTTGGGTACCTCATCGGATGGGATCACTCCTCTCGCCGTCGCGGCCGCCGGGCGGTCCTGGCAGGTTCACCGGTTCGGTCGACGGTACCGGCCCTTGTATCGCCGGACCCCGTTGGATCCTTCGTAGATCGGGTGCGGAGGTCGTGGCCGGTGGTATTTCCGACCGGGGCCGATGATCGGGGAGCTTTATGGAGATTACAAGTGCCGGTTAAGACCGTCGGCGAACAATCGGATGCGGTAGTAGCGAAGCGACAGTGAAGGTTTGGCGTCGGACGTGGACGTCCGACTCTCATCGTTTGGTCGACCGCTCGGCGCCCGAAGTGCTGCTGGGCGAGCCAGGCTACCGGGACAGGGAGGAACATGATGATCTGGCGCGTGACGCGGCGATCAGAAGGCGGTGGGGATGCCCGCTCTATCGGGTGAATCCGCCGAATCCGACGGCTCGTCCGATCCCGACCCGGTGATGCCGCAATCGCTAGTGCGGCGTACCGATTCGGGCAACCGGCTGCTAAGGGTGATCACGGCGGGGTTCGTGATCACCGGAGTTGTCGTATTCGTCTTCACGGGGGTAACGGCCTGGGTGAGGACTGCCGATCAGCCCGCGCTGTACACCGTCGATGGTCTCGGAAACCCTTGCGCCATGATCGATCTGTCCCTTTTCGAGCGGGTCGCGGGCCCGGCGAAACAGACGCCCGTGTCCGGAAAGATCGATATCGCACCCCCGGTGGCGCTCTACTGTGACAATGTCGAGTTGGACCACGCCATGGTGAATCTGAAGGTGGAGGTATCCGACCGGCGCACCGAGACGACCGATCTGCGCCCGGAGTACGACAGGGCACGCACTCTGGTGTTGGGGCGCTCCGGGACCGATATCGTCACACGAACGGTACCCGGTATCGGTGAGGACGCGTATCTGTCGGCTTCGGTTGAAGACTCGGGCATCGCGATGCACGGATGCGATGCAGGGCTGATCCAGCGCAACGTTTCCGTTGAGATCCGATTCGACTTGTTCAGATCGCCGGAGATCAGTGCCTACGATCTGGCCGACCTGTGCGAGCAGCAGCTTCGAACCGCCGCAGGGCGGTTGCGATGACTACCGATGGTTCACGCGACGTGCCGGTTCCCACACGAAGCGCACAGCCCTGGTACAAGGTCGGCGCAGCCGCCTCGGTTTTCGTCGTGTCTGTGGTGACCGCCGTATTTGTCATTACCGGCTACCATCCCGGCGGTCCCTTTCGACCCAACCCTGTCGTACCGGTACAGCCGACGGCAGCTGTGAAATATCGGCCGGGCAAGATTTTACACGCCTGTGCGGCGTTGGACCTGTCCGCGATCGACCAGCAGGGCATGCGGCAGACGGAGCCCCCGACGGGTGCAGAGCTCATCGCTGGTGATGTGGCGGACAGCCGACTGGAATGTCGAGCCGATTTCGCCGGGGTCGATGCCTCAGCTACGTTGCAGATGTGGGTCGATTACACGCTCGACCCCGCCGGTGGGAACGCCGAGTTCGACAAAATCAAACGCGCCGCGGTCGGTGCCGCAGTGAGGACCGAAAACCTCGACGATATGGGTTCGGAAGTGCAAGCCCTTGCCGTGCTGCGGGATCGAGATTCGAATTCGGAGTCTCACAAATTCAGCATCGAGATCGACGTCGCTGACGGAAACCTGTTCGCGACTACGACCTTCACTGTGCGCGATCGCGCCGGTCACCTCACCAGCGACGAGGTAAAGCAACAATGCGAGCACCAGATGAACACTCTGCTGGCCCACCTGCGTTAGCTCGCCGCGCACGCATTGGCGGGTGCGGTAGCGGCGGGCAAGACACTGACCCGGTTCGTCATGCTGGACGACGAACAACGTTGGACAGCGTTGCGCCACATGAATTCCACTGGCACTGCGGATGGGTTGCCTGGCTGTCGAGTACGCGCGCTGTGCAAGTCCGTCGCCAGTCCACCGCCGAAGGATGGAATGAGCTCGAGCGAATGCTGGCCGCGGATTAGCAGCAGGCGCCCCGAACCCTCTCCGCTGAACGCCGGGCATATTCGCCGACTGGACAGCGTGATGGTTACCAGGCACCGGCCGACGGTGTGATGGGCAGCGTGGCGGTCGCTGACCTGAACGCGTACTCCCTGCGGATGTGGGCGCCGTCGGTTGGTTCGGTATCCCAAGAGAACTGGACGTCCGGTACTCACTCATCAATCGTTAAGGTTCCTGCAAGGCCCACTGGCGATGATGGTGCCCAAACCGGCGATCTATCAATGGATTTCATATGCGTTCTGACTCTGATGCTGACCAGCAGATACTCGACTCAGCCTCCTTCGTTGCTGTGACTGATGGATTCGGTGGTGGCCCGGGTTCCGGCCACCCTGGCCGAAGTTGCTGTGTCATCGGGTGAGGGTGACCACGATTCCTTCACCGACGCACGTGCAGTCGGTCGCCGAGATCGTCGACGAGGACTGGCGTCTGAACTCAATTACCGAGATCGGAGAAACCCCAATGCGTAACACCCGATTCCGCGCCACCGTGATCACCGTAGCCATCGCGGTAGCCGCTGGATTCGGCCTCACTGCGTGTGGCAAGACGGAACGCTGGTGCGAACGAGACCAAGGCGATGTTTTGGTCGAAAACTGGCACTGCGAGCAGAACCTGGCGGGCTATGAGTGGGAGCCAGACCACGACAAGCCGAAGACAAAGAAGAAGCCGATCAAGTCGAAGAAACAGAACAGATGATTCGCCGCGATGGAGGCGGAGCTCGCATGGCAGCAGACCGGGATGTCCCTGGCTTACCTCACCGACCAGCTCGACACCTGGTGTCGTGATTCCCGGGCAACCAGCAACTTGCGCGAACTGGCCGTGCGTTTGCGAAAGATTGCCGAGGACGGTGGAGACCAGCCACAGAAGAGGGCTGAAGGATTCCGGGCCGCGCATGCCGAGGCCGATCCCGGGGCGCCTGGGCACGAACGCGACGACAGGCGGCGGATGCTAGCCAGTCAATCTGGTTATCTCGACGGTGCGCCGGGCAGCCATCGTCGTGCGCGGTCGTATACAGAATTCTTGCGCCTGTGTGTTCGATCGATGGAGTTGCACCAGTGGGGCAACTCCTCTCGTGCGGCAAGCCATGTTTGGGGTATCCCAACGATCGGGGCCGGGCGGTTGCCGGTGTAGGCGGCGACGATTCCGCCGACGATGGCGCTGGTGGTGTCGATATCTCCGTCTGCGGCAATGCATGTGGTGATTGCGGCCGGGTAGTTGTCCAGATGTGTGGCTGCGACCCACATCGTGAACGGCACGGTGTTCTGCGCGGTGACCAGAGATCCGTTGCCGAGTTCGTTCGCGGCTTCGGCGGCGGGGGATCCGAGTAGGGTGCGGGCGCGGCGGATCAGCCGGGTCGTGTCACCGTGGTCGAGGCGGTCCAGGATGCTGGTGATGAATTCGGTTGGTGTGGGCCGTGTCCCGTTGAGGCGGGCATGCGCGGCGTGGGCTGCGGCGAGTGCGACCGCGACGGCGCCGGTGATCCCTTCGGGATGTAGATGGGTCACCTGCGCCGACCGGACCGCTTCGGTGACAACCTTTTCCGGGTCGCCGGCGTAAAAGGCACCCAAGGGGGCAACCCGCATGGCCGCACCGTTGCCGCAGGAACCTTCGTCACCGAACGCGGCTGCGGCCGCCTTGCGCCAATGCACGCCATCGCGGACTCGCCCCAAGGTGCCGACTGTGGCGAAGCCGTAGTCACGGCTCGGGTCGAAGCGTCGCGCGAAGGCGGTGGCAAGCCGATCCTGGTCGATCTCGCCGCGACTGGACAGCTCGGTAACCACGGAGCAGGCCATTTCGGTGTCGTCGGTCCACCCCCACGGTCCGGCGGGAAGATTGTCTGCCCGAAGATCTGCGATGGATCGGCGCATGATCGGGAACTGTTGCCCCAAAGCGTCCCCCGCGGACAGTCCATCCAAAGAATCAAGCATCAACTCGACATGCATTGCGTCTGATGATAGCCAAAGGGAAGACGATCTACGCGGATGGCGAATGTGTGTCTGTCGACAGTGTCTGAATCTTCAACGGTGGCAGTGGATGTCGGTTCGTCGCCGTAAGTGCGCGGATGAGCTCGGTGACGTGTTTGCGTTACTCGTGCCCAGCAGAGCTGCTTCCGGTTGGCGGGGTGTATGCCTCGTCGAGTTCGAGTGCGATCCCGGACTCGTGCGCGAGATCGCGCACGTCGAGCTTCAAGGCTTGGATACAGCGCGATTGGTGTCGATCGAGGACGGGTGCTCGGGGTTGTCGATCAACCGGCTGACCGAGGTCCCGAATCAAGACGACATCAGACCGGTGCGTGTCGCCGTGATCGCCACGGTGATAGCCAGCCGTGATGTGACGGCATTCCCCAGCCGGTTACATCTGGCCGTGGCGGACCTGGCCGGCTGGTTCGTAGGTACCGAGGACGATGCCGAGATCGGTCACGGTGAGCTCGACTGGGCGCATCGTCGCCGGGAGGATGCCGTCGTTGAACAAGCGGCGACCGGAGCCGAGCACCAGCGGAAACGTCATCAGGCGGAAGCGGTCGACAAGCTCGTGCTGCAACAGTGTCTGGAGCAGTTTGCCGCTTCCCCAGATCTGCAGCTCGTCGCCGGGTTCGTCCTTCAGCGCCTGCACGGCCGCGACGACGTCGCCGGTGAGGAGACGAGCGGTGTCGGGGTGCTCGCCGCGCCACGTGGCATCGGCCTGGCTGAGCGAGTTGGACACGACGTATTTGGGCAGTGAGTTGATCGCGGTGGCAATGGGGTTGCCGGGGTCGGTCTGATCAGGCCAGTAGCCGCGGAAGATGTCGAATGTTCTGCGACCGAACAGGAATGCGCTGGCGTGGCTGTTGAGTTCGGTGACGAACTCGCCGACGGCTTGGTCCGGGAAGGGGGCCTGCCAGCCGCCGTGGGTGAAGGCGTCGCTGGGATCTTCCTCGGGCCCGCCGGGGGCCTGCATCACGCCGTCGAGGGTCAGGAACGTCTGAACGGTGAGCTTCATGTGGATGTAGACGGAGCGGCGCACTGATTCTGAGCGGTCTCACGTCGAATCGCTGCGGGCGGAGTCAGAACGCATCTCTTTCATGCCGGTGACAACAACCTGGTCGACATGACCGGCGACCCCTCCGCGCACACGCCACCTCTTCCGACGCCTTGCGAGAGTTCCTCGATCGAGGTGTAGAGATCACTCTGCACGCCAAAGTCGCGGCTACGGCGACCTCAGCGGTCATAGGCTCAGCAAACGCCTCTCACCACTCGACGGCAATCGACGAAGCGGTGATCATCAGCGACGACCGCCTGTCGTCGAACAGGTCGTCTTGCCGTCCGAATCGGAATTCGTCTGGCTTCTGCGTGAAACGCAGGAACTCCTCGAATAGGCCGACCGCAGGGAGTCTGTTCAAGTGTTTGTTTAGCTGCTGTGCCGCCGCGTGTATCGCGCAACTCCCGCAACAGGGCGGTACCCAGTTGGCCGTACTCGTGCCGCTCTACCCAATGTTGTCATCCACGGTCAGCGGCCGATCGCGTTGGACCGCCGCCGCGATCTCCGAGATCCAGCAGACCAGTCACGCGAACCAACGACTGACCTCTTACAGTCCCTCGTCGAACGGGTACCGGTCGTGTAACGCGGATCGGTCGCCGACAAAGTAGTTCAGGACTAGGTCGTCAGCGACTTGGACCAGCACATCGCGGCCCTCGACTACGGATGCCCACTCCATCGGCAGTCCGGACACACCATGGGCGGCGCCGATCAGGTTGCCGGCGACCGCACCGGTGGAATCGGAGTCACCGGAATGGTTCACCGACAACAGCAGTGCTGCGCGCGCATCGCCGGTCCGGACCGCGTACAGGGCGCAGTACACCGCGATGGCCAGGCACTCTTCTGCGATCCACCCCGCGCCGACCTGCTCGACCTTTTCAGCGGTCGCCACGCCCTCGGACAGCTCGACAGCGCGGGTCAGCGCCGCCATGGTTTCCGCACCTGCGGGAAACGCCGCGAGTTGAGTAATGGTTTGCTGCACGGCAATCGGCAGTTCGATACCGCTGACAACACGATCGATCAGTGCCGCGAACGCACCTGCGGCGAGGTATCCCGTGGGATGCCCGTGGGTCAGTTGCGCGCTGCGAGCGGCCGTGGTGAATGCGAGATCACCGCCTGCTCCGGCCAGTCCGAACGGTGCCGACCGCATTACGGTGCCGCAACCTTTCGAGCCCGGATTCACCGGACCGGGTTCGTCGAGCGTGCCTGGGGCGAGATACCCCAGTGCCTGCTTGTTCAGTCCGGACATACAGGCATTGCCTGGCGCTCGCGCCGCGTACAGAAACGGCTGACTCGCCAGCCAGCCATCACTGTCTGGTGCGGGAGCATCCTGTCTTTGGGTCTGCAACCAGCGCAGATACGCCTTCCGCAGCGCCGGCACTGGGTCGACACCCGGAACGGACCGCAACAGGCCCTCGGCAGTGAACAGCGTCATCTGGGTGTCATCGGTTATCTGCTGCGGCGCACCCGCGTCGTGCTGCGGCAGAAAGCCCTGCACGCCCTCGGTTCCATATCGCTGGTGAATCTGGGCCAGCTGTAAGAATTCGATAGGCCACCCGAGCGCGTCACCAATCGCCCCGCCCAGCAGTGAGCCCCGGACTCGGTCGAAGACCAGCGTGTAATCACCCACGGGACACCATCATTGCGCATGCGGGCGGCACAAACTGCATCCAGCCACACCCGAAACCCCTGACAGCCCTTGCCCGTGCGACAGTGTGACCGTCAGCAGGCGCAACGGATCATGGAAATTCACGGACTTCGACAACGTCGAAGCCGACGGACCGGGCGGCGGTTTCGAACATTTCCTGCCACTGGTCTACGTCGGTGCTGTCTATCAGGGCATCGGGCATGATTTCGACGCTGATGGACCACCGGTTTTCACCGTCGCGCCACAGCTTGGCCAGCACCGAGGCATCCCCGCCGGCGCCGAGCTCACGGGAACCGAATTGCATGGCCTCGGTAGAGTGCCGGTTTCCCGGGTTTGATCGACAGTGGCTGGTCTACCGAGAGCACCTGCTTTTCTACCGAGAGTCGATGGAGTAGAGGCGATAACGTCCCGGAAGCCACTGCGGCTGCCCGCCGAAGCCGCGATGGTGGCGTGGGTGCGTTCCCCGCTTCCGATCGCTTCGAGTACTCGGTATTTCGGCCGACGAAACCTGATGCTGCCAGCGGAGCCCCTTGTGTAATCCAAATCCATGTAGACAGGATCTATGTAGATGCAATCTACAGCGTGTTTGGCGGCTGTCCTTCGTCGGCGACCAGCGTCCGAAGGATCTCGGCCATTTCGCCCGGTTGAGACGGATCGGCGTCGCCGTTGTAGGCGAATTGCGTCGGATGGATCTCGGGTACGGGGTGGGGTGCAGGCGTTTCACCGTTGGTCGGTAGTTGTCCTGCCGCGGGACTGTCGACAGTGTGGGTGCGTGAGCCGAGTTGGTGGTAGATCAGGTCGTTGAGCTGATCGCGCCGGTAGGGGGCCGTGAGTCCGAGCCAGTATCGTGCGGGTTGGTTGAGGACTTCGGTGAAGGCGGATGCGGCGATGTGGTGGCATCCGTCGACGATGACGAATCAGCAGGAGGCATCTGCGGCGGTTGAAAAACAGCAGGTTGGCGTACCAGTCATTGGATGCTCGGGCCACAACCGCGACACGCATAACCTTCCACTGGCAGCCGACTGACGGCTAAACGTGTTGTAACACTTCGTTGCTGGTCGCGCCGTGGAACGATTCTCATGAGTGAGATCAGCGAGCGGCTCGGGTTCCCATGGCGCTAACCTAGCCACGGCCTGCCGTGAAAAGGCTGATTCCTGCGCCTCGTGCGCAGGGGCAATAGGTGCTCGCGGCGCGGTCAATCCGTCAATCGCACAAAGGGATTCCCATGTCCATCGAACCAGACGAACGCCTCGGCATACGCGGGCAAGCTAATGCTGTGGTGCGCGCCCTGATCACCAGCGTTGTCGGTGTGTTCGCACTGTTAGTCGTCGTCGTGCTCGTCTCGAAGGCGCTCGGCCTGGGTGAGGAAGAGTCGGAATCGACTGCGGCGAGTACAACGAGCAGCTCAGCCCCTACCGCTCTGCTAACCACACCGGCCGCTGCGCCGGTGTCGCTGTCGGATCCGCGATGCGCGCCAGCGGCGGAGAATGTCGTCGCGCAGGTGCAAGCGGGCCTCACCATGGATGGCTACCGGCTCACCAATGCCACGGTGATCATCGATGGTCGTCTCACGTTCTTCGGCGCGACGACCCTCGACGCATCCGGACAGATGGAAGAGCGTTCGGACGTGTGGATCCTGCGCGACCACGTCGTCTTCGCCTCCACCGGTGGCGCACGCATCAACTCGCAATTCCCGAAAGCCTCGTCGTCACCGCTGAGTATTTCGCCGGCAGACGAGCGGGTACGAGCCGTGGATGCCTGTGTAGTGGATGCGACGCGCAGAAGTTGATGCACCTGTGGGCGCGACGGATCGGGAGAGCTCGCAGCGAGTGGTAGACCGGACCGCGCGGAACCCCGTATCCAGTGTCGTCAGAGTCGCATCAATATCTGCAATGTCTGGTCCGACTGATTCGAGGTGACTCGGGAATCTATCTGCCGTACAACGCAATCGGATCGCATTCGAAGCGGTACGAACTACCAGTTGGACGGCGCTCCATGCCGCTACCGCCGGATTTCCGGCAGATGCTGCCTATCCCCTGGACCGCACGTAACTTCTGCCTACGACATGAGCCGGTAGTCCGCGATCTCTACTCGGCGGGTGCGTCGGTCGTATTCACTGACCAGTCCGGGCCAGTTCGCCGAGATCCGGCCGGTTTCGGAGCGATACCAGCTCGCACAGGAAGCCCATACGGTCGAGGCGAGCCTGCGCTGCACCTCGGTATCGTAGTGTCGTTCGACGTCGGCGCGAACGTCGAGCGCGGTTCCCGGACGAGTGTCGAGATGCTCGATGAGTTGGCGGATGTAGCGCGCTTGGCGTTCGAGCATGTAGATGATCGACCCGGAGCCGAGATTGGTGTTCGGGCCATACATGATGAACAGATTCGGAAAACCGGGAACCGCGATGCCTAGGTAGGCCCGCGCGCCTGCGGCCCACACATCGTGCAGGTCGCGACCGTTGTGATCTCGGATCTTCATCGGCGCCAACAGTTCCTGCGCCAGGAAACCTGTCCCGTAGATAATGGCGTCGACGTCGTGCTCAACACCGTCAGCAGTCCGGAGTCCTCGGGGGGTGATCTCGGTGATGGCCTCGGTCACTACATGCACATTGGTTTCGGTGAGCGCGGAATAGAAGTTGTTGCCGAATAGCACACACTTGCACCCGATCGGATAGTCCGGCGTCAGCGCCGCCCGCAGTTTCTCGTCCGGAACTTGTATGCGCAGATTCCATTTCGCGATCCAGCCGACAAAGCGTGCGATGCTTCGATTCCTCACAAGGCCCAAGGCGCCAAGTTCCCCGCCAAACCAGCACAGCAGCCGCTCCACGCTTTGCAGCAGTGGCCTCCGCCGAAAAGTCCACTGGTGCAGACGACCGTACGCGGTGTCCGGCTTCGGCAGGATGTAAGGAGCCGATCGCTGAAAGACCGTCAGATCGGCGACCACCGGTTGGATCCGCGGCACGAACTGGACGGCGCTCGCACCGGTTCCGATGACCGCCACCCGCTTGCCGGCGAGTTCGTAGTCGTGATTCCACTCCGCGGAATGGAAGCTGACGCCCGCAAATGACTCCCGGCCCGAAATAGCCGGAATTGCCGGTCGGCACAGCTGGCCGGTGGCGGGCACGAACACGTCAGCATCCAAAGTCTCGCCAGTGTTCGTCTCGATTCGCCACCGTCGCGTTGCCGCATCGAAGTCCGCGCCGGTTACCTCTGTGTTGAACCGGATGTGCGGGCGCAGACCGTAGTCGTCTATCAGCCGGTTCAGGTAGTCCTTGATATCGCGCTGCTCCGAATACCGTCTCGGCCAACTGGGATTCGGGGCGAATGAGAACGAGTAGTACGGCGACGGAACGTCGCATGCCGCACCCGGATAGGTGTTCTCCCGCCAGACTCCCCCTGCCTCGGATGCCTTTTCCAGGATGACGAAATCATGGTGACCGGAGCGCACGAGCTCCAACGCCATCGCCACCCCACCGAATCCTGCGCCGACGATGACTACAGCCATATACTCAGCCTAGTGCCGCATCCGCTGATGCGCTGGGGCTGTGATGACCAGTCCACCAACGGGATTGGCCGACTGGTACCGAAGGTAGTGGCGGCACTTCGCCCGCTTGTGAGTTTCTTTGTTGCGGTGGCCCGGGTTCCGGTTGGGTGGCGATGGTGCTGGTCAATCTTGCGCCTGCGCTGGTTGCACTGTGGGTGCAGTTCGTGCGGCGCACTCGGCTTCGCGGGCTGGTTTGGAATGACGAACTTGCGACTGTTGAATACGCGATCCTGCCAGTCCGGAACCCCTACTGCCTGCATCGCAATAGATTCCCGCGCCAGGTCGAGGTTGATCCTCATCGACCGCGAAGCGCTCGCCGACCTATGGCGAGCTGGAGCCTCGGTCATCTCGGCGTCGAGTGCATTGGCGGGGGCCGATTCACCATCCAGCGACCACGGCTTCGTCGCGGTCGCGATATACGAAAACCCGGGCGTGGCCCGGGGTTTCGCAGCGTGGATCGGCCTCGGTTCAGCGGGTGGCGATGATTGCTGAGCCGTGACCGAAGAGGCCCTGATTCACCGCGATGCCTGCGCGGGCGTTCTCCACTTGGCGGCTGTCGGCCTGGCCGCGCAATTGCCACGTGAGTTCGCAGATCTGGGCGATCGCCTGCGCGGGTATCGCCTCACCGAAGCAGGCCAGTCCACCGCTGGGGTTCACCGGCACGCGTCCACCCAAAGTCGTTGCGCCGCTGCGCAGCAGGTCCTCGGCGCCGCCGGTGTCGCAGAGCCCGATGTCCTCGTACCAGTCCAACTCCAGAGCGGTGGAGAGGTCGTAGACCTCCGCGAAGGACAGGTCGGAGGGTCCGAGCCCGGCCTCTTCGTACGCGGCGTGCGCGATAGCGGAACGGAACGTGTGCGGCGGGGGCTCGACGGCCACGGCGGAGTCCGTCGCGAAATCCGGCAGGTCGAGGACGGTTTTCGGGAACGTGGGTGTGACCGTCGACAGCGCCCGGATGCGGACCGGGTCGGTGACGCCGTGGCGGCGGGCGTACTCCATCGACGTCAGCACCAGTGCCGCACCGCCGTCGCTGGTCGCGCAGATGTCGAGCAGCCGCAGCGGGTCAGAGACGATCGCCGAGTCCGCGACCTCCTCGGCCGAAACCTCCTTGCGGTAGCGGGCGTACGGGTTGTTCAGGCCGTGCTTGGCGTTCTTCACCTTGACCGCGGCGAAATCGTCGAGCGTGGCGCCGTGCAGCGCCATCCGGCGGCGGGCATAGAGCGCGAAATAGATGGGGTTGGTGGCACCGAGCAGGTGGAAGCGCAACCAGTCCGGATCGTCGCGGCGTTCACCGCCGACCGGCTGGAAGAAGCCCTTCGGGGCGGCATCCGCGCCGATCACCAGCGCTACATCGGTCAACCCGGCCAGGATCTGGGCGCGCGCGTTGGCGATGGCCTGCGCACCGGAGGCGCAGGCGGCGTAGCTGCTCGAGATCCGCGCACCCGACCAGCCCAACGCCTGGGCGAATGTCGCACCGGAGACGAAACCGGGGTATCCGTTGCGGATCGTGTCCGCACCGGCGATGTAGCCGACGTCAAGGTGGTCCACCCCGGCATCGGCCAGCGCCGCGCGCGCCGCGACCAGCCCGTATTCGACGAAATTGCGCCCCCACTTGCCCCACTGGTGCATGCCCGCACCGAGGACGGCGATGTCGCGATTATTCGTGTCAGGCATCGACCGGCCTCCACATCCACACCGTGTGCTCCGCTTCCTCGTCCTCGTACAGCACGCCGATGGTCAGTTCGACCGGCATGCCGACGGCCAGGTCGTCCACCGTGAGGCCGCGCTGGACCTGCCCGAGAATCACCATCTGCTCGACCTCGAGCTCCACCGCCGCGACGACATACGGCTCGAACGGATCGGGCGAGACATAGGGCGGGGGCGGCTTGTACCTGGCATCCGCGTATGACCAGATCCGGCCACGCGTGGAGAACAGGTACTCGACCAGCTCGGAGCCGTCCTTCGGGCTTGCACACTGCGGGTTGCGACAGGCCAGCGTGTTCCGCGGGAAATAGGGTGTGCCGCACACATCGCAGCGACTTCCCACGAGACGTACCGCGCCGTCGTCCGCAGTGAACCAGCCTGCCACTGCGGGGCGTTGTTCTTTCTGCACAAACCCGACGGTATAGGAACATGTTCTATTTTGGGGCTGAAATCTGCTCCGGCGATGTAAGCGCGGAGGTACGGTGACTGCGGATTGAGGACGCGATGCGATCCTCGAGTCGACTTGGAGTACCACAACGCCGATGGGCACCAAAGCCATTGACCCGCAGTCGATCCGCAACGTCACGATCATCGGGGACCCCGACGAGACGACGCGAGTCGTCCACCGCCTGTTCCGCGGTTTCGCCAGGATGGCAACCACGGTCCATTGGGTGACGGGCCGCGTCGATCACACTGTCCATATCGCCGAGCTGTCGAGCCACGCGCCGATCGCGGACCTGGAGCGGTCCATCCGGGTAGCCGACGGGGTGATCGCGGTCGTGAACGCTGCAGGGAAGAGCACGCCGCGACTCGAGACGATACTGCGGCTTGCCGACGACCATCAGGTCGCACGGCTGTGTCTGGTGACCGGACTCGGTCATCCCGCCGCCGACTTCGACCGCTGCGTCCGCACGATCGCCGAGACGCGCGGGGCGGTGCCGTTGACGTTGCAGATTCCTATCGGCATCGGCACCGATTTCGAAGGCGTTATCGATCTGGTCCCGATGTGGGCGCTCGAACCGATGGCCGTCGAATTCTATGGCAGCCATTGGAAAGTCGCCGAGCAGTGGTACCGCAACCTGGTGGCCACGGTGATAGAACAGGACGCGGCAGATTCGGACGCCATTCTCGGCCTGCGACAGATCCCACCTGAACACTTGCACGAGCGCATCCGCTGCCTCACGCGCATCGGCGACGCTGTGCCCGTCCTTTGTGATGCGGCGACATGGAATGACGACATCGCCCCGGTCCTGGACGCCATAGTCCGGTATCTGCCGTCGCCTATGCACGTCTGTCAACCGGAACATGCCCTCGACTATTGACGGACCCTGCCATAGGACAACGACTTCGGCAGCTCCGCAACTACACAGCGATAGTCGGGCCGCTGCGTTCGTGCCCGCCACATCGAGCGAATCGTCGTCGATGACGAACAGCGGCTTGCCGACCAGATCGCGACTGGCACACCCGAGCGCATGACCCACATGCTGCCGCGGTTCTTCCAAGGCGCGCGAAGTGGCCACTTCGCCGAAACCGGCCCACGCCCCATGACCGTTCCGCCACATCGAGTAACCAAACGAAGACAGCCGGTTCACCGTTTAGTGCGAGTGGAACGCAGTTGTCTATCCGCACCACAAGGTGAGTGCAGGGGCGGTGAACGAGTCGAGGGCGCGCCCCGGGGGCGGCGCGGCCACGCCCAAAAGGGGGGTGTTCTAGGGGATCAGGGCAGCACCTGGGGGATGACGCCCGGGTTGATCGAGCCGACGATCCCGCCGATCACGGCGCCGATAAGGGTGGGCACGGGATCGATGAAGGAACCGGTGGCGGAGCCGATCGCAGCGCCCGCAGCCGCGCCGTTCAGCACTGGATCCGGGTACTGCGCGTCGGGGTTGGTGGTGACATCCTCCAGTGGGAGCCCGGCGATCGGCTGGGCAACAACCGGTGCCGTCGGAGCAGCAGCCTGATCCGCGGAGGCGGAAGACGCGCCCGCGAATACGACGGCCGCAGCCAATGGCAGGGCACTCACCGCAAGGACGCGACTCGTCTTGATCAGGGCAGAACGGATCATTGTTTTCCTAACCTTTCGGGCCCTCGGAACAACCGAGTTCCACTACTTCATCAGGGAAGACTGCCTTTTGCTGCTCTGATGAATTGACAGCAATCGAGCGGCCACTACTGCGCACCGCGCCCGACGATACTGCGCTACATGCGAATTCGCACATTATCGGCATCACAAAATGATTACTGGAGATCTGAGCGGACAGCCGGGTTCCATCGGGTCAGGGGACAGCACTGGTGCGCTCGCGCGAATAGCGCCGTTATGTGGCGAATTGGCATCCGCACATCGGCATTTCGGATGATCGAGAGGGGTAGATGCTCGGCCGAGCGCGAGACGCTGACCTGATCCTGTTCGTCCATTCGCGAATGTCTTCGGTGTATACATGTGGCGGCATGCCACCGGGATTCGCGAATAGCTGCCGTCATAGCTCATGGACAGAGCCACTTGGCCGAGCGGGCTCGCAAACCTTTCGCTCGATGCTGTCCTCTGCCAGTTGATCCGACGTATTGCCACCGTTGTGGCGCAAGTTGGGGTCTTCTGCCATTAACCTGATGCGCTCGGTGACCTTTGCAGCGTGTTCATCGACGGCGAGGTCACTTCGAGCCACTACCCGGTCGGCCAGCGATGTTGTCCGTTCGGCGTTGCGGCTGTTCGAAGAATCGTGAGACCCAGTTGCCTGTGCTTGGTGAGGCTCTGATCGACGGTGCGGGCCGCGGTCCACCGTTCGATTTCTATGCCTACCTCGCCAGGCCAGACCGGCATGGCGGCGGAGACGATCATGCCCCCAAAGCAGCGCGCGGGCACTTTCGACGAGTGCGCGCGGCTCCGGCCGCTCGCGTCGGTCTGGAGGCAATTTGGGGCTGTGCCTGCCAGCGGTGGATGCCGACCAGGCGCGTCATCCACGAAAGTCTGCCCAGGAAGCCGACGTGCCGGGAGCGACAGCGACCGTTGCTGCCCGTGACGATGGTTGCGGGAATACGATCGGTTCGAGTTGCGGGGCGACGGGGGAGCCCGTTGCGGAATCGAAGGGCTACGGGGATGACCGATTCCGAGCGCGGACCTGGTGGTCGGCCTCCTATGCTGGGTGGCGTCGATCCCGCTGCGCGGCAACCGGATCCGCCGGCAGGCGGCTGGGGCATGCCCTACGGGCCACCTGGCCAAGGATATGGGCCGACACTGTCGTATCCGCCACCATCGACCGGCAGCAGAACGGCTTTGATCGTCGCCGGTGTTCTCGGTCTGGTGGTGGTGCTGGGGCTCGGTGTTGTGATCGGCATCGTCGTCGGCGGTGGCGACAGTAGCAGTGAGTCCGCCGGCGCCTCGGCTACTGCCCGGTGGGAAACGGGGACCTATTCGATGAATGCGATCACCAACGCCTGCGACCTTGTCGATCCCACGCCGTTGACCAAGTGGTCGCCCACGCCGAAAGGTGCGCCCGAGCATAGGGAAAGGCGGCCAACCGCCTACGAGAGCGGCAGCCTGAAGTGCGATGCCGGATACACCAGCGCGACCGCCGGCGAGTTCCCCATGAACAAGGCCGGCATGAGCGTCGAGGCCGAATTCACCAACGGTGCGGCGCCGCCCTTCTACGACCATTGGAAACACGCCGACGTCGCCACACCCGAAGCGGAGTCGGCTTCCGGTGAGGTCACCGGAATCGGCAATCAGGGCTACTGGTACTCCGAAGTCAGAGGAAACCTCGTCGCGAACATGGCCTACATCGTCTGTGTGCAGGACGGCAATGTCTCGGTGCGGGTGAAGATCTCCCTCACGCGTGAGCAGGGTTCTCCCGCGGTGCGGCGGGAGGAACTCGATTCGATCGCCAGGTCCCAGGTCCGCAGGACGTTGGACGGTCTGCGGGAGAAGTAGACCGGCGACTCGAGTGGAACGGTGCGGACGGGTGGCTGGATTACGATCGGGTCGGAGTTGAGATCGACGGGGAGCCGTTGCGGAACCGGAGGGGCTATGGGGATGAACGATTCCCAGCGCGGACCTGACGATCGGTCGACGCCGGATCCTGCTGTGCGACAAACCGATCCGCCAGTTGGCGGCTGGGGTGCCCCGGACTCGGGCGTGTATGGGGCCGCCCCCGGTCAGCCCGTTACCGGATACGGCCCACCTGGTCGGGGGTACGGGCCACTGCCGTCGTACCCGCCGCCGACCGGCAGCGGCAGAGCGGGTCTGATCGTTGTCGGTGTTCTCGGGCTGGCGGTGGTGCTGGGTCTCGGTGTGGTGATCGGTGTCTTCGTCGGCGACACAGACAGCGAGTCCGCCGCTGCCCCGGCCCCGTCCAGCACCGCGGCCTCGTCCAGTGCGGCTCCGGCCACGACATCCCGCCAGGAACCGGCGCCGGGGATCTATTCGATGAGTGGGATCACCAACGCGTGCGATCTTGTCGATCCCACGCCGTTGCACAGGTGGTCGTCCACCCCGAGACAAGCCCCTGTGCATCAGGAATTCCCGCCGAATAACTCCGACGGCGGCAACCTGAACTGCGCCATCCGCTACACCAGCCCCTCGACCGTCCCCGACGATGCCACCGTCGACGAAGCCGGCATCGGCCTCCAGGCCCAGCTCACCGGCGCCGCGGCCGCCCTCGCCTACGACCGTTGGAAACAGACCGACACCGCCGCCACCGGATCGGGGCGGGCCTCGGGCGAGATCACCGGAATCGGCGCCCAGGGTTACTGGCATACCGCGACCACGGACACCAGCAACGGAATGACCTACATCGTGGGCGTGCAGGACAGCAATGTCTCGATACGAGTGGAAGTCGCTGTCCTGCGCGCGAAGGGCGAACCCCCGGTGAACCGGGACGAGCTCGCCACGATCGCCGAAAACCAAGCCCGCAGGGCGTTGGACGGATTGAAGAAGTCGTAGCACGTTCGCCGACACCGTCATCCGCGTCATGGGCTCGAATCCCGGCACCGATCCACTCCCTTCCTGCTGACCTAGCTCCCTCGAAATGAGGGCGTTGCACCTCGGGTCGCGGTCACCAATCCGGCGGAAACCGACCGCGACAATCTGCCCGTACCTGACGTAACGCAGCTCATCGGCGGGACCACACACCAGGTCAACTGGCAGCGGACAGATGCGTTGCGGCTGAATCTTGCTCATGCCCAACTTCTGTCAGTACGGTTTGCTCGGGACGTCGGCGGATGGATCGGGGTGCAGCGCGAGTGTTCCCCTGCGAAAGCCGCTCGGTCTGCTCTATGGCCAGACGGACGACACCTGGTCTTACTGGGCTGACACGGCCGCTGTCTCGTCTGTGTGGATGTGTTGGGTGAGGAAGTGGGCCGCGCGGTCCAGTGCCCGGTCGGCCTCGTCGAGAATGCCGGCGAAGGACTGGAATACGTGGGGGACGTCGGCGGTGATGTCCAGGATTACGTCCACTCCGGCTGCGCGGGCGCGGGCGGCCATGCGGGTCGAGTCGTCCAGGAGCATTTCGTTGGTGCCCGCCTGCAGGAGCATCGGCGGGAAGCCGGTCAGGTCCGCGAGGATGGCCGGGCTGAGCATGTGCTGGTGCGGATCCGCTCCCGCGAGGTACATGGCTCCGGTGTGATCTAGTGCCTCGCGGGTGAAGATCGGGTCGATGCCCGCCTTGGTCTCGATGCTCTCGCCCGTGCGGGTGGCGTCGAGGCCGGGGGAGAACGCCACGATCGCGGCGGGCATCGGGAGACCGGCGTCGCGGGCGGCGAGGCAGGTGGTGACGGCGAGGCCGCCGCCGGCGGAGTCCCCGGCGAACGCGATGGTCGACGGGTCCTCGCCCCTGTCGAGGAGGGCGCGGTAGGCGCTGAGTGTGTCTTCGATCGCGGCGGGGAACGGGTGTTCGGGGGCGAGCCGGTAGTCCGGCGAGAATGCTCGGAACCCAGTCTTGGACACGAGGTTTCCCGTCAGCGACAGCGCGGTCTCGGGCGAGCCGAATACGAAGCCGCCGCCATGGAAGTACAGGATCGTCCTGCTGCGCGCGCCGTTGCCCGGCTCGATGTGCAACGCGGGTCGGCCGCCGAGCATCGTCTTCGTTGTGCGCAAGCCGTCGGGGACGATCATCTGCGCCATCAGTGCCTTGAATCCGGCTCGGATCGCCTCGACCGACTGTGGACCCTCGGGCCGGGGCTGCCGCAGCATCGTGTCGACCTGTGTCCGCTGTTGCTTGCTCACGCGTTTACTCCTACCGAAAGTACCTTCCACGGCACTATATGCCACGGCATGTAATGCTAGACTACATGCCGTGGCATCCAAAGCGAGCAGTCAGACGGTCGACCTCCCGAGGTTCTTCGCCGACCTCGTTCGATGCGAGACGCGTCTGTACAACGCCCTCAACGATCGTCTCCGCGAGCGACACGGAATCGTCACCTCACAGTTCGAGTCCCTGCGCTACCTGCGCGACCACCCCGGGGCCAGGGTGGCAGACCTGGCCGCCGAGTTCGCCGCAGGCATCGGTGCCATCAGCAAGGGCATCGACCGCCTGGAAAGGCAGGGATGGGTTGCCCGCCAACCGAATCCGTCCGATCGCCGGTCCTCACTGCTGACCCTGACCGACAACGGCCTGCAGCTGGCGGACGCGGCAGAAGCGACCTTTTCCGAGCGGTTGACCGAGCTGATCGCAGACGCACTCGCGGATGCCCCGATAACCGCTGCCGCGCAGACCCTTTCGGAGCTGCGTTCCGTCTTGCAACGCGACCAGATCGGCACGCCAATCGGCTGAAGCGGGACCGCGTTCCACGGATCCTCACTCGGCAAGATCCAATGGCGAGAAACCTCGAATCCGGGGTCAGCAGCAAACATCTCAAATGACCAGTTCGCCACTCGACATTCCGCACCCAGGTCAGGCGCTTGCCTCGAGGACGAATCACTGGCTCAGGACGCAGGTGCAGGGCAACACCTGGCTGTCGCCTCGAGACCGTGCGGTTCCCTGCTGCGCTGTCGGCTTTGGCCCGCCGCCGCACTAAAAAATGTGGGCGTTTTCTATCGGGTCCGCATCATCGGCGGCCGGCTGCAGCCCGAGCCCAACGGCGAGACCGCCGAGTCGGCCTGGACACCGATCCCTGACTGCGCTCATCGGCGCGATCATCGCGAGTCCTTAAAGCTCGGATGACAATCGATCAATCCTGACGCGCCAGCCCGAGCAGTGGCAGGTTGAGGTCGCGTTCGTCCGCGTTCTTGTTCCACGCGGTGTAGGTCAACGACCCCGGGCCGCTGATTCGGAACGCGTCACGGAGTCCGGTCACCACCATTGCCGCCAACTGGCGGTATATGGCGGAATTGACCGGCCACGGCAGCTCGATCCACCAGTAGGGGCCATGGTCTTCATCGGGTTCCTGCCAGCCTGACTCGGTGATCAGGTGGTATCCCGTTTCGTCAGGCCGTGCGGTGGGTTCGAGGAACTCATCGCCCACCAATTCGGCCAGTAGCTCGCTGTCGGTCTGCGCGAACTGCGCGAACCGCTGGTGGCCTGGAGGAAGTCCCGCTTCGACGATCTTCACAATCGCGCCTGCGGGCAGTAGCGCTAACTGCTCGGCCAGTCGCTCGGCGAATTCCGTCCAATCTGTCATGTCAGGTCCTGCTGCTGTTCGAATTCGATGGATCTATCGAGAGCGGCCAGCGAGGCATTCGTTTGATACATCAGCTGGACGGTATGTGCGAGACTCAGATTCTTCAGGCGCAGTGTTGTTTCCGAAAAAGCCCAACGTATTTCTGCGGCTTCCCCCGGCATGCGGGCGGTCGGTTCGCCGAGAGCGCCGGTTATAGCGTCGGACATCCTGACGAACGCGTCACGCACCATTGCTCGGCCGGTCGGGTCCTCGCTCGCGGAGTCTGTCACCATCAACTCGATAGACTCAGCTACTCCATCGCGGCCTGTCACCACACCGCTGCTCAGCCCGAAACCGCAGTCGAGCATGACCCAATCCGCTCGGGTCATCAATACCTTCCAGTCGAACCTTGCCGCTATCGCGGGCACCTCTTGCAACTGCCACGACCAGTCCAACGACCGCAAGCCCGTAGCCAATTCGACTATCTCGCCATCGGTCAGCGCACGCCATCCCGTCATGGATTCTCCTTATATATCGCCGGATCGGACGGCCGGTACTACGTGAAGACCGGAGATCCGACAATCGCCAACCCGATCGATGTCACGGTCATGGCCGCCGAAATCGACTGGCTCGTCACGCTCACGCGTTGTTACCGCGAGGACCGCGTGCATGACGAGTATCTACGACTGCGGAACCATACCGAACTCGGCGCGACTGTACATGTTTGGTCGATTTGAGAGTGGCGTGGAATCTGGTCAGTGTCTTTCCGGGTGACCGGGGCTAGGGAAATGTGTTAGCTGCTGGCGTAGAGGCGGGGTCATTGGCAGAGGCCTGGTTGAGCATCTGGATCCATCTCGGGCCACTGGATCAGCTGAGGGTGTGTTCCTCGCTCAACGGGTTACCGGCCGCATCGACTTCCGCATAGTCGACGCCGAATTCGAGTTTCGCGTTTCGGCACTGTTCGGCAAGCTCATGTAGCCGGGAAACGGCGGCTTCGACATCGCCATCGATATGGCCTTCGAGGAGGAAGTAATTAGGCGGATTCTGCGGCGATGCCTCATAGCAGAGCAGTTCGAAGTCGTCTGTTTCGTAATGCGTTTCCCATCCTCGGCGAGGCTGCATACGTAGCTCGTCGTTCGAAATCCACGACCTTAATATCTGCTCGACAATTTCTGGATTACCGGTTTCGATACTTCCGTGGAACGACGTACTCGGCACGAATCTGCTCCAATTTCAAAGTTGTAATCTCAGTTACGCTACCGAGCGGCGTCTGGCTTCGTCTTCACCATAGGAGATCGTAATACCTGGGTTTTTGCCGCAGAATCATGCGGATCGAGGGCGGCTGGTAAGCGAGCGGCAACGTGTTCTCGATGCCTTTTCCCATTGGACCCACGGGCTTGTTCCCGAGGCGCGGGATAACGGGTCGATCGCCTGGCTTTCGCGCTGTCGGGTGGGGATGACGGTGCTGCAGCAGAAAAGCGGTGAACACGAGCAAGTGAGAGGATCGAGCGCGGATCGGGGATTGAGGGATATCCGGGCGGATCTGACGCTGAAACGCGAGCGTTACGCGGTAGTGGAATTCTGGGTGATCTGCGCTAGCCGTTCCCAGGCGGGCGAGGTGATTCCTACGGATTCGTTCACCAGGCGGATCAGCTTCGGATCCAACGTCGGGGTTGTCCGGCCTGCTCCGGTGCGTCTGCCGGTCAGCCACCGTCGGGTGCGGTCGGCCAGGTTCGCCAGGCGCGGGTCGTCGGGGGACCAGTCGAATGCTGCGTCGTAGTCGAGGTAGATGGCTGCGAATTCCGTGTCGTTGATGGCGTCGAGTTTGTCGGCGATCCAGCCGGCCGCCTGTTTCGGGGCGACCGATTGCAGCAAAATCCAGAGGTCGCGCTCCATCCGGACTGCCCGGTCGCTGACCCCGAGTTGTTGCAGGCGATCGAGGTACTCGGCGACTTCGGTGGACACGAACAGTCGGTCGCCGGAACTCAATTCGGCGATCCGCTCACGGGTTCGGTGGATCTCCTCGGCGCGTTCGGCGAGCATGCGGTCGATCTCGGCGATCGCCGCCGCGAACTCGTCGGAGTTCGCGGTGAGCAATTCCTTGACACGCGCCAAGGGCACGCCGGCCTGCGCCAGTGTCTTGATCTTGACCAGATCGATGGCGTCTTCGGCACGGTAGCGGCGATAGCCGGAGGAGTCGCGCGGCGGCTCGGGGAGCAGGTCGCGCTCGTGGTAGACGCGCACGGCCTTGATCGTCACGCCCGCATACCGCGCGAGCTGGCCGATTGTGATCATGCGCGTCTCCTTCGAGGGTGTGTCACCTATCCGTGGCTGTCATCGCACCCGGGCGAACAGCCGACCGGCGAGATCAATTCCGGCCACGGCGCCGGATTCGTCACGGGTGAAGAAGCCGCGTTGTCCTTGCAGACCGCCGCCAGTGACGATGTACTCGTCGGCGTCACCGGGCAGCAGGCCGAGAGTAGCGGGTGGCAGGTCGGGCGGCAGTTGGGTGTCCGCGGCGGCACGTATCTCCGGTTTGATGGCGCATTCGATCGTCAAGCCGGTCCCGTCGGTGGCGAGGGTGAGCCGCATCATCTCGTTGTCATAATGTCCGAGGATCTCCGTTGCCCGTGCCCTCTCGTAGGGCAGCGGTTCCGGGTCGCGTTCAACTACGCCGAGGTAGTGTTCGAGCACCCACTTCACCACGGCTCGGTTGAAGGCGAGGCCCGCGTCCGGGCCCGCGTTCGACATCACGGCGACGGCGAAATTCCGCTCCGGCACGACGAGCAAGTCGGCGAACTGGCCATTGGCCGACCCGCCATGCCCGATGGTCGCGACACCGTCCGCCTCGCGCAGGAACCAGCAGATGCCGAACGCGTCACCCAGTGTGCTCCCACGCAGTTGCACCGTCTGCTCCCGCATCCGGTGCAGCAGTTCGGTGGGCAGAATGCGCTCGCCGCCCTCGGTCCGGCCGTCACCCAGATGGAACCGCGCCCAACGAAGCAAATCACCTACGGACGTCACCACGCCGCCACCGGGGTTGTTGGCGCGGTTGTCCTTCCACTGCCTGGCGACCGCGAGCGCACCGTTCGCATCGACGTTGTGGCCCACCGCGAACCGCCGGGTCATGACGTCGTTGACCGCGTAGCAGCTGTGTGCCAGCCCGAGCGGTTCGAACAACAGCGACGCGATGGCCCGTTCGAAGCTCGATCCGGTGACGTTCTCGACGATCCGGCCGGCCAGGTTGAAGCCCGCCTGGCTGTACGACGCGCGCGCTCCCGGTTTTCCGATCAGCTGCGACTCGGCCAGTTTCACCGCGTGCCGGGCTAAGGCGTCGTCTCCTTCGCCGGTGTCGTCACTGAGGCGCCATTCCAACCCCGCCGTATGGTTGAGCAGCCGCATTACGGTGATCTCGTCCGTGGCCGCATCAGCGGCGGCGAATTCCGGGACATACCGCCGCACCGGCGCGTCCAACTCCACCCGGCCGTCGGCGACCAACTGCATCAACGCGGTCGCGGTGAATGTCTTACTCACAGATCCGACCACGAACATTGTGTCCCGGTCCACCGGAAGCGGATTGTCCACGCTCGTCACTCCGTGGCACGCGAAGTCTTCTCGACCACCGGCCAACACCCCGACGGCGACACCCGGCACGCCCAACTTCTCGGCCGAGGCCGCAACGAATTCCGAAAGTTCCTGGGTTATCTCGTTCATGCCACCATGCTCGAACTCTGCCCCCGGGGCAAGGTCAAGCCCCTAGGTGAAAACTCGCCGACCGTCATACGCCAAGCTCGCGTCGGCGGCAAAAGTTCAGATTGAAATGAATACATGGAAATCTGTACTATCCGGTTGTGAAGACTCTTCTGCACGGTGACGCGCTCGCCCGTTTCGGGCACGCGCTGTCGGACCCAACCCGCACCCAGATTCTGTTGAGCTTGCGCACCGGACCTGCCTATCCCTCGGACATGGCTGAACGGATCGGGGTGACTCGTCAGATCTTGTCCAATCATCTGGCCTGTCTTCGCGGTTGTGGTCTGGTGGTGGCGGTGCCGGAGGGGCGGCGCAGTCGTTACGAGTTGGCCGACTCACGCATCGCGGCAGCGCTGGAGGATCTGCTCGGGCTGGTGCTGGCCGTCGATCCGGCCTACTGCTCGGCCGCCGACGACCAGGGGTGCTGCTGATGTCGGCGCCGTTGGGCATGCCGTCGCTACCGTCGGCCCTCGCGTTGTCGGGCCCGTCGCCCCAGCGGCGGGGGCTGCTGGCGCGACGGATCCGCTGGTTCGTGGCCGCAACGATCTCCTACAACGTGATCGAGGCGATCATCGCCCTCACCGAAGGCGCTCGCGTCTCCTCGACGGCGCTGATCGGGTTCGGTCTCGACTCGGTCATCGAGGTGTCCTCCGCGGCGGCGGTCGCTTGGCAGTTCGCCGGATCCGATCCGGAGAAGCGGGAGAAGATCGCGCTACGGATCATCGCGTTGTCCTTCGTCGCTCTCGCGGCCTATGTCACTGTCGACTCGATCCGCGGTTTGCTGGGTCTCGGCGAAGCCGAGCACTCGCCGATCGGAATCACTCTCGCCGCAGTCAGTTTGGTGATTATGCCGGTGCTGTCGTGGGGGCAGCGCCGCGCCGGCCGCGAATTAGGCTCCGCCTCCGCGGTCGCCGATTCCAAACAGACCCTGCTCTGCACCTACTTGTCGGCGGTCCTGCTTGTTGGGCTGTTGGCGAACCTGCTACTGGGCTGGTCGTGGGCAGACCCGATCGCCGCCCTGTTCATCGCCGCCATCGCCGTCAAGGAAGGCGTCAACGCCTGGCACGGCGACACCTGTTGCCCCACGCCCACTGGCCTGGCCGCTACAACCGGTGAGGCCGGGCACGAGTGCGACCGCTGTGACTGACTACACCAACCCGCGGTCCGAAAGGGCTTGTCATGCCACGGATTCCGGGTACCGCGCGCTCTCGCTACCGCGACGAAATGCGGGCGGCGAAGACCGCCGAGCAGTCTCGTGACTCGACGCGGGAGACTTTTCGTGACCCGGTGAGGGGTGGTGACGCCGTCCCCAACCCCGAAGCTCACGGCGGACAAGGGTCCCGGTGACCATGTCATCAGAACGGTGGTGCTTGGTTCCCGCAACGTACTGAAAGGTCTGTTGAAGCTCAACATTTGGGTTAACTCAGGCTGCTGACCACGCCAATCTTGTAGCGCCGCAACAGAATCCCGTCATCCTCTCCCGCCATACACCTTCATGTGCACTCGCCGACCAAGGTCGCCTCGGAAACCACGGCTTTCTCGAGCATCGTTCGGCGCTCGATCAACCCGACTGTCACACCGGCGATGATGATCACGCCGCCGAAGACCTGCCCCAGCTGGACCGTCTCGCCGTTGACCGCCACGGCACCGAGCACACCGAATACGGGTACCAGGTTGAGAATGTTGACCGCGACGCTCGAGGTCATCCGACGCAGGCCGTAGTTGTAGAGAAGGAAGCCGCCGACGGAACATGCCACGGCCAGGTAAGCGAGCAGCGTTGAGACCGTGGCATCCGGTACCCGCCAGTCCCCGATCTCCAGGAGCGAGGCGAGTAGGAAGCCGGCGGCACCCGCGACGGTCTGGTAGTAGGTGAGGTTCACCGCGTCCTGCCCGCGTCCCGCGTACTTGCCGAGCACGTTGTACCCGGCCCACACCAGCCCGCCGAGCAGCAGCAGGGCATCGCCGAACCAGCGCGCGCTGCCTCCGACTTCCGCCCCGTTGCGCACGACCAGGAAGGCTCCCGCCGTGGCGAGCAGCACACCGCCGACCCGCAGCAGCGGCATCCTGGCCCGGAAGACCACTAGCTCCATGAGCATGGTCATCAGCGGGTAGGTGGCCACGATCAGAGACGCGTCGGCGGCGGTCGACATTTCGACGCCGATGTTCTCCAGTACGAAGTAGACCGTGATGCCGAGCACGCCGCTCAGGTAGATCATCCGCCGCTGACGGGCATCCGGCCGCGCGACCGGGTTGCGGCGCATGCGCGCCATAATCCCGAGCAGCATGGCGGCGAGCGTGAAGCGGATGGCCCCGATGGTCAACGGCCCGACGTCGGCCAGCACCTGCTTGGTCACCGCGTACGAACTGCTCCACAACAGCGCGGCCGCCACGACGGAACTGATCGCCAAGACCTTGGTCCTGCGCTCGTCCACCACTGAAACCCCTTACTTCATCGCCGCCCGACCGCATCGCGGGAAGCGCATCATGAACGGAATACTGCGAGCAAGCTAGCAATTAGTCCGGGAAAATGGGACGCTGACCAAACTAAGTTCGGCACCCTGGGAATGATACGGAATATGGACGAACTAGATTCGGCGTTGCTGCGGCTTCTGCAGCAAGACGGTCGGCGAACCAACCGGGACCTGGCACAGGAGTTGGGCATCGCGCCCTCCACGTGCCTGGAACGGGTGCGCTCCCTGCGTGAGCGCGGTGTGCTGCTCGGATTCCACGCCGAGGTGGACCTACCCTCGATCGGCCGGGGCCTGCAGGCGATCATCGCCGTGCGGGTGCGGCCGCCGACGCGCGCGATCATCGAGCAGTTCCAGGCCTTCGTGGCGCGGATGCCCGAGGTGATCGGAGTCTTCGTGCTTACCGGCACCGAAGACTTCCTGCTCCATGTGGCGGTTCGCGACACCGACCATCTGCACGCGGTGGTCCTGGACAAGCTGACCGTGCGGCAGGAACTCGCGGACGTACGCACGTCGGTGGTCTACGGGCACCTGCGCAAGAGCGTCATCGAACCGATTTGAGGCCCTTCCCGGTCGGTACCTTGCCCACCCGCGACGGTCAGCCTGGCGAGGAACCGCATGCATCGGCGACTGGGGCGGGTCTGGTGTAGTCCGCTGTCTGGGTGCACCGCGGCGCGTTGCGGCCTGACGCGGCGGAGGTGTGTCCAGGGCCCGGGTCGTGCGGGATCTGATTCCGGTTGTGCCACCGTTCGTGAACGAAGACAACGTCGCCGCGATCCGGAATCTGGCGGGTTCGGCCACACCGATGGCTCTGCGGGTCGCGGTTACCCTGGGGCTGCCGGACCGACTGTGTGGTGACGGGGCCGCCGTCGAGGAAGTTGCGACGGAACTCGACCTGTCACCGATGACGCTGGAACTTCTTCCGGGTCATCTTGCGGCCCTTGGGAATATCGAGCGTGCTGTAGGACCACCGACTACGGGGCGGTGCTGTGTAGGGATGCCGACAACGGTCTGGTCAACCTGCTGCACCTGGACATGCCCGGTGGGCGCGCTGAGTTGGCGTTCGTTGAAATCCTGCATCTACTGTCGGAGATGACCTCGGTGTCGGTTTCAGCTGTGGTGCTTGGTGGTTCGGCGGCGCTCGGCGCGGTGGGTGAGCGCCTCGATGATGCGTTGCCATGCCGGTGACGCTTCGGAGATCCGGGAAGAGATCAGCTGCAGGCTTTCTGGTCGACTGCCGTCTCGTTCGTGTCGGATTTCCCATGCGTCCAGGTCGTCGATGAGTTGGTCCAGGCGTGGATCGTGCGGCTCCCAGTCGACTGCTTGATCGCAGGCGAGATACAGCCGCGTCGTCTCGGGGTCGTCGAGGTCCGCGGTCTTTTCCCGTATCCGCTGCGGCATGGCCTGCGGGTCCAGCGCCTGCAGCAGGATCCACGAGTCGCGCTCGGCTCGTACTCTTCGTTCGCCGACGCCGAGACTGCGCATCCGGTTCAGGATGGCGACCACCTCGGGGGGTAGGACGAGGCTTTCACCGCTTGCCAGGTCGGCGATGCGGCTGCGGTATTCGGTGAGTTGGTCGATCTTGCGCTGCAATTCGGCGTCGATGTCGGTGATGGCCGCGGCGAATTCGGTCGGCTGGGCATGCAGCAGCGCGTCGATACGGGCCAGCGGAACACCGGCGTCGGCGAGGGTCCTGATCCGGATCAGATCCACCGCGGCTTGCGCGCTGTAGCGGCGGTAGCCGGAGGCATCGCGCTCGGGCTCGGGTAGCAGGCCGACGTGGTGGTAGTGGCGAACGGCGCGCACGCTCACGCCTGCGGTCGCCGCGAGCCGGCCGATGGTCAGCACCGCTGTCCTGTCGTCGTCGGGCATGGTCGGGCCGAGTCTAGGCCGATGGCACGCTGGCGGGGTGGGTGAGCGCAGCCCGGTCGACGACGTCGCGGATTGCCTGGACCACGGCGTCGGGGCGGTCGAACGAGAGTCGGTGTGAAGGGTGTTGGAGAGGATGCGTTGTTTCCCGTGCGAGACCGCGCCCATGCCGCGTCCACTCTCGTCCGTCGTCGGGCATGGTCGTGCCGAGTTCAGGGGGATGGCACGCTGGCGGGGTGGGTGAGCGCCGCCTGGTCCACGATGTCGCGGATTGCCTGGACCACGGCATCGGGGCGGTCGAAGCAGAGCCGGTGGTGGAGGGTGTCGGAAAGGATGCGTTGTTCCCCGTGCGAGACCGCGCGCACCAGGGCCGCGTCCATTCTCGTCTTGGCGTCGTTCATCTCCTGCGAGGTCAGCGCCTGCTGGGCGGGGTCGTTGCCCACGACGGTGAGCGCGACCACCGGGACATCGGGGATGTTCGGTCCCGTTCGCAGTTCGGTGGCGAGATCGGTCAAGCCGGCACGTTCGGCGATGCCGATCCGCATCCATTCGTCGCTCGCCTTGGCATCGATCAGCGGTTGCCGTATGTGCTCGGGATAGTCCGCGAGCAACTCGGCGCGCAGCGCGCGCAGCGCCGGGCGCATCTGCCGGAGTTGCTCCGGATCAGCTGCCATCTGCTCGGCCGCGGCCAGACTCGCTGTGGGCGGCATGAAGTCGTCCCAGTCGCGGTGCAGCGCGTCCATCCAGACCAGTCCCGCCACGTCCCGCGGGTACAACTGCGCGAACCGATGCGCGTAGAAGCCGCCGAGGGAGTGTGCCGCGAGAACATAGGGAGCGCTGATGTTTTCGGCGCGCAGCAACTCGCGCAGTTCCGTGGCCACCGCGGCGGCGGTGCGCGGCAGCGGCAGGGGATCGCTGTAGCCCGTGCCGCCACGGTCGTAGACCACAGCCGTGGTGAATTGCGAAACGTGTTGCTGGACACCGAAATAGTCCAGGCCGACCGCGCTCGCACCGGGTAGGAACACGACGGCCGGTCCGCCGCGGCCCGACCGATGTACGAAAACCCGGCGGCCGTCGATTTTTTGGAATCCGCCGATCGGCGGAGCGAGCCGAGTCGAGGAAGTGATGTCATTCGTCATGCGACAAGGCTCCAACCCTGACGCAGGGTCAGGGTCAACCCCTTTCGCCGCAGTATCCGAAACACGCTGATCAACGCGCAGCCTGCGACCGATCGGAAGTTCACCGCGACACACGCTGATCAACGCGCAGCCTGCGACCGATCGGACGTTCTCCGCGACACGCGCTGATCAACGCACAGCTTGCGACCGATCGGAAGTTCTCCGCGACACGCGCTCATGCCGGATGCTGCGCTGCCGTCGAAATGAATTGCGATGAATGGAACGGAATCCATGATGGTGAAAGCACCCGCTGCCTCGCCGCTTGCGTCAGCTTCGACCATCGTCAGCGTCTCTGCGATGTGGGGGATGCGCGTTTGCGCCCCATTCGGAGCCCTCCGGTCGATCGCCCATCGCATCGGAACCATCGCCGCCGCAAGGACATTCGACGCTGCGAGAGTCCACGCCACCACGGGCTGATGACTGGGGCACCCTCGTGGGTGGAGCCGCTGGACAGCAGGGAAGCCACGCTGGATCGCTGACCGCGCCGTATCCGCTGGCCATTCGCTGTGACCAGGGCAAACACCATGTCAGCTCGGTGTCAGGTCGGTATCAGGCCCGCCGATGACAGTAGTCGCCATGACAACTTCAGCGATTGCGGCGACTGGGCTGCGAAAGGCGTACGGGGACAAAGTCGTCCTCGATGGCATTGATTTGGATATCGGTGCCGGGACGATTTTTTCTCTACTCGGTCCGAATGGGGCCGGTAAGACAACGACAGTGAATGTGCTGACCACGCTGTTGAAGGCCGATAGCGGCACAGCGAGTGTTGCCGGGCACGATATCGCGTCCGAGACCAAGGCGGTGCGCGCGGCGATCGGGGTCACCGGTCAGTTCGCGGCGGTGGATGATCTGCTGACGGGCGAGGAGAACCTGCGGTTGATGGCGGATATCCACCGTCTGCGGGGCGCCGAGGGCAAGCGGGTGATTACCGAGTTGCTGGAACGGTTCGATCTGGTGGAGTCGGCACGCAAGCGGGCGGTGACCTATTCCGGGGGTATGCGCCGCAAGCTCGACCTGGCGATGACGCTGGTCACCCGGCCGGAAATCGTGTTCCTTGACGAGCCGACCACGGGGCTGGATCCGCGTAGCCGCCGCACGATGTGGGAAATCGTGCGGGATCTGACGTCCGATGGCGTGACGATCTTCCTCACCACCCAGTATCTCGAGGAAGCCGATCAGTTGGCCGACCGGATCGCGGTGCTCGACCAGGGCCGCATAGTCGCCGAGGGCACTCCCGACGACCTCAAGCGCCAGCTGCCCGGCAGCCACATCCGGCTTCGGTTCACCACGGTCACGGAACTGGATGCGGCGGCGCGGATCCTGCCCGGCTCCACCCGGGACGACGAGGCGCTGACTTTGCGGGTACCGGGCGACGGCGGGACGAAATCATTGCGCCACCTGCTGGATCGGCTCGCCGAAATCTCGATCGACGCCGACGAAGTCTCCGTCCACACCCCCGACCTCGATGATGTTTTCCTTTCCCTGACCGGTCACGCAACTACGGGGGCCAACGCACAATGAGCACCATTTCCGCACCGCTGGCCGATTCGTCGATCATGCTGCGGCGCAACTTCAAACACATCGCCCGAACTCCGGTCACGGTATTCAACGCGGCTCTGATGCCGGTCGTGATGATGCTGATCTTCGTGTACGTGTTCGGCAGCGCCTTCGATGTCGGCGAACACTACATCGATTACGCGACACCGGGCATGATCCTGCTGGCCATCAGCTACGGGTTGTCGGGTACCGCGGTATCGGTGAGCTCCGATATGGCGAAGGGCATTATCAACCGGTTCAAGGTTATGGATGTCTCCCGTAGCGCCGTACTGACCGGTCACGTCGTGGCCACCATACTGACCAATGCGGTAGCCATCGCGGCCGTTATCGGTGTGGCCTTCGCGCTGGGGTTCCGGCCGCCGGCGACCGCACTCGACTGGCTCGGCGCGATCGGCATCATGGCGGCGACATCTTTCGCGGCCTCCTGGCTCACGGTCGCGCTGGGAATGGCTGCGAAAACTCCGGAATCCGCGGGTATGGGCGTGGTGCCGCTGATCATGCTGCCGTTTGTGAGCAGTGCGGTCGTGCCCGCCGACAAGATGGGACAGGGCGTGCGGCAGTTCGCGCAGTATCAGCCCTTCACGCCGATCATCGAATCACTGCGTGGGTTTCTTACCGGTCATCCGTCCGGCGGCTACACAGCCGCGGCGCTGGCTTGGTGTGCCGGTTTCGCCCTTGTCGGATACGTGTGGTCACGTGCCACGTTCAACAAGCGAGCGTAGTTGCGACCAGCCCACGCCAGTCCGCCTGGGCGCCCTCGGTCATCGCCTCGGTGAAGCGCGGCTCACCGAGGCGATGTCGTGCTGTCTGTTCGATGCGGGCCACATCCGGTTGGGAACGATCGGTCAGTCCGCGTACTGCGGCACTCGCCGCGAGCAGCCGTACGGCCTGCTCGATTTGGTCGGCACGCACCGCCAGGTCCGCGATTCCGACGAGTACCTGGGCGAGCAGGGGCGCGTATCCCGCCTCGGACGCCGCCCGGAAGGCCGCTGCGTATTCTTCGCGGGCTTCGTCGAGACCGTCTGCGAGGTAGCCGAGCTGGTTGTGTATCACCGCCCTGATCTGCGCCTGCTCCGCATCGCTGCCCAGCGCGGTTGTCGCGACGGCGATCTGCCGGTATGTCTGCTCGGTGTCGCCGTTCCAACGGGCCAGCTCCGCCTGCTCCAGGGCCAAAACAGCCAGTGTGTTCGGCCAGGCGGACTGATCCGCGCACCGCTGCGCCTCGGCCATCGCCGCCGCGCTCGCCTCCGCATCACCCAGTAGCCAGTACAGCTGCGCCTGCCGCGAGCGCATCCGGACGACATCGTCGATGGTGCCCACCTCGGTGACCACCGCGATCGCCTGATCGAAATACTTGCAGGCAGTGGCGAATTCGCCACGCACGGCGATTCGATCCGCCAGCTCGGTCAGCGCGAACGAAATCCCCCAGCGCTCGCCGATGGCCCGGAATTCGGCTAGCGCGGTCTCGAGATACTCCTCCGCCTCCCGCCCGTCCTGACCGAGCACGATCCGCATCCTGCCCAGGAGCAGCCGGGCCAGTGCACGCACCCAGGGGTCTTCGTCGGTGAGCAGCGGTTCGAACGCGGACAGATACTGGTCCGGCCCCTGCAACATGTGTTCCAGCGCGGCGGTGAATGCCAGCAGCGGGTAGCGGGACCGACTGCGCTGGCTGAACCGGTACGCCTTGTGGATCCATTCGTCGACTTGGCGCTCGTCATTGGGGCCGGAGGACATGAAGTGCACGATCAGCCCGTACACGATGGCCAGGGTCTCATCATCCACCTCGCCGGGCAGGTCGACGGCCGCGGTGATCAGCTCCATGCCCTCGGCCTTGTGCCCGCTGAGCCACCAGTACCAGCCCGCTGCTGCCGCGAGCCGCATCGCCCCCGGCGCGTCCCCGGCCGCGAGCGCGCCGCGCATCGCGACGGCGATGTTGTCGTGCTCGGCCTCGAGCGTGGCGAGCCACTCCAACTGGTCGGCGCGGCGCAGGTGCGGCTCCGCGGTCGCGGCGAGTTCGGTGAAGTACGAAAGATGCTCTCGGCGTACAAGATCCGATTCCCCCGACGCCACGAGCCGGTCCCGGGCGTACTGCTTGATCGTGTCGAGCATCCGATAGCGCGGCCCACCGGGCGAGCCGGCGGGAGGAGCACTGTCCGCCACAGAGAGCAGCAGCGATTTCTCGGTCAGCGCGGTCAGCAGCTCCAGCACCTCCCACCGCTCGACCGCTGTGCTTTTCCCACCCCCCTGCCCTTCGGGCCCGCCCCCCGTGTTTTTCTCGCCCCCCTGCTCTTCGGGTCCGCCGCCCGTATCCGCGCAGACCTGCTCGGCCGCCTCCAAACTCGCGCCGCCGGAGAACACCGCGAGCCTGCGCAGCACCATCCGTTCGGCGTCGGTGAGCAGCTCCCAGCTCCAGTCGACCACCGCTCGCAACGTCCGGTGCTGCGGGATCGCGGTACGGCTGCCACCGGTCAGCAGCCGGAACCGATCGTCGAGGCGGTTGGCGAGCTGATCGAGGGACATGGTGCGCAGTCTGGCCGCGGCCAGTTCGATCGCCAGCGGTATCCCATCGAGCGCCCGGCAGACGCGCGCCATGGTCGACAGTGTGCGGGCATCGGCCGCGAGATCCTTGTGCACGACGCCGGCCCGGTCCCGCAACAGCTGAACGGCGGCGGAGGACTCGATCTCGCCGGGGTTCGCGTCCTCGGCGGGCAACGCCAGGGGCACGACCTGCCATAACGCCTCACCCGTGATGCCCAGCGGTTCCCTGCTCGTCGCGAGGATCCGCAGCCGCTGACACTCGCCGAGCAGCCGGTGGGCGAATGCCGCCGCGGCGTCGATCACGTGTTCACAGTTGTCCAGGATCAACAACGTCTCGCGCTCGCGGAGCGCCGCGATGAGCCGGTCCATCGGTTCTGCATTCGGTGCGGCGCCGAGCAGCGCATCTCGGAGCCCGAGTGCGGCGAGCGCCGATTGCGCGACGTCACCACTCGTACCGACGGACGCCAGTTCGACCAGCCAGGCCCCGTCCGGTAGGTCGTCGAGCAGAGTCCGTGCGGTTTCCAGGGCCAGCCTGGTTTTCCCCGAGCCACCGGGCCCGGTCACCGTGGTGAGCCGGTTTGCCGCAATGAGTTCGCGCACCGCGGCAATGTCCCCGTTCTTGCCGACGAAGCTGGTCAACTCGGCCCGCAGGTTCGTGTTGCGGTCGTTGTCCCGCGCTCCGATCTCGCCACGTAGCAGCGCGACGTGCAGTGCGGAAAGCTCCGGTGCGGGATCCACGCCCAGCTCATCGGCGAGGGCTTCCCGGGCACGCTGGTACACGATCAGCGCCTCGGCGCCACGGCCCGCGGCGGCGAGCGCACGCATCAGCGCGGCGACTAGCCGTTCCCGCACCGGATGCCGGGCTACCAGCTCGGTCAGCTCGGCAACCAGCTCCGTACCTCGGCCGAGGCGGATCTCCGTTTCGTACAGATCCTCCATGGCGGCTAGGCGCAGCCCCTCGAGTCGGTTGATCACCGCGTCGACGGCCGCACTGTCCTGCACACCGACGTCCTGCATCAGCGCTCCGCGCCACAGGTCGAGGGCCTCGCGCAGCACCTCGGCCTGGTGCGTGTCGCCAGCGCCGCGGGCTTGGTCGAGAAGCTGTTCGAAACGCACGGCATCGACCGCGTCGGAATCCACCGTCAGCCGGTATCCGCCCGCCTGCACGTCGAGTGCCCCGTCCGGCAGCGCTCGCCGCAGCCGGGAAACCAGTGCTTGCAAGGCATTCGCCGCGTCGGACGGTGGCTGCTCACCCCAAATCCAGTCGATCAGCTTGGCTTTCGGGACCGCACGACCGGGTTCGAGCGCGAGAGCGATCAACAGCGCCCGCAACCGAGTACCTGGTACCTCTAACAATCCCCCGTCATCTACTCGAATCTCGAGCGGTCCAAGCATCCCGATCTGCACTTGGACCATTCTGCCGTGCACCGCAAGTCGTCCCTGCCCTCGGATTGCCGCCGCTGGGACCACCAGCCCGCAAAAGTAGGCGCCAACGATTTTCCACCGGTTCCACGGCCGGACGATCAGCGGTAGCGCACCCTGCGCACAACTTGCCCAGCAAGAAATTCGACCGCTCTGACCAGGCCGAACACCGTGCCGGTTGGCGTGTCAGGTCGGCGTCAGGTCGGTATCAGCGGCGCTGGCGACAGTAGGTCCCGTGAACAGCACAGCAAACGCGGGTTCACACCAACCGATTCACACGCTGAAGGAGAACAGCCATGTACGCATTCCAGACCGCCGAACCGATCGCCGTCACCGTTGATGTGCTCTCGGGCAATGTCACGGTCAACGCATCCGACCGTACCGACACCATTGTCGAGGTCCGGCCGGCCGATGCATCCAAGAAGGGAGACGTGCGCGCCGCCGAACAAACCCAGGTCGATTTCAGTGATGGCACCCTGACCGTCAAGACGCCGAAGGACTGGCGCACCTACACCCCGTTCGGCGGCAACCCGTCGATCGAGGTGATCATCGAGGTGCCCACCGGCTCCCGGCTCGAGGGCACCGCCGGTGTCGGTCGATTGCTGGGCACCGGTGAACTCGGACAGTGCGACCTCGAGATCGCCGCCGGCGACATCATCATCGAGCGTCCGCGCGATTCGGTGACCGCGAAAACCGCCAAGGGCAATATCCGCATCGGCGAAGCATCGCGCGGCGTGGTGCGGCTGGAGACGTCCATGGGCGAATTGGAGGTAGGTATCAGCCCGAGCAGCGCGGTCCGGGTGGAGACCAATGCCCAGCACGGCACCGTGCAGAACCAGATGCAACCGGTCGACCGGCGTGAGCACAACGAGGACACGGTGCAGGTGTACGCGCGTAACTCCTACGGCAACATCATCATTCGGCACGCCATCGCGGCGTAATGTACCCGGCTCTGTCGACACTTGACCGGCGGCACGATGCCACCTCGGCGTCGTGCGCCGGGATCGGTCGGCTTTCCTGCGGTCGCAGGTTGAGTCGCGGCCAGTGCACGCCAGCTCGCGTGCGAACTTCCCGGTCGCCTCGGCGACGGCAACTCCCTATCCGAAATGATCTCAGCGCGGTGTACAGCCGGAGGGCGGTGCACCCATGGCCCCACGGTGCGCGGGCATCGAATGGCACACCGTCCGCGGACATCGCGCCGCGGACAGCCGGCGCCAAGCGCGTGGCGGGTTGCACGACACACAGCCATTGCCCGAGCGCGGCCGTCATCACGGCCAACGGGCATCCGCGACGTCCGGTGTGACCAGGTCGAACGCCGTGTCAGGCCGATGTCAGCTCGATATCAGGCGGCCTGGCGACAGTGTTCATGTGAATAGTTCAGCAATTTCAGCTTCCGGGCTGCGGAAGGCATACGGCGACAAGACGATCCTCGACGGTATCGGGCTGGGCACGTACGCGCTCATCAGCGGCCCGGTCATTTCGAAGAAGGGGTAACCGATGGAACTCAGGGTGGACCGGGAACGCTGCATCGGCGCCGGCATGTGCGTACTGACCGCGCCCGGAGTATTCGACCAGAACGACGAGGACGGCCGAGTGGTGCCACTGGACACCACACCCGCACCCGAGTGGGAGTCGGCCGTCCGCGAGGTCGCCCAGATCTGCCCGTCCGGCGCGATCACCATCGTCTCCGGCGACTAGACCCTGCCAATTCATCCCTATTACCTGATCAGGAAAACCCGATGACTCAAACGGTTCCCGTCCCGCACGGCCTCCCCATGGAACGCAATGCGGGCCCCTTCGCCCCGCCCCGCGAGATCACCCGGCTGCGCGAGGCTCGCCCGGTCAGCCCCATGCTCTTCCCCGATGGTCACGAGGGCTGGCTCGTCACCGGCTACGACGCGGTCCGCAAGCTCATGGCCGACACCCGGTTCAGCTCCCGCCAGGACATCGGCATTGTCCACGTGCCGTACGAAACCCCCGGCATGCCCGCCGCCACCGAACCGTCCCCGCAGATCCCCGGCTTGTTCATCGCCATGGACCCGCCGGACCACACCCGCCTGCGGCGCAAGCTCACCGGCGCCTTCACCGTCAAACGGATGAAGCAGCTCGAAGAGCACATCATCGAGATTACCGAGCGGCAACTGGACGAGATGGCGCGCCTGACCCCGCCGGTCGACCTGGTCAAGGCATTCGCACTGCCGGTGCCCTCGCTGGTGATCTGCGAACTGCTCGGTGTCCCGTACGCGGACCGGGAAACTTTCCAGGTCAACTCCGCCCAGTTCTTGGTCAAGGACCAGACGCTGGAGGAGAAGATGGCCGCGTTCGGCGCGATGAACACCTACCTTGCCGAACTGGTCACGCGTAAACGCGCCGAACCCGGCGACGACCTACTGTCGGATCTGGCCCGCCATGACGACCTCAGCATCGAGGAGCTGGTAGGCATCGCCTTCCTGCTGCTGCTCGCGGGCCACGAGACCACCGCGAATATGTTGGCGCTCGGCACCTTCGCGCTCCTGGAACATCCGGACCAGCTGGCCGAATTGCGTGCCGACCCGGATCTGGTCCCCGATGCCGTCGAGGAACTCATGCGCTACCTGTCCGTCGCCGACATCTTCTATCGCTACGCCACCGACGACATCGAACTCGGCGGCGAAACAATCGGCAAGGGATCGACCGTCGTCGTCTCGCTGCTGGCCGCCAACCGTGACCCCCAGCGCTTCGCCGAGCCCGACACGCTGGACGTGCACCGTAAGGCCCGCGGTCTCGTGTCCTTCGGCCACGGCATCCACCAGTGCCTCGGCCAGCAACTGGCCCGCATCGAAATGCGCGCCGGTTTCGCCGGGCTGCTGCGTCGCTTCCCGACCCTCGCCCTCGCCATCCCCGCCGACGAGGTGAAACTCAGGACCGACATGAATATCTACGGCGTCCACGAACTGCCGGTCACCTGGACTGCCCGGTAAAATCGTCGGCCGAGCTGCTCAGGGCGGGGATCCGGCGGATCCCCGCCCTGAGGGCACGAGCGCACCGGGTCTCCCCGGCTGCCGGGGCAGCGCTACGCAGCGATACGGTCAGGGTGTGTCGGTGCAGAGCGCTGGCGGCTCGTTCGGGAACTACCACCTCGAACACTTGGTGGGTCGTGGCGGTATGGGTGAGGTGTGGTTGGCGCGCGACCGCACCGGCAGCATCGTCGCGTTGAAGGTGTTGTCCGCGGCGTATTCCGCCGATCCGGCCTATCGACGCCGTTTCGAGCGGGAGGCCCGGCTGGGCGCCCAGGTGCGCAACCCGCACATCGTGCCGATCCGCGCCTTCGGCGAGGTCGATGGTCATCTGTTTTTGGAGATGGTCTACATCGAGGGCATCGATCTGGCCACGCGGCTGCGGTCGGGTGCACTGGTGCCGACTCGGGCGGTCGAGGTCATCGCCCAGGCCGCGGAGGCGCTGGATGCCGCACATGCGGCCGGGCTTGTTCATCGGGATGTCAAGCCGGGCAATATCCTCGAAGACACCAGCGGTTTCGTGTATCTGATCGACTTCGGTATCGCCCGCGCCGCCGACGGCAGCGCTCTCACGGCCACCGGCTTAGTGGTGGGGACCTTGGGCTATATGGCGCCGGAACGGTTCACTGGTACGGCCGATGCCCGCTCGGATGTCTATTCGCTGGCTTGTGTGCTGTATGAAACCCTTACCGGGAAGCTGCCATATGGTGACGGCGATCCGGCACGGCAGATGCATGCGCATTTGATGTCCGAACCTCCGCGTGCGTCGCGGGCGGTCGAAGGTATCCCGCCAGCACTGGATGCTGTTATCGCCCGCGGTATGGCCAAAGAACCGGGGGAACGCTACGCCAGCGCGGGGGGATTCGCCGCCGCGGCAGGTGCGGCCTTGGGTGGGCCCGCATCGGAGCTCCCGGCCCCGCCGGTCGCGGCCCCTGTGACATCGGGCGGTCCGACCCGCGTCATGACCGCCGTCGGCCCGCCCCCGACCTTGGCCGAGCCCCGGCCGGCGCCGCGAACGCACGAGCCCCGCACAGTCTCACCTGCAGCGGCCGCGCACCCTCGGCGAAAGCTGCTGGCGCGCTGGTGGTTACCGATCGCCGCCGGGCTGGCACTTGTCGCCGCGGCGGCACTGTGGCTGCTGAGCGGCGTCCTCGGCTCCGACTCAGCTCCAGCCACCACGACGTCCGCTGTTGCCTCGACCAATTCGCTGCCGCCCTCGACCGGTGGACAATCCCCGGTTCCGGCCGGTGCGGTGCGCGACGGGAACTTCGCTTTCACCATCACCGGGGTGGTATCCAACGTGAGCCGCACCGGGTCGGCGAGCCCGGGCGGTTCCTACACCATCGTGACGCTGACGGTCACCAACGTCTCCCAACACGGCCAAGGCTTTCGCATCGCCGATCAGCGCCTGATCACCGCCGCGGGCCGCACCCTCACCCCCGACGCGACGGCGACCACCGAACTGAGCAATGCCGTCGACCCGATCGATCCCGGCAGTTCCCGCACGATCCGGCTGGCCTTCGACCTACCTGGCAAGGATAAGAACGGAAAGAAAAACGACAAGAAGAACGACGCCCCGAGCCAGCTGGTCCTACATGGTGCCCCGTCGTCCTCCGGCGTGACCATGTCAGTCGGGTAACTGCGAGCCGATCGCCCGCGACGCGTCGATACCGGCGAGTCGCGGCCGATGCGGGGGTGTCGATAGCAACGGGCCCCGGCCTGTGGCTGGCACAGGTCGGGGCCCGGAATGCGGTTGGGTCAGTAGAGATCTTTGGACAGCACCGGCCAGGATTGCTTGAGGTCGTCCTGCCAGTAGCCCCAGGTGTGGGTGCCGGTCGGGGGCAGGTCGAAGGTCGCCGGAATTCCCAAGTCGTTCAACCGGTTCTGGAGGTTGCGCGAGCAGGCGCTCATCGCGGCCTCGATGATGCCGCCGACGACGACGTGGTTGGCCACGCTGATCGGGTTGTACTTGTCATCGCCCATGATGAACGGGTCGCCGGGCGCGTCGTGCGCACCGGGCAGGCCGCCGCCTGCTGCGACCCAGAGGTTCGTGCCGCGCAGTTTATCGGCGTGCAGGACCGGATCGTTGGCTTGCCAGAGCGGGTTGTCGGCAGGTCCCCACATATTGTCCGGGTTACCGCCGCCCCACGTTTCGACCGTGGTCTGCACGAACTTCTTGCCGACCGGATCGCTGGTCTGCGCACAGCCGCTGTAGGCGCCGACATTCTGGAACAGGCCAGGCTTGGTGATCGCCAGCATCAGGACCGATGTCCCGGCCATCGAGTAGCCCGCGATCGAGTTCTTGCCGTTGGTGCCCAGTGCCGCATCGATGATCGGAGGCAGCTCCTCGGTGTAGAAGGTCTGCCATTTGTTGACGCCGAGCACCGGATCGGACGCGCGCCAGTCGGCGAAGTAGCTCCACCGGCCGCCGATCAGCTCGACGACGTTGATGTTCTTGTCGCCGAGGAATTCCTTGGCGTCGGTCTTCTGGTCCCAAGAAGCGTTACCGTCGACACCACCGCCGCCTCCGTTGACCAGATACAGCGTCGGGCGCGGGACCGAGTTGTCCGCAGGCAGATCCACCAGGACCGGGAAGGTGCGATCCATGGCCGTGGAGTGAATCTCGAGCTGCAGCTTGCGGTCGCCGCGGGTCTCTACTTTCTCGATGTAGGAACCGTCCGGTGCCTTGGCCGCGCTGTTGATCGGTGCGGCCGAGGCGGTAGGCGCCATCAGGCTCACTCCCGTGCCGACGACCGTCACAGCGGCGGCCGCCGCAACGAGATCTCTGAATCGCATACCGCGTCACTCCTGAAAATCGCATCCGCGCAACGTTCGAACCCGTTTGGCTGACCCGCCAAATGGGCAATCGTCACTACCGTAGATCGAATCGGACGACGGATGCCGCCGGAAGCCCCCAGTCCTGGGGGTTGCTGAGCGTTGCGGCCGAGAGTGGCGTCACCTCCGCCAGAAGAAGTGATGTATCACACCGCTCGGGCTCGGGATCTGCTCCAGATGAAAACGGTCGACGAGTTCGTCGGGGCTTGTCCATAACCTTTCGCCGCGACCGAGTTCGACTGGTGCGACGACGATGTGCATGTTGTCGATGAGATCGGCGTCGAGAAATTCCCGGACTGTGGCGACACCGCCGCCGATTCGCACATCCTTGCCATCGGCGGCGTCGAATGCCAGCGCCAGTGCGTCTTTCGCAGACGCATCGAGGAAGTGAAACGTGGTTTCCCCCAGGGTGATCGAGGGGCGCACATGGTGAGTGAGGACGAAAACCGGTGTGTGGAACGGGGGTTCGTCGCCCCACCAGCCCTGCCAGTCGTAGTTCTCCCACGGTCCCCGCTGTGGACCGAATTTGTTGCGTCCCATGATCTCGGCGCCGATGTTGTTGGTGAAGTCGCGGGTGCAGTAGTCGTCGAGGCCGTAGGTTCCGCCGGGATCGGTTCGGTTGGGCCAGTGGGCGGTGGCGCCCGCCCAGGAGAAGAGCGCTGTCGGGTCGGCGTGGCCGAATGGGTGCTCGCGGCTCTGTCCCTCGCCCGCGCCGTATCCGTCGCTGGAGACGTTGAAGTTCTGAACTCGGACCAGCTGTGTCATCGGAATCCCTTCTGATTGCAATGTGCAATCGGTTGGGAATCTACCTAGACTGATCCTATTGTGCAACCAGTTGGTCGCGACGATCCAATGGCCTCTCGAATAGAGCGCTTGCCGACCGCAGCGGGTGCCGAGCGCGGCCGCGACTGTGTATCGCCGCACGTCGACCGCCTACCGCGGATGGACGTCATCGGCCCACTGTGCGAGTGCTCGGTATAGCCAGTCGAGAGCCGCTCCGGCGGTGGTGGTTCCGGTGATCTCGGTGGTTAGTTTCCAGTAGCGATGGATGCGCGGGTCGTTGTCGGGTGCGTCGTCGAGGAGTCGGTAACGCAGTCGTGGGGTGTCGCGGTCGCGGCGGGCGGTGGCGTGCGCGTCGATGAACCGGTCGAGTTCGGGGCCGGTGTGCGGTTGTGTACCGAGCGAGTCCACGGCCGCGCATGCTTCGGCGACCCCGGTGACCAGTGCGAGTTTGTCGTGGATTCTGGTCGGATTCGTCCGCCAGAGTTGTCGTGACATCGCGGCGGTGCATGCGGGATCGGCGATGTGGGTGGTGAGTTCGGCGAAGGCGACGATGTGCTGGGGAGTCGGATCGTCGGGTAGGTGCGGGATGTTCATCGTGACGAATCCATCGAACAGTGCCGGTGGGATCGGGGCGAGCAGTGTCCGCCAGAACGTCACCAGCGTGTCGTGCGCGCGGTGCCGATCATGTACGGACGCAAGCAGTTCCAACCGTCGGGCACGTTCGGCGGGTGGCGCTTCCTCGACGGCGCGTAGCGATGCGCGCCGCCAGGACAGCAGGCCGAGTTCGGTGTCGAGTGCGGCGCGTTCCGCGGCGATCGCATCGGCGGTGGTCAGGGTGCCGGTGAGAACTTCGATGATCGCCGACAAGCTCAGGCCGAGCATTCGGAGTCGACGCACCAGCAGCACCTGATCGACCGTGGTCAGTGGATCGAACAGCCGATGCCCGCCACTGCTGCGCCGCGATTCCAGAACCCCGTTATCGCAGTAGAAGCGCAGCGTGCGGACCGGTACGCCGGTGATTCGCGACAGCTCTCCGATACTCACGAGGCCGCCGCAGCGTGTGTTCTCGGTCACATTCGCTGGAACCTCCACCTCGGTGGAGTTCCTACCCTACTGGAACACCAACCGGGACAAGGAGTTACGCGAATGACCGAGGACACGATGATGAGCGCCGACCAGATCTGGCGGGCTGTCGCCGCCGAGCGAGCCGGTCTGGTCGAGATATTGGAGGCGCTGTCGGAAGCCGACTGGGACCGTCCTTCGCTGTGCGATGGCTGGCGCGTGCGCGATGTCGTCGCGCATGTGGTGCTATCGGCCCGCGCCTCCATCGGTTGGATCCTGATCAATGTGATCCGCGCCCGCGGCAGCCTGGACCGGGCAATTCGCGATACCGCCATTCGCTACGCAGAGCGCGTCACGACCCAGCAACTGCTCGGCGAGTTGCGCGACAGCATCGACGCACGGGTCACGGCGATCGGCACGACACCGGCCGATCGCCTGATGGACCTACTGGTGCACGGCCAGGACATCGCGGTCCCACTCGGCATCACCCATGACATGCCGGTGGCCGCCGCGCGATTGGCAATCAACCGAATATGGACGATGGGCGCCCCATTCCGCGCCCGCAAGAAATTCACCGGCTACCGCCTCGTCGCAACCGACACCGACTGGTCCGCCGGTGCCGGATCGACTATCACCGGCCCGGTCGCCGCCCTGCTCCTGATCACAACCGGCCGCCGGCACGCCTGGCACCAACTCAGCGGTGCCGGAGCCTCGCTATATGCGCAACGTGAGCGACGGTAGTGACGGCCACCTCGCGCGGACCGATCGGGCGGATAGCATCGGCGTCGCGCTCGATCCGAGTGTGTACGGCGGGTGGGAATTCGGGGTTGTCCATGATGGGCACCGGCCGGCTCCTGGGTGCGGCGACCGGCCTGTCGACACTGCCTCGGCAGGTGCGCAGGTGTCCAGGTGATAGTCCGCCCCGCAAACCGGGTTCGGGCGACATCGAGGGCGTGACCTCGCTCATGTAAACGCGAAATTTCTTGCTGGGAATTGACTGGCAATGTCGCGAGAGGTTGCCGAGAGTATCGCGCAGCTGATTGTGGACAACCTTTGGGCGGCAGTAGCTTTCGATTGCTGATCGTTGCTCTACGAAAGGTCGAACCGATGATTCTGCTCTCCCTCTTGGCCGCGACCGGAAGTGCTGCCGCTGCATGGGCTACCGGAAGTGCCGCCATGGGACTGGGAAATAGCGGCATTCTGCAGTAAGCCAAAGGATCGGGCGGGACGACATGGGTGCCGTCCCGCCCGATTCCTATTGAGCGGTGGAGCGGAAGCCGCGCAGGCGCAGGCTGTTGCTGACCACGAAGACCGAAGAGAACGCCATTGCGGCGCCCGCGAGCATCGGGTTCAGCAGTCCGGCCATGGCGAGCGGAATCGCCGCGACGTTGTAGGCGAAGGCCCAGAACAGATTGCCCTTGATGGTGCCGAGGGTCCTGCGGGACAGCCGGATCGCATCGGCGGCCGCGCGCAGGTCACCGCGGACCAGGGTCAGGTCGCTGGCCTCGATGGCGACATCGGTTCCGGTGCCCATCGCCAGACCGAGGTCGGCCTGGGCCAGCGCCGCGGCATCGTTGACGCCGTCGCCGACCATCGCCACCACCTTGCCTTCGGCCTGCAGCCGCTTGACGGTGTCGACCTTGTCGGCGGGCAGCACCTCCGCGATCACCTCATCGATACCGACCTGTGCCGCAATGGCTTTCGCGGCGGCGGTGTTATCGCCGGTCAGCATGATCGGGGTGAGACCGAGCGCCTTCAGCTGCGAGATCGCTTCGGCGGAAGTGGGTTTCACCGCATCCGCGACCACGAGCACGCCGCGTGCTCTACCGTCCCAACCCACCGCGACGGCGGTCTTGCCATCGTTTTCCGCTGTCTGCATGGCCCGCTCCAGGTCGGCGTCCAGCTGCTGCGACCAGTCCGCGAGCAGCCTTGCGCGCCCGACGACTACCGCATGGCCGTCCACCACACCCTGCACGCCGAGCCCCTCGACATTCGCGAAATCCTCGACCTGCCGCAGCGTGCCGACCTTATCCCGCGCACCCTTGGCAATCGCCTGGGCAATCGGGTGTTCCGATGAATCCTCCAGCGCTCCGGCCAGTGCTAGCACCTCGGCGGTGTCCTCGCCCGCGGCGGCAATGACATCGAGCAGGGTCATCTTGCCGGTGGTGACGGTGCCGGTCTTGTCGAGCACCACGGTATCCACCCGACGCGTCGATTCCAGCACCTCCGGCCCCTTGATCAGAATGCCGAGCTGCGCACCGCGACCGGTGCCGACCAGCAGCGCTGTCGGCGTGGCCAGCCCGAGGGCGCACGGGCAGGCGATGATCAGCACTGCGACCGCGGCGGTGAAGGCCGCGGCGACCGATCCGCCGGTGCCCAACCAGAATCCGAGGGTCGCTGCCGACAGCGCGATCACGATCGGCACGAAGATCCCGGAGATCCGGTCGGCCAACCGCTGTGCCTGCGCCTTACCGGTTTGCGCGTCCTCGACCAGTTTCGCCATCTGAGCCAGCTGGGTATCAGCACCGATTCGATTGGCGCGCACCACGATCCGCCCGCCGACATTGACCGTCGCGCCGACCACCGCGTCCTCGGGACCGACCTCCACCGGCACTGATTCCCCGGTGAGCATCGAGGCGTCGACCGCGGAGGAACCCTCGACGACCACACCATCGGTGGCGATCTTCTCGCCGGGCCGCACCACGAAGGTGTCGCCGACGCTCAACTGCTCGACCGGAATCCGCTGTTCAACGCCACCGCGCAGCACCGAGACTTCCTTCGCGCCGAGCTCGAGCAGCGCCCGCAGCGCCGCCCCGGCCCGCCGCTTGGAGCGCGCCTCGAAGTAGCGTCCGGCCAGGATGAAGGTCGTGACGCCCGCCGCGGCCTCCAGGTAGATGCTGCCGGTGCCGTCCATCCGCGCAATGGTCAACTCGAACGGATGCTTCATACCTGGCATACCGGCCGTGCCCCAGAACAGCGCATACAGCGACCAGCCGAATGCCGCGAGCGTGCCCATCGACACCAGGGTGTCCATGGTGGCGGTGCCGTGGCGCAGGTTGGCCCACGCGGCCCGGTGGAAGGGCAGTGCACCCCACACCACGACCGGCGCGGCCAGCGTCAGCGAAAGCCACTGCCAGTTGTCGAACTGCAGCGCGGGCACCATGGCCAGCGCGATGACCGGAACCGTCAGCAGCAGCGAAACCAGCAGTCGGGTTCGCAATGCCGCCGTCGGATCGTCGTCGTCGGCGGTTTCCGCGGGTTCCTCGATCTGCGGCAGCGCGGCGGTGTAACCGGCCTGCTCGACGGTGGCGATCAGCTGCTCCGGTGAGATATCACCGCTGAAATCGACCCGCGCCTTCTCGGTCGCATAGTTGACCGTCGCGGTGACGCCGTCGAGCTTGTTCAGCTTCTTCTCGATGCGATTGGCGCAGGAGGCGCAGGTCATGCCACCGATCACCAATTCGACCTGTCCGGCGGATGGTTGTGTCGCGGTGGTCATCGTGTGCTCCGTTCTGTGCGACTCAGGGTAGTGATCAGTGGCCGTGGCCGGCAGGTTCCGCCGCGGGGACGGGTGCGGAACCGGCGACCGAAAGGGTGAATGCGGCGGTGCGAACCACGCCTTCGTGCTGGAAGTCGAGGAAGAGTCGGTAATCGCCCGTGCTCGGGGCGTCGACGTAGAAGGTAATACCTGGTCCGGCCGGGGTCACACCGTCGCCGGGGTTGCCATCCGGATGGACGTGTAGGTAGGCGAGGTCGGCGGCGCGCAATGCCACGAGGTGACCGTAGGCGCCGAGGTAGGGCTGCAGATCGGTGACCGGTTTGCCATTGCGGCTGACCGAGAGCACGACCTTCGATGCCTGGCCCGGCGTGACCGTGCCGTTCATCGCGACGGTGTAGGCACCGACCTGCGCGGTAGCCGACGGCGCGGGCAGTGCCTGCGCGTCGTAGTTGCCCGCGACCCGCAGATCGGCCCCGAGCGTCAGATTCTTACCGCCCTCGGGTGTGAAGTCGGCGAAAACGCGATAATCGCCGGCCCGGGTGAGGTCAAGCGGAACGCTCCAGGTTCCGGCTTGGTCTAGTACCGGATGCACGTGCTGGAATGCGGCCATATCGCGGCGGACCACGATGAGGTGCAGATCCTTGTCGTGGCTGCGGACGTAGCTGGTGACGGGTGCGCCGTCGCGATTCAGGATGCGAAACCGCAGCGCGAAATTCGCCGCCGCGGTGGTCTGCGGGGTATCCAAGCGCAAGGTGTAGCCGTTTTCGCTGGCCATGAGCCCCGCGGGCAGCTCATCGGACTCGCCCATGTCCGCATGTCCCTGCGAGTCGTGCGCGGACTCGGTGGATTCCGGCCCGAGCGTGGCACCGACGGCCAGTGCGATCCCGAAGACCGCCGCGAGACCGAGGGTGAAGCCGGTGAACTTGGTTGCTGCGTTCATCAGGAGACTCCGTTCGGATTATTCGGCGGGCCGTCCCGTCGAACTCGGCTCTACCATACCCCCCTAGGGTACATTGTCAAGCCGGTACGGGGTGAGGGTATGTGGACGATATGACGAGAGCCCGGCTCGGTAATTGACCGGGCCGGGCTCTCGGCTATCGCTGTTCAGGCTTCGGGACGGTAGGCGACCAGAGCCACCGCGGGCGCGGAAACCACCTGCACCTCGGCCGACTCCGCGACCTTGACGTGCAGGAATCCGCCTTCTATCGATATCTCGACATCATCGATCGCGCGCACCGGCTGTCCATCCCGGTCGAGCAGTGAATATCCGTCGACCAGAGCAACTTTGGTGGCCTTACGCCATTTCGCGGTCATCGTGTTGCCTTTCGTGGGTTCGGCGGGAGGGAAGTCCAGTTCCGGCTGGGCGACGTGGTTGAAGTAGTTCGACAAGATATTCAGCGCGATGTGGCCGACCACCTCGCTCAACTCGGCATCGCTCACGCCGCGCTCGCGGGCCGAGTGGATGACGCGATCCTCGACGCGGCCGTGCGACCGCAGCACCTCGCGTGCGACCCGCAGCACCGCATCCGCGTGCGGATCATCGGCGTGCGCCTCGCGGGTGGCCGCGATGGCTTCCTCGGTGAAGCCCATCCGGCCCGCTCGCATGCTGTGCGCGGCAACGCAGTAATCGCAACCGTTTTCGCTCGCGACCAGCAGGGCGAGTTGCTCGCGGACGCGGGCGGAGAGCTTGCCGCGAGTCAGTGCGTCGCGCATGTTCAGGTATCCGCGCAGTGTCGCGGGACTGTTCGCCATGGCGGCGTAGAGATTCGGAACCCGGCCCAGTTGGCGATGCACCTCGCTGAGCAGGTCGGCCTGCTCGGCGTCGGCAGTTTCGGTCGATACAAGCGGTAGCCGAGACATCGTGACTCCAAACTCGAACGTGATGGTACTGATCGGTACCGAACTGGAACGGTACTGATTGGTTCTGAAATGGTCAAGACGGTACTGATCAGTTCCGTTCTGCTACGGTGAGTGCATGGCAACACAGGCCAAGCAGCGACTGCTCACCACCGCCGAAGAGCTCTTCTACGCCGAGGGCATCCGGGCGGTCGGGATCGACCGCCTGCTCCAGGAGTCCGGCGTCGGCCGCGCCTCCTTCTACCGCCACTTCGCGAGCAAGGACGACCTGGTTGTCGCGGTGCTCGAGGAACGCGATCTGCGCTGGCTGGAATGGCTGAAGGACTCGGTCGAGGCAAATGCGAACGATCCGGTCGACCGCCCCCTGGCCGTTTTCGACGCACTCTCACAACGCTTCGCCCGCAAGGACTTCCGCGGCTGCGCCTTCATCAACACCATGGTCGAAGTGGCCGATCCGACCTCCGCCGCCCACCGGGCCGCTGACCGGCACAAACGCCGTGTCATCGACTACCTCACCGAATTACTCACCGCCGCGGGCCGCTGCGACGCTCCCGAGCTGGCGGCCGAGTTCGCTCTCCTCGTCGACGGTGCGATCGTCACATCCGTTCGCGAGGCGAGTCCGGCCGCCGCCGACCGCGCCCGAGCCATTGCCCAACGTCTGCTCGCGGCAAACTGAGTCGGCGAATAACGATCTCGCCTGACCGAACGACGGCGAGAAGGCCGGAATCGCCACGACCGTCGATCTGGTTTTCCGCAGCGCGCGGACTTCAGGCCGAGTGCAGGTGGCGGGCTGTCGGGGAAGTTTCCGTGGTCGCCGGATCGGGATAGGTGCCGAGTAGACGGTCGGCGGTGCCGGAGGTGGTCACGGTGAACCAGTAGTGCTCATTCTTGTAGTGGTGGTGGCGGTGATTGCGCCAAACCGCCCGGTAGAGCGAGCCTTTCGGCTTGTAGTCGGTGTGGATCAGGTAGTGCGTCCACTCGTAGGCAAGGCCGAGGACGGTGATCATCAGCAGGAACGTCAAGCCCGAGCCGAGCCGGGGGAAGGCCAGGACCGCGATCGCGATCAGGACCACCACCAGTACCGAAAGCGTCTTGGTCGGAATGAAGATCAGCGGGATATTGCGCGGATCCACGTGGTGCTCACGATGTTTGCGCGCCAGTTCGCTATCGATCGGAATCGGGCCGAGTTGCTTCGGCCGCCAATGCAATACCGTGACGTGCACGATCCATTCGAAGACCGGGAAAACCGCGAGCATGACCACGGGCACCAGCGCATCGGTCAATTGCCAGTCGCCCACAATGATTCGGGCGACCAGTGCCGCTACCAGGGTGGTGCCGATCAGCCAGGGCGAGGGATGCCGAATGAATTCGCGGAAGGCGGCGGCCAGGGTTAGGCCGCGGCGCAGCGGCCGTCCGTCCTGATGGGCCTCATTCTTGCTGGATGACTGTGGTTTCGTCATGGTCGTTCCTCGGTGGAGCTGGTCGGTGCCGTGGCGCACCGAGCGAAGGGTGTTCCGAACCGCTGAGGACGATCCGGATTGCCGACGCCGCACGGCAACGTCGGCGGTAGATGCGGTCAGCGCCCTCCCAATACTTCGATCAGGGCGGTGGTCGCCGGTTCGAGTAGTGCCCGGGCCGTGGTGGCGGCCTGTTCTGGCCGACCCGCCACGATGGCGGCGGCCAATTCGCGATAAGCGTCGACATTGCCGACCTCGGCGGACATGATCGGGGCCAGCGCCGCGAGCGCGGGTTCATAGGCGGCGCGCAACATGTTGAACATCAGCCGGAAGACGATGGAATCGGCAGCGTCGACAATGTGATCCCAGAACTCCATCGCATGGCGCTGCTGTGCGATCGGATCCTGTTCGGCGGCGAGGGCTTCGACGGTGCGATGCAATTCGTCGCGGACGGCTTCCGGGTCGGTCTGTGCCAGTCGGGCTGCCGCTAGTTCGGCCACCTTGGGTCCGTTGTGCAGCCGCGCCTCCAGAATGCTGCGCGCGACCTTCGGTTCCAGCTCACCGGCCTGAACCAGCAACCGCGGTAGCACCTCGAGCCCGGCCCCGCGCCGGTAATCCAGCACGGTGGTCGCGTCTCCCTGTCGCACCGCTACCAGTCCGGCCGCCGCGAGCCGTTGTAGTGCCTCGCGCACCGCGGGCCGCGAAACACCTAATGCCTGCGCCAACTGTCGCTCACTGGGCAGTGTCGCGCCGGGGGCCAGCTCGCCACTGAGCACATCCGCCGCGATCTGCTCGAATACATCTCCCGATACCGACCGCTTGACCACAGGTTGCAACGCCATACCGTCACTCTCCGCCGAAAAGGTCAGGAGGTCAAGTGGTCATACCAGTTGACTCGACGCGCGCCGGGCCACGACTGGTGCGGTCGGCTGATGGACTTCCTGGCAACAAATCCCTGCGTACCGTCAGCTCGGGTCAGACCCGCGAATGGCGGCGAGCCAGATGGCGGTGGCGGCGGCTACCGAGGTGGCAGCGAGGAAGGCAATGAAGCCTCCTGCGGATATGTAGACCCACATGAGGGCTACGAAGGGGGCGGCGACGGTGGATTGGGCGTCGAGCAGTAGCCGGCGACGAACCCGAGCCGAGTCGCTGGCGAGGATCGGAGCATCGGGATCGGGACGGGATGGGTTGTCGATCAGGCGGCCGGGCGGTTCGGAGCTGCGAGCCTTTCCGGATGGGTAGAAGTGCAGGTTGGCGCTATCGACGGATCGGTCGGTCACCTCGGCTTCGGACTCGGTCATGCCGAGCATCGTCGAGTCGAAAAATACCGGCAGCCAGCGAGTTCGATAGTTCTCGGTGATCTCGAGCCAGCTACGGCTGACGAGCCGATGCTGCTGTCGCACTCGCTTGATCTCCACGGTGCGCGCGGCATCGCTACGGGCGCTGCTGCGGCCTGCCGCCTCGCGATCCGCGCTGCTACTACCTGAGCTTCCGGTGCCGCAGTCTGTGCAGCTGCCGGCATCGAGGTGTGAGCCGCCATCGCCATCGCCATCGCCGCGAGATGAATCCGTTCGGCGTGGACCGATGTCCGCCAATCCATTCGGCAGCATGCCCAACGCCGTAGCGAGCTGAAAACCCGTATAGCCCAAAATGCCCAGCGCAACCGTTGCCAATGCCGCAACTTGGTCCAAGTCGCCGAACGGCGCCCAGGCCAGACAAACAACCAGAGCGCCGATCGTCACGGAGACCGGATAGGCCAGCGGGTGGCCCGGCCCGAATTTCACTTCAGGAAGCCGACTTTGGTGTAGTCGGGCGAGGCGAGGCCGAAGGCGCCGTAGTTGGCGAGGTTATCGCGCACCGCGTAGGTGCCCGAGGCCTGCTGCAGTGGCACCGAATAGCCCTCGGCGAAGATCATCTGATCGCATTTGTTCGCCAAGTCGATGGCCTTCGCCGGATCGAGTTCGGCAATGGTCTGTTCGATCAGCGCGTTCAGTTCCGGGGAGCCGATGCGAGCCTTATTGCCCATCAGATTCGCCGGATCGTAGGCGTAGATCTGCGGCAGCGCACCCAAGGGGAGAACGCTACCGCCCCAGCTGAACTGGGCGATATCGAAGTTGCCTGGATCGATCACATTCTTGAACAAACCGCTGCCGGGGACGGTTTGGATGGTCATCTTCACCCCGACCCGCGCCAGGTTCTGCTGCACGATCTGCGCGGTCTGCACCCAGGCTTCCTGCTGGTACATCACATCGCGCAATTCGAGTTTGCGGCCGTCCTTTTCGCGAACGTCGCCATTGAGCTTCCAGCCGAGCGCGTCGAGCATTCGCGCCGCCTCATCCGGATCGAAGGCGATGGGGGCCGAATTGTCCTGGTAGCCCTTCTGGCCCTTCATGTAGATGTGGTTGTTCAGCGGCGTCGGGTTGTCGACGACACCGTTCTGGGCGGCGCTCACCAGCGCCTGCCGATCGATCGCCTTCGAAACGGCAATCCGCAGTTGCGGATCCGACAGCAGCCCGCCGGGTGCGCCGTTGAAGGTCAGATGCGACCAACTCGGCTCGGGGGTACGCCGGATGACCACATTCTTCGAATTCCGCGCACCGGTCACATTCTCGATCCCGGACATGTACGCGTAGTCGATCTCGTTGTTCTGGATACCGGGCAGCACCGCGGAATCGTCGAGCACGCTCAGCGTGATGGTGTCCAGCTTCGGCGTATCGCCCCACCATTTCGGATTGCGCCCCAGGGTGATCCGGTTCTGCGCGCGATCGATGGAGGTAACGACGAACGGCCCGGAACTGACCGGCAGTCCGTCGCGGTCGAGATTGCTGAATGCCTCCGGATTCGCGGTGACCGCCTTGGGGTACAGCGGTGAGAACTGCCCCTGCCATTCGGCGTACGGCTTATCGAAAGTGACGATCGCCTGCAGATCATCGACGCCGCGCTCGACCTTCCCGACCCGGTCGAATCCACTCGATGACGAGATGAGGAAACCGGGATCCTTGCCGCTGAGCGCGGCCGCCTCCGATCGCAGGTCCTCCCAGGTGATCGGGCTGCCATCGGACCATACGGCCTTCGGGTTGATCGTATAGGTGACCTGCTGGGGGTTGGTATTGGTCAGCTTGATATCAGTGAAGTAATTGTGGTCGACCGTCAGCTCACCCGCCGCGTTGCTGACCCACGGCGACGGCAGCGTCGGATTGATAGCGGAGGCAGTGCTTTCGGTATTGCCGTCGACGTGCAGATAGTTGAACGACTCGGGGAACGAGCTCAGTGCCAGCCGAAGATTGCCGCCGTCGCGCAGTTCGCCGCGATCCTTCGGATTGATGTCATTGGTGCTGCCGATATCCACCGTGCCCGGGGTGATGCTGTTGTCGGAACAACCGGTCGCGATCAGGCCGAGCGCGACAACCGGCACTGCCACCGCGGTTGCGAATCTCATTTCTCGAACCCGACTTTCGTGTAATCCGCCGACGCGAGGCCGAAGGCGCCGTAATTGGCCAGCCCCTCGCGCACCGCGACGGTGCCCGCGGATTGCACGATGGGCAGCGAGAAGCCCTCCTCGAAGATCATCTTGTCGCATTCGTTCGCCAACTCGATGGCCTTATCGGGATCGAGTTCGGCGATTGTCCGCTCGATCAGCGCATTGAGTTCGGGCGAGCCGATCTTGCCCTTATTGCTCAACGTATTCGCCGGGTCGAAGGCGTAGATCTGCGGCAGCGCACCGAGCGGGAGAATGCCACCGCTCCAGGTGAACTGGACGATGTCGAAGTTGCCCGGATCGACCACATCGGTGAAAAGTCCATTGCCCGGGTAGGTCTGGATGACCAGCTTGACGCCGATCTTGGCCAGATTCTGCTGAGCGATCTGGGCCATCTGCACCCAGCTCTCCTGCTGGTACATCACATCGCGGATTTCCAACTTGCGGCCGTCCTTTTCGCGGACGTCACCGTTGAGCTTCCACCCCAGGTCATCGAGTTCTTTGGCGGCTTGGTCGGGGTTGTAGGCCACCGCTGCCGCATTGTCCTGGTAGCCCTTCTGACCGACCATGAAGATGTGGTTGTCGAGCGGCTTGGGATCGACCACGACGCCCTGTTGGGATGAGGTCGCGATGGCCTGCCGATCGATACCCTTCGAAATGGCGACGCGCAGCTTCGGATCCGCGAGGATCGAGCCGGGCGCGCCATTGAAGGTGAAGTGCGAGAACCGCGGCGCGGGCGCGCGGCGCACCTTGATACCGGGCGCGTTCGAGGCGGTCTTGACCTCATCGATGCCCGAGACCGACGCCGAATCCAGTTCGTTGTTCTGCAGCGCGTTCAGCCGGGCCGAGTAGTCGAGCACGCTGTAGGTGACCGTATCCAGCTTCGGCGTATCGCCCCACCATTTCGGATTGCGGCTCAATACGATTCGCTGCTGCGCCTTATCGATCGAGGTGATCGTGAACGGCCCCGCCGAAACCGGCAGACCGTTGCGGTTGACGTCGTCGAAGGCCTGCGGGGTCGCGGTCGAGGCCTTGGGGTAGACCGTGCTGAAGATGCCCTGCCATTCCGCATAGTGCTGGGCCATGGTGACGATCGCCTGCCGGTCGTCGACACCGCGTTCGACCGTGCCGATCTGGGCGTAACCCTGGGTCGCCGCCACCTGGAAAGCTGGGTTGCGCCCACTGAGCGCTTCGGCCTGAGATTTCAGATCTTCCCAGGTGATCGGCGTCCCATCGGTCCAGACCGCCTTGGGATTGATCGTGTAGATAATGGTCTGCGGATTCGTATTGGTGAGTTTGATCTCGGTGAAATAGTTGGTGTCGGTGGTGATACTGCCCGCCGCATCGGATTTGACCGAACCCGGCAACGCCCACCCCACCAGATCGGAAACCTCACCGTCGGAGTCGACGTGGGATGCATTGAAGGTCGCCGGGAAGTTCGTCAGCGCCAGCCGCAGATTCCCGCCCTCGCGCAGTTCGCCGGCGTCCTTCGGATTGATGTCATTGGCCGTGCCGATCGAGCTGGAACCCGCCGTCACGTCATCGCCCGACCCGCACCCGGACAGAATCAGCGCGATGGCGACGGCGGGCGCCGCGATCCGAATTCCCACCCGGTGCTGCCGGGCGATGCGTGCTGTTGTCATTTCACGAATCCGATCTTGGTGTAGTCGTAGGACGCGAGGCCGGGGGAACCGATATTGGCGAGATTCGCGCGGACGCCGAAGCTGCCGTCGCTCTGCATCAGTGGCAGCGAATGACCCTCCTCGAAAACCTTGCGATCCACCTCGTTGGCCAGCTCGAGCGCCTTCGCCGGATCCAGTTCCGAGAGGGTGCGATCGATCAGGGCATTGAGTTCCGGCGAGCCGACGCGGGCGTAATTGCCCTGCAAATCGTTCGGGTCGTAGTAGTACGCCTGTCGAATACTGGCGAACGCGAACGCATCACCCACCCAGATGAACTGAGCGGCATCGAAATCACCGGGCTGGATGACATCGGTGAAGTAGCCCGCCCCCGGCTTGGTGTCGATGGTCAGTCCCACGCCGATTTCGGCGAGGTTCTGCTGGATGATCTGGGCGACCTGCACCCAGGTCGGATCGTTGTACATGACATCGCGGATGACGAGCCTGCGCCCGTCCTTCTCGCGCACATCGCCGTTGAGCTTCCACCCCGCCTCGTCGAGTTCGCGCGCCGCGGCGGTCGGATCGAAGCCGAGACTATTGTCCTGATAGCCCGCCTGACCCTGCAGGAAGATGTGATTGTTCAGCGGCTTCGGATTCTCCACCAGCCCGTTCTGAATCGCGGTGACGATCGCCTGCCGATCGATGGCCTTCGAAATGGCAACGCGCACCTTGGCATCGGACAGGATAGACCCCGGCGCGCCATTGAAGGTGATGTGGCGCCAGCGATTGCCGGGCGCGCGGCGCACCACCAGGCCGCCGGTATTGCGCACCGTCTGGACGTCGTCGACCGTGGTCAATTGCACCAGGTCGAGTTCGTTGTTCTGTAGCGCCGTCGTCCAGGCCGTGTGGTCGAGCACGCTGTAGGTGATGGTGTCGAGTTTGGGTTCGGTGCCCCACCATTTCGGGTTGTGGCCGAGCACGATTCGGCCCTGCGACCGGTCGGTGGCGACGACCTGGAACGGTCCGGCGCTGGGCCCCATCGCATCGGCCAGGCTGTTGTTGAACGAATCCGGTTCGGTGGTCACGGATTTCGGGAACAGCGAGGCATTACCCGCGAATTGACCGCGCCATTCGGCGTAGGGATGGCTGAAGGTCAGGACGGCCTGGCGATCGTCGACGCCGCGCTCCACCTTGTCCACGAATTCGAAACCGTTGGTGATGGCGATCAGGAACCGCTTGTCCCTACCGCTGAGCGCATTGGCCTCGGATTTGATGTCTTCCCAGGTGATCGGATTGCCGTCGGACCAGACCGCCTTCGGGTTGATGGTGTAGGTGACCTGCTGCGGGTTGGTGTTGGTCAGCGCGACATCGGTGAAATAGTCCTTGTTGATGGACAATTCGCCCGCCGCGTCCGTGTCGAACGCGCGCGGCATCAGCGGCCGTTCGATATCGGCTATCTCGCCGTCGTTACCGTCATTGGACAGGGTGTTCCAGTTGGCCGGATACGACGTGGTAGCCAGCCGCAGATTCCCACCGTCGCGGACCTCGTCGACGCTCTTTGGATTGATGTCATTGGTGGTGCCGAGCGTATCCGACAGCCCCGCCGTCGAATCGCCGCCCGAACCACAACCCGCCGCGATCAGAACCAGTGCGACAACCGGTGCCGCCCATTTGGTTCGGGTTCTCGATCGCATCGCGCTCTCCCTCTATCGGCTGACGACCGGCACCGGGACCGCATCGATCAACGCCCGGGTGTATTCGTTGCTCGGGCGGTCGAAGATCTGTTCGGCGGGCCCGGCCTCGACGATCTTCCCGCGATACATCACCGCGATATCGTGGGCCAGATTGCGGACCACCGAAAGATCGTGCGAGACGAACAGATAGGACAGACCGTGTTCGGTCTGCAGGTTGCGCAGCAGATTCAGCACGCCCGCCTGGATCGACACATCCAGTGACGACACCGGTTCGTCCAGCACGAGAATCTCCGGATCCAGGGCCAGCGCACGGGCAATGCTGATCCGTTGCTTCTGGCCACCGGAGAAGTCGGCCGGATAGCGGTCCGCGTGCTCGGGCCGCAGACCGACCTGTTCGAGCAATTGCGGTATCCGCTTGGCGATTTCGGTGCGGGGACGGCCATCGATGCGCATCGGTTCGGCGAGCACGTCGAAGATCGGCAGTCGCGGATCCAGTGCGGCCGTCGGATCCTGGAAGACGATCTGCATCTTCCGGCGGATCTCCCGCTTGCGCGCCTTGGTCAGGGTAGCGATATCGCTGCCCATGATCTCGATGGTGCCCGCTTGCGGTTTCACCAGGTCGAGAATCTGGGTGAGTGTGGTGGATTTTCCGGATCCGGATTCGCCGACCAGCGCCAATGTGCGCCCGGCGCGCACCTCGAAGCTGATGCCGTCGACGGCGCGGACCTCACCCTTGCGGCGCTTGAACACCACACCCGAGGTGATCGGGTAGGTCTTCACCAGATCCGAAACCCGCAGCACCACACGCTCATCGGTATCAGCTTCGGCGCTCGGCTCCGAAATCTCCTGGCGGTAGGCCTCGAAAAGATCGGCGGAGGTGACTTCGGCGGTGCGGATGCAGGCGGCTGAGTGGCCGGGTCCGGTCTTCTCCAGCGGCGGCTCGGCCGCACGGCAGTCATCGATCGCGATGGGGCAGCGCGGTGCGAAGGAGCAACCCGGCGGCAGTGCGTGCATGGCCGGCGGTGCGCCGACGATCGGGATCAGCGGGCTGCGGGACGGACCGTCCATGCGCGGAATCGAGCCGAGCAGACCGACCGTATACGGCATCCGCGGTGCGGCGAAAAGCTCTGCCGCCGGTGCGGTTTCGACGATCTTTCCGGCATACATCACCGCGACCCGATCGGCGAGCGTGGCGGCGATGCCCATATCGTGGGTGATCATGATGACACCGGCGCCGGTGATATCGCGCGCCTTGCGCAGCAGATTCAGGATCTGCTTCTGCACCGTCACATCGAGTGCGGTGGTCGGCTCATCGCAGATGATCAGCGCGGGATCATTGGCAATGGCCATGGCGATGACCACCCGCTGGCGCATACCACCGGAGAACTCGTGCGGAAATGCCTTGGCGCGCAAGGCCGGTTCCGGAATACCGACCAGATCCAGCAGTTCAACGGCCCGTGCCGAGGCCTCTCGACTGGTCATATCCGTATGTGCCAGCAGCGCTTCGGCGACCTGATCGCCGACCCGATACACCGGCGTCAGCGCCGAGAGCGGGTCCTGGAACACCATGCTGATGGAACGTCCACGCAGCTTGGACAATTGGCGATCGCCGAGGCCGAGCAGTTCGCGCCCGCGCAGCCGGATGGAGCCGTTGATCCGCGCCTGCTCCGGCAGCAATCCGATCACCGCGAGCGAGGACACCGACTTACCGGATCCGGATTCGCCGACGATCGCGAGCACTTCACCATCGGAGACGGTGTAGTTCACCCCGCGTACCGCATCGATGCGGCCCTCTTCACTGGGGAAGGAGACCCGCAGATCGGAGACCTCCAACAGCGGTGCGGTGGAGTTCTTCTCGCTGGCGACTTTATCGCCCGTCATGCGACTACCTTCTTTTCCGACCCAGCCTTCTTTTCGGACCCAGCCTTCTTTTCGGACCCAGCCTTCTTGCGCGAGCGAGCCCGTTTGGCACTGGGGTCGAATGCGTCACGCAACCCGTCACCGACCAGATTCGCCGAAAGCACGATGACGATCAGCAGTCCACCGGCGAACATGAACAGCCAGGGGAAGGTGAGCGCCGATGCGGTGCCCGACGCGATGAGCGTGCCGAGCGAGACATCCGGCGACTGCACACCGAATCCGAGGAAGCTCAAACCGGTTTCGGCCATGATCGAAGCGCCCACCGACAGTGTGGTGTCGATGATGAGGATCGAGGCGATATTCGGCAGGATATGGCTCAGGATCACCGTCCTGATCGGCGCGCCCATATACCGTGCGGCCTTGACGAATTCGCGTTCGCGCAGACTCATGGTCAGCCCGCGCACGATGCGCGCGCTGATCATCCAGCCGAAGACGCTCAGCAGCAGGATCAGCAGCAGGATGGACCCGCTGCCCTTGGTCTTCGGCGCGAAGAGCGCGACGATGATGAAGCTCGGGACCACGAGCAGCAGGTCGACCAGCCACATGATGGCCTTATCGGTGAAACCGCCGATGAGTCCGGCGATCGAACCGGTCAGCGCCGCGATGGTGGTGCTGATGAGGGCGACGCAGAAGCCGATGATCAGCGATTTCTGCATACCGCGCAGGGTTTGGGCGAGTACGTCGTGGCCGATGGCGTCGGTGCCGAAGGGATGCTTCGCAGAGGGCGGTTTACGCAGTGCCGTGCCGTCGAGTTCCTGATAGTCCCAGGTCCAGAAGTACGGCAGCACATAGGCGACCAGCACCAGGATCAGCAGCATGATCACGCCCGCGACGGCGGCCTTATTGCGCAGGAAGCGCCGCAGTACCAGCCTGCGCCGACCCGAGGCGGCAGCGGGCTCCGGCGCGCCCTGGACGATGATTTCGGCTTCCGTCATGACTGCGCCTCGCTAGCGCTCGGCTCCGTCACGCCGGACCGTGCTGTGTTGATGGTTCGTTCGCTGCGCTCACTCACGACGTTGATGGTTCGTTCGCTGCGCTCACTCACGACACACGCACCCTGGGATCGAGAATCGCGTACACGATATCGGAGAGCAGACCCGACACCAGTACGACAAGACCGGCGAACGCCGTCACCGTGACGACGACGTAGAGATCCTGGGCGTTGATCGAATTGACCAGCCATTCGCCGACGCCGTGCCAGCCGAAGATCTTCTCGGTGAAGGTCGCGCCGGTGATCAATCCGCCGAGGCTGTAGGCGAACAGCGTCGCCATCGGGATCAGTGCGGTCCGCAGGCCGTGCTTGTAGAGCGCCTTGTTGCGGGTCAGGCCCTTGGCGCGGGCGGTGCGGATGAAATCGCTCTGCAGCACATCGAGCATGGCATTGCGCTGATAGCGGCTGTAACCGGCCATTGCCCCCAGGGCCAGACCGGCCGTCGGCAGCACCAGATGCTGGAGGCGGTCGAGCAACTGCGGGAAGAAGCCGTTGATCTTGTTCGCCGAGGTCTCGCCGGTATAGAGGAAGATCTGCGAGCCGGTCAGCGTATTCACTTCCAGCGCACCGTATTTCAACAAGGTGGCGAGCAGGAACACCGGCGTGCTCAGTACCAGCAGGGATACGACCGTTGTGAAGTAGTCACTGAATTTGTATTGCCGGATCGCCCCGGCCGCACCGATCAGAACACCGAGCACCGTGCCTACGATCGAACCGATGATCAGCAGCCGCAGACTCACCAGGACCCGGCGCGGCAGCTCCTCACTTACCGGCTGACCGGCCAGCGTCTGGCCGAAGTCACCCTGCGGGATACCCTTCAGCCAGCTGATATAGCGCTGTGGGATCGGCTCGTTGAGATGCAGCTGTTCGGCCTTGGCATCGATCACCGCCTGCGGCGGACGTGGATTGCGCTGTTCGAGACTGTCCAGCGGCGTGAACGTCAGCGACGCCAGACTGAACGTCAGGAACGAAGCCAGCAGCAACAGCACGACATAATTGAACGCGCGTCGTAGCAGGAAGCCGGTCATCAGTCCTCTGGTCCTACGGCTGGTCGGGCCAGCATCGAGTATTAGCCCCTGATCATAAGGACGTGCGTGCGAGCGTGTGTGACACGCGTGAGATCGGCATGTCCTCGATTATGAGGAGACCGGTGCATCCAGGCTTTTCCCGGCGCTCTTAGGGGGGATTCAATGAGTTATCCGCAATATGAGCCTTATCCATCGGTCCCGGCACCGGCACCCGGCGGTGGCACCGCGATCACGGCCGGGGTGCTGGCGAGTGTCGGCAGTGCTGGCCAATTGCTCGGCGGCGGTTTCAACATCGTGCTCGGGCTGAGCGACCTCGGCCGTGATCTCGCGGAGTACGACTCGACCGGCTTGTTCGCGCAGAGCTGGTTCAAGACCTACCTGCTGGTGACCGGTTCGATCGCCGTGGTCACGGCGTTCCTACTCGGTGCAGGCGCGGTCATGATGTTCACCAGGCGGCCGCTCGGTCGGGTACCCGTGGTGGCCGGATGTGCGGTGGTGGTGTTCGCCGGTATCGCGGGGTATGCGATAACTCTGCGCTACACCGCCTCGGGCGGTAGCGCGGCCGAGATCAGTGGCGGCATCGGCGGGCTGTTCGGGCTGATCTTCCCGATCGCGACCGCGGTGCTCGCACTCGTGCCGCCGACGACGCGCTGGCTCAATTACAGTCCGGTGGCCGCACCGCCCGTCGCGACATACCCGTACGGACCAGTCGCGCCGCCCACGGGGTATTCGTCCGGAGCTGCTGGGCCACCTGCCGGCTCTTCGTCCGGAGCTGCGTGGCCACCGCCCGTCGCGACGTATCCGTACGGACCAGTCGCGCCGCCCGCGGGGTATCCGTCTGGAGCTGCTGGGCCACCGGCCGGCTCTTCATCCGGCCCGACGCCGTATCCGCCGTCGCCCTATCCGCATTACGGTCCTTCAGCTGATGTCCCGGCTGCGCAGCCGTATCCCCAAGCGGGGTATTCAGGTACCGATCAGGCGGACGTGCAGCCGCAGTCGGGGGCGAATCCGCAGGCAGCGCCGGTTTCCCCGCCGTCGAATCTGGTGAAACGGCAGTCCGATCCGACGCAGGCCGAGGACTCCCCGTGGCGGCGTCCGCCGTCGCAGTGATAGCCGCGATCGCGCCGAGATGGTCTTCCGGCAGGATGGAATAGGTGACGCGCCTGCACCTGCCCAAGCCGAAGATGGTTGCCACCGATGTGGACGGCACCCTCATCGATCACGACGAGCGGGTCACCGCGCGAACCAAGGTGGCCGTGGCAGCCCTGATCACCGATGGGGTGCCGTTCGTGCTCGCCACCGGACGGCCGCCGCGCTGGATCGATCCGGTGGTCGAGGGGCTCGGCTATGCGCCACTGTGCGTCTGCGGCAATGGAGCGGTGATCTACGACAGCGCCGCCGACCGGGTACTCACCAGCCGGACCCTGGATGTGGATACCCTCGCCTGGATCGCCGACCTGGCCGAACGCGCACTGCCCGGCTGTGGCCTCGCCGCCGAACGCGTCGGTGAGAGCGCCCATGACGCCGTGACGCCACAATTCGTCAGTTCGCCGGAATACGAACATGCCTGGCTGAATCCGGATGACACCGAGGTCTCGCGCGCCGAGGTCATCGATGCGCCCGCGATCAAGATGCTGGTTCGACTACGCGGCGCCCTCAGCGCCGATATGCGCGCGGTCCTCGCACCGCTCATCGGCGACCGCGCCGACATCACCTACTCGACCGACCACGGCCTGATCGAAGTTTCCGCACCCGGTGTCACCAAGGCCTCCGGCCTGGCCATCGTCGCTCAACGCCTCGGTGTCGAGCATTCCGCGATCATCGCATTCGGCGATATGCCCAACGACGTTCCGATGCTGAGCATGGTCGGCCACGGCGTCGCGATGGCCAACGCGCATCCGGAGGCGATCGCCGCTGCGGACGAGATCACGGCGGCTAACAACGAAGACGGTGTCGCGCAGGTTCTCGAGCGCTGGTGGGTCTGAACCGAACCCACTGCATCCCAAGGATTTCCGCAACGTAAGTGTGTGTACCTCCCGCCGAGGGCGCTGAGTGGCCCACCAGCACCGCGCGATCGTCTGTGTCAGCCCGCCGGTGCGGGGGCTGGCGCCGCGACGTGGCCGACCGAGTTGCGGTTGACCTGATGCTGGTAGGTGTCGTTGTAGGTCTTCCAAACGGTGGTGACGATGCCGGTCAGCTGGTTGAGAACCAGTGAGCCGTACTGGAAATCGGTGCGCAGTCCGTTCGGTACCGGGTAGGTGTTGCTCATCGGCCCCCCGAGAACCCCGGCATCCCCGCCGAGGGCGAGGAAGCGATCCAGGATCGCGCCGAGCACCTCGAATATCTGACCATTCGGTGCGGTATAGACGTACCCGTTGACGAACTTCGCGTACTGCTGCCCCTGCGCGGCGGGCATCGGCTCCGAGGTGGCCGCGCCGAGCGGACCATCCGGACCGCCTTTATCGGCCCAGTGCTTGGCGATCGGATTCTGATTCACCATGCCGAGCAGCTTGGCCGTGAGTGCGGCCAGCGCGGCGATATCGGTCTGGGTCTGCGGGGCGATCTGCATTTGGGGCTGCTGGGTGGTCGGCGCTTGTGCCTGCTGTTGTGGCTTGGTGGCGGTGCCGGATGATGCCGATATGCCCGCCGCGATATCCCGAATGCGGTCCATATCCGCGTAGGCGGAGTCACCGGGGCAGCTGGTATTGCCGACGTCGCGGTGCGCGAACACCACCGGCAACCGAACCGCCTCACCCTGCGCATAGGAGGTGAAATCGGTGCCCTCGGAATACATCGTGGTGTACCCCTTGGGATCCAGCCCGGCGATCTTGGACCGCCACCCGATGAACCGGCCGATCGCATTGATCGCCTCTTCCGACGGTTCCTCGGACTCGTAGTTGCCCATCAGCGCGACGCCTGCGGTGTTCTCGTTGAATCCACCCGCGTGCGCGCCCTGCACCGGGCGATCAAGTCCGCCGAAACGGCCCTCGAAGATCTGGCCGTACTTGTCGACCAGCGCGTTGTAGCCGATATCGCACCAGCCCAACGTTTTTGCGTGATACGTGTAGATCGCGCGGACGATGCCCGCCGATTCGGCCGGGGTGTAGTCGTTGCGGCCCGCGGTGTGGTGCACGGTGAGGCCGCCGAGCTGGTCGTCGTAGGTGGGTTCTTCGCAGCGGATGGATTCGTCCGCGCCCCACTGGGATCGGCTGATGACATTGGGTCCGCCGCCGGGCAGCGCCGCGGCGACATTGTTGAGCGTTCCGTCGATCGCGCCGCGGCCCGGATCGATCAGCACGGCCGTCAGTTCGGCGGCGGTCTGGGCCGGATCATCCGAGCGCCCGGCGGCCGGGGTGGGCAGCATCGGCACGGCGCCCTCCGCGTCACCCGCGACGGGGGGATGAGGCACGTTCGCCACGGCCGGCTTGCGGGTCACCAGGATCTGCACGGACTTGGTATTGCCGACGTAGATCGGTTCGGTGCCGGTGGAGCCGCCGGTCGCCCGATCGTTGCGACGGGTGTCGACGGCTTCGGTGTCGTACCAGGAACCCCAGGTGCCATCGGACTGGCGGGCCCGCACCAATGCCTTGGTATTCACCAGATCGTGCGCGGTCAGTGCGACCACGCTGAACGGGGTATCGCGGCTGACTTCCTTGACCTGTGCGCCGACCTGGCTGAGGAGTTCCGGCGGGACGGCGCCGGGTGCCAGTGCCGGCGTGTCGGGGGTGACGTCGGGCTCGACCTGGGTGGGATCGGCGATGAAAGCGGCTGTGGAACGGCTTTGGGGTGGTTGACCAGTGGTGCCCTGAGTTGGTGAGGGGGTCTGAGCTGGGATGCTCTGGTCTGGAGTCGATTGACCCGGGATGATCTGGTCGGTTGTCGATTGACCAGGTGTGGATTGACCGGGAAGCGATTGGCGGGGGGTATCTTGGCCCGGAATTGTTTGGCCGGGCAGTGACTGGGTGGGGGTGTTTTGGCCCGGGATGGTTTGGCCGGTTGTCGATTGACCTGGCGTGGTTTGACCGGGAAGCGATTGACCGGGGGTGCTTCCGCCCGGAACTGTTTGGCCGGGTAGCGATTGGCCGGGAACGTTTTGGCCGGGTACCGATTGGCTCGGTGTGCTCTGTCCGGAATCGAGCTTGGGTAGTGGAATTTCCTTCGGTAGCTCGACGCCGGGTGGCAGCGGCAAACCTTCGGGAACCGGAATGGATTCCGGAATCGGCAGCATGCGTAGATCCGAAAGATGCAGATCAGGCAGGTCGAGACCGGTGAGTTCGCGCAGCGGAAGGGTGATGTCGGGGACCGTGGTCAGGACCACCTCGGCCAATTGCGCGGGGATTGCGGCGGGATCGCTACCAGTTGTCGGACGGTAATCGGTCGAGTCGCTCAGCGTGAAAGTCGCGAGCGGGGCCGCTACCGCAAGTGTGGTGACAACCGGGAGTACGTAGGAACGTTTCGGTTTGCGGTACGGCACGAGCATCTCCAATCAGGTCGAACCGAGCGATCATCTGCATGGATGTCAGGGTTGCTTCCTGATGCATCAACAACCACACTAGTTCACAACTGTCACATATCTAAACCTCTGGTTGAGGATTATTATTTGATTGCTCGAATGTAGCTCTCGATTTGCGACCAGATGGAACGACATGCCGACGGGTATCGAACCGACCAGGTCCCGGAAACCGTGGGAGTGAACGGATGCGAAGCAAACGGCACCGGAATGACACGACGCGGGGGGAGCGAAAATTGCGACTGAAAACGAGTGCGCCGCGCGACCGAATTGGTCGGCGGCGGATATCAGGAACTCCGATTTCCATCCGTCCGGCGCTGGTCACCGGTGGTGCGGCCGTGTTGGTCGGCACCGTACTCGCGTTCTGGGTCTGGCCGGGCGACGCCCATGTCCGGCCGATGGCGGGGCCGGGCCACGGGCGCGGGATGAGTCAGGTCGGCGCGTTCGACAGCGCCCTCGAGGGCTGGGCCGCCGAGCGAATCCTCGATCACTACTACCCGGGCGCGACGCTCGGCAAAGTCTCGGCGACCACCGTCGGGGTGCGGCTGTTCGCCCAGGACGACTCGACGCTGGACGCCTATGCCGACGCCGGATTGCGGGTCGCGGGCCAAATGCTGCCGCGAGGCCAGGTCGCGCATCTCACCGCGCTGCCCGACGGCGGCGCGAATGTGGTTGTCACGGCGGGCTGTGACGGTGAGGTGCTGTGGCAGCGGGCGACCGCCGACCCGTGGATCTACCCGCTCAACCCGCGTCCGAACCGTCCCGCCGCCGAACATCTGACCCTGTGCGGCGGTTCGGCATATCGCGGCTCACTCGGTGTCGCGATGGAAAACGGTAAGGCGCGCACGGTGAATCGCGTCGATGTCGAGGACTATCTGCTCGGCGTCGTCCCGGCCGAGGTGCAGGCCAACTGGGTCGACAAGGGCGCGACGGAAGCTCTTCGCGCACAGGCGATCGCGGCACGTTCGTATGCGCTTGCCGAACACCGTTACTCGTACGCGCAGACCTGTGATAGCACCGACTGCCAGGAGTATCCCGGCACCGCCAAGGAGGATCCGCGCGCGACTGCTGTCATCGCGTCGACCGCGGGAACGGTGCTATTGCGCGACGGCCGAATTCTGCGTTCGGAGTACTCCTGTGCACCGGACGGTGGAGAGCCTGCCGATATCTACGCCTTCGATGTCGGACCGACCCCCGCCGAGCTCGGCATCCCGGTGGTCGGCGCAGCAACACCCGTGGATCCGCGCAAGCAATCTCTCGTCGCCGAATCTCCGATCGATGCCGAATACCGCCGGATCGGCGGCGCGAGCAGTCCGGTCGGCCAGCCACTCGGCCCAGAGCTCGCCCTACCCCAAAACGCCGGCACCTACCGGCTTTTCACCAACGGCGTCATCATCGCGACGCCGACGCTCGGCGCCCAGGTCGTCGACTTCACGACGCTGATGCAGCTGGTGCCGGACACACGTGAGGACAAGCCGCGCAGCACCGCCCCGCCGGGCAGCAACGAGCGCGCCACACCGCCCGGCGCGAATAGCGCACCCAAGAGTGCTGTGCCCGATGGTGGTGCGAGCGGTTTACCTGAAAGCGTGCTACCCGGAAGCGCGGCGCCGCCTGGCGCGAATGGTGCGCCTTCAAGCGTGCTGCCCGGAGGCAACATATCCCCCGAGGGCGCGTTGTCCGGTGGTGCGAATGGCGCGCCTGAGAGTGCCGTGCCCGGGAGCGTGCTGCCTGGCGGCGATATTTCGCGCGAGGGCGCGTTGTCGGGTGGTGCGAATGGCGCGCTCGGGAGTGTTGTGCCCGGGAGCGTGCTGCCTGGCGGCGATATTTCGCGCGAGGGCGCGTTGTCGGGTGGTGCGAATGGCGCGCTCGGGAGTGTTGTGCCCGGGAGC
>NZ_JBITIL010000011.1:0-62943 GCF_044458905.1 Nocardia sp. NPDC050408 | reverse complement strand
GCGTGCTGCCTGGCGGCGACGTTTCGTCCGAGGGCGCGTTGTCGGGTGGTGCGAATGGCGCGCCTGAGAGTGTTGTGCCCGGGAGCGCGCTGTCTGGCGGCGACGTTTCGCCCGAGAGCGCGTTGTCGGGCGGTGCGGACGGCGCGGCTGACAGTGCCGGGCTGGGCGATGTAGCGTCCGGGAGCGTGCTGCTCGGCGGGAAGGTCGCGTCCGGGAGCGTGCTGCCCGGCGGCCACGTATCGTCCGAGAGTGCGTTGTTGGGTAGTGCGAGTGATGCGGTGGCCGGTCGCAACGCCTGGTCCGAGGGTGCGGTGGCCGGTGGTAACGCCTTGTCCGTGAGCGCGGTGCCCGGCCGCAATTCCCCGCCTGGGAGCGCCGCGCCCGGAAATGGCATGTCGCTGGGATATTCAGCAGCACCGGGCAGCGCCATCGCACTGGAGGCCTCGGTCCCGCCCGGGACCACCGTCGCCCCGACCACCGCCTCAACGCCGACCCCACCACCCCCACGCGTTCCCGTAATCCCCTCGGCTGCACCGACAAGCGAGGGATCGGAGCTGAGCGAAGAGCTCTAATCGCATTACGTGCCTTTTGCGGGACCGCTGCCTCGGGTCATTGGGTGGCTGCGGCTCGATCGCCGCAGCTGTCGCGTCGACTAATTCGCCTGAGCGGGTCGGAGTTGAACGAAGAGCACGAGTCGCTTATCCGCGCGCTCAGGCTGCGCCCCGTCCATGGGTTGCCATAGGTATGCCCGATGGCCGGACGTTGCTATCAGCGAATCCACTTGTGCGACAGGAGTTATAAGCGCAAACGGGCATTCGTCGAATCAGGATGACGCGGTGTCGCCCAGCGATTCGGCGAGCGTTCGCAGTAGATCCGCCAGGTGGCCGCGGTCCCGCTTTTCCAGTGCGGCGAGGAGGCGCTGCTCGTTCTCCATGTGCAAGGGCAGCAGTTCGTCGATCAGGGTGCGGCCCGCCTCGGTGAGTTGGACGCGGATTGCTCTGCGGTCTTGCGGGCATGGCGCGCGCTCGACGAGGCCTTTGGCTGCGAGGCGGTCGATGCGGTTGGTGATGGCGCCGGAGGTGAGCATGGCGACTTGGTTCAGCGCCCCTGCGGTGAGGCCGTCCGTGCCGCTGGAGCGGCGCAGGGTCGCGAGCATGTCGAATTCCCAGAACTCCAGGCCGTGTCCGGCGAAGAACTTCTTCAGTTCCTGCTCCAGCAGGCGCGACAGGCGCTGGATGCGGCCGATCACCGCCATCGGTGACACGTCGACGTCCGGTCGTTCCCGGTTCCAGTGCTCGGTGAATAGATCGATCGCGTCGGCCACGGCATTCCTCTCGATAGCGATTATCTCAACATTCATCTACTTGACGGCGAGGTATGCCAGCGAGTAGATATTTCAACGTTGAGATTACCAATCAGGAGCGACCAACATGACAACAACCACCGCCGCGCGTGACTCGTATGCCGGCACCCTGGCGCTCGCCGCACTCGCCCCGATCACATGGGGCTCCACCTACGCCGTGACCACTGAATTCCTGCCGCCGGACCGCCCGCTGTTCACCGCGCTGATGCGCGCACTGCCCGCCGGACTCGCGCTGCTCGCCATCACCCGCGTACTGCCGCGCGGGGTCTGGGTCGGGCGCGCCGCCGCACTCGGCGTCCTCAATATCGGCGCGTTCTTCCCGCTGTTGTTCCTGGCCGCCTACCGACTGCCCGGTGGTGTCGCCGGAGTGCTCGGCGCGGTTGCCCCGATGTTCGCACTGGCCTTCGCCACCGTTGTACTCGCCGAAAAGCCCAGCGGGCGCAAGGTGATCGCGGGTCTGATCGGTGTCTTCGGTGTCGCGCTTGTGGTGCTGCGCGCCAATGCGCAGCTCGATACGGTCGGTGTCATCGCCGGACTCGCCGGCGCGGCGTCCATGGCGATGGGCACCGTGCTAACCCAGCGCTGGGGTCGACCCGAGGGCGTCGGACCGCTCGCGATCACCGGCTGGCAGCTCACCGCGGGTGGCCTGTTCATCGCACCGTTCGCCTTCCTGGTCGAGGGCGCGCCGCCCGCACTCGACGGCCGGGCCGTCGGTGGCTACCTGTACCTCGGTGTCATCGGCACCGCGCTGGCGTACTTCCTCTGGTTCCGCGGCATCGCCAAGGTGCCCGCGACCTCGGTCGCCTTCCTCGGACTGCTCAGCCCGGTATCAGCGGCTGTGATCGGGTGGATCGCGCTCGGCCAGGCGCTGAGCCCGCTGCAGGTCCTCGGTCTCGGTATCGCGCTCGGTGGCACGTTGCTCGGCCAGATGGCCGCCAAGCCGCGGATCGCGCGCGCCGTGGTCATGCCTCGGGTGCCGGTCGGGGCACGTTAATGGGTTGACCTTGACGCTACGTCAACTTGCAAGCTAGTTGTACCGACGAGAAAGAAGGGAGAACAGGTCATGCGAACGGACACTGAATGGTCCATCCAGGATCTGGCCAAGGCGGCTGGTACCACCAGCCGAACGCTGCGCCACTACGGGCAGCTCGGGCTGCTGCCGCCGAGTCGGATCGGCACCAACGGCTACCGCTACTACGACCAGGACTCCCTGGTTCGGCTGCAACGCATCCTGCTGCTGCGCGAACTCGGCCTCGGCCTTCCGGTCATCGCCGAAGTTCTAGCGGGCGAACAGGACACCGCCGCCGCACTGCGCGCGCACCTGGAACTGCTTCGGCAGGAACAGGATCGGATCCGGCGCCAGATCGAGTCGGTGACCACCACGCTGCACAAGACGGAACGAGGTGAACAACTCATGGCAGCAGAGGTTTTCGACGGTTTCGACCACACTCGGTACAAGGATGAGGTGATCGAACGCTGGGGCAAGGACGCCTACGAAAGCGGCGACCGCTGGTGGCGTTCGCTCAGCGAGGCGGATAAGCAGGCGTACTTCCAGACCCACCTGGATATCGCCGCCGACTACGGCCGAGCACACGCCACCGGACTCGCCCCCGACAGCGACGAGGTCCAGGTCATCGTCGCGCGGCACTACGACTGGATCGGGATCGGTTCCCAGCGCCGCCCGTCCTACGAGTACTTCACCGGACTCGGCGAAATGTACGTCGCCGACCCGCGGTTCGCGGCCAACTACGACGTACACGGTGACGGCACAACCGAATTCGTGCGTGACGCGATGAAGGCGTATGCCGAGGCCAACCTGCGATAGTTCGACGGGGTTCTCGTAGCCCACGCACCTGATAGCAGAGTGCCCGCACGCGATTGTTCGTGCGGGCACTCGGTGATCTTGCCCGCCTTCGCGCGGGCGCTTCTGGCTCTCACCTCGCTGTCGACCGATCGGGGGATCGCGGCCGAATCGACAACACCGCGTCCGGCGCGACGGCCGTAGGATCGGATCGTCCACAAACTAGTGGGGAGGAGTGTCGACGATGCTTTACCGGAGTGGGGATCGGCCGCCGAGCGGGGTGGTCGCGCAGATCGGTGCGGCACTCGCGGTGCTGTATGGGTTGGGGAGCGTGCTCGGCGGCACATTGCTCGTCGTCGACTTCATCGACAATCGAAGCCGGTTCGACAATTCGCTCGTCATCTTCACCACGCTCGGGGCGGCGCTGATGGCCATTGTCATGATCTTCGGCGGTATCCAGCTGTGGCGTCAGAACGAGACCGGGCGCTACACCCTGATCGTCGCATCCGGCCTATCACTCGCGATCGGCATTGTCGGACTTGCCGTTTCGCTCACCGATTACGAATTCGGCCTCGGTATCTTCTGGTGGTCCACCGCCGACCACCCGCTCTGGGTGTCCCCGTTCCTCGGCCTGGTCGGCCAGATGACCGCGCTGATCCAGGAAAACCTGCTCCGCTGCGCCATAGACCTCGCCCAGCCCCTCCTCATCCTCGTCCTGTGCGCCAACAAATACGCCGCCCGCTGGACCGCCGCCCGCCCCACCCACCCGTCACATCCCGCGCTGACCTACTGACCGCGCTCGCATCGAACGAAACCCGCACGGCGCGGTACAGTTCAGCGATCGAAGTGGGGAGGGAGATCTCGATGGGTTACCCATATGGCCAACCGGGGTATGGCTATCCGCAACCCGCGTACGGCTATCCGCAGCGAGCGAGTGGTGGCACTGCGATCACCGCCGCGGTCATCGCGGTGATCGTCGGTTTGCTCGGACTTGTCGGCGTGGTCATCGGACTGTTCGTCGCGATCGAGGAGAGCAACAAGTCGCACGAGTACGGCAGCTACGCTCCGGCCGCCCCGGCGGTGCCCGGCTACATCTACGGCCTGATCGCGCTCGGCGGACTCATCGCAGTTCTCTGGCTGCTCGGCGCGATTCTGCTATTCCGCCGCAGCACGGCAGGCCGGGTGATCCTGATCATCATGTCCTCGCTCAGCCTGATCGGCTCCGCGATGAGCATCGCCACCGGCAACCCCGCCGGTGCCGTCGTGGGGGTCATCCCCTTGACCATCCTCATCTGCGCTTCCGTGGGCTCCACCGGACGTTGGATCGCCGCAGCCCGCGCCCCCTACCCGCCGCAATATCCATATCCACCCGCCCCGATTTACGCTCAACCCCCGCAATACCCCCACTACTGACGATCAGTTCGTGGTCGAGCAATTGCGGTTCGCGCGGTAACGCTCTCGCACAACGAAAGCGGGGGAGCTGATGAGCCATCCGTACGGCCGGCCACATATCAGCCCGGCCACTACACGTAGCCGCGGCAGCCTCCTGCTGGGCAATCACCGTAGCCGTCTAATGAGCTCGGCCCACAGGTTGTTTCGGCCGCACTGACGTACTCCGGACGAAGTGCCTCGGGCGCTAACCCTCGAGCGCCTGCATCAGTTGATCTTCGGTGATCGGGGGTACTGGGAGGGGGTGGGCGGCGGTGGCTCGCAGGCCGTCCAGGATCAGGGCGAGGTGGCGGCGCCAGGCTTGGGGGGCGATTTTGGCGGTGGCTTCGATGATGCGGGTGTGCGACCAGGTGATGAAGGCTATGTCTTCCAGCACCCAGTCGGGGCGCAGGGCGCCGGATTCCTGTGCACGGGTGATGATTTGACGCATCAGGCCGTGGCCGTATTCCTGGGCGCGCGCGATCGCGGGGCTGGGGGCGCCGCGTAGGGCGAGGTCGCTGAGTAGGCGGTCGGCGGCTTGGAGTTCGCAGACCTTCTCGACGAGGTAGACGAAAGCGTCCCAGGGGTCCTGGATTTCGATCGCCTCCCGGGCGATGCGGCCGCCCGCCTCGATGCGGTCCTCGACGGCGGCGGCGATGAGGTCGTCGCGGGTGGGGAAACGGTTGTAGAGCGTGCCGATGGCCACGCCGGCGCGGGCGGCGATCTCCTTGAGTGGTGCGTCCAGGCCGCGTTCCTCGAAGACCTCGCGGGCGGCGTTGACGAGCGCGTCCCGATTGCGTTGGGCGTCGCTGCGTAACGGCTTGTCCACGGGCATTCGCCGATCCTACAAATCCGATACCGGATTTATCTTGAGCATAGGTTCAACTTAATGCTACCGTCGACGCTAACTTGAACCACTACTCAACTTAGCGAGGAAGTATGACCAAGACGATCGCGATATTCGGCTTCGGCCCAGGGCTCGGCATGGGGACCGGACGGCGGTTCGGCCGGGAAGGGTTCCGTGTGGCGGTCATCGGACGGAATCCGGAGAAGGCCCGCGCGCACGTGGCGGAACTGGCCGCCGAGGGCATCGAGGCCGCGGCCTTCCCGGCCGATCTCACCGATGAGAAGCAGCTGTACGGCGTGGTCGATGACATCACCGACAAGTTCGGGCAGATCGACGTCGCGATGCATGGCGCGGCGGGTGACGCGGTCAATCGCATCCCGACGACCCTCGATGTCGATGCCGCTGATCTGCGCATCCCGCTGGAATTGAAGGTCTATTCACCGATCTGGATGACCCGCGCGCTCGCGCCCACGATGATCGAGCGCGGTGAAGGGGCACTCCTGTTCTCATCCGGATATTCGGACAGGTATCCGGTCCCATATCTGTCCAATTTCGGTGTCGCGCTCGGCGCGCAGCGCACCTACATTCGCCAGCTCGCCGTCGAACTGCAAGGCACCGGCGTCTATGTCGGCCTGCTCAATATCGGCGCGCTGATCGGCAACAGCAAGGCCGAGCGCCTGGTCGACGAGCAGCCGGAACTGTTCCCGGCCGGGCTCGAGATCGTCCGGATGACCAATGACGAACTGGGCGACCACTATTGGCGCATGTACACCGACCGCGACGCCGTCGAGTCGGACATCGGCTTTCCGGAGTAGTTCAGGGTGGCGGCCGCCGGATCGCCCTGCGGTACGACTCCCGATTCGAGGCCGAGATATGGGTCGAGCTGGTCGGCGGTGCGGCCGCCTGCTATCTCACCCTGTCGGGCCGATGCATCGATGCCGCCGAGGCACTGCGCATCGGCTTGGTCGCGGAGGTCGTACCCGCGGCGGAGCTGATGGATACTGTGGGCCGCCTCGCCCGAGATATCGCACGCGGTCCGCGCGAGGCGCTGATACCCACGAAGGCGAAGACGGTGCGGCGCATGGGGTCGCTCGAAAGGGTCAGCGTTGGTGTAGTCGCCGAACCAACGCGAGTCCACGAAACTGGACAGATGATCAGTTTGGGTGAATATGTAATAGCCGCCGAGTTGCCGCGACGTGGTCGTTTCGGCTAACACCAGGAGAAATCCCGATGGCATCCGTCGGTGACTGCGCGCAGGTCGTGACTCCACCCGGCCCGCGGGCGGACTTCCGATACGCTGGGCACCCGTGACCGTCGCATCGTCCCCGGGTAACTCCGCAAACTCCGCCTCACAGTTCGATCTGATCGTCGTCGGCTCCGGATTCTTCGGGCTGACCGTCGCCGAGCGCGCCGCCAAACTGCTCGGTAAACGGGTATTAGTGATCGATCGTCGCTACCACCTCGGCGGCAACGCCTACTCGGAGCCGGAGCCGCAGACCGGGATCGAGGTGCACAAGTACGGGGCGCACCTGTTCCACACCTCGAACAAGCGGGTGTGGGACTACGTGACCCAGTTCACCGAATTCACCGGCTACCAGCACCGGGTCTTCGCGATGCACAAGGGGCAGGCCTATCAGTTCCCGATGGGCCTGGGTCTGATCTCCCAGTTCTTCGGCCGCTACTTCACCCCCGAACAGGCGCGCAAGCTGATCGCCGAACAGGCCTCGGAGGTCGAGACCAAGGACGCGCAGAACCTCGAGGAGAAGGCGATCTCGCTGATCGGCCGTCCGCTCTACGAGGCGTTCGTCCGCGATTACACCGCCAAGCAGTGGCAGACCGATCCGAAGGAACTGCCCGCCGGCAATATCACCCGCCTGCCGGTGCGCTACACCTTCGACAACCGCTACTTCAACGACACCTACGAGGGTCTGCCCAAAGAGGGTTACACGAAGTGGCTGGAGAATATGGCCGCCTCCGAGCTCATCGAGGTCCGGCTCAACACCGACTGGTTCGACGTGCGCGAGCAGATCCGCGCCGAGAACCCGGATGCCCCGGTCGTCTACACCGGACCGGTGGACCGCTACTTCGACTACAGCGAGGGCGAACTCGGCTGGCGCACCATCGATTTCGAGACCGAAGTGCTCGAAACCGGCGACTTCCAGGGCACCTCGGTCATGAATTACAACGATTCGGATGTGCCGTACACCCGCATTATCGAACCGCGGCACTTCCACCCGGAGCGCGATAGCTACCCGAACGACAAGACCGTGATCATGCGCGAATACTCCCGCTTCGCGCAGACCGGTGACGAGCCGTACTACCCGATCAATACACCGGAGGACCGCGCCAAGCTCACCGCGTACCGCGAGCTGGCGAAAAAGGAAACCGCGACGGCGAAGGTGCTTTTCGGTGGTCGCCTCGGCACCTACCAGTACCTGGATATGCATATGGCGATCGGCAGCGCGCTCAGCATGTTCGACAATGTCCTCCGGCCGCACCTGGAGTCGGGCGAGCCTCTTTCGGACCAGGAGGCGTAGATGAGCGACACTGGCGAAGCCCCGCTCATCGAAGCCGACCGGGTGCGGGTGTCCCGCACTGACGCTGAAAGCAACGAATGACCTCCCAATCGATTTTGGAAGACATGACCACCGAAACCCGCGCGAAGTCGCTGCTACAGCGCATTATCCTGCCCCGACCGGGTGAACCGCTGGACGTGCGCACCCTCTACCTGGAGGAGTCGCCGACCAATGCCCGGCGTGCACACGCCACCACCCGTACCTCGCTGTCGGTGGGCGCGGAGTCGGAGGTGTCGTTCTGCACCTACTTCAACGCGCTGCCCGCGAGCTACTGGCGTCGCTGGAGCATGCTGAAGTCGGTTGTGCTGCGGCTCGAGCTTGCCGGGCACGGTCGCGTGGACGTCTACCGCTCGAAGGCGGATGGCTCGCGAATCCACGTGCAGGGCAAGGAATTCGCGGTCGCGCTCGCGGGAGCGCAGGGCCCGGATGAGGCCGCCGAGCGTGACCACGGAGGGACCAGGGAGCGCCGCCGATCCAACACTGCTACCGAATCGGTGCATGTGGAATTCGAAGCCGATCTCGGCCCATTCGAGGACGGCGGCTGGATCTGGTTCGACATCACCACCGATACGGCGGTCACGCTGCTCTCGGGTGGTTGGTACGCACCGGTCGAGGCGCCCGGTGCGGGCACAATCGCGGTCGGCATGCCGACCTTCAACCGGCCGAGCGATCTGGTGAAAACCCTTGGCGCGCTGGGCTCGGATCCGCTGGTGCTGGAGAAGATCGCCGCGGTCATCGTCGCCGATCAGGGCAACCGCAAGGTGGTCGACGAGCCCGGCTTCACCGAGGCCGCCGCGGTGCTCGGCGATCGGCTCGCCATTCGCAATCAGCCCAACCTGGGCGGTTCGGGTGGCTACAGCCGGGTCATGTACGAGGCGCTGAAGACCACCGACGCCCAGTACATCGTCTACATGGACGACGATATCGAGATCGAACCCGATTCGATCCTGCGCGCGTTGGCCTTCGCCCGCTTCGCCAAATCGCCCATGCTGGTCGGCGGGCAGATGCTCAACCTGCAGGAGCGCTCACACCTGCACAGCATGGGTGAGGTCGTGGACCGCGGCATCTTCATGTGGACCTCCGCGCCGAATGTCGAATACGACCACGATTTCTCGAAGTACCCGCTCAAGGATCGCGACAACTCGAAGCTGCTGCACCGGCGCATCGACGTCGACTTCAATGGCTGGTGGACCTGTGTGATCCCGCGTCAGGTCGCCGAGGAGATCGGTCAGCCGCTGCCGCTGTTCCTGAAGTGGGACGACGTCGAATACGGGCTGCGCGCCCGCGATCACGGATACTCCACGGTCACTCTGCCCGGTGCGGCCGTCTGGCATATGGCCTGGAGCGATAAGGACGACGCGATCGACTGGCAGGCGTACTTCCACCTGCGCAACCGTCTGGTGGTCGCCTCGCTGCATCTGCCGGGCAACGGGCGCGGCATGGTCGTCAACACCGTCAAGGCCACCCTGAAACACCTACTCTGCCTGGAGTATTCGACGGTCGCCATCCAGAACTTGGCGATCAAGGACTTCCTCGCCGGACCGGAGCGCCTGTTCCAGTTGCTGCCGAGCGCGCTCGGCGCGGTGCACGAAATACGCAAGCAGTACCCGGATGCGGTCATCCTGCCGTCGTCCACCGAACTGCCGCTGGCCAGCCACATCGGCGTCGGCGCGGTCGGTGAACCGGCGAATCCGATCGCCAAAGTGGTCCGCCTGGCCAAGGGCGTCGTGCACAACTTCCGCGCGGCACATGCCGAGCATCATGAGCGTCCGCAGCTGAATGTGCCTACGCTGGACGCCCGTTGGTTCCTACTCTCGCAGATCGACGGCGTCACCGTCACCACCGCGGACGGCCGTGGCGTGGTCTACCGCAAGCGCGATCCGCGTCAGGCCCTCGGCCTGTTCAAGGAGGCCATGCGGCTGCGCAAGGAGTTGGCGGCCCGCTTCCCGGAGATGCAGCAGCGCTACCGCGCCGCACACCCGACGCTGACCAGCACGGCGGCCTGGGAGAACGTCTTCGGTATCGACACGAAGGATGAGCAGTAGTGAGTCTGGAAGCCACCGCCGCGGACGACAACACCGCGGTACGCCCGAGTGCGAACGGACACGGCGGCCCGGTATCCGCGGTGCCGTCGGCGCCGCAACCGCCCGAAGTCAAGATCATCAACGCGGTTCAGGCCACCATCGGCACCAAGCCCGAGGTGATCAAGGCCGCGCGTGGCATGTCGCATTTCGGTGAGCACGCGCTCGGCTGGATCGGCATCGCGGCGGCGGGCTGGCTCGTCGACAAACCGCGGCGTCGGCAGTGGGCCGGGGTCGCGGTCGGCGCGGTCGGTGCGCACGCCGCATCGATCGTCATCAAGCGCATCGTCCGTCGCCCGCGGCCCAATGATCCATCGGTGCAGGTCAACGTCTCGACGCCGAGCAAACTGAGCTTCCCGTCCTCGCACGCGACCTCGACGACGGCAGCGGCGGTGTTGCTCGGCAGACTGACCGGGCTACCCTTGCCTGCGGTGCTCGTCCCACCGATGCTGCTCTCCCGGGTTGTGCTCGGGGTGCACTATCCCTCCGACGTGCTCGCCGGTTCCGCGCTCGGCGCCGCGTCCGCCGCTGTTGTGCTTGCCGCCGAAAAGAGACTCGATAGTGACCGCACAAGAAAAGACCTTGGTTGACATGAGTGAAGAGCCGACCAGCACGGACCTAGCCGAAGCAGTAGTCAAAGGCCCGCCCAAGACACTGCCCGGCGGGCTGTTCAAGGCGGTCCGCCCGCGTCAGTGGGTCAAGAACGTGCTGGTGCTCGCCGCGCCACTGGCCGCCGGTCCCGATACGGCCACCGACTTGACCGTGCTCGGTCACGTTGGGCTCGCGTTCGTGGTCTTCTGCATGGCGGCCTCGGGCATCTACCTGGTGAACGACGCACTCGACGTCGAGGCCGACCGGGCGCACCCGACCAAGCGATACCGCCCGATCGCCGCGGGCATCGTCCCGGTAAACCTGGCGTACCTGCTCTCGATGGTGCTGCTGCTCGGCTCGATCGCCGGATCGTTCCTGGCCTCCTGGCATCTGGCCGTGGTGATGACCGTCTATATCGGCATCCAGCTGGCCTACTGCTTCGGCCTCAAGCACCAGGCGGTGCTGGATATCTGCATCGTGTCCTCGGGCTTCCTGCTGCGCGCGGTCGCCGGTGGTGCGGCCGCGAATATCGAGCTGTCGCAATGGTTCCTGCTGATCATGGCGTTCGGCTCGCTGTTCATGGCCGCGGGTAAGCGCTACGCCGAACTGCAGATCGCGCTGAGCACCGGCGCCAAGATCCGCAAGTCGCTGGAGTACTACACACCGACGTATCTCCGCTTCATCTGGACTCTCGCCGCGACCGCGGTAGTGGTGTTCTACGGCCTGTGGGCGTTCCAACAGGACAATCTGAAGCACACCAATTGGTTCGCAATCTCGATGATTCCGTTTACCATCGCAATCCTGCGTTACGCGGTCGACGTCGATGGCGGCGAGGCCGGTGAACCCGAAGAGATCGCGCTGGGGGATCGCATCCTCCAGTTCCTCGCAATCGCCTGGATCGGAGCGGTAGGTGTCGCTGTCTATCTCACCTGACGAACTGTTGGTAGAGGGAGTGGAGCGAACAGAACAAGTAACGAAGGAGCCGGCCGAAGGGCCGGCTCGTTCGGCCTTGTGGTTCGCCAGGCTATCCCGAGCCACCTTCGTCGGTGGGATCGCACTCACTGTCGTCCTATTTTCGGTCGGCGCCTGGCAGCGACGTTGGATCGCCGACGACGGCCTCATCGTGCTGCGCACGGTGCGGAACCTGTTGGCGGGCAACGGGCCGGTTTTCAACGAGGGCGAGCGCGTCGAGACCAATACCAGTACCGCGTGGACCTATCTGGTGTGGTTCTTCAGCTGGCTCACCAAGGCCAGGCTGGAGTACGTCGTACTCGGTGTCGCGCTGACGGTGTCGATGTCGGCGATCGTCTTCGCCATGCTCGGCGCCGCACGGCTGTGGGGCGGTACGAAAACGGCGCTGCTGCTGCCGGCGGGCGTATTCGTCTACATCGCCCTGCCGCCCGCCCGTGACTACGCCACCTCCGGTCTGGAGAGCGGTCTGGTCATCTGCTGGCTGGGTCTGCTGTGGTGGCAACTGGTGCGCTGGAGCCAGACCGAGCGAGTGAAGCTGCCCGCGCTGTTCGGGCTGGTGTTCCTCGCCGGCCTCGCACCGCTGATCCGTCCGGAGATGACGCTGGTCGGCGCGCTGTCGCTGCTGATGATCTTCCTGGCCCCGATGCCGCGGTCCCGGCTGCACCCGATCGTTTTGCGCGGCTTGATCGTTGCCGCCGCCGGACTGGTGCCGATGTGCTACCAGGTCTGGCGGATGGGCTACTACGGCCTGCCCTATCCGAATACCGCGGTCGCCAAGGACGCGGGCGGCGCCAAGTGGGGTCAGGGCTGCAAATACCTGTGGGATCTGGTCGGTCCGTACTACCTGTGGGTGCCGCTGCTGGTGCTGCTGGTGCTCGGTGTGGTCGCGGGCCGCTCGTCGCGTTCCGCCAAGGAATCCGCCGAGCGCGGCTGGACGGTGCGCCGGGTCCGTGAATGGCTGCACTCGCCGAGCGCGGTGGTCGCGCTCGTGCTCGGCAGCGGATTCGTCCTCACGATCTACGCCCTGCGCGTCGGCGGTGACTTCATGCACGGCCGGATGCTGCTGCCGCAGCTGTTCTGCCTACTGCTGCCGGTCGCCGTGGTGCCGCTGCGGCTGCCCGAGGGCGGCCTGCGAGCGGTGACAGCCAAGAATTGGTCCTTTGCGGTGATCGCGCTCGCGCTGCTCGGCACCGCGGGCTGGGCGCTGTTCGCGGCCAACACCACGGCCATCAAGTCCGGCACCAAGATCAGTTCCTCCGGCATCGTCGACGAGCGCGTCTACTACGTCCTCAATACCGGCCACGACCATCCGATCCTGGCTGAGGACTACCTGGACTACCCGCGCGTGCGGGCCATGGTGAACAACATCGCCGAAACCCCCGACGGCGGTCTCCTGCTGAACTCGCCGTCGTTCATGTTCTGGTACATCGCGCCGCCGCCGCAGCCGATTCCCGAGGGTGGCGCCGGACATACCGTCTACTTCCTGAACCTCGGCATGACCAGTATGAACGTCCCGCTGGACGTGCGCGTCATCGACCAGATGGGCTTGGCCTATCCGCTGGCCGCGCACACCGACCGGCTCACCGACGGCCGGATCGGCCACGACAAGAGCCTGTATCCGGACTGGGTCGTGGTGGATCTCGGCATGGTCGACCGGCATCCGTGGATGCCCTGGTACATGGACGAGAAGTGGGTTACCCAGGCGCGTACCGCCATGAGCTGCCCGGAGACCGTGGCACTGAATATCTCCTACCGTGATCCGCTCACCTGGGGCCGCTTCAAGCACAACCTGATCCACGCACTGCATTTCGCGAAATACCGGATCGATCGCGTGCCGAAGTACGAGATCGAGCGGTGTGGGTTAGTTGACCCGTATCCTCAACCGCAAAGGTAAGACGCAACTCCTGTCACACTGGGCCCATGGATCTCCGTGGGCTCAGTTCTTTCACTGACCAGGGCAAATAAACGTGGCGCATATCGCTTTATCTCTTTTTGATAACGTCACCGCATCGATGAAGCGATATGGTACGTGGGAACGCCCGTCGGGGCGTCCGATTCGACATGGCCCATCCAGTGGTCAACGTAGAGACGCGGTCGTAGTACGACCGCATAACGAAAGGCCGTAAACCAGATGCGAGGCGTGATCGGGCGAAGGACGCAGAATGGACGTCTGAAAACCCGTAGAGCCAGTTCGTGGCTCAAGCGGTCGGTGCTGATGTCGCTGGCTATCTTGCTGCCGCTCGGGGTGTCAGTAGCAGGTCCGGCGGGTTCCGCGTCGGCTGCGTTCAACCCGGACGGCTTCGATTTCTGGGTCGACTCCAGCATGGGTCCGATCAAGTCGCGGATCTTCCGCGCCGCGGACGGCAATACCGGCCGCGTGGTCTACGCGCTCGACGGTATGCGGGCCCGCGGTGACCTGAGCGGCTGGGAGAACGATACCGAGGTCGCCCGTGAACTGACCAAGTGGAATATCAATGTGGTCATGCCGGTCGGCGGCCCGTCCAGCTTCTACGCGGACTGGAACGCGCCGGGTAACTTCCTCGGCCTGAGCACCGGTTCGTCGGGTTCGGCCAACGGTTCTTCCTCCGGGTCCGCGATGACCGGCTCCTCGGGTTGGAACGAGACTCTCGGCAAGTCGAACACCTACAAGTGGGAGACCTTCCTGACCAGCGATCTGCGCAATGCCCTGCGTGATCGCCTCGGCTTCAGCCCCACCCGCAACGGCGTCTTCGGCCTGTCCATGGGCGGCAGCGCCGCGCTGACGCTCTCGGCCTACCACCCGGACCAGTTCGTCTACGCCGGTTCGTATTCCGGCTACCTGAACATCTCCGCACCGGGTATGCGCGAGGCGCTGCGCGTCGCGATGATCAGCGCTGGTGGCTACAACATCGATGCGATGGCGCCGCCGTGGGGCCCGCAGTGGCTGCGCATGGACCCGTTCGTCTTCGCGCCGCGACTGATCCAGAACGGCACCAGGCTCTGGGTTGCCGCCGGCAGCGCACTGCCCGGTCCGGCCGATGCCAGCTCGCCGATCGATGTCATCCAGGGCACGCCGCTGGAGGCACTCGCGCTGGTCAACACCCGGGCCTTCCAGGTCCGGATGGCGACACTGGGTGCGCAGAATGTCACCTACAGCTTCCCCTCTGTCGGCATCCACAACTGGCACAACTGGGAGTCCGAGGTCTACCGCATGATCCCGGACCTCTCCGCCAACATCGGGTAATCCGAGACCTGCTCGAAACCGCCTGGCGTGTTCGCACGCCAGGCGGTTTTTTTGTTTGCTCGCATCCGTCCGAAACCCCCGTTGACAACGAATCAGCTGCGTGATGCCTTCGGTAGTTGTGGGGTGAATCACTTTCCAGCAACATAGAAGCATTTGCTGGAGGTTGATGTACAAAGAGCATGCATAGAGGTCGAATCGTCCGTTTTGAGTAGGACGGTGCGTCTGTATGCCCGATGAGGGGTCGGCCGAAGTCGCTAACTATTTGCTGGCTGGCCGTCCGGATGAAAGGTCGAGTCGAATGCGAAGTGTGCGCTGGAAACGTAGGCCCCCGCGTCGGGACCCAGGATCTGCCTCGGGTTACTGGGCAAAGAAATTGGTGTTCGGCGTGGCGACGGCCATGCTGTTACCGCTCGGGATCTCCGTGGCGGGCATCGGCGCCACCGCATCGGCTGGCTTCGACCCGGCGGCCTTCGACTTCTGGGTCGACTCCAGCATGGGCCCGATCAAGACCCGAGTGCTACGGGCCGCGGACGGCAATACCAACCGTGTTGTGTACGCGCTCGACGGCCTGCGCGCTCCGGAGACGTTGAACGGCTGGGAGATCGAGACCAACGTCGCCGAGCAGATGGCGAGTTGGAATATCAACGTCGTCATGCCAGTCGGTGGCATGTCGAGCTTCTACGCCGACTGGAACGCGCCCAGTGAGTTCTTCGGGGTTCCCGCGGGCTCCGGCTCGAACTCCGGCTCCGGCGCGATGAACGCGCTCTCGGGTGGTCCCGGCAAGAGTTATCGGTATCAGTGGGAGACCTTCCTGACCAATGATCTGCGCTGGGCGCTGCGCGACCGGCTCGGGTTCAACCCGAACGGCAACGGTGTCTTCGGGCTGTCCATGGGCGGAAGCGCCGCACTCACACTGGCTGCCTATCATCCGGACCAATTCAGGTTCGCGGGTTCGTACTCCGGCTTCCTGAACAACTCCGCGCCAGGTATGCGTGAGGCAATCCGGGCGGCGATGCTGGACGCGGGCGGCTACAACGTGGACTCGATGGCGCCGCCGTGGGGCCCACAGTGGCTGCGGATGGACCCGTTCGTCTTCGCCCCCAACCTGGTGCGTAACGGCACCAGGCTCTGGATTGCCGCGGCGAGCGGATTGCCGACCTCTCAGGACGGCCCGAGCTTCAACACGCTCTACGGCATGGGCCTGGAATCGTTGGCGCTGGCCAACACTCGGGCCTTCCAGGTGCGCATGGCGACGCTGGGTGGCGGTAATGCCGTCTACGATTTCCCGGCCTATGGCGTCCACGCCTGGAACAACTGGCAGGACGAGTTCAACCGCATGCTCCCGGACCTCTCCGCCAACATCGGTTAGTTTTACGCACCGATCGGACCGCCTGGACGCCAGGCGGTCCGTTTGTTTTGTCCGGATTCATCTATTTGTTCGCTTGTTGTCTGGGTGATCGCTGGGAAGTGTTCGGCGCGGTATGTCCGATTTCGGTCCGTAGTTGGAGTCCGCAGCGACAAATTCTCCGGATTTCCTCACGGTCCGGCACGGCGGCGGCATTTCGTTCGGGTGCGGTCCGAAGATTTGCCTATAGAAGAGCGATAACGCTGAGACCTTCTGTGCGCGGGAGGCATCGGTGCGGAGTGTCGATCCTCATGCGCGACAACAGCGAACGGCGCTCGCATGGGCGGAAGGTCGAATCGATGCGGCCTCGCGAACTAGTTGCCAGTGGTTGGCTGCAGCGGTCGGTGGTCGGAGTGGCATTGGCACTGCCCTCCGGAATAGCCGCTGCCGATCTCAGCGGCTGGGAGATCGAAACCGAGATCTGCCGAAGTGGAATATCTGTTGTGGGCGGCAGTGCGACGCTGACGCTAGCGGTATATCACCCGGACCAATTCCGCTATGCCGGTTCGTTTTCGGGCTACTTGAATATTTCGGTGCCCAGGTATGCGCATGGCGCTGCGGCTGGCATTGCTGGAGCCGATCACGACCCATGCCTTCCGGGTCCGGCTGGATCCCCAGGCCCGAGGAACGCGGTCTTGCGCTACCCCGCGGTCGGCGTGCACGCCTGGTGCTACTGGGCCGACCGAGCACTCGGGATGGTGCCGGATCCGAGCCGGTACTCCCGGGCAAGGATTGGGACTCCCTAGTGACCCCCTAATCTTTGTCCGAAATTCCCGTTCCGACACGACATCTCCGGACGAACGCGATAAGGTCTCCGCACGATCACAGCTTGTGAACGGGCGGAATTCGGTCACTCGAATACCCCGGTCTTGCTAAGGCTTCGCATGTCGAATAACCTCCAGCGAGCGCAAGTGTGACCAGATCGTTGTAGCGCCGTCTCTTGTGCCGGAATGTCGGGTACCGGTTCGCATGTGACGCGCGTCTCGTTGGCAGCACGGGTGTTGCCCGGCCCGCAAGGGCTACGGGCGACACCACAACAGCAGAAAGAGAGCAGGATTCATGGGTTTCGGCAGGGCGGCCGCGCCGAAGAGAACCAAGTCGGGACGGCGGGGCACGCCTCGTGGTTGGCGGAATCGAATTCTGGCTGTCGGTGCCGCGGCGTTGGCGCTACCGATCGCCGCAGGCGTGACGGGCCCGACCGTTGCCTTGGCCGCGCCGGTGCACGGCCCCGCGCTGCGGACGCCGTCGGGCGGCTTCGAGGACCTGATGGTCCCGTCCCAGATGGGGCCGATCAAGGTCCAGGTGCAGTGGGCAGCGCGCGGCGGTAACGCGGCGCTGTATCTGCTCGACGGCTTGCGGGCACGTGACGACCGCAATGCGTGGTCGTTCGAGACGAACGCCCTCCAGCAGTTCGGCAACGACAACATCTCGCTGATCATGCCGGTCGGCGGCCAGTCGAGCTTCTATGCCGACTGGTACAGCCCGAGCAACACCAACGGCCAGAAGACCACCTACAAGTGGGAGACCTTCCTCACCAGGGAACTCCCCGCCTTCCTCGAGGGCTACGGTGTGTCGCGCACGAACAACGCGGTTGTCGGTCTCTCGATGGGTGGTTCGGCCGCGCTGGCACTGGCCGCCTATCACCGCGACCAGTTCAAGTACGCCGCGTCCTACTCCGGCTACCTGAACATCTCCGCGCCGGGTATGCGTGAGGCGATCCGCATCGCGATGCTGGATGCCGGCCGCTACAACGTGGACTCGATGGCCGCGCCGTGGAGCTCGCAGTGGCTGCGGATGGACCCGTTCGTCTTCGCGCCGCAGCTGCGTGGTCTGCCGATGTACATCTCGGCGGCCAGCGGTCTGCCGGGGCAGTACGACAACCCGAACTCGGCTGTCGGCTACTTCAACACCGCCAACGGTATGGCGCTGGAGGCGCTCTCGCTGGTGAACACCCGCGCGTTCCAGTCTCGCCTGGGCTCGCTCGGCATTCCGGCCACGTTCGACTTCCCGGCCGCGGGTACCCACTCGTGGAAGTACTGGGAGGGTGAGCTGTGGAACTCCCACAACGGCATCCTCGACGCCACCGGCGGTTGGTGAGCTGAGGGTCTAGACGCCGAACGGCGCCATCTGCTTCCGAACGGAAGCAGATGGCGCCGTTTCGCGTTTGAAGGCGGAAAAGCCTATCCGCGTGTCTACCGGCTACCGCGCCGCAACCGGGGTAGGAAACACATGTGGCAGCACTCGCATTCGGCAGACGGGGGCGGCGCGGGCGGCGTGACGGGCGTGTGGCCCGCGGCCGGGTCGCGCTGCTCGCCATCGCCATCGTGATCCCACTCGCATCCAGCATTTCCCCGGCGACCGCGCCGGCAAACGCCCAGCCCGCCGTCGCTGCGGCCGTCGGCGCGACGATGCAGCGGGTGGTGTGGCTGACCGATCGACGGGTCGCGCTGTGGATCAATTCACCGTCGATGGCCAACCCCATCCAGGTGCAGCTGCTGCTGGCCCGGGATTGGAACGCCCACCCGGAGGCCAGGTTCCCGGCCCTGTTCATGCTCGACGGTCTGCGGGCCACCGAGGAGGAGAGCGGCTGGACCCACGACGCCGGTGCGGTGGATTTCTACGCCGATAAGAACGTCACGGTGGTGCTGCCGGTCGGCGGTCAGTCCAGCTTCTACTCCGACTGGCTGCAGCCGGACAACGGTCGCAACTACAAATGGGAGACCTTTCTGACCAAAGAACTTCCGCCGCTACTGGAGAGCCAGTGGCGGACCACGGAGGTGCGTGGCATGGAAGGCATTTCGATGGGCGGCACGGCCGCGATGTTCCTGGCCGGCCGCAATCCGAACTTCGCGAAATACGCCGCGTCGTACTCCGGCGTGCTGACCACGACCACCCTCGGCATGCCGCAGGCGATCCAGTTCGCCATGCACGATGCGGGCGGCTTCGATTCGGCCGCCATGTGGGGTCCGCCGGGCGGTCCGGAATGGGACAGCCACGACCCATATGCGTTGGCGGACAAGCTCAAGGGCGTCAGCCTGTATATCTCCAGCGGTAACGGCTCGACCGGGCCGTTCGACCTGGCCAGCGGCATTCCCGGGGTAAGCACCAATTACGCGGGCATGGGCTTGGAGATCCTATCCCGGCTGACCTCGCAGAACTTCGTGACCAAACTCGCCAAGCTCTCCATCCCCGCCCAGGTGAATTACCGTCCCTCCGGTACGCATTCGTGGCCGTACTGGGATTTCGAAATGCGGCAGTCCTGGCCGCAGGCCGCCGCCGCGCTCGGGGTCGACCCGAACAAACCGCCGTGCCAGACCGGGGGCGCGATCGCCGCGCTGGCCAGCGGCAACGGCTGGCTCGGTGAATGCCTGACCGGTGAGTACCCGGTGGCGGGCGGCATCGCGCAGGACTTCAAGGGCGGTCGGGTCTTCTATTCGCAGGCCGACGGGGCGCACGCGGTCGGCGGCATGATCGGCGGCGGCTACCAGGCCGCGCTCGGCCCGAGCGGTTCGCTCGGCCTGCCCACCGATGACGAGCGCGGGCTGCCGGATGGCCGCGGACGCATGCAGGCCTTCCAGAACGGCCTGCTCTACTGGACTGCGCGAACCGGCGCCCAGGTGGTGCGCGGCGCCATTCTCGACGAATGGGGCAGGCAGGGCTTCGAGAGCGGTCCGGCCGGATATCCCACCGGGCCGGAGACCAAGGCCCCCAATAAGGACGGTGTAGTCCAGCCCTTCGAAAACGGCCCGCTCTACTACAGCGCGAAGACCGGCGCGCATCATGTGCAGGGGATGATCCTGGGCAAGTACGCCGAATTGGGTTATGAGAACAGCCAACTCGGTTTCCCTACCGCCGCCGAGGCCCCGAGCAAGGATTTCGGACGCTACAGCAAGTTCGAGGGCGGAAATATCTACTGGAGCCCGCTCTCGGGTGCGTGGGCGGTGCGTTCGGGTCCGATCATGGATATGTGGTCGGTGGTCGGCTATGAGAACGGCAGGCTCGGGTATCCGACCAGTGACCAGTTCGCCATTCCCGGCGGCACCCAGCAGAATTTCCAGACCGGATTCATAACCGTGCACGATGGCAAGCCCGAAGTTCACGGTATTTGATCCCAACCGGTCTGTTTGCTGACCGACTGCACCTATGGTTGGCTTTCCTCTAGCCTGGGTGGCGACCCGACCCCTTAGTGAACAGATCGAGGACACGAATTCATGCATCGGACCCGCGGAAAGGTTATCGGCGTAGTCGTGGGGATCGCCGCTACCGGCTTGCTCGCCGCTTGTGGCAATAACGATTCGACGGCCACGAGTACGCCGACTCTGTCGCACACCACGACGGCGGCGCCCACCCCCGCCTCGACCAGCGCCGCTGCGACCGGTCAGCCGTCGCAGGCCCCCGAGACGCCCACCGATACGGCGACGCCGGAGCGTCCGCAGCCCGTCCCGACCAATGCCGCCCCCGAGGACACCTCGAAGCTCACCGACAAGGACAAGAAGTTCCTCGACGCGCTCAAGGCCGCGGGCATCACCCCGTCCACCCCGGATATCGCGCTGAGCATCGGCTCCTACGTCTGCCAGGGCATCGCGGCGAATGCCTCCGATCAGGATCTGATGACCTTCGTCTCGGCCATGGCCGGATCGGATCCGTCCTTCGATCCGGCGAAGATGCCAGTGGAGAAGGCCGGAAGGATCTACATCGATACGGCTAAGGCGACGTACTGCCAGTGAGTGCGCGTCTCGGTTCGGCCTCCCGCCGGCCCCGAAAACCGGCGGGATGTCTGCTCTTCATCGGTCTGGTGGTGCTCGTCCTCGTCATCGCGCTGCTGCTGTGGTTCGTGCTCGCCGGTCCACTGCGCAAGCCGAAGCCCGGCCCGAAGCCGCCGCCGCCGCCGACCTCCCAGCCGGCCTGGTGCCCCGATGTGCAGATGATTTCGATACCCGGTACCTGGGAATCGAATAGCAACGACGATCCGCACAATCCGACGGCCAATCCGATCTCGTTGATGCTCAACGTCTCCGGGCCGGTGTCGCAACAGTTCTCGGAGGGGCGGCTCGATGTATACACCGTTCCGTACGTCGCGCAGTTCTCCAATCCGATCGCCATTCCGCCGGACGGTCAGCAGTCCTACAACAACAGCCGCTCCGAGGGCTGGCAGCGTGCGCTCGACGCGATGTCGAATCGGTACCGCGACTGTCCGCTGACCACGTATGTGCTCGCCGGGTTCTCCCAGGGCGCGGTGATCGCGGGCGATATCGCCAACCAGATCGGCGTGGGCAAGGGGCCGGTACCCGCGGACAAGGTGCTGGGCGTCATGCTGATCGCCGACGGTCGCCGCACCGGTGACACTGGGCCGGGGCAGGCCATCCAGATCGGCACCGCGCCCGCCGGAGTCGGCGCCGAGATCGCGCTCAACGGGTTGAAGGTGCCCGGGATCACGATGACCGGCGCAAGGGAAGGTGGTTTCGGCTCGCTCGCCGATCGCACCTACACCATCTGCGCGCCGGGTGATCTGATCTGCGATTCGCCGCACGACGCGTTGAGTCCCCTGAACATCGTGGGCAGCGTGCTGACCCTCGTCCGCGCGGTGGGCAACCCGGTGCACAGCCTCTACAACGGTTACGTGGTGGACGGCGATGGCACCACCGCGACACAGTGGACAGTGAACTGGGCCGAAGGTTTGATCGAAGCAGCGCCCCACCCGGCGCATGCTTGACCGCCTCCCCGGGCCTTTACCGGTCATGGGAGCCTCGACAGTGCCGTCGCGGACCGACGGTCGAGTGCGGGTGAGCCGCTGGGCGTACCCGGCGAGTTACCCATGGGCGCACGAAATCAGTTGTTTCCTTGGTGACCGGTCACATGAAACCCGCCTGATCGCGGTGCTAGTGACGCAAGCCCGGGCAACTACACACCACAACGCTGTAAAGTGCGCCTGATGATCGCGATGCCGGCCCTCGAGCCCCCAGAAGTGTGGGCACGATGCGGCCGGGCGTCGCGCCCACATTTCCTTACAGCCAGGAGCATGAGTTCATGACAGAAGCCGCCGCTAGCGATCGCTTGCGGGTCGCTCGAAACGGCACTGCACCGGCCACCACGGCGAGCCCTGACGCGGATGCCGAGTTGACCGCGCTGGGTACTCCGCTGCGGCCCTTCCGCTTCGCGGCCGCGGGCGAGGGAAATAAGCAAGAGGGCGGGGCCAGGAAGTTCGTCCAGACCGCGCAGACGGCCGAGGAATACGGCTTCGACACCTTCGTCGTGCCCGATCACCTGGGTGACCAGATCGGCCCGATCGCCGCACTCGGTGCGCTGACCCAGGCCACCGAGCGGATCCGGCTGGGAACCTCGGTGCTGGCCAATGGTTTCCGGCATCCGGTGGTGCTGGCCAAGGACCTGGCCACCATCGACGTGCTGTCCAAGGGCCGCCTCGAGGTCGGCATCGGCGCGGGCTGGAAGCAGGACGAATTCGTCGCCGCTGGTCTGCCATACGAATCGCCGGGTGTGCGCCTTGCGAAGTTGGACGAGACCCTGAGCATCCTCGATGTGCTGCTGCGTGGCCAGGAATGCACCTTCGAGGGCAAGTACTACCAGGTGCACGGTGTCAAGGGCACGCCACGGCCGCGGCAGGGCCCGCGCCCGCCGATCTGCACCGGCGGCGGCGGCCCGAAGATGCTGCGACTGGCCGCCAAGCACGCCGATATCATCTCGGTCGTTCCGGTCACCACCAAGAACGGCAAGGGACTGCTGTCCGGGATCACCTTGGAAAAGACCATCGAGAAGGTGAACCTGATCAAGGAAGCCGCGGGTGAGCGTTTCGCCGATATCGAGCTGAACTGGGCCATTACCGCGATCGTCATCACCGACGATCGGGAGAAGACCGCCGAGATGGCGTTGTCGGCCATCGATCGTGGACTGCACCCGGACCTCGAGGTCGACGTAAAACTGTCGGTCGAGGAAATCCTCGCCTCGCCATATGTGGCGATCGGCACGTTCGAGGAGATCGCCGAACAGATCCGTCAGGTGCGGCAACTCACATCGATGTCCTATGTCGGTGTGTTCCCAACCCAGATGGACGCGTTCGCGCCGATTATTCCGCTGCTGCGGGGGGAGTGACCCGGTCTTCTCTGTAACATGACTCTGGTTTGAGAACATCTAGCCGATAGCGGTCTACCGCGCAGACCGCAATAAAATCTGCAGGCTGGCTCTTGCATGTAGAGCACCCGCGGGCGATAGCGAGTCGGGGCCTCACAGGTAACAGCGGCGTTGTCGCCGTCTTGCTGCGTGTGCCTCGGAGGAGATGAAGGAATGGAAGAGACTTTCGACGATTACCTGGATGAGACCGGGAACATCCGTATTCCCGATGATCACACCCTGGTGGACCACGTCGAGAAGCACACCCGCAACGACGCGAACACCCTCGCGTACCGCTACATCGACTATTCGCGCGAGCGTGACGGTGAGGCGCAGGAGCTGACGTGGCGTGAGTTCGGTATTCGGCTGCGCGCGGTGGCCGCTCGACTGCAACAGGTGACCAACCCGGGTGACCGGGTCGCGATCCTCGCCCCGCAGGGCCTGGATTACGTGATCTCCTTCTTCGCCGCGATCTACGCGGGCACCATCTCGGTGCCGCTGTTCGACCCGGACGAGCCGGGCCACACCGACCGCCTGCACGCGGTGCTCGGCGACTGCGAACCCTCGGCCATTCTGACCGCGAGCTCCTCCGCGGCCGGTGTGCGCCAGTTCTTCCGCTCGCTGCCCGCCGCCCAGCGTCCGCGCATCATCGCGGTCGACGCGATCCCGGACGCCGTTGGCGAGAGCTGGGTGCGACCCGATGTCGCCGTCGATGACATCGCCTACCTGCAGTACACCTCGGGCTCCACGCGCGTCCCGGCCGGTGTCGAGATCACCCACCGGGCGGTCGGCACCAATCTGCTGCAGATGGTCGACGCGATCAACCTGGACTGGAACTCGCGCGGTGTCACCTGGCTGCCGCTGTTCCACGATATGGGCCTGCTGACGGTGATCCTGCCCGCGGTCGGCGGCAAGTACATCACCATCATGTCGCCGAGCGCGTTCGTGCGCCGCCCGTACCGCTGGATCAAGGAACTGGCCGCACACAACGACGGCGCCGGAACCTTCGCCGCCGCACCGAACTTCGCCTTCGAGCACGCCGCCGCGCGTGGTCTGCCGAAGAACGGCGAATCGCTGGACCTGTCGAATGTCATCGGCCTGATCAACGGCAGTGAGCCGGTGACCACCTCGTCGATGAAGAAGTTCAACGATGCGTTCGCCCCGTACGGCCTGCCCAAGACCGCGATCAAGCCCTGCTACGGCATGGCCGAGGCGACGCTGTTCGTCTCCGCGACCAAGGCCGAGGACGAGGCCAAGGTCGTCTACGTCGACCGCAACGAGCTCAACGCAGGCCGCATGATCAGGGTCGAGCAGGGCGCCGAGAACGCCATCGCTCAGGTCTCCTGCGGTTATGTCGCGCTGTCGCAATGGGCCGCCATCGTCGATCCGGAGACCGTCGATTCCGACGGTGGCGGGCACGAGCTGGCCGACGGTCAGGTCGGTGAGATCTGGCTGCACGGCAACAATATGGGCATCGGCTACTGGGGTCGTCCGGACGAGACCGCAGCGACCTTCCACAACAAGGTCGCCCACCGCCTGTCCGAGGGCAGCCGCACCGAGGGCACCGCGCTCGACGCCAACTGGATGCGCACCGGCGACTACGGCGTGTACTACGAGGGCGAGCTGTACATCACGGGTCGGGTGAAGGACCTCGTGATCGTCGACGGCCGCAATCACTACCCGCAGGACCTCGAGTTCTCCGCGCAGGAGGCCTCGAAGGCGCTGCGCCCCGGTTTCGTCGCCGCGTTCTCGGTGCCCGCGAACCAACTGCCCGCCGAGGTATTCGAACAGGGCAGCCATTCCGGCCTGAGCTTCGATGCCGACGACGCCTCCGAGCAGCTGGTCATTGTGGCCGAGCGCGGACCGGGCGCCGGTAAGGCCGACCCGCTGCCGATCGGCGACGCGGTCCGCGCGGCCATTTCCCAGCGCCACGGCGTGACCGTGCGCGACGTGCTCTTGGTCCCCGCTGGTTCGATTCCACGGACCTCCAGCGGAAAGATCGCTCGACGCGCCTGCAAGACTGCTTATCTGGAGGGAACGCTGCGGGGTGGTTACACCCAGCAGGCCTTCCCCGATGCACCGGAAGAGTAATTGCCCGAGGGTGGCTCGATCCGAATATCGACGCTCGGCGTGGCTTTCCACGCCGGGGGTCGATTCACGGCGTGCCCGGTACGCAGACAGGTAGCTTGAGGAACTGATGGCTGACAACGAGGGCACGCCCGACCAGACGACCGAGATCGTGCCCGCCGATGCGGACGCGGTCGATACCACTGACGCCAGGCAGGCTTCGCCACCCGCCGCGACGACCGATATGTCGGTCGCGGAGCTGCGGGAGTGGCTGCGGCGCTGGGTAGCCGACGCGACCGGTCAACCGATCGAGCAGATCACGGTGGACCGGCCGATGGAGGAGTTCGGGCTGGCCTCACGCGATGCCATCGCCCTCGGCGGTGATATCGAAGAGCTGACCGGTGTCGTGCTGACGGCGACGGTCGTCTATCAGCATCCGACTATCGCGTCGCTGGCCGAGGTCGTCATCAATGGTGAGCCGGAGTTGCCGGAGGAGTCGGGTAACGACTCGTTCTACACGGCCGGGTACCAGCCGGGCGATGCGCACGACATCGCGATCGTCGGCCTGTCCACCCGGCTGCCCGGTGCGGGCGATACGCCGGAGTCGACCTGGGAATTCCTGATCAACCGCGGTGACGCGATCCGGGAGCGCCCAGAGGGGCGTTGGGACGAGTTCACCGACGACCCGGCGGTGGCCGCGAAGGTCGCCGAGGGCAACACCTTGGGCGGCTACCTCGACCAAGACGTAGTCAAGGGCTTCGATGCGGAGTTCTTCGCTATGTCTCCGATCGAGGTCGAGCGGGTCGATCCGCAGCAGCGCTTGATGATGGAGCTGGCCTGGGAAGCATTGGAGCACGCCAGGATTCCCGCAAGCGAGCTCAAGGGTGAGTCGGTCGGTGTTTTCGTCGGTACTTCTACCAACGACTTCCAGTTGGTGTCCGCCCTCGGCTTGGGTCAGTCCGATCCGAGTGCACCCGCCTCGGCTGATGCGTACGCGCTGACCGGTGGATCCTCTGGCATCATCGCCAACCGGATCTCCTACTTCTACGACTTCCGCGGCCCCTCTGTCGCTGTCGATACTGCCTGCTCGTCCACCCTGGTCGCGGTGCACCAAGCGGTGCGCGCACTGCGCGACGGTGACGCCGACCTGGCACTGGCCGGCGGCGTGAACATGTTGCTCGCGCCCGCGATCACTCTCGGCTTCGACTCGATCGGCGCGGTCGCCAAGAACGGCCGCATCAAGGCGTTCTCCTCCGATGCCGACGGCATGGTCCGTTCCGAGGGCGCCGGTCTGGTGGTGCTCAAGCGGCTGGCCGATGCCGAACGTGATGGTGATCGCATTCTCGCGGTGATCAAGGGCTCGGCGATCAATTCCGATGGCCGGTCCAACGGCATCGTCGCACCGAACCCGGATGCGCAGGCCGATGTACTGCGCCGGGCCTATCGGGATGCAGGCATCGCGCCGTCCACGGTCGACTACATCGAGGCCCACGGCACCGGCACGCTGCTCGGTGACCCGATCGAGGCCGATGCGCTCGGCCGGGTGGTCGGTCGCGGTCGCGACGACGACAAGCCCGCGCTGCTCGGCTCGGCGAAGACGAACTTCGGGCACCTGGAGTCCGGCGCGGGCGCTGCCAGCCTGGCCAAGGTGGTCATGGCGCTGCAGAACAACGTACTGCCGCCGAACGTCAACTACGCCGGGCCGAACCCGTATATCCCGTTCGAGCAGGCTCACCTGAAGGTCGTCGACGAGCCGTCGGAATTCCCGCGCTACAGCGGCACCGCGACCATCGGTGTTTCCGGCTTCGGTTTCGGTGGTACCAACGCCCACGTTGTCATCCAGGAATACAAGCCGACTTCGGCTGCGGTTGACCAGAACGAAACCCTCGGCTCGGATCACGAGACTACGGATCTCGTCGCCGAGGTCGACGAGGCGGCAGACCGGAACCAAATGGTCGATACGGACTACGAGACCACAGATGTGGTAGCGGAGGCCGCCGAAATAGTCGCCGAAAGTGCCGAGCAGGTCGCGGCAGACGTAGCGGCCGTTGCGGAATGGGAGTCGACCGAGCGGGCCGAACCGCTGCCGGTGATCCTTGCGGTATCGGCCTACCTGCCTTCGCGTCGCCGCCGCGCTGCCGCGGAACTGGCCGACTGGCTGGAGACTGAGAAAGGCCGCGACACTCCGCTCGCGGATGTGGCACGCTCGCTGGCCAAGCGTAGCCATTGGCGTTCACGTGGCGTGGTCATCGCCAAGACCCATGAAGAGGCCGTTGCCGGTCTGCGTGCGATCGCCGCGGGCAAGCCCGGGGCCGGTGTGTTCACCGCGGACGCGCCCGTCGCGCAGGGCCCGGTCTGGGTGCTGTCCGGATTCGGTGCGCAGCACCGCAAGATGGGTAAGCAGCTCTATCTGGAGAATTCGATCTTCCGCAAGACCGTCGACGAGGTCGACGAGCTGGTGCAGGACGAGGCCGGGTATTCGGTGCGCGAGATGATCCTGGACGACGCCCAGGATTACAACGTCGGCACCTCGCAGGTCGGCATCTTCACCATTCAGATCGGTCTGGCCGCACTGCTGCGTGCGCACGGTGCGCGACCCGATGCGGTGGTGGGCCATTCGATGGGTGAGGTGGCCGGGGCCTATATCTCCGGTGGTCTCGTGCTCGAGGATGCGGTGCGCGTGATCTGCGCCCGCTCGCGCCTGATGGGCGAGGGCGAGGCGATGATCAGCGATGACGATGTGCGCAATATGGCGCTGGTCGAGCTGAGTGCCGCCGATGTCGAGACGCTGCTGGTCGACTATCCGGATGTCGAATGCGCGGTGTACGCGGCGCCGACGAATACCGTGATCGGCGGTCCGCAGGATCAGGTCGCGGCGATCGTGGCGAAGGTCGAGCAGGCGGGCAAATTCGCCCGAGTGCTGCAGACCCGGGGCGCGGGACACACCTCGCAGATGGATCCGCTGCTCGGCGAGTTGGCGGCGGAGCTGGCCGGTATCGAGCCGACCAAGTTGACGGCGGGACTGTATTCGACCGTCAACAAGGAAGAGTTCTACCGGCCCGGCAGCGACCCGGTGCACGATGAGGACTACTGGGTCAAGAACATGCGCCACTCGGTGTACTTCACCAATGCGGTGAAGCTCGCAGTGGACAACGGCCACACCACCTTCTTGGAGTTGGCGCCGAATTCCGTTGCGCTGATGCAGGTTCTGGGCACGACCTTCGCGGCGGGTGTGCACGATGCGCAGCTCATCCCGACCCTCAAGCGCAAGGAAGACGAGTCGGCGGGCGTAATCTCCGCGCTGGCACAGCTTTACGTGCACGGACATCGTGTCGATCTGCCGTCGCTGCTGCCCGCTGGCGACTACGCCGATATTCCGCGGACCGCGTTCCTGCGCAAGCAGTACTGGCCGAAGGCGAAGATGGCCGGTGGCAGCGGCAATGCCCGGGTGCCCGGTGCGCATGTCGCGCTGCCGGACGGCCGGCACGTGTGGGAGGTGCAGGCCTCAGCCGTCACCGATCTCGCGGCGCTGGTGAAATCCGCTGCGACACAGGTACTCAGCGACGTGTCGTTGGGCGCTTCGGTCCCGCACGCGGTGCTGCCGAACACCGGAACACTGACCACCACGCTGATCCCGCACCTCGGCGGTGCGTCGGTGCAGGTGCACGCGCGCGAGGGCGCGAACTTCCAGCTGCTGTTCGAGGCGGTCGTCGCCTCGGGTGCGCCGCTGCCCGAACCCGTTGTCGCAGCCGCGGTTCCGGGGACCGAGGTCGCGAGCACCGGGGATGCCGATCTCGAGGTCGTCGAAACCTTCGGTGAGCGTTGGGATCCGGCGGGTACGCAGCCCCTGGAGGAGCGGCTGGCGCTGATCGTCGCCGAGTCGATGGGCTATGCGGTCGAGGATCTGCCGATGGAGATCCCGCTGATGGAGCTCGGCCTCGATTCGCTGATGGCCATGCGCATCAAGAACCGGGTCGAATACGAATTCGATATTCCGCAGCTGCAGATTCAGGCCGTGCGCGATGCCAACCTGAACGAGGTCGGCAAGGTGCTGCGCTATGCCATCGAGCACCGTGACGAGGTGCAGGCGATCGCCGATAAGCAGGCGGCCGGTGAGGAGATCGCGGTCGACGGCGGATTCATCGCTGCGGCGCGCGCGGCGGTCGCGGCAGGTGCAGATCCGGCTGCCGCGGTGGCTGATGCTGCTGGTGCCGAAGGGGTTTCGCTCGATGCCGAGAACACTTCGGTGCAGGCGGAGGCCGAGAATATTGTCGTTGAGGCGGAGACGGCTGCCGGTATCACCGGTGCTGCCGCTGGTACCGCCGCGCCTGCCCCGGCCACTCCCGAGCAGGCCGCTGCGGCCGAGGCCGACCAGGCCGCGATCGAACGCGCTCTGGATACCGAGAACACGACCTCGGTCGGCGCGGCCGAGGCCGTGGCTGCTGCCGCGGCTCCCGCCGACGCCGCCGCGATCTTCGGTGGGCAGCCCGCCGGTGCCGACGAGGACGATGTCCCGCCGCGCGATGCCGCCGAGCGATTGACCTTCGCTACCTGGGCGATCGTGACGGGTAAGTCGGCGGGTGGCATCTTCAATACTCTGCCGATCCTCGAAGAAGAGGTTGCCGAGAAGTTGGCGACGCGACTGACCGAGCGGGTCAAGGCCGAGGTGACCGTCGATGATGTGCTCGACTGCGAGACCATCGAGCAGCTCGCCGATATCGTGCGCGAACTGCAGAACAGCGGTGCCGATGTGGATGGGTTCGTGCGTCCGCTGCGGGTGCGCGCCGAGGGTTCGAATGCGGTGCCGGTCTTCGTATTCCACCCATCGGGCGGCAACACACTGGTCTACGAACCGCTGCTGAAGCGGCTTCCGGCCGATACCCCGATGTACGGTTTCGAGCGCGTCGAGGGCGATATCGCCGCGCGGGCACGCCAATACCTGCCCGAACTCCGCAAGATCCAAGGCAACGGTCCGTACGTGCTGTACGGCTGGTCGCTCGGCGCGGTTTTCGCTCTGCAGGTCGCGCAGCTGCTGCGCGCCGAGGGGGCCGATGTGCGCGTCGTCGGCCTGATCGACCTGGCCATCCCGACCGAGGGCGAGAACAACAGCCCGCAGGAGCGGGTCCGACGGATCCAGCGCTATCAGGCCTTCGCCAAAAAGACCTACGGCGTGGAAGGTGAACTCCCGCAGGAGCAGTTGGAAGAGCTTGCCGCGGCCTCGGACGAGGAGCAGTTCAAGATGGTGTCGGATCTGATCAAGATCAGTGGCACCAAGATTCCCGGGGGTGTGCTCGAGCATCAGCGCACCTCGTGGATCGAGGGACGCCACCTGGCCAAGACCACGCCGAGTCACTACGAGGGCGATGTGGTGCTTTATCTCGCCGATCGCTACCACGACGGCATGATCGAGTTGGAGCCGCGGTACGCGGATCGTCGACCCAATGGTGGTTGGGATGAATACATTCCGAACCTCGAGGTTATTCATATCCCGGGTGACCATCTCCAGATCGTTGACGAGCCGAGGATCGGAAAGATCGGAGCCGACCTCACCGCGAGACTTGCTGTGATTGCCCCTTAGGGGTGCGTGCAACCTGATGAGAGGGTCGAAGTGAGCACTACTGCCGAGAAACTTGCCGATCTGCGCAAAAGACTTGAATTAGCGCAGGAACCGGCGGGCGAAGCGGGGGTGGCGAAGCGGGCTAAAAAGGGAATTCCGAGCGCCCGCGACCGGATCAATATGCTGCTCGATCCGGGTACCTTCGTGGAAATCGGTGCGCTGGTGCGTAAGCCGGGCGATCCGACGGCACTGTACGGCGACGGCGTGGTCACCGGGCACGGCCTTGTCGAGGGCAGGCCGGTGGCGGTTTTCTCGCACGACCAGACCGTCTACGGCGGTTCGGTCGGGGAAATGTTCGGCCGCAAGGTTGCCGCGGTCCTGGAGTTCGCGACCAAGGTCGGCTGCCCGGTGGTCGGCATCAACGATTCCGGCGGCGCCCGGGTGCAGGAGGCGGTGACCTCCCTGGCCTGGTACGCCGAGCTGGGTTCCCGCGCCGAGCCGCTATCGGGCATGGTGCCGCAGGTTTCGATGATTCTCGGCAAGTGCGCGGGCGGAGCGGTGTACGCGCCGATCAATACCGACGTGGTGGTGGCTACCGGCGAGGCCTACATGTTCGTCACCGGGCCCGGCGTTATCCGGGAGGTCACCGGCGAGGATGTCAGCCTCGAGGAACTCGGCGGCGCCAATAGCCAAGCGCAGTACGGCAATATCCATCACGTCGCCGATGATGAGCAGTCCGCGTTCGAATGGGTGCGCGCGTATTTGGGCTTCCTGCCGACGAGCTGCACGGAACGGCCGCCGATCGTGAATCCGGGTCTGGAGCCGCAGGTCACCGAATCGGATCTGGAACTGAATTCGATTGTCCCGGACTCGGATAATGCCGCGTACGACATGCACGACATCTTGTTGCGCATATTCGACGACGGTGATTTCCACGAGATCGGCGCCACGGCGGGGCGCAATGTCATCACCGGATTCGCCCGGGTGGACGGCCACAGCGTCGGTGTGGTCGCGAATCAGCCGATGGTGTACGCCGGTGCGCTCGATGCGAGGGCCTCGGATAAGGCCGCGCACTTCGTGCGGATGTGCGACGCGTTCGAGATTCCACTGGTATTCGTTGTCGACACACCGGGATTCCTACCCGGTGTGGAACAGGAGAAGATCGGCGTCATCAAGCGCGGCGGCCGCTTCCTGTTCTCCTATGTCGAGGCCACCGTGCCGAAGGTGACCGTGGTTATCCGCAAGTCCTATGGCGGCGGATACGCGGTGATGGGTTCGAAACAGCTCGGTGCGGATGTGAATCTGGCCTGGCCGACCGCGCGGATCGCGGTTATGGGCGCGGAAAGTGCGGTCAGCCTGATCGGCCGCAAGCAGATCGAAGCGGCGCCGGAGGATCAGCGCGCCGCGGTGCGTCAGCAGATGATCGACTTCTACAACGCGACCATGGCGACCCCGTGGGTCGCGGCCGAGCGCGGCTATATCGACGCCGTCATCGAGCCGTCGACCACCCGCCTGGAACTCCGTCGCGCCCTGCACCTGCTGCGCGATAAGGCACTCATCCGCAACCCCCGCAAACACCACCTCCTGCCGCTCTGACGGGTCGGGCCGCATCCCCGATTGGGGTGCGGCCCGATTCTGTTGCGTGGCGGGGAAGTCAGGCGATTTTTGCCGACTCGATGATGACGTCGTCCTGCGGCACGTCCTGGTGCATGCCCGCCGAACCGGTAGAGACCGCGGCGATCTTGTCGACCACCTCCGAGCCCTCGGCGACCTTGCCGAAGACCGTGTAGCCCCAGCCCTGCGGGGTCGGTGCGGAGTGGTTCAGGAAGCCGTTATCGGAGACATTGATGAAGAACTGCGCGGTGGCCGAATGCGGGTCGTTGGTGCGGGCCATCGCGACGGTGTACTTGTCGTTCTTCAGGCCGTTGTTCGCTTCGTTCTGAATCGGGGCCTGCGTGCCCTTCTGCTGCATCTCGGGGGTGAAGCCACCGCCCTGGATCATGAAACCCGGAATGACGCGGTGGAAGATGGTGCCGTTGTAGTGGCCGGCGTTCACGTAATTCACGAAGTTCGCGACGGTGTTCGGGGCCTTCGCGTCGTCGAGCTCCAGCACGATCTGTCCGTAGTTGGTTTCGAGATTCACCTTTGTCATAAAGTCCACCTTTCCATCCCCATGGCAACTGGTCAGCAGTTCGGGTCGACTTTACTGAGCGTGACGGGCCGCCAGCGTTATACGCCGCGCCCGTGTGGGCGCTGTGCAGCCACACCAATTCCCTGGTCGCCGCACATACCGGCGTTGCCGACCACGCGGCTCAGCTCCGGTTTCGAGCGCAGCGAGATCGAGCATGGGCCGAGAACACGCCGTGCCGCAGGCGCGGCAAATCCAACACAGCTAGCATTGCCAACCGTGCCCGACGCCGCTACCGCTGTCTTGACAAAACCGCCCGCCGCGCCCGAAGTCGCACCGAGCGATTTCCGAACCGCGCGCCTCGTCGCGCTGGTCGCCGGCGTGCTCGGCGCGCTGCTCGCGCTGGCAGCTCCGTTCTTACCGGTCAGCCAGACCACCGCGACGCTGAATTGGCCGCAGGACGGCGCCCTCAACAGCGTGCAGGCGCCGTTGATGTCGCAGGTGCCGATCGACCTCACCGCCAGCATTCCGTGCGCTGCGGTCGAGCAGCTGCCGAGTTACGGCGGGATGCTGCTGGCCACCGCGCCGCCGCAGGGCGACCGGGCCTCGCTCGAGGCGATGTTCGTGCGGGTCTCGGACACCACGGTGGATGTGGTCGACCGCAATGCCGTGGTCGCCTCGGCCGAGCGTGCACAGCTGGGCGCGTGCACGTCGATCACCATCAGGTCCGATGTCGATCGGACCAGGGCTGCGTTCGAGGGGGTGACCACGACGATCGAGCGGCCGGTCGAGGGCGCGGCGCCCGGGACGACGCAGAAAGTCGAGGTACCGGTCGAGGGGCAGCTCAGCGGTGATCTGCGGCCGCAGGTGGTCGGTGTCTTCACCGATCTGAAGGGCGCGGTGCCCAGCGGCCTCTCGTTCCATATGACGGTGGACACGCGGTTCTCCTCCAGCCCGGCGCCGGTCAAGTTGATCGCGATGATCGCGGCGGTGCTGTGCACGCTGATCGCGCTCGGCGCACTGGCTCGGCTCGACGGCAGTGACGGGCGCGGGCACCGCCGGTTCCTGCCCGCCAACTGGCTGAAGCCGAACTGGGCGGACGGCGCGGTCGTCGGCACACTGCTGCTGTGGCATTTCGTGGGTGCCAATACCTCCGATGACGGCTACATCCTGAGCATGGTGCGGGTGGCGCCGCACGCGGGCTATATGGCCAACTACTTCCGCTGGTACGGCGTGCCGGAGGCCCCATTCGGCTGGTACTACTACGTCATCCAGGCCTTCTCGGAGATCTCCACCGCGAGCCCATGGGTCCGGTTGCCCGCGCTGTTCTGCGCGATTCTCTGTTGGATGGTGATCAGCCGCGAGGTGGTGCCCCGGCTCGGACGCGGGGTGCGCAACAGCAAGGTGGCGCTGTGGACCGGTGGACTGGTCTTCCTGGCGTTCTGGCTGCCGTTCGACAACGGTCTGCGCTCGGAGCCGATCGTCGCGCTCGGCGCGCTGCTGACCTGGGTGTCGATCGAGCGGGCCATCGCGACGGGTCGTCTGTTGCCCGCAGCGGTGGCGATTCTGGTGGCCGCGTTCACCTTGGCGGCGGCGCCGACCGGTCTGATGTGTGTGGCGGCGCTGCTCGCCGGTATCCGGCCGCTGGTGCGGATCGTGGTGCGGCGGCATCGGCAGTTCGCGGCGCAGGGGGTGGGCAAGTGGGGTTCGACGCTGCCGCTGCTCGCGCCGATCGCGGCGGCGGGTCTGCTGGTGCTGATCGTGGTCTACAGCGACCAGACCTTCGCCGGTATCCAGGAGGCCAACCGGGTTCGGCAGGTGACCGGTCCGAATCTGGCCTGGTACGAGGACTACCTGCGCTACTACTACCTGTTCGTGGAGACCGTCGACGGATCGCTTTCGCGCCGGTTCGCTTTCCTGATGATGCTGCTGTGCCTGTTCACCACCATGCTGGTACTGCTGCGGCGCAGGCAGGTTCCCGGCATCGCCAGCGGTCCGACCTGGCGGCTGATGGGCGTTGTCTTCGGAACCATCTTCTTCATGATGTTCAACCCGACGAAGTGGACCCATCACTTCGGCGCGTACGCGGGCATCGCCGGATCACTGGCCGCGGTCACCGCGGTGGCGGTTTCGGCAAGTGCGTTGCGGGCCAGGAAGAACCGGGCGATCTTCCTCGCCGGATTGCTGTTCGTGCTCGCGGTCGCCTTCTCGGGCATCAACGGCTACTGGTACGTGTCCAGCTTCGGCGTGCCGTGGTTCGACAAGCGGATCTCGCTGCACGGCTACCAGTCGAACACGTTCATGCTGGTGCTGTTCGGGCTGGCGCTGGCACTGGTCGCCTGGTCGGCGCTGCGCGAGGATTACACCAGGCCGCAGCCGTCGGCGAAGTCCGTGCGCGGCAAGCGGATTCGCAAGTTCGCCGCGATCCCGCTGACCGTCGTCGCCGCGCTGATGGTGCTGCTCGAGGTGTTCTCGCTGGTCAAGGGTGCGGTGGCGCAGTACCCGGCCTATTCGCTCGCACGCTCGAATTTCGATGCGGTGCAGGGTAATTCGTGCGGTCTTGCCAATGACGTGCTGGTGGAACCGGATGTGAACAAGGGCAACGGCATGCTCACACCGATCATCGATCCGGCGAATCCGCCGAAGAACGGTGATCCGCTGGCCGGCGCCGATCCGGTCGGCTTCGATCCGAACGGTGTGCCCGAGAAGCTCAGCGCCGACACCATCGAGGTGAAGCCGGGTACCGGCAATACCTCCACCCAGTCGGTCGGTCCGGTCGGCGCGGACGGTCAGAACGCGGGCACCGACGGCGGTTACGGCGCGACCGGTGTCAACGGCAGCCGGGCCACCCTGCCCTTCGGCCTCGACCCGGCCACCACGCCGGTGATGGGCAGCTACCAGGGCGGCGTGCAGCAGCCCGCGCATCTGGTCTCCAGCTGGTACCAGCTGGCACCGCGCTCGGATGATCATCCGCTGGTGGTCATTTCGGCCGCGGGCCGCATCCTGTCCGTCGACGACACCGGCGATACCCGGTACGGCCAGTCGCTGACCGTCGACTACGGCAAGCACCTGCCCGACGGCAGTGTGCAGATGCTCGGCACCTACCTGCCGCGCGATATCGGTCCGTTCCCGTCGTGGCGCAATCTGCGCATTCCGCTCGACGAGCTCGCACCCGATGCCGATGCGGTGCGCATTGTCGCCAATGACCCGATTCTGATCGGCGATCAGTGGCTGGCGTTCACCCCGCCGCGGATGCCGAAGTTGGCCACTCTCAATAGCTTTATCGGCTCCGAGCAGCCGGTGCTGCTGGACTGGGCGGTCGGGCTGCAGTTCCCGTGCCAGCGGCCACTGGACCACAAGAACGGTGTGGCCGAGGTGCCCGGTTACCGGATCCTGCCGGATAGGCCGCTGGCCATCAGCTCGACGAATACCTGGCAGGCCGAGGAATTCGGTGGTCTCCTCGGCTTCAGTCAGATGCTGGCGAAGTCGAGCACCATTCCGACGTATCTGAAGCACGACTGGGCGCGGGACTGGGGTTCGTTGGAGCGGTACGACCAGTACTACCCGAATGCGGTTCCGGCCAAGTTGGATACAGGTACGGCCAGTCGTTCGGGACTCTGGTCGCCCGGACAGCTGCGTGTGTTCTAGGTCGTAGACAGACAGGCCCGTCGAATTCGGCGGGCCTGTTCTCGTTTCGAGGACCGAGTTGTCCTCAGCGCCCACTCGTGTCCGGATGCCAAGGAAACCCGACACACAATCCGGTGCCGGCCGCTCAGTTCAACAGCGCCCTTTAACGACGAAAGGCCGCGGCGTCGGCTGTACTGGCCGGCGCAACGGCCTGGTGGATGGTGTTCGGTGATCCGGCGGCGTCAGACCTTCGTCATACGAAGGCCTAGTTCACGACGGAGTAGCTCCTGCGGGGTTTGGCGGGATAACACACGCAGCAGCGCCGGTCGAAGCTCCCGTTGTTCATCCTCGGTGAGCAGTCCGACGAGGTCGCGCAGATCCATATCTTCGAAGGCCGCGGTCATGAATAAAAGGTTAAGGCCAGCTTCACGAGTGGGAAGGCTTTCGCGGTCAACTTTTACGACATGGTCACGCTGGTTCACCGTCGTAACGTGCGCGGGCCGCGAGCACATCGTCCATGCGCTCCTCGGCCCACGTTTTTATGGCGCGCATCACAGGTTGCAGGCTATGGCCGAGTGCGGTGAGTTCGTAGTCGACGCGGACCGGCACCTCGGCGGTGATCCGGCGTTCGAGTAGCCCGTCGCGTTCGAGGGTGCGCAGGGTTTGGGTGAGCATTTTGGGGCTGACGCCGGAGATGACGCGGTTGATCTCGGCGTAGCGCAGCGGCCCGTCGGTGAGGGCGTTGAGTATCAGGCTGACCCATTTATCGCTGATCCGGTCGAGAAGTTGGCGCGTCGGGCATTCGGCCACGTAGGCGTCGTATTGCTGTTTTGCCAGTTCACGGCGTTGTGCCGCGGTGGTTGTCGCCATCTGCTTCCCCTGCTGCCCGTTACGCACTCCTGGGTAACTACTATCTGACAGATAGTAGCTCGCCTAGGTTTGTCGACGTAACCCGACAAGCGATAAGGATTGCCATGCGTGCAGTAGTAGTCCGTCGAGCTGGCCTGGAGGCGGTCGCGGAGATCATCGAGGTGCCCACGCCCGAGCCGGGGCCCGGTACGGTTCGGGTGAAAGTAGCTGCGGCGACGGTTAATCCGGTAGACCTCATGGTCCGCAATGGTGTCGGCGGGACTCCGTTCGCCGCCCCGCGCGAGCAGTGGGGAATCGGATGGGATGTCGCCGGTGTCATTGATGCCATCGGCGCGGGTGTCGACGAATTCACCGTGGGCCAAGCCGTCATCGGCATCAGCGACCGCCTAGACGTCGCGTTGGCCGCCCAAGCCGACTACATCGTGCTCGAAGCCCAAAACGTCACCCCAGCACCGACTTCCGTCCCCGCCGAGGCTGCGGCCACAATCCCGTTGAACGGCCTCACCGCGGTACAGGCCCTCGCCGCCCTCGAACTGACTCCCGCCGACTGCCTTCTCATTACCGGCGCGGCAGGCGCGGTAGGCGGCTATGCCGTCGAACTGGCTGCCGCACAAGGCATCCGAGTAATCGCATCGGCCTCGACCGCCGACGAACCTGTCATGCGTGCCCTCGGTGCCACCGATTTCGTCCCCCGCGAAGCCGACCTGCCGGATGCCGTCCGAGCCCTCGTCCCCGGCGGCGTCGACGCGGCCCTCGACGCCGCGGCCCTCGGCCCCGAAACCCTCGCCGCCGTTCGTGCCCGCGGCCGCTTCGTCTCCATCAGCGTCCCCAACACCCCGATTCCCTTGCGTGGCACCAAGGTAACCACCGTCCTGGTCCACGCCGACCGCCCCCAACTCGCCGAACTCGTCGCGCTGGTCGACAAAGGCCACCTCACCCTCCGCGTAGCCGAAACATACCCCTTGGCTGCGGTAACCGCCGCCCACCAGCGCCTCTCGGCAGGTGGCCTCCGCGGCCGCCTCGTCCTCGTCCCCTAGCCCCCGAAAACGCGTGGAAGTCGACAACGACCGCCGCAAGTTCGGCGCGCCGAAGTCCGAGCGCAGCGTGCGCGTCGTGGCCTACCGGTCAACGCAGACAAGCAGGATCGTGACGTCACATTTCGCCGATACGACACCCGGCCGACTCTGACCGCCGTAGCGATTGGGGCTAATCGGAGTCTGCGAGCATTTCCAGGAAAGCGCGCATATCGCCGGCCTCCGGGACGCCGAGATCCGCGTACAGACTCATCGCGATACCGGCGTATTCGCGTGCTCGACCGACGTCACCGAGATCTCGGTACGCGCGAGCCAGCCCGTCGTTGGCGCGCGCTCGCTCGGGCACATTCAATGCCTGCTCGGCCAACGCCAGTGCGGTGCTGTGCTTTTCGACGGCGGAGCCAGGATCGCCTGCGGTGTAGGCTGTCTCGCCGAGGCCGTTGAGCGCGGACGCTTCGTCGCCATGACTGCCCAGCATCCGATACAGGTCACGGGCCCGGGAGTGGTTGTCTCTGGCCTCGTCCAGCAGGTCGTTGCGGCGGCACAGCGATCCCAGATAGTTCAGCACCAACGCCTCGCCGCGCTGATTGCCCACCTCGCAGTGCAGTGCCAGCGCGCGGTCGAGATGTTCGCGGGCGTTGCGGTACTGGTTGTTGTCGGCGCCGAGCAGCATGCCGAGGTTGCCGAGCACGTGCGCCTCGCCGACTCGGTTGCCCAGACGGTTGGCGAGATCGAGCGCGTCGCGCAGGTATCGCCTGGCCTCGTCGTAGTCCCGTTTACGCCACGCCACATTGCCGAGCGTGTTCAGCGCTCTGGCCTCTTGATAGCGATCCCCGGACGCGCGGGCAATCCGCAGTGCCGCTAGCGAATGCGTGGTCGCCCACTCGTAATCGCCTTGTCGCCAGCAGGCCCAGCCCAGGTCGGTCAACGCTCTGGCCTCGCCGAGCGAGTCGGCCAGCTGTCTGCTCGCCAGCAGTGCCACCTGATGCAAGCGTGCGGCATCGGAGTGGCGGGAGTTGCCGTCGAGATAGGGACGTAGGGTTTCAGCCGAGTCCCTGGCGTGCGCGGGCATCCCGTTGTTGGACGCGTAAGCCGCAGTGGCGATGAGGTTTTCGCGTTCGGCATCGAGCCACTCGGCCGCGTCCTCGGTGTCGTCCAGCGTCGTCACCTGGGCCGCGGCGGACGGCAGCGGTTGGCGGTGATCGGCGCTGTAGGGGAACAGCAGATCCACCGCTGCCCGCGCGGTGTGCACGTAGTGGTCGAAAAGCCGTGACAGCGCGGCGGTTCGGGCATCGTCGGATTCGTCCGCCGACACAATGGCGCGGGCATGCTGGCGCAGCAGGTCGTGAAAGGTGTAGCGGCCGGGCTCGTATTGAGCTATCACGTGAACGTCGAGGAGGTCTTCCAACAGCATTTCGGCGTCGTCCGGCGAGATATCGGCCAGCGCCGCCGCGCCGCCGGGATCGATGTCCCGCCCGGGGTGCAGGCCGAGCAGCCGGAACATCCGCTGCCCGTCCGCGCGAAGCTGCCGATAGGAGAGGTTGAACGCGGCCACGACACCTCGTTCGGCCGTGGACAATTCGGCCAGCCTGCGCCGCTCCCCACGCAGCCGTCCCGCCAGATAGCCGACGGTCCACTGCGGGCGGTGCAGTAGTCGAGCGGCGGCGATCCGCACCGCCAATGGCAGGAACCCGCACAGGTGCAGCACGTCCAGCACCGCGAGCGGTTCGGCGGTGGCGCGTTCGCCGACGATCCGGTCGAAGAGGTCGACAGCATCGCGCGCAGGCAGTGGATCGACCGACAATGCCCGAGCACCATCCAGGTTGACCAGCCGCCGCCTGCTGGTTATCAGGATGAGACTGTCCGTCCCGCCGGGCAGCAGCGGCCGGACTTGATCGGCATCCACAGCGTTGTCCAGCACCGCGACCACTCGCCGCCCGGCCAGTTCCGACCGCCATAGCGCGCCGCGATCGGCGGTGGTCTGCGGAATGCGTTCGGCGGGAATTCCGATCTGGCGCAACAGGATTTCCAGCGCCGCATCCGTCGCGATCGGTTGGCGGTCGATCGTGTGCGCTTGGAGGTCGATGAACAGCTGACCGTCGGGGAATCGGGCGGCTACTCGGTGTGCGGTATGTACGGCAAGCGCGGTCTTGCCGATGCCCGCCATGCCGTCGATCGTGGAGATGGTCGCCGCGGTGCCGGTGAGTGGTGCGAGTAGATGTTCGAGTTCGGCGCTTCGGCCCGCGAAATCCGGTATGTCGTACGGCAAGAAGTTCGCACAACGTGGTACGGGTTCGGTGTGTGCGGCCAGTGCGGTTACGCGTGTGGCCGGTTCGCCGTCGTCCCGCAATACTGCCTGCTCCAGCGCGACGAATGCGCGTCCCGGATCCAGACCCTGCGCCTGTGCGAGTGCCGTCCGGAACGATCGTGCGGCCGCGAGCGCATCGACCTGTCGTCCCGCTCGATGCAGTGCGAGTATCAGTTGCCCGGCCAGCTTCTCCCGCAGCGGGTTTGCGGTCACCATCGCTGCCAACTCGTCGAGCACCGCCTCGTGCCTGCCCAGCCCGAGTTCCACCTCGGTCAACTGCTCGAACGTCGCTAACTGCTTGTCCTGCAGGCGGCGCCGCGCGGGCGCGACGTAGTCGGCGTTCAGATCGGCGAGCGCCTCGCCGTGCCACAGCGCCAGTGCCGCGCGCAGTTCCGCCACCGCGGCCTCGGGGTCGGTGCCGACCAGCGATTGGCCGACACCGACCCGGCTGGTGAATTCCTCGAGATCGAACTGCCCCGGCTCCGGCAGCGCAACGTATCCGGCGGATCTGGTCTGCAGTACCTGCGCCGCGTCCGTTTCGCGCAACACCTTGCGGATCGCCGTCACCGCGGCGTGGATCTGCGAGCGCGCAGTGTCCGGGGGATCCGTGCCCCAGATGGCCTCGATGATTCGGTCTGCGCTGCACACTCTTCCGACATTGACCAGGAGATAGGCGAACACTGCCCGATGTCTCGGCGCCGCGGCCGACTCGCGACCGTCAACCACGATTTTCATTGGTCCGAGGACCGTAAAACGCACACCCATCTCGGCTCCATACAACACCCATCGTGAAGGCATCGCAAAAGTATCAACGGGCCGTAACACGCTGTTCCCATGCCGCAAATACCCCCGATAGACCCGGAGAACGCGGATGATGCTGCCGGACACCTCTTCACTGTCAGCCAGCAGCTGTTCGGCGTCACACCGAATAACGTCAAGGTGATGGCGCAAAGCCCTGCCGCCCTGCGGGGGTATGTCGCCCTCACCGAAGCGCTGGGCGGCAGTGAGATGCCGGCGTTCGCACGTTCTGCTCTCGGGCTGCTGGTCGCCCAGGAGCACGGGTGTGACTACTGCCTTTCGGCGCACAGCTTCCTCGGCAGCCGCCTCGCGGGGATGACCGAGGACGAGCTCAGCGACGCCCGATTCGGCGCGGCCGACGATCCGAAATACGCGGCGATCCTGGCCTTTGCGGCGGCACTGATCCGCCGCCGCGGCGCGATCACCGACCACGAACTTTCCACCGCCCAGACGGAACTGGCGCCCACCGAACTCGTCGACGTCATCGCTCACGTGGCGCTGGCGATCTTCGACAACTACCTCGTCCTGGCCGGACGAGTGGACATCGACTGGCCGTTGGTCCGGCATACGGACCACGCCCACGACACAAAGGAAGCGGAATGACTACGCAAGACAGCACGATCGCGGTAGCGGGCGCCACCGGACGGCTCGGCCGCCACATCGTAGACGTGCTCACCGAGACAGGGCACAAGGTCGTGGCGATGTCACGGTCGACCGGAGTGGATGTGGTCACCGGTGCAGGACTCGCCGAAGCGTTCCACGGCGTGACCGCAGTGATCGACGCGTCGAGCACGCCCTCCTTCGAACAGCAGGCAGCCACCGACTTCTTCACCGCCTCGGCCCGTAACCTGCACGCGGCCGCGCAGGCGGCCGGAGTGCGCCGGATCGTGGCTGTGTCCATCATCGGCATCGACGGCTCCACCGCTGGATACAACGCCGCGAAGCTGGTGCACGAGCAGGCACTGCTGGCGGGTCCGGTGCCGACGCGAATTCTGCGGGCCGCGCAGTTCCACGAGCTTGTCGAACAGATGATGCGGTGGGGCGCACAAGGTTCGGTGATCTATATCCCGAAGATGCGTACCCAACTGGTCTCCGCACGCGCGGTCGCCGAACAGCTGGCCGAATTCGCGACCGGCGCGTGGTCGGCGCACCAAGGAGGTCCGTTCCCGGAGATTGCCGGACCGCGCGCCGAATACCTGGCCGAGATGGCCCGTCTGGTGAACGCGCGACGCGGAGACGACAGGCCGATCGAGGAGGTCAGCGATCCGGCCAACCCCGACCGGGACCTGTACGAGAGCGGCGCTCTGCTCCCCGGGCCGGATGCCGTCCTGTCCGGTCCGGGCTTCGCCGACTGGCTCGACCTGCAGGCCCACATCCGGCACTGATTTCGAATTATCAACTCCCCGAGAGGAACACCTGACATGAACGCTCGCATGAAGAACCCCGCTATGGTCCTGCCTGACGCGATGAAGGGAATCAACACCCTCTACAAGGCGACTTATCAGGGTGGAGTTTCCGCCGAACTGCTGGAATTGGTTGCACTGCGGGTCAGCCAGATCAACGGGTGCAGCGCCTGTGTGCACTCACATCTGGCGGGCGGTCGTAAGGCGGGGGTCGGCGACGAGAAGCTGTTCGCCGTCGCCGCGTGGCGAGAATCCGCTGAGTTCAGTGCGGCCGAGCGCGCGGCGCTGCTGCTGGCAGAGGTCGCCACCCGGATCGCCGACAAGTCCGAGGATGCCGTGCCGGACGTCGTGTGGGACGAGATCGCCGATCACTACGACGAAAACCAGCTCTCCGCAGTCATTCTCATGATCGCGCTGACCAACTTCTTCAATCGCCTCAATACCAGTATCAAGGAGCCCGCGGGCGCCAGCTGGGCCTGAGCGGAATATTGCGATGACTGCTCAGAACTCGAGATCAGATGCACTTTCCCGGATCCGGACCGCCGCGTACTGGGTGACGACTATGCCGGTCGCCGCCGAGATGGTCAAAGGCGGCATGTGGGATCTGACCCGGGAGCCGTTCGCGGTCGAAACCTTCGATCAGTTGGGCTACCCCAGGTATTTCTTGACGATTCAAGGCATCTGCAAACTGCCCATGGCCGCAGTGCTGCTGGCCCCGGGAATGCCGCGGCTCAAGGAGTGGGCCTACGCCGGATCCCTCGCCGTCTATCTCGGCGGCGCGGCCTCGCACTTGGCGAACGGCAATCCACGCAAATTCGCCATGCCCGCGATGGTTCTCGCCGGGTTCGCGGCCGCTTCATGGGCGATGCGGCCGACGGCGCGCCGCGATCCGAGTCCCGACCCGATCGGGGCGACCTGGCGGATCGGGCGGGGCATCTTGCACGCCCTGCTCTCCGCACCGCCGCCGGAAGCGGCGCGTCCGTGAGCGTCGACCCCGTTGGCGCAACCGATCCATACCGTTCCATCAGGAGAAACCCGTGACCCTCGACATGACGACGATGTACGCCATGCACAGTGCGCTGCGGCGCGAACTCGAATACATCGCCGAAATCGCCGATCGGATCGACGACGATCCGCGCAAGATCCTCGCCACCGCTGCCGGTTGGCAAATGTTCACCAAATCCCTTCTGGTGCACCACACCGCCGAGGACGATGCGCTGTGGCCGGTGATGCGGCAGACGCTCGCCGAGCGACCCGACGAGTTGGCACTACTGGACGCGATGGAGGCCGAGCACGCCGTCATCGATCCGCTGCTCGAGCAGATCGATGCGACCTTCGCCGATCCTGACAGTGGCCCGGAACGCCTCGGCGGTCTGCTCGACGCCTTGGCGACCGGGTTGACCGGGCACCTGAAGCACGAGGAGGGCGAGGCATTGCCGCTGATTCAGGCGGTCGTGACACCGGAGCAGTGGCAAGCGTTCGGTCAGTTGCACGGCAGTCGCATCGGCCCCGCTGCTCCGCAACTGATTCCGTGGCTGTTGGACGGTGCCGACGAGCAGACGGTCCAAGTGCTGCTCGCCCCGCTGCCGGAGCCGGTGCGTGCCGCGTATCGCGATCAGTGGCAGCCCGCATATGCCGCGCTCGATCGGTGGAGTGCGGGCACGGCGACTGTGTGAAGGCCGCAAGCCGCCCTCGGCGCGGGGTAATCAGGCCGAGGGCGGTGTGCGTCGGCGGTTCGAGGCTCACAGTGCCGACTCGGCTAGCTGCGATTAAAGTACCGGACGGTATTGAGATGGGGGCATGTGCGATCACGCCGGGTCTTGCCGGACCTGGCGGCGTCGACGGAAACCTGTGATCGATGAGGAGAACCGTCGGATGCGCACTCCTACCTTTGGTGAGGTCGAGGCGGCCGCCGACCGTATTGCCGGTATAGTGCGGCCCTTGACCATCGCGCCGATGGGCAGGCAATCGGATGACGAGCAGGCGGCCGGCTCCCTCCGGCCGTCGACCGAGACGGGCGGCGCCGAGATTTTCCTGGGACTCGAATTCCTGCAGCACACTGGATCTTTCAAGGCTCGCGGCGCGGCCAACCTGATGGCGGTACTGATCGAAAACGGGACCATGCCGGATGCCGGTATCGTGTCCGCTACCGGCGCCAATGCCGATATCGGATTCGCTTGGGCGGCAAGGGTATTCGACGTGCCGGCGACGGTCTTCCTGGCCGGTTCAACGCGTCGGGCCAAGGTGGCGCGGCTGCGTGCTTTGGGCGCTGAGGTTCGGTTGTCAGGCGAAACGCAGGACCACGCAAGGGAATCCGCCCACGAGTTCATGGCCGGCACCGGTGCGATCGACGCCTACACCTACGACGACACCCTGACCTCGGCTGGCGCTGGCACCATTCTGCTCGAATTCGTTGACGCGGTTGCTGGGTTGGACACAATCGTCCTCGCGGTTGGCGCGGGCGGCATGTTCTCCGGAATCGCCGCGGTCGCCGACCATTTCGGCATTCGGGTGGTCGGCACGGAACCCGATGGCAGCCGGGCGCTCAATGCCGCATTGGCTGCCGATACGGTGCTCGACGTGGACGTGGATTCCATCGCGGCCGATTCTCTCGGCGCGCCAAGGGTTTCCGCTGCCGCGCTGGCCTGGGCCAAGGCCACAGACGTGCGCTCGGTAGTCGTCGACGACGAAGCGATCGTACGGGCGCGGCGGCAGCTGTGGGAGCGGTATCGACTCGTCGTCGAACACGGCTCGGCGACCGGCTTGGCGGCGCTGGCAACCCGGGCATACCAGCCACGCGACGGTGAACGAATCGGTGTCGTGCTGTGTGGAGCCAATACCGATCCCAGCGACCTAGTCGGCTGATCGATCCGTCGCGGGCCCCGGCGAGCGAGCAGGTCGGACCGGAAGTTCTCATCCCCTAGCCCTGGAATGCCCTTCGCGTAGTGGGCTATCGGGCTCGGATCGGGTCCGATTTCTTCCAGCCGTTGATGGATTTCACGGTGGTGGCGATGGTCGCGGGGGTGGCGGTGGTGTCGTAGGGGGTGAATTGTTCCAGGGAGCCCCAGTCTCGGGTCCAGTTGTGGCCGAGGTAGGTGGGGATGGTCTGGGATTTCAGGAGTAGACCGGTCCAGCCGAGGGGGCCGCCGCCGATATCGTCCTGCCAGGCGTTGGAGGCATCGGAGCCGACGCGGTCGGGCAGGATCCGCCACTTGGGGACCTCGGCGACGCCGTCGTGGTGGTCGAACGGGCGCTGGCAGGGGAATGCCAGGCCGACGTGCCAATCCAGCAGGACCGGAGCGGTTTCGCCGACAACGGAATTCAGCGTGGCCAGATGCGGCAGCCGGGGCGGGGTGATGGCCAACCACTGCTTCTGGGTGATGTCGTTGTCGACCGCGACCAAACGCACCGCATTCACTCCGGCGGGCAACTTGTCCAGTGGCACACGGAGATTGCGCCAGGACGGTGCGGGGCCGATATCGAGCGGATCCACCGAACCGAGCGTCTGCACCTCGCCGTCCGCTGCGCGCACGCCGTACTCCAGGTGCAGCTCCTGTCCGTAGGTGAGCACGCCGTCGGCGTCGACCGAGCGGATCCGGCCCGCCGCGGTAATGGCGAGAACCTGGTAGGCCGGATCGTTGCGCATGCTGTCGGTCAGATCGAGGCGGTACCACTGCGAGGTGAGTTCGGCCTGCTGCTGATCGGCCCCCTCCTGGTAGCTGCCCATGATCGGGGTTCGTGCCGAATCCAGGCCGAACGGCAATGACACTGTGCTGCCGTTGATTCCGGCCTGCTGACTGCTGCCGCCGCCGGTGCCCGCACCGGTTGTATTGGTGGTCTTGTTCTTCGAATCCTTGTTCACCGAATTCGCACCGCCGGTGACCGTTTCCTCGGCATCGGCGGTGAGGTCGGCGGCCACGCCGTTGGGCGTGAATCCCTTCGATTCCGCGGACAATCCGTCGGCGGGGGAGCCGGTGTAGGGAAGCAGCAGCGAATTCGCGGTATCGGTCTCCACCAGCACCTCGTTGGCGAGTGCACAGGTATTGCCGCTCAGCGATTCGAGATTCGACTTGGCGATCGAGTACGCCGGGTACTGCGTGACCGCCGCCTTGGCCAGCGACGCCACCTCGAACAGCACGAGTAGCGCCGCCGCGATCGTCAACGGCGCGGAGGCGTAACGCTCGAAATGGCGTGGCGCATCGGTCTTCTCGCGGTACGGCTCGCGATAGTGCAGCCACACCGCGACGATCAGCGCCACTCCGCTGAGCCCGAGGAACAGCGTGGACAGGCCCTTACCCGCGACCAGCGGCGCCTTGTCCCACCACGGCACACCGTAACTGGATACGTACCACCAACCATTGGATCCGGTGAACGTGATCGCCAGCAGGAACAGCACGGCCGCCGCGAACAGTGCCCGGTTGCGTGGCGAGCGAATCCCATTGGTGCCCACCGCAACCGCCGCCAGCGCCGCCAGCGACCCGGCCAGCCCGGCGTAAACACCGAAGTGGTGGGTCCATTTGGTCGGCGTGAACATCATCAGCAGCAGTGAGGCGAAGACGATGCCCAGAATCCGCACCGACGGTCCACGCGAGGTCCCCGGGATCCGCCCCTTGCGCAGCACCTGCAGCACACACACCAGCAGGCACAGCAGCATGACCAGCACACCGAACCGCCGCGCCAGCGACCCGTCAGGCGAGAGCATCAGCAGCGAATCCCACCGCGTCCGCTCGTCGAACCAGGCCACATTCGGCCCGACGAGGGTGCGCACCCGGGTGGCTTCCATGACCGTCGCCAGCGTCTGATCGGCGAAAACCACGATCAGCACGAGAGTTCCCGCGGCTAGCCCAGGTGCCAGCAGCGCCGCATAACGGAAGACAGTGGCCAGGCGCGACGTACTGTGGTCTCGCTGAAGAGCGACGGCCGTCGGTTGCTCGGCATCCGATCCGCCTTCGCTCCCAACCGAATTCGCGCTGCCTGCGGAAACCGGCTGGGGCCGGTTCCCGGCGCGCTCAGCATCCGGTGCCGCCAGCGTGCCCGCCGCATCACGCGCCCGCCGAATAATGATCTGCAGCACCGGCCGCGAACCCGCGATCAGCGCCGCCACGCAGATCAACCCTGTGGGACCGGCAGCCAGCGAGAACGCGGCGATCAGCACACCGACCGCGGCGGGCAGCAGCCGTCCGGTCGCGATGGCCCGTTCGATCGAGCACCAGGTCAGCAGCGCACCCGCGGCGATAAGCGGTTCGGGCCGCAACCCGTTGTCATAGGGCAGCCAGAAGGCGAGGAAGACCAGACCGGCCGTCCACAGTGCCACCCTGTGCCTGCGCACCCGCGCGCCCAAGCGCGGCAGCACCTCTCGGCTGATCACCATCCAGCACACGATTCCGGCGGCCAGTGTGGGAAGCCGCATCCATGGGCTGGCGTCGGAGACCTTGGTCATCCAGGCGAGCACCTCGTAGGACCAGCCGAACGGCGCCTCGGGCACCGCGAACCAACGGTAGTAGTTGGCCATGTACCCGGAATGCTCCGAGACGCGAGCCATATTCAGGATGTAGCCGTCGTCGGAGGTGTTCGCGCCGATGAAATGCCACAGCACCAGGATGCCGAGTATCGCCGCATCGGCGAGGGTGAACCGCCACCAATGCGCGGGCAGGAACCGGCGCGCCCGGCGACCGTCGGCATTGTCGAGCAGGTGCAATGCAACCAGCGCGATGATCGTGCAGATCGCCGCGACGATCATCGCACCGAGCTTCAGCGCGGACGGAGTCGAGGAGAAGCGGGAATCGATATCGGCGTGCAGCTTCGCGCCGTCGAGCTTCGTGGCATCCAGATCGGTGTAGACGCCGACCACCTGCGGGCGGATATCGCGGGTGATGGTGTTGCGGAAGGGCGTACCGTCCTGGCGCTTCGCACCGACGAATTCGACCGACGTCGCGGCCGCCGTCGTACTGATGGTGACGGACTCGCACCCGGTGATTTCCGCGACCGGCGCGGACAGCAGCGGCACATCACGCTGCAGCACCGCGAGCGTGCCGTCGGTGATCGAGACGATCAGTCCCTTCGCGCTGGCCTGACTCGAGGCGTGCGGAATGGTCGACAGCACCGTGCCTGATCCCGCCGCGGTCAAAACCGAGCACGGCAGCGTCGCATCCAGTCGCAGCGGCACATAGGAAACCAGCGGCGCTTCGACACTTGCACTGCCCGCCTGGGGCCAGTCGAGCGCGGCCTGATCCTGTTTCACCGGAAGCAACGGCGTCAACAGTGCCAATACGAATCCGAGCAACCCGGAGACGAGGGCGATCAGGCGGTTGCGGGTGAACGCTGCAGAAGTTCGGTCCGGTCGCACGAGGGACCATGCTAGCCACCCGCATCGGTGACGCTCGCCACCGAGATGATCCACGGTGCTACCGCAGCGGCCGGACGTCCCAGAGCCACACGTCATCGACCTGGCGCGGCGCCATATCGAGCAGTTGCGTCACGGTGGTGCGTAGCGCCTCGGAGTTCTTGGTCGTGGGCAGGACCACCACGTCGGCCTGCCAGAAGCGCAGATCGTCGAGTGCCTGCGCGCGGGTGTCGGCGTCGATGGGTGGGACGACACCGGTGTCCAGTGCACCGACGAGCAGGGCGGTGGTCGGGCGGAAGTCCGGTCCGTAGATGCCCTTCTTGTTCGCACCGGTGGGGCCGACGAAATAGCCTCCGGCGAGCGGGAAATCGAAACCGGCGTCGGCCTGCCAGCGCAAGGCCACCGCCCCGGCGGGGCGCGGCGGCGGCACCAGAACCACCGAACCGCCGCTCACGTACTGCTTTACCGTCCCCTCGGCGAAGAATTCCGGCGTCGGCGCGCGCTCGACCACCGGAAGGACAGTCGGGATAAGCGGAACCAGGGCCAGGGCGAGTGCCGGGAACCAGGCGAGCGGGCGCCAGTCGACCGGCGACTGCCGCCACCAGGTGACCGCCCGCTGGGTCGCCAAGGCCAGCACCGCCGCGATGGCCGGAATCGCGGCCATGGTCAGCCGGGTCTCCAGCACGGTATTGAGCAGCGGGATCTTTTCGGCCCAGCGCCAAGGCAATTCGATCCCGGTCGACTGCTTGCCGAACATGGCCACCGCACCCAGCGACAGCACCCCGAAGACCACCATCACCGCGGCCGCGGCGCGGACCACCCGATCGCGCCACAGCAGTGCCACCGTGACGAGCAGCAACAGCAGCAGTGGCCAGCCGAAATAGGCGTTCTGCTCGGTGTCGTTGATGGCCACGTACTGGCCGGGCGCGAACATGCCGCCGAGTGATTCGGCGGGGAACTGCACGATGGCCTTCAGATCGTTGCCCATCGGCCCGTGGTCGATCGAGCGATAGCTCTGCGGTCCGAAGAACTGCCACCACAGCGGAATTTCGGTGAGCATCAAGGTGATCACCGCCGCCGATCCGACGGTCGGGGCGAGCGCCCGCACAACCCGCCAGCCGGCGCGCGGGGTGCGCAGGTAGTACACGACACCGAATAGTCCGAAGGCGAGCGCGAAGATCAGCAGCGGTTCCTCGCCGAGCGCGATCTGCGTCGCTACCAGCAGGGCAAGTGCGACGGCATCGCGAACTCGCCTGCGCGGCCCGGTCGTATCCGCAGCTGTCGCACGACGCGCGATGCGGATCAACAGCAGTGCGATGACCGGAAGCAGTGCCAGCAGCACGAAATTCGGGTGGGCGTTGGCATGGGAGATCATCGCGGGCGCGAAACCGCAGAACAGGCCGCCGATCCCGGCGGCCAGCCGGGACTGCACCAATTCCCGGGAGAACAGCCAGTACCAGGCGAACGCGGTGGAGGCCAAGCCGAGGGTGAGGACGAGCACGAAGGTGACGGTCGGACCGAACAGCAGGGTCACCGGTGTCAACGGCACCCCGACCCCGAACATGGCCGTATTGGCCATCATGTTCACCCCGGCCGGGAAGTTCTGCAGATTCGTGCCGAGCGGATTGTGTAGATGTGCCACCGAATGCGCGGTGACCGCGAAGAACCACTCCCACATGGTCTGGTCCTGACCGCTCTTGATCAGGTACCCGCTGTGTGTATCGCGCCACTGTCCCGATAGCACCGTGACGGCCGATGCGAGATAGGTCACCGAGGCGACCAGATCACTCCGGTTGACCCGAATCCGTCTCCGCTTGGCGGTGCGCTGCTCGGGTCTGGCCTCGCCAGCCGGTGTCGATCCCCTTGTGACGACGCCTACTGCCGGTGGTGCCTCGACCCGCAAAACAAACTTCTCCCAGTCAATGGTCAGTCAGATCAGCGATCCACCGTAACCGAATTCCCTGTGAACTGCCCCGCCTCTCCCGTGCCTTCAGACCCGGACTCGAGTGCCATTGGAGGCCGCGGGTCAGGGGCTGGCTGGGTTAGCCGGTACCCGACGAAGTTACCCATATCCTCGCGAAATCATGCGTCGAGCGAGCACACCGGCCGCGCCGATGAGTCGGGGGACGGAGTCAACGATTGACGACGACCAAGGTGAAAGGGCCGATATTGGTCGTGGTGAAGTGCGGGTCCGCGAAGAGCTCCTTGGGGAAGCTCACGGTGTAGCGCTTCACATTGGGATCGTTCGGGTAGACGTCCTTGGCCAGGCGCAGGGTGTAGGCATCGTCGCTGCTGCGGAAGAGGAAGGCGTCCGGTGCGCGCCACGGGCTCTTGCCGAGTGCGTCCACCAGGGCGGCGGAGGAATTCAGCTTGCTCCACGACTCGATGGTGGCGGCGCGGCCCGCGAAATCGGCCAAGGGGTTCGCATAGTGCGAAGTGAGCGCCTGGAAGCCGTAGTACGGGTAGAAGGACAGGAAGCTGGTGTCGGCCGTGAGGACCACTGAATCCGAGCGGGGACGGCCGGTCTGTGCGAGTAGTGCCGCATCGATTTCGCGGTAGTACGACGCCGCGCCTGGTGCGCGCTTGTCGGCGCGCTCACCGTTGCCGTCGGTATCGGTATAGGCGGTGGTGATCTCCGGCTTCAGCACCTGTGGAATGTCCTGAGTGAACGCGAGCGCGCCGACTGTGGCGACCACCACAACGGCGAACTTGAATCGCCCCGGCTCATTGAATGCCTGGTAGGCCGCCCGCGCACCCTCGACGAAGCCGAATGCTCCGGCTGCCGCCAGCAGCACTTCGAGCACGGGCGTCAACCGGAAGGAGAGCAGGGTCGTACCCGCCGCGGTCGCCGTCATCGACAGCAGACACCACAGGTAGATCGCCACCACGCCGATCCCGAGCGCCTGCGCCCGCCGCGACGACGCCACCCGCAGCACCAGCCACACCGTCCCGAGCAGGAAGAACGCCCCGGAAAGCGAGAACTCCGCCATCGGCAACGGCAATTGCGCCCCGCCTTCGGGCAGATAGTGGAATGCCGTCCCCGAACTCGGCATCGTCCCGCTGAGCATCTTCAATACGAACGGCAGCCAGACGACCAGTGCCACCAGGCCCGCGATCGCCGCGATGACAACCAGCCGAACCAGCGGCGGCACAACCGCCCGCCACACCGCACCCGCCCCGCCGCGTTGCGCTCGGTTCGCCACCCGCTGTGCCCGCACCGCGAGCCCCGCCGAAAGCAGCCCCATCAGCGCGACAGCGAATGCCGCCACCGCGAAATACAACGTGTAGAACGACGCCGCCATCCCAAGGAACAGTCCGGCCCCGATAACCGCGCCCCAGCCCCCTGCCGTTTCGGCTCCGCTGGCCGCAGCGGTGCCGACTGCCGCCGCGCCGCCGCCCGCTGCGGCTTCGTCACCAGAGGCGACGGCAGGGCCTGAGGTGGCGGCAGCGCCCGAGGTGGTGGCATTGGCTGAATTGGCGGCATCTGAGGTAGCGGTGCCGACTGCCGCACCACTGTCCGCTCCGCTGGCGCCAGCTGAGGCTGCTGCATCCCCTGACGCGCCAGCTCCGCTCGATGCCGCAGTACCCGCGGAAGTAGCCGACCGCTCGAGCGGCCGGTACAGCGCACCCCACGCGAGAATCAACGCGGGCGGCAGCAGCAGCACGATAACCGCGCTGTAGGCCTCCGGCGCGGCATAGGCCACCGTCACCGCGGTCGTCGCGGCACTGACCCCGATCGCCCAGTCGGGGCGAATCAGCTTGGACCACAATACGAGTGCGATAACCGCGACCACCGTGAGCGACCCGATGGCGTACGGCTTGAACGCCTCCCAGCCGTCCATCCCGAGCACATTCGCCACCCGACCGCCGATCCAGAACCAGCCGGCTGGATAGAACGGCGGCAGGTCGGCGTAGGTCATATCGTGCAGCGCAGCGCTATCGGTGAGCCGTGTCAGATATTCGGTGCGGAACTCCTGATCCACCGAAACGCCGAACAGGTACAGCTTGGTCGCCGCCAGCGGCATCCCCAACGTCACCGTGACGAACGTTGAAATCCCGATCCAGGACAGCAGTTTCGCCAGCCACGGCCACCGCCGCGTCCGCACCAGCCAGATCGCCACGCCGAGCAGCACGGCGGCCCCGACCTGTCCGACCGTGGTCAACGACCTCGTCACATTGGACGAGTTGAATGCGGGCCACTGCACCATCGAAAACGCCACCAGCCCAACGGCAGCCACCACGGCCGCGACCGCTGCGGCCAGCACCGCTTCGCCCACCCCGGAGCCGATATGCCGGATCAATAGGGTTCCCCGTCCGCGCGTCGGCACCGACTCCCCGGAGCGCTCTGTCATTACGGTGCTCAACGGAGTCCTCCATCTTCGATGCGGTGCGCCGGGTCTGCGGCCAGTCGGGCGATGCCGAAGCCCAGCGATGCGCGGTCCGCGACACCTGTCGTGCCGACGCCGCCCGGCCGTCGGCAAAGCCTCGCACGGCGCTGATCGCCGGGGATCCGGCGGCGAGTTGTCCGCAGGTAGTCGCTCACTCGCACCAAGCCTCCGTATCCAGGTCGACCATGATCAGCTCGGCTCCGAACCTGCCACGTCGTCCGCCTGCGCAGGAGCAGGGCCGAACTTCGGGGGTCGCGGATGGGCCGCATCAGTTCGGCGTCATGCCGTGGAGCCGGGTCGATGGTATCGACCGGATCGCATCGCGGATATGAACGAGCCGCACTCGTGCCGCGCAACGGGACGCGGTCGACGAAGTGCGGCTCGGGGAAATCAGATGGGCAGCTTGCGGAAGATCGGGCGCGGGATGTGGCGCAGGATCATCATCACGAAGCGGAAGGTACCGGGCGCCCAGACGAGCTCCTTGCCCCGCTGCGACGCCGAAACCGCCAGCGCCGCGATATCTTCCTTATTGACGGTGAGCGGAGCCTCTTTGACGTGCGCGGAGAACCTGGTCCGCACCATGCCAGGCCGGATCACCAGCACGCGGGGGCCGTACGGACGCAGTGCCTCGCCGAGTCCGAGGTAGAAGCCGTCCAACCCGGCCTTGGTAGAGCCGTAGACGAAGTTCGAGCGACGCACCCGCTCACCGGCCACCGAGGACATCGCGATGATCCGCCCGAAGCCCTGCTTCTTCATCTTCTCGCCGACCAGCACACCGACCGAAACCGCCGCGGTGTAATTGATTCCGGCGACCTGCACGGCCTTGCGCTGGTTCTGCCACAGCTCTTCCGGATCGCCGTCCAGGGCGAACGCGACGATGGCGACATCCACATCGCCGCCTTCCCATGCCGCGTCGATCACCTTCGGATGGCTCTCGGTATCGAGTGCGTCGAAGTCGATGACATCGACCTGCGTCGCACCGGCCGCCTTCAGTTCGGAGACGGCGTCCTCGCGCAGCGGATCACCGGGCAGTGCGGCCAGGATGATGCGCGCCGGACTTTTGCGCAGGTACTCGGCGCAGATCGCCAAACCGATCTCCGAGGTACCGCCCAGCAGCAGGATGGTCTGCGGGTTGCCTACGGCATTAATCACTGGAGCTCCAGCCTTCTCGCCATATCGGACATGAAAACGCCTGTGGGATCGACGCTCCGGCGGATCTTGATCCACTCGTCGATCCGCGGGTACATCTGGTGGAAGGTCTCCGCGGTGGTGCGTGAATCCTTCGCGGTGTACAGCCGCCCGCCGAACTCCATGACGCGGCGGTCCAGCTCGCTCACCAACTCGTTCAGACCCGGCTTGATCGGGAAGTCGACGCAGATGTTCCAGCCCGGCATCGGGAAGCTCAGCGGTGCCGGGTTACCCGGTCCGAACAGCTTGAAAACGTTCAGCGCCGAGTAGTGCCCCGAGGCCTGGATATCGATGATGATCCGCTTGAACTCCTCGACTGCCTCGGTCGGCACCACGAACTGGTACTGCAGGAATCCGTTGGAACCGTAGCCGCGGTTCCACTCCGCGATCATGTCGAGCGGGTGGTAGAACTGCGTCAGATTCTGCACCTTGCCGGTGTAGTTGCCGCCCATGGCGTAGTACGCCTCGCCGATGGCCTGGAGCGTGAACTTGTTCATGGTCCAGTTCGGGAAGATATCGGGCACCGTCATCAGTTGCGGCGCATCGAATTTCAGCGGCTTTTTACGCAGGCGCTTGGGTAGTTCGTCGACCTTGGCGAGGCGGCCGCGGGTGATGGTGGCCCGGCCGAGCTTCGGCAGCGGACTGATCACGTCGAACCACGCGCTCGAGTAGGTGTAGTTGGCCTCGCTGCCGTCGCTGTGCGCGGCGATGGTCTCGTCGAGCGTGGTGGTCTTCACGCCGTCGTTGAGGAAGTACGCCGTCTCGGTCGGCACCATCTCGATGGTCGCGCGCAGGATGATGCCGGTGAGTCCGTTGCCCCCGACGGTCGCCCAGAACAGCTTGGCATTGCGCTTGGGCGTGATGTGCTGCACCTGGCCATCGGCGGTGAGCAGCTCGATCGAGCGTACGTGGTTGCCGAAGCTGCCTTCGCTGTGATGGTTCTTACCGTGGATATCGGAGGCGATGGCGCCGCCGATCGTCACCTGACGTGTACCAGGTAGCACCGGGACCCACAGACCGAACGGCAGCGCGGCCTTCATGAGCTGGTCCAGGCTGACGCCGCCGTCCACATCGACGATCCGGGTATCCCGGTCGATCCGGTGGATATTGTTCAGCGCCGTCATATCGACGACGAGGCCGCCCGCGTTCTGCGCGTGATCGCCATAGGAGCGGCCGAGCCCGCGCGCGATGATGCCGCGACGCAGGTGGGCCGGCTTGGAGTCGTTGTCCTCGGCGACCATGGCGACGGCCTTGGCGATCAGTTCGGGATCGCTCGTCGAGAGCACTTCGGAAGATGTTGGTGCGGTGCGACCCCACCCGGTCAATGCCTTGGTCTGCGTCGGCAGCGCATAGGTGCCGTCGGTGACATTGCCGGAGTTACCGGTTGTGGTGGCGGTCGGAGCTTTCGTGGACATCGGCATAGAGGCTACATGCATGAGCCGATATCCGGTCGGCGTCGCCGTACTCACCGGTATGTGAGGTCCGACAACGGTCGCGTTCCCCCGGACAAACGTCCAATCGGTGCTCGGCCCGCGTGTCCCGCGGCATCCCGTTACGCTCGTCGGCGTGCAAGCCGAACCCCACCTCCCGCTCCCGGCCGAACTGCCCTTGGTCGACGAGCCGGCAGGAACTGACGTCGACCTGAAGACGCAGATCGTCCGCTTCACCCTCACCGGCGGCCTGTCGGCCATCGTCGACTACGGGATCTACAGCTTCCTGTTGAACCTCATCGGCCTGCCGGTCAGCGTCGCGAAATCGATCAGCTTCATCGCGGGCACCACCACCGCCTACCTGATCAATCGCCGCTGGACCTTCCAGGCGCCCCCGAGCCGCGCCCGCTTCATCGCCGTGGTGCTCCTGTACGCCGTCACCTTCGCCGTCCAGGTCGGCATCAACGCCGTGCTCTACGCCACGCTCCCCGGCGACTGGTGGCGTCAGCCCCTCGCCTTCGTCATCGCCCAGGGCACCGCCACGGTCATCAACTTCGTCGTGCAACGCCTGGTCATCTTCAAACTCCACTAAAGCTGCGGCCTGTCGCAGCTCATCAGCCCTCGACCGCGGACGAACCGTCAGCGAATCACCGCGGCACCAAGTCCGCCCGCGCCGCCTTCGCCCCGAAGTAGTCGCCACCCTTCGCCCGGATGTTGTCCGTCCCCCACTCCCGCTGCTCGCGCGCCGCGGGGGCCAGATGCGGGATGTGTTTGCGGCAGTGGATGTAGGCCTCTTCCACATCGACCACCACCCAATGCTGCGCGGCTCGCCCCTTGAGGTTCTCGGGTAGTTCGGGGACATTGCGGCGCAGCGCGGTGTCGTCGACGATTCGTGCCGAACCGTTGATGTGCAGTCCGATCAGATCCTGGACGAAATCGATTAGCAGGATGCCTACGTGCGGGTTCTCCAAGATGTTGCCGAGGCTGGCGTGCACGCCGTTGCCGCGGTATTCCGGATAGGCAAGAGTGCGTTCGTCGATCACATGCAGAAAGCCGGGCAGGCCAGCGCGGAAGCTTGCGTCGCATTCGCCGTGTTTGTCCGCGGTGGCGATGAACGCCATATCCATCCTGGCGATGAATTCGATCATCGTCGGGTTCAGTTGATCGAGTACTTGATCTTGGTAGAAGCGTTCGGCGCGGTCCCGCGTGCCGTACCTGTCCTGTAGTTCCTGCTCACCGTCACTGCCACAACGTGTACCGGGCATGGCGCCCCCTCTGGTAGCTGGAATCCGGCACACCGCAACGGGTTCGACGCTGAGCCCGCGACTAAACCGAAATCCTGTCCATTTTAGTCTGGCAACACAGCAAAAATCCATGTTGAGAATGCACTGAATCTATAATTAGCGCAAGGGTTTCCACGGATTAGCTGAAATCCGACCGGCCGGAATTCTTTAGTTCGCGACCGGTCAGATCGAGCACAGCTCAGGCAGGCGTCAGGGTCACCGGAACGCCGTTGAAGACCGCATTTCCGGACGGCACATCCACCACCGAATCATCGGTCAGCACATTGGCATTCACCCCGGCATGCGCCCGGGCCACCGTCTGCGTGCTGTCGGTATGTCCCCAACCGTGCGGCAAGCTGACCACCCCCGGCATGATCGCCTCGGTCGGCTCCAGCGGTACCGTCAGCGTCCCCGCGGCGGACTTCACCACGGCGGTATCGCCGAGCCCCAACCGCGCCACATCCGCCGGATTGATATGCAGCGTGCAGGTATTCGAACCGCTGACCAGCGCCGGGATATTGTGCATCCAACTGTTGTTGGATCGCAGTTGCCGCCGGCCGATCAACACCACATCCGGCGCCGCATCGGCGAGCCGGGCCCGCAGCCGCGCGACATCGTCGAGCAGCGGCTGCGGCGCCAATTCCACCTGCTTGGACGCCGTCCGCAGCACACCGGGCAGGCGCGGTTGCAGCGGTCCGAGATCGACACCATGCGGATTGTCCAGCAGCACCTGCAGATTCAGCGTGCGGTATTGATCTCGGTGTTCCCGGGGCCCTTCGTGGTCACGCAGGCTACCGTCTCCGGGGCCGTCGCTCGCACCGGCATTCCACTCGCCATACGGTCCGAGCCGCAGCATCAGATCGATGCGCTGCTCGGTGCTGTTGGACCCGATGAGTTCGGGCCGCCGCTCCGGTATACCCGCCTTGTGCAGCATGCCCGCGATGATCAGTTCATCGACGCCGCTCAGCGCTTCCGGTCCGGCGGGCTTACCGGTGAGCGCCGCACCGAGCCTGGCCAGGATCTCCGACTCCGAAGGCCGGTCGCCGAGTGGGACCAGCGGCCGCGAGTACCGCGCGTAATTGCGAACCGCGAACTGCAGCAACGCGAAGTCGTAATGCGGCGATTGCGTCGGCCGCGGTGGCGGCAGGATCACATCCGCGTGCCGGGTGGTCTCGTTCAGATACCGGTCCACACTCACCATGAAGTCCAACTGCGCGAAGGCCGTGTCCAACCGGACCCCACTCGGCGCGGACAGCACCGGATTACCCGCGACGGTCACCAGCGCGCGCACCTGCCCCGCCCCCGGTGTGGTGATCTCATCGGCCAGGGTGGCCACCGGCAGTTCGCCCATTGCCTCGGGCAGCTCGCGCACCCGGCTGGCCCAGCGTCCCGTCCGGAACGGCTTGGTGCGTGGGATACCACCCGCCGCAGCCTTGGCGAACATGGCACCGCCGGGTGAGTCCAGGTTGCCGGTCAGGACATTGAGCACCTCGACCAACCACTGGGTCAGCGTGCCGAATTCGGCGGTGCAGGTGCCGATGCGCGCATATACCGCCGCGGTCGGCGCCGCCGCCAACTCCTGCGCGATCCGGATAACCGTCTCGGCGGGAATTCCGGTCCGAGCCGAAACCACCTCGGGCGTGAAATCCGCGGCGGCCGCACGAACTTCGTCGAGACCCGCGACATCCAGCCGAATATCTGTCAGACCTTGTTCGAACAACGTATGCACGACACCGAACAACAGATAAGCATCGCTGCCCGGCCGGATGAACAGATGCTCATCGGCGAGCTTCGCGGTCCGCGTTTCCCGCGGGTCGACCACAACGAATTTGCCGCCGCGCTTGCGCAGCGCCTTCAACCGGCCCGGGAAATCCGGTGCGGTGCACAGCGATCCGTTGGATTCCAGCGGATTCGCCCCCAACATCAGCAGATAATCGGTGCGATCCAGATCCGGCACCGGCACGGTCAGCGGATCGCCGAACATCAACCCGCTCGCCACCTGTTTGGGCATTTGATCGGCGGTACTCGCCGAAAACAGATTCTTGGTGGCGAGGGCGCGAACCAGCACCGGCACATACAGCGCTCCGGCGACCGTATGCGCGTTCGGGTTGCCGAGATACAGTGCCGCCGACTGATTTCCGTGTTCGGCCACGATCGCCGGAAAACGTGCGGCGATGAGATCGAATGCCTCGGTCCAAGAGGCGCAGCGCCAGGTATCGGTGGACCGGTCGCGGATCATCGGTTCGGTCAGCCGGTCCGGATCCTCGTCGAGATGCCCGAAGCTGGCCCCCTTGGGGCAGATGAATCCCTTGCTGAACGGATCCTGTCGATCCCCACGAACCGAGGTCACATGGTCGTTCGAGTCGAGGGTGATCTCGAGTCCGCAGACCGCCTCGCATAGCGGGCAGGTCCGCAACAGCGTCCGGGAGTCTTCAGTGAGCTGCGCCATAACCCCCATCATCGCGCGCGATGGATCTGCGCGCATGAGGAAACAACAATGACCGGTAACTTCCCGCGTCAGCCGGAACACGAAAGACCGGTATCCACTCCTACGGATACCGGTCTTCAGTCGGTCAGGGCAGTGCGGACCCCGCCCGGTTAAGTGGACGAGCTCAGCAGGCGACGGTATTGACGGTCGTGCGACGCGAGAGCGCCGAGCGAACCGCCGCGCCGATCGCGACTACCGGCGGGATCCAGCGCGCCTCGCCGGGAGCCACGCCCCAGCAAGCCTCGCCGGTGGTGAGCTGGGTGGGCGGCAGCGGGATGCCGTCACCGTCGGTGTAGACGGTGACTCCCGCCTCGCGCAGTGCCTCCAGCGCCATCGCGGCCTTGCGCAGGCCGGTGACCAAGTGGATCTCGCGACGCTCGGCGCCGGGAATCTCGATAACCGGACCGGTCAGGTTGTTCGCGCGCAGGAACCGGCGAACCTCGCCGGCCAGCTCACCGCTGATCTCGATACCCGACAGATCCTCGTCCGTGATCAGGCAGATTCCGTTGGTCGTTTCAGCGATCGTCCACCCGCGCTGGATGTAGTCCTGCGCCGCGGCAGTCATCTCTGCCGCCGATGCGGAAGTCGGAAACGTGGTGCGCACTGTCTTTCTCCATTCCCCGATAGATCTGGGTCCTGCATACGTGGGTGGTATCGGGACGGGGTGGGGTGGGCGTTACGGGTTGTACAAAAGATCTTGGTGACTGTCGGGTTCGTCTCACCCGGTAGTGATCGGCTATCACCGAGACACCCCTTTAATCGGCCGTGCCGGTGGCTCCGGGATCGGCCCCCGGGTCATGGCGGGCGCACGTGTTGTGTGAACCCACTCCTATTGGCCGGGCGTCGAATTGGGGGAAGGATCGCAATATGAGTGAGCATCGTGGTAGCGATTCGACGGGGAGCGGTCGGGCGACGGGTGGACACGCAGCATCACGAAGCGATTCGACCGGCGCGGCCGACGACGCCAATAGCGTCGACGCGCCGGCATCGGCAGGGTTCGAAACAGAATCACGCTGGATCGCCTGGAAAGAGACCGCGTCCAAACGGTTCTCGCGCCCGGCGGAGCCCGAACCGGCCGAACCCTTCGAAAGTCCCCGTGCCTGGACCGCCGATGCCGCCCGCGGCCTGCTCGACGTGCAGTTCCACCGTCCGGCGACCAGGACGCTACTGCCCCTTGCCTATATGCTCGGGCTTGCCTTCGCGATCGGCATCCCGATCGCACTGACGGTGCTGATGTGGCAGGTCTCCGCGGTGCTCGGCGTGCTGGCCGCGTTGATCGCCATACCGCTCGGCCTGACTATCGCGGCCGTCGTACGCCTGCTGCTCGAATTCCTGGAGAACGCGTCCAAACTGGCGACCAAGGTCGAGCACATCGCCGATCTCGCCGACGATCTGTTCCAGGCGCTCGCGGACGTCGCCGAGCCGGTCAACCAGCTCTCCGAAGACGTTCGTGCCGTGCAGTTCTGGCGTTTCCGCAAGCGCGGCGCACGCAAGTAGAACCGGGCTGAGTTGCCGGATCGCCGCCTGCGAGAACCTATTCGTCGCCGTTGCGCCTTTGGCGTGCCTGGGCCACTCGTCGTGGCCCGTGTCGGATTTACTGTGAAACAATGCTGTTCGGATATCGCGAGGGGGAACCATGGCTTTACCGCAGGGCACGACCGGCTCGACCATGCCGCGCAGACAACTCGGCCGACATCTGCGTGATCTGCGCAATCGGGCCAGGATGACCACTCGGATGGCGGCCCAGCAGCTCGAATGGTCCGAGGCCAAGATCTGGCGGATCGAAACCGGGCAGACCTCGCTGCGCAGCCTGGACGTCGAGGCCATGTGCAAGATCTACGGTGCGCCAACCGATCTCGTCGAACCGCTGACCGCACTGGCCAAGGAGACCAAGGCCAGGGGATGGTGGACCGGCTACAGCGATGTGATCGCCGAGGGGTTCGAGGTGTACATCGGTCTGGAGGAGGCCGCACACGCCCTGGCCACCTACGAGAACGAGCTGATCCCCGGACTGCTGCAGACCGAGGCATACACCCGCGCGCTACTGAAGTCCGCGCGCCCGGATGCGTCCGAGACCGAAATCGACCGGCGGGTACAGCTGCGTACGGCCAGGCAGGCGTTGCTCACGCGCAAGGATTCGCCACTGCATTTGGATGTGGTGATCAGCGAGTCGGTGCTGTGGCGGCGGGTCGGCGGCGTCGAGGTGACCGTCGAACAGCTGACGCACCTGCGGCGCATGTGCGACCTGCCGAATGTGCGAATCCAGTTGGTGCCCTCGGACTCCGGCTATCACGACGGCATGGATTCGGGTCCGTTCGTACTACTCGAATTCGCCGATACGCAGGCGGAACTGCGCGAGCCGCCGGTGGTCTATGTCGAGGCGTTCACCGGTCCGGTATATCTGGACAAGGATCACGAAATCGAGCGCTACCGAACGGCCTTCGCGAACATCAAGTCGATCGCGGTAGATGCGCGCGCAGGCATAGAGGAAGCGCGCGGCTCTGTTTAATGGCAGCGCCTTCGGCGCTGCGTGTTCGCGGCCCCCTGGTGTGGGGGGGGGGGGGCCCCCCCGCCCCCCCCCCCCGCGCCGGCGCGGAGGAAGCGCCGGCACGGCGACGG
>NZ_JBITIL010000010.1:0-265659 GCF_044458905.1 Nocardia sp. NPDC050408 | reverse complement strand
CCCACACGGGGGTATGAGGAGCCGGAACCAAATAAAACATTTGGCACTGACATTCATCGACACACTATTGAGTTCTCAAAGAACACACGCACACAACTCCACCCCAGATTCTCTCGGGAGGCTTGTTGAGGCAACTTTCCTAGCCTAGCCAACCGCCCGCGCAGAGTCAAGTCTGCTCGTTCGATCCGGCAACGCTGGTCGCCAGGCGCTCCTCGTCCTACCTCGTTTCCCAGGCCGCTGTGCTCAACGTTTCCGCTGCGCTTTGGGCTCCGGGTCGGTGTCCGTGTCGCTCTGACTTGGATAAAGTTACGCGGCGGAGAACGTCGAGTCAAATCCGCACTACACGCGTGTCATTCCGCAGGTCAGAGGCCATCCGACACCCCCGAAACCTGGTCCGGGCCACCCGAATGTGACCCGAGCCACGTGATCTTTATGCGCCTGCCCGCAGTACGCCCGCGAAGTTCCGCTTGCCGCGGCGCAGCACCAACCACCGTCCGTGCAGGTAGTCAGCATCGGCGGGCGTCCATTCCAGATCCGAGATCCGCTCGTTGTTCACCGACGCTCCACCCTCGTTCACCGCCCGACGCGCGGCGCCGCGGCTCTCCGACAGTCCGGAGGCGACCAGCAGATCGACGATCGTGCTCGGTTCACCGGTCCCGACCTGCGCGACCGTGCCGTCGACCGCGGCTTCGCGCAGGGCTGCCGACAGCGTCGGCTCATCGAGTTCACGCAGATCCGCGCGGCCGAACAGGGCCTGACTCGCCAACTGCACGGCGAGGGTATTCGCCTCGCCGTGCACCAGATTCGTCATTTCCTCGGCCAGCTTGCGCTGCGCTTCCCGAGCATGCGGACGCTCGGTCGTGGCCGACTCCAGCTCGGCCAACTCCTCGCGGGACAGGAAGGTGAACCAGCGCAGGTACCGCACGACATCGGCATCGGCGGTATTCACGAAGTACTGGTACCAGGCGTACGGGCTGGTCATCTCCGGATCGAGCCACAGGCTGCCGCCGCCGGTCGACTTGCCGAATTTCTTGCCGTCGGCCGAGGTAACGAGCGGCACGGTCAGCGCGTGTACCGACGCAGCATCGACGCGACGGTTCAGCTCCACGCCGGCGATGATGTTGCCCCACTGGTCCGAACCACCGACCTGCAGTGTGCAGCCGTAGTTGCGGCGCAGCTGGAGGTAGTCGTTGGCCTGCAACAGCATGTAGCTGAATTCGGTGTAGGAGATGCCCTCACCGTCCAAGCGCCGCTTGATGGTGTCGCGGGCCAGCATGACGTTGACCGAGAAGTGCTTGCCGATATCGCGTAGGAAGTCGACGGTCGATAGCTGACCGGTCCAGTCCATATTGTTGGCGATGATCGCGCCGGTGGGCGAGTCGTCGAGGTCGACGAAGCGCTCGAGTTGCGAGCGGATCCGGCCCGCCCATTCCGCGACGGTATCGGTCGAATTCATGGTGCGCTCGCCCACGTCGCGCGGGTCGCCGATGAGGCCGGTGGCACCGCCGGCCAGCACAATCGGGCGATGACCCGCGCGCTGGAACCGCTTCAGCGCAAGCAGCGGAACCAGATGTCCGGCGTGCAGGCTGGCCGCGGTGGGATCGAAACCCGCATACAGGGTCAGCGGCCCGGCGGCTATCGCCGCGCGCAGGGCTTCCAGGTCGGTGGACTGCGCGATCAGTCCGCGCCAGGTCAGTTCGTCGATGATGTCGCCGCTCACGCCTGCGCCTCGCTGGCGCTCGGCTCCGGCGTGCGCGAGGCGCGCTGGCACATGGTTCGCTCACTTCGTTCGCTCACGCTGTCCCATCTTTCCGCACCGGTCCCCGCGACCGGTATGGCCCTCAGTGTCGCCGTGCGCCGCCACGCAGGGCGAACCATTTTCGGTAAACGCGACAACGATCGACAGACCGCAGGTCTGCCGATCGTGTGCGTTATTCGGATGTTCAGCGAGCCAGCAGCTCCCGCACCGCGACGATGCTGTCGCGACGCTGCCAGGCGATCCAGACGAACACCACGCCGAGCACCAGCGGGAAGGGCGCCAGAGCGGCCGCGCCGAGCAGGAACACCTGGGTCAGGGCGGCGCAGACCATGGTGATGGTCAGGCCGACGGCTGCGGGGCCGGTCAGGCGGGGCACCAGCAGGCCGATGCCGCCGGCGAGTTCGACCAAGCCGGTGAAGTAGCGGAACCACTGGCCCCAACCGATCGTGTCGAAGGATTCGACCGCAGCATGCGCACCCAGCAGCTTCGGGGCGGCGGAGGCGATGATGAAGAACAGCCCGAGCAGGATCTGCACGGTCCAGAGCGCGATATTCATCTTCTTGCTGGGGCGGTGGGCAACGGCGGCGGCGGTGATGGGGGCGGCGGAGGCGATGGCGGTCATCTGTCTATCCTTCGGTTCGGTCGCGGCGGGTGCAGCGCGTTCAACAGATAGGACGGACACCGCGCCGAAAACTCATCGCTGATCCCGAAAATTCTTGTGACCTGGCGTTATACCGCTTCCATCGGAGCGCGCGGGCTGCGCCGGTAGACCGAGACCGCCGGTGATGCGAGCCAGAATCGCCACGGTACATCCGCCGCGCTGCTGACCCCGACGCGCGGGCCGTTGGAAATCTCGGCGGGGTCGATCGCGCCGTTGAGTTCCAACCGGATCGGCGAGGCAGGGTCGAAGAGCGGAGTTCCATAGTCGCTCAGCGTGATTCCAAGCGCGCTGCCGAGATTTCCTGGGCCCCTTGCCAAATCGGCGTCGGTGCGGGCTGGTGGCCGTCGATCCCTTGCCGTCTCCAACCCGGCGATCACTTCGCCGGACCTGATGAGTACCGCGCTCGCCGTGCCGTCCGGACCGCTGGTCACGTTCACGCACATGTGCATGCCGTAGCTGAGGTAGACGTACAGCACTCCTGCGGGCCCGAACATCACCGCATTGCGCTTGGTCCGCCCGCGTCCGGAATGCGATGCCGGATCCGGCCACGGTCCGGCCGGATCGCCGCCATATGCCTCTACCTCGACGATGCGCACGCCGACCGGTCCGGACCACAGCGTCGAGCCGAGCAGTCGGCGGGCCGCGGCGGGCGGTTCGACCGCGAGTTCTTCATTTCGCACGACTCTCAATTGTTCCCGAAAGTCAGACGTAGCGACTGTGCTGGCCCGAGCGCAGCGTGACGAGGTCGTCGATGATCACCGCGGCGTAGCCGACAGCGACCAGCACTGCCAGTTGTGCCCAGGCGACCCATACGACACCGATCGGGATGGTGACGGCCACCGCAGCGGCGGCGAGCAGTCGCGACCACGGGCGCGGCAGACCCAATGCGAGCCGGAAACAGAATTGTCCGAAGAAGTACAGCGCGACGCCGCCGGAGAGCGCGGACGCCGCGGCGATGGAAGCGCGTTCGTTGCCGTGCGCGATGGTCATATTGATGCCCGCGGCGGCGACCGTAATGCCGATCAGCAGTGGGTAGAGCGCATAGCCGTAGGCGAGCAACGCGGGACGCGAGCGTTCCCGCGCGGGAACCGCGGCAAGCGCGTGCTCGCCGCGCTCGTCGTCGATCCCGAAATAGGCCCACCACAGCACATAGACCAGGCAGAGGCCGAGTGCGACGGTGGCGGTCAGCGGCACCGTCAGCTTCTCCCCTGCCAGTCCCAGACCGATCGCGACCACCGATTCACCGATGGCGACGATGATCACCAGCCCGTTGCGCTCACAGAAGTGGCTGGCCCGCACCACGAAATCGCGGGTGTCGACCAGGTACGGGCTCAGTATCTGCACCGCGAGTGCCGAGGCCCAGCACAGGTATTGCCACCAGCCGTGCACGAATCCGCCCGCGGGCACGAGCCCTGCCGCGAGCGCGTTCAGTGGCGCGAGGCGTTTGATCGCTTGGCTGGCCGAGGTGCCGCCGCTGACCCAGAACAGTGCCGTGTGCACGGTGTTGACCAGGACGTATCCGAGACCGAAAGCTAGACCCGTGCCGTGGAACGCGTCCGGGATCGCCAGCGCCAGCACGAAGAAGCCGAACATACCGATCAACAGCAGCGTGCGGCGCTGCGAACTGCTCGGCGCCACCTCGTTGGTGAGCCAGACGTAGCCGCTGTACATCCACCAGATAACCCCGAACAGCACCACCACCTGAGCCAGTGCCTCCCAGCCGGGATGGTGGGTGAAGACGTGGGTCAGCTGGGTGATGGTGAAGACGAAAACGAGATCGAAGAACAGCTCCAGGGTGGAAACCCGAACCTGACCTCCGTCCACGTTTGTTTCCGTGGTCTGGCTGGTCACGGCAGGATCGTAAAGCAACGCCCCGCAATGGTCACCCGAGGACGTCGGTCCCCATGTAGAGCCCCCCGAGTTTGCTCGGGTTCACCTGGAAGCGCAGGTTGTGGATGTGGCCGTCGATGATGTCGTAGGTGAACGCCGCCACCGGATTGCCCTCGATGCGCGCCAGCGCACCGAGTTCCCCGTTGATATGCGCTGGCTCGAGGACGATGCCCGCGACCGACGGCTTGGCGAGTACGCCGAGGACCCAGCGGGCCACATGATCGGGTCCGTACAGCGGACGCCGGGCCGCGGTGACCACGCCGCCGCCATCAGACCATGAGGTGACATCGGGGGCGAGCAGATCCATCAGGGCATTGAGATCGCCACCGGCGCAGGCGGCCATGAATTGTTCGGTGATGTGGGTGCGCTCGGCCTTATCGGTATCGAAGCGCGGGCGGCGGGACTGCACATGTGAGCGGGCCCGATGTGCGATCTGCCGGACGGTGGCCTCGGGCTTGTCGAGGGTGTCGGCGATTTCGGCGTGGCTGTAGCCGAAGACCTCGCGCAGCAGGAAGACCGCGCGCTCCACCGGATTCAAGGTCTCCAGGACCACCAGCATCGCGGTGGAGACGGTGTCGGCCAACTCGGTCTCCTCGGCGATATTCGGTGAGGTCAGCAGGGGTTCGGGAAGCCAAGGGCCGACGTAGGTTTCGCGTTTGGCCTTGGCGGAGGTGAGCCGGTTCAACGACAGGTTGGTGACTGTGCGCACCAGATAGGACTTGGGGTGCTGGACCGCCGACTGATCGGTTTCATTCCACTTCAGCCAGGTGTCCTGGAGGATGTCCTCGGCATCGGTGACGGTGCCGAGCATCCGGTAGGCGGTGGAAAAGAGCAGCCGCCGGTGTTCGATGAATGGATCCCGCGCGGGCGTAGCGTCGACCATTTGGCCCATGCTCCTAGTGCAAGTCCGGATTTGGCAATCCAGCTTTCGGGACGAACGCGGAAACCGCCCGCCTGGGCTGGCGGACGGCTCATCCGGTTCATACGGTCCGACGCGTGGCCTTGCCGCCCTTGGACAGCTGGACCGAGACCGTCATCTTCTTGCTGAGCTTGAAGCTCGGCAACGGGCTGCTGCTCACGCTCTCCTTGTACAGCACGGCGGCGCGTCCGGTCAGGTAGAACCGGCCGGGGGTGTCGTCGACCTTGGTGAACTGGATGACAGCATCCGTGCGCCCCAAGCTGACGGGCTGGTGGAAGTAGCCGAACCGGAACGGCTTGACCTTCTTGCCCTTCAGCTGCCGCGCGATGGTGTCGGCGGCGTACGCCGCGGTCGGCATACCGGACTGGCAGGTGCCGTGGATCTGTCCCCAGGCCTGGCGCACTGCGGCGGCATCGCCGATGGCATGGATGTTCGGGTGCGAAACCGACCGCAGGGTCGGATCGACCACGATGAGCCCGCGCGCATCGGTTTCGATGCCCGCCTGTGCGGCCAGTGGCGAGACACGGACGCCGGTGGTCCACAGGGTCAGATCGGCCGAAACCAGTTCGCCACTGGCGAGTTCGACCGCGTCCGGCAGCACCTTGGTGACCGACTGGCCGACCTGACGAGCCACGCCGAGCCGATCGAGTGCCTTGTTCAGATAGGCACGGGCCTTATCGCCCATCATCGCGCCCGGTTCGGTCCTGCTGATCAGCGTGACGCGCAGGCCCGGGAAGCTTTCAGCGATTTCGGCTGCCGCCTCGATACCGGCCAGACCGCCGCCACACACCGCGACAGTGCCACCATTGGCCGCAACCACCGCGAGGTGTTCAGAGAATCGGTGGGCGGTGCGCGGATCGTTCAGGGTCCAGGCGTGATCGTCGGCGCCGGGCACGATGCTGGTGTCGGTGCTGCTGCCGAGTGCGTAGACCAGCTCGTCGTAGTGCAGCGTGCCGGTGCCATCGAGGTAGACCCGCTGGGCCTCGGGATCGATGGAAGTTGCCCAGCCCTGGACGAATTCGATGCCCGTACCCGCCAGGATTTGCGGGATCCGATTATCGGCCAACTCCTGCCCCGCGGCGATCTGGTGCATGCGCAGCCGCTCGGTGAAGCGGGCGGCCGGGTTGACGAGGGTGATCTTGACATCGAGCTTGCGGGTACGCCTGGCCAGCCGAATGGCGGCCAGCATGCCGGTGTAGCCCGCGCCGAGTACGACGATCCGATGCGTGGTGGTGGTCATGGCTTGCTCCCGTGGTCGGTGTCACCGGGGCAGGTTGTTGGTTGGTGACGACCATCGGACAAAGCAGCACCGCCGGACGTGACAGCCACGCGATGTGACGTGGGACACCCACCGGATCAGGGGTGAAATGGGGACGCTCCCGGATGTGGTCAGGGGCCGGTGATCCTTACCGTCTGCGGCATGTCTTCGGTTTCCCGGCCGCGGTGGTTGCGGCGGTTTCTCTCGATCGGCGTGGCGGTCACGACGATTTTGCTGCTATCGGTTGGCGGCTGCGTGACGTGGGTGTACAGCAGTGCGTCCATATCTACTGTCGGCAGTACCGAATTCAATAACGAACTCGCGATTCCGCCGCTGGCGCAGTCTCGGGTGCGAGCGGACGGTACGCGGGTCTTCGAACTCGAAATGCGTTCGGGGCAAAGGGAATTCCGTGCGGGTCAGTCGACCGGGACATGGGGGTTCAACGGAGACTATCTCGGACCAACGCTGCGGGCGCGGCGCGGGGAGAAGGTAGAAGTCGCAGTTCGGAACAATCTTTCGGAGCAGTCGACGGTGCACTGGCACGGGATGCATCTGCCCGCGGCAATGGATGGCGGGCCACACCAGATGGTGCAGGCCGGTGACACGTGGACACCGCACTGGACAGTGGACCAGCCCGCCGCCACGCTCTGGTACCACCCGCATCCGCACGGTGCGACCGAAGAGCACGTCCGGCGTGGTCTCGCGGGGCTATTCCTACTCGATGACGAAGTGTCCGAAGGGCTTTCGCTGCCGAAGAACTACGGCGTCGATGATCTGCCGGTGATCGTCCAGGACGTGAAATTCCGTGGCAATCAGCTCGATTCGTCACACGGCATGTTCCGCGACGTCGGGTTCCTCGGCGACCGGACCATGGTGAACGGAACTCTCACGCCCTATCGGAGTGTCGGCGATGAGCTCGTGCGGTTGCGGTTGCTCAATGCTTCGACGGCGCGGATCTACACCTTCGGCTTCGCCGACGAACGCCACTTCTCGCTGGTCGGCACCGACGGCGGACTGGTGGAACATCCGGTCGCGCTCGATCGGGTGCGGTTGTCGCCGGGCGAACGCGCCGAGATCGTGGTTCGCGTGCGGCCCGGCGAACGGACGGTGCTGCGCAGCACGAAACTCGATGCGGGACTGAACTTCTGGACGCAGCGATTCTCAGGCGGTGACGACAGCTTCGACATCCTCGAATTGCGTGCGGCCTCGACATTGCGGCAATCGCCGGAATTGCCTGCGGTACTGACACATCCATCCACACCGGATGGCTCGGATTCCGTGCGCGAGCGAAACTTCGAACTGAATCTGAGTGGTATCAACGGCAGTCCGATGGCAATGGATCGGATCGATCTGACGGTCACTCGCGGCACCGCCGAAACCTGGGTGGTGCACAACAACGACGGCATGCCGCACAACTTCCACATTCACGATGTGCAGTTCCGCGTCCTCGAATTGAACGCCGCACCGCCGCCCGAAGCGCTGACCGGCCCGAAGGACACCATCTTCCTGCCGCCGAATACCACCGCGAAACTCGCCATGCGGTTCGACGGACCCGCCGATCCGAACTCGCCGTACATGTATCACTGCCACCTGCTCTGGCATGAGGACCAGGGCATGATGGGCCAGTTTGTCGTGGTCGAGCCCGGCCAGTCGGCCGGAACACCAACACATCACCACTAACGGGTCTTGCCCAGCGAACCAGAGCGCGCTAAATTCATCACACAGTGAATTCAACACTCGATGAATTGAGGCGTCCCATGACGGACCTGCACTCATCCCACGCCGTCGAGGTTCGCAACCTCACCGTGCGCCGCGGCGGCCGCGAAGTCCTACACAACATCTCGCTGACCATCCCGCGCGGTTCCATCACCGGACTGCTCGGACCGTCGGGATGCGGCAAGACCACGCTCATGCGCAGCGTCGTCGGAACCCAGATCGTGGCGTCCGGCGAGATATCCGCGCTCGGACTACCGGCGGGCGCAGCGGAACTGCGGCATCGGATCGGTTATGTGACCCAGGCACCGAGCATCTACCGCGATATCAGCGTGCGCGAAAACGTCGCCTACTACGGCGCGCTCTACGGCCGTGATCGCGACGACATCGACACAGCCATAGCCGCGGTCGGTCTGCTCGACAACGCCCATCAGCGCGGCGACGAGCTCTCCGGCGGCCAGGAGACCCGCGCATCACTGGCCTGCGCCTTGGTCGCGCAGCCGGAGGTGTTGATCCTGGACGAACCGACGGTCGGCCTGGATCCGGTACTGCGCGTCGACCTGTGGAAACAGTTCCACGAGTTGGCCGCCAACGGAACGACACTGCTGGTCTCCAGCCACGTGATGGACGAGGCCGAGCACTGCGACAAACTGCTGTTGATGCGCGAGGGCGATCTGCTCGCCGAGCTCAGCCCGGACGAACTGCGCACCGAGACCGGTGAGCAGAACCTCGAACAAGCCTTCCTCACTCTGATCACGATGGGACGTGCGGCATGACTACCACCCTCATACCGCGCCACCGGACACCGACGCTGCGTCCCTATGTCGCGACGACCGGACGCATCCTGCGTCAGCTGCGCAACGACCACCGCACTGTCGCAATGATTCTCGTGGTTCCCGCGGTCCTGATGGCGCTGCTCTACTTCATCTACAAGGACGCCCCGACCAACCCGTTGAACCCGGTGCCGATCTTCGACCGCGTCGGCATCAGCATGCTCGGCATCCTGCCGTTCATCGTGATGTTTCTGATCACGGCGATCGCCATGCAGCGCGAACGCACCTCCGGCACCTTGGAGCGGTTGCTGACCACACCGCTGTCGAAGCTCGATCTGCTCGCCGGCTACGGCACCGCCTTCTCGCTGGCCGCGGCGGCACAGGCGGCGGTGGCCTGTCTGGTCTCCTTCGGGCTGCTCGGCCTGGATTCGGCGGGCAGTCCGGTCTGGGTGGTGGTGATCGCCATGGTCGACGCGATCTGCGGCGTCGCACTCGGGCTATTGGCAAGCGCCTTCGCACGCACCGAATTCCAGGCCGTGCAGTTCATGCCGGTGGTGGTCGCACCGCAGATCTTCCTGTGCGGCTTGCTTGTTCCGCGCGGACAGTTGCCCGGCTGGTTGGAGGCGATCAGCAATGTGCTGCCGTTGAGCTATGCGGTCGATGCGCTGCAACAGGTTTCGACACATTCGGATGTCACGGGTCAGATGCTGCGTGATCTGGCTGTCGTCGCCGGATTCGCCATTGTCGCGCTGTGCCTGGGCGCGGCCACGCTACGACGGCGGACCACGTGACGGCCGAGGAGACCGCACCGGACCCGACGACCAACGGCGACCGGGGCACTCGCTCCGGTCGCCGGCCGGGTCGCTCCGGCGCCCGCGAGGACATCCTCGCTGCCGCCCGCGCCCGCTTCGCCGAAATCGGTTTCGACAAGACCTCGATTCGCGCCGTCGCCGCCGACGCCGGGGTGGATCCCGCGCTGGTCCACCACTATTTCGGGACCAAACAGCAACTGTTCGCCGCGGTGGTCGAGTTGCCGATCGATCCTGAGGCCACGCTGCGTCTGATCGAGGCCGCGCCGCTGGATCGGCTCGGCGAAACCATTCTCGGTTCGGTGCTCGCGGTATGGGACTCCCCCGCTGGTCCCGGGATCGTCGCGGCGGTGCGCAGCATTCTCGCGGGCGGTGATACCGCGCTGGCCAGGACATTTGTCCTGGATGTCGTCCTGGAACGGGTACGGATGCGGATCGCGAAGCCCGAGGATGACGGTCGCGCCCGGGTCGCGCTGGTGGGAACGCAGATGATCGGCGTGCTGGTCGCGCGCAAGATCCTGGAGATAGAACCGCTGGCCTCGATGCCGGGTCCCGAACTGGTCGCGGCCGTCGCCCCCACGCTGCAGCGCTATCTCACCGGTGAAATTGATACTCCCGCACCGTGATTCGCGGTGGCGCACGCTATCGTGCGCCACCGAGCGGATAACTGCTCAGGCGTCGGCGTGCTGGCTGGTGAAGGCGGCGTGCTCGGCGTCGGTGACATCGCGGGCCTCATCGATCAGCAGCACCGGAATGCCGTTCTCGATCGGGTAAGCGCGGCGCAGGCGCGGGTTGTAGAGGGCGGTCGCGCCCTTGTCGTCGCGGACCAACAGCAGCGGACCCTTGTCCTGCGGGCAGGCGAGCAGGCTCAACAGTGTGGCGTCCAAGGCGGTTTCCTCCGGCATGATCGATAACTTACCCGGCGCCTAGAACCGTTCCGCACCCGAACCGCCCGACGGCGGCTCGGGCATGGGCGCCCGGCGGAACGAGATGTAGCGATGCCCGAAGAAGCTCGCGATGGCGACCAGACCCATCACCACCACCGCGGCCGGCCTACTCGGCAGATGCAGCACCGAAACGGCCAGCGACAGCAGTGCGATATTCATCAGCAGCCCACCGGAATTGACCGCCACGAAGCGAACGAAATCGCGCAGCATATGTCCGCGCACCCGGAAGACCAACGTGCGATGCAGTACGAACGCGATAACGATGCTGACGGAATAGGCGGCGACGACCGCGACCGCGGGCGGCACCCGCTCGCCGAGCACCGACAGCCACAGCAGCGTCAGCACCATCCCCAGCGCGGTATTGAACGCACCGACCATCGCGAAGGCGATCTCCTGCCGACGCACCAGCCGCAGCAGCAGACCCGGATCCTCGGCACCGGTCGCGCCCGCATGATCCGCCGTGAATTCGGCCTGCTGGTCAGCTGTCAACGAGATACTCCCGCCAGATCGGGTTCCGAAACAGACGCGGTCACCGGCGGTTCGGTCCGCTGCGCGTCGTCCTCGTCGCGCTCGCGACCGCGCACGAACATCCACTGCAATGCGCCGATTCCGAACAGCCCGAGCAGTATCGCGACCCCGCCGATCTTCCACCCCGGCGGCCGCCAGGTCAGCTCCAGGTCGCCGTTCTTGGTACCGGCCGGAATATCCACGGCGACGAAGGTTTTCGCGACCACGTCAAAGGGGATCGCCCGGCCGTTCAGCTTCACCTGATAGCCCGGCCAGCCCAGCCGGGCGAAGACCACGCGACCACCAGTATCCGAACTCACGCGAACCCGGCTGGTCAGCTCCGATTCCGACACCGACGTCGCGGTGCCGCCCGAGACCGTCGACACCCGGCCGTTCTGCGTGGACAGCAGCCCACCCACTCGCTCGAGCACCGCGATGTACTGCTCATGGTCCGGGTAGTCGACCCAATGCCAGCCAGATGGTGCGGGTTGATTGCGCGCGTCCGGGTACAGCGCCTTCTGCAGCACTACCCGATCCACCTTCATCAGGTCGACGATCGTCATACCGGTAGTGGGCTCCGTCGCGAAGGCCCGCCGGAAGGCATCGGGGCAGACGCTGGTGTCCCAGCGCATGCACAGCATTTCACCGAACCAGAAGTGCCCGTTGGGCGTATAACCGCTGACGTAGGTCTTCTCCAGATCCTTGGCGTAGTTACCGAAGACCAGCGATCCGTACGCGCCCCGCAGCGAACGATCCTCCGGCCGGATCAGCCCGCGATCGGCCAATTGCAAGGTGGTGCCCCGAAATTCGGGAAACGCGGCCTTCATCTGCGACCGCTGCTCGGGCAGATTCCAGCTCATCGGCGTCGGCTGTGCCGCACGCACCTGCAGGAACGCGATCGGGAACACCGAAACGATGGTCAACGCGCAGGCCGCCGCCATGCTCTTCTTCATCCCGAGCCACACGACGGCCGCGCCGAGCACGGCGATTCCGACCGCCGCCACCACATGCCAGATGACCTCGCGCGGCGCCGCCGAGAACGACCGCACCCACAGCAGCCCGATCAGCACGCCCGCTGCGATACCGCGGCCACGCCAATTCTCGAAGGTGGCGAAGCGGCCGAGCAGCACGCACACCAGCACCAACAGTCCGAGGGCCAGCATCGGCAACACTCGCGCGGGCCAGCGCAGCGGGCCGATGGTGCCCGGCCCCGCCGTCCACATCAGCGCCATCAACGCGACGAGCGCGATCGCGCTGAACTCCCGCCACGAAGCGCGCGCCTTGCGCCAGTCGACGAAGGCCAGCGCCGGAATCAGGAACCAGGCGATATAGACCACCGGCATCGGCTGCACATAACCCCACCAGGAGTTGTACGCGGGCAACGAGCTGGGCAGGCTGGCATTGAGCGATTCCGACCATGGCACGGTCAGGAACTGGTCGTTATTGATCTGAGCCGTGCCGCGCCACGTCACCTTCGCCGACAGCATGCTCGGCAGATAGGTGGCCAGCCCTGCCACCGCAGCACAGCCCGCGACCGCGAGCAGTCGCAGCGACGGCTGCCATTTGCGTTGGTAAACAACCTCCCCCACGGCCACCGCGCCGATCATCAGCCCGGCCTCGACCGCGGGGAAAATGTATTGCACCGAGATGGCCAGATACAGGAAAACGAAGGTCGGGATCGGCCCGCCACGTCCCCGTGCGTAGCGCACGCTGGATGCCCATGCATGCACCAGCCACGCGGTACCGGTGAAGGCGGTGTACCAACTGGCCTCGTCGAAGAACAGCAGCCAACCGGTGAACGGAATCGACACACCCGCGACGGCGGCCCACGGCAGCCGCGCCCCGTACTCCAGGCAGATGCGGTACACACCGGTTCCCAGGACGACCGCGAAGATCAGCTTGATCACGGTGGTGTAGAGCGCGATATTGTCGACCGAGGGCGCGATCAGATCGATCAGCAGTTGCGGCGGATTCAGCAGGCCCGCCTCCTCAATGGCGTAGTTGCCTGCCATCCAGTGCTCGGGGACCAGCACCGGGAACTGTCCGTCGCGCAGGGACCGGCCGAGCATCACCCACAGCGGGCCGTACTGCGACTCACTGTCATCCGTGTAGAAATGCCTGGCATTGGCCAGCAGGACGGCAACATATCCGGCGATCACACCGAGCGCGGTTATGAATCCCCACTTGTACACGTCCCGCCGGGCGGGGGCGCTGCTTTCCACCACGAGTTCCAGACCCTACAGGGCGCACTCGTCGAGGGACACCTCCGATCGGGATGCACGGATCGACCGCTACGAGACCACGTCCGCCAATTCACGATCCGGCTCGCCGGGGCTCGGATGATCCGCCGCCGGCGGCTCCGGGGCCCGACGCCGCGATCGCACCCACAGCCACTGCACCACCCCGATGGCGGCGATGCCGAGCGCTGTGGTGCCGATTCCGATCTTCCAGCCCGGCGGCCGCCAGGTCAGCACCAGTTCGGCGTTCTGCGTGCCGGCGGGTATGTCGACGGCGACAAAGGACTTCGCCACGGTGGTGATCGGGATCTGCTTACCGTCCAGGGTCACCCGGTAACCCGGCCAGCCGAGGCGCGCGAATACCACCTTGCCGCCGCCGGCCGAGGACACCCGTACCCGGCTGGTGGTATCGGTCTCCGAAATCGATGTCGCTGTCACATTTTTCGCATCCGCGACGCGACCGTTCACCGTCGAGATCAAACCGTCCACGCGTTCCAGCACCGAGATGTAGCGCTCGTGGCCGGGATAGTCGACCCACTTCCAGCCCTCCGGTGCCGGCTGATTGCGCGCATCGGGGAACAGGGCGCGCTGCAACACCACCCGGTCCAGCTTCATCAGATCGACAAGGGGACGGCCGGTGGTCGGCTCCGGGGCGAACATCCGCCGATAGGCGTCCGGGCAGACGCTGCTGTCCCACCGCATGCACAGCAGTTCGCCGAAATAGAAGTGACCGGTCGGGGTGTACCCATTGACATAGGTCAGCTCGAGCGATTTGGCGTAGTTGCCGAAGACCAGAGATCCGTAGGCGCCGTCGAGGCTCATATCGTCGCGCTGCAGTAACCCGCGCTCGCCGAGTTGGATCGTGGTACCGGGAAAGTCCGGGAACGCGGCCTGCGCCTCGGACCTGTTGGTCGGCAGATGCCATGTCATCGGTGTCGGCTGAGCGGCATTGACCTGATAGAACGCGATCGGGAACATCGCGACGATGATCAGCACACCCGCGGTGGCCAGACTCCGGTTACGCCCCAGCCATACCGCTCCGGCGGCGAGCGCGCCGATCGCGGCGGCCGCCAGTACGTGCCGGACCACATTGTGTGGATCCGCGGAAAAGGACCGCACCCACAGCAGACCGATCAGCACAGCGGCAGCGACGCCGCGACTCTTCAGATCACGGACGGTGGCGTAGCGCCCGAGTAACACACAGACCACCACGAGCAGGCCGAGCGCGAGCATCGGCAGCACCCGCACCGGCCAGCGCAGCGGACCGATCGAACCCGGTCCGGCACTCCACATCAGCATGATGATCGCGAACAGTGCGACCCCGCTGAGCTCGCGCCAGGATTCGCGGGCGCGCCGCCAGTCGATGAAGGCCAACGCTGGAATCAGGAACCAGGCGATATAGGTGACCGGCATCGGCTGGATATAGCCCCACCAGGAGGTGAACGCGGGCAATGTGCTCGGCAGACTGGCATTCAGCGATTCCGACCACGGCACCGTCAAGAACTGGTCGTTGTTGATCTCCATGGTGCCGCGCCAGGTCACCTTCGCCGAGAGCATGCTCGGCAGAAAGGTCAGCAATCCGGCCAGGCCGGCACCCGTCGCGGCGAGGGTCAACCGCGCCACCGGCTGCCATTTGCGTTGGTAGACGAGCTCGCCCACCGCGACGGCGAGCAGCATCAGCGCCGCCTCGACGGCCGGGAAGATGTACTGCGTGGAGATGGCCAGGTAGAGGTAGATGAAGACCGGAATCGGCCCGCCGAGACCGCGGGTGTAGCGCACCGACGACGCCCAGGCATGGACCAGCCATGCGGTGCCGGTGAGCGCAGTCATCCAACTGGCCTCGTCGAAGAACAGGAAGAAACCCGACAGCGGGAACGCGACACCCGCGACCGCGGACCACACCGGCCGCGCACCGTATACCAGGCAGATCCGGTAGACACCGAGCGCAGCGATGATCGCGAAGATCAGTTTGACGACGGTCGCGTACACCGCCATGTTGTCGACCGACGGCGCGATCAGATCGATCAGCAGCTGCGGCGGGTTGAACAGGCCGGCATCATCCATCGTGTTGTTGCCCGACATCCAGCGCTCGGGCACCAGCACCGGGAAGGTGCCGTCACGCAGCGCGCGTCCCAATCCCACCCAGAGTCCGGTGTACTGGGATTCGGTGTCGTCGGTGTAGAAGTGCCGTGCGTTGGCCAGCAGTACCGCCAGGTATCCAGCGATGACACCGAGTGTGCAGACGGCACCCCATCGGTACACCTCCCGACGTGAATCGGGCTCCCTGTCGCGGGCGTCGGGTCCTGCGTTTTTCGCCTCCGTCACTGCACCAACCGTCACGAGTTCCAAACCCTACAGCGCACAGTCGAGCTTGGCATCGAACCGCCGACACCACCATGATGGTGCGATGAGCTGCTCCGGAATGCCGTATGCGTACCGTGTTAAAGTTCACGGCGGCTCGGGCTCTGCTGTCCAGCGGAGATTACCGGCACGCACCGTCATCGAAAGTCGATCCAGCTGATGCCGATTCCCACCGCCCACCCCAACGGCTCGCCCGCGGGTGCGACCAACGGACGCCCCGCTCGGCCGGGCGCCGACCAGCCGCACGCGGTATCGGTCGTGGTGCCGATCTATCGGGGCGAAGAAACCATCGGTGGACTTGTCGAAGAACTGCACCGGCTGACCGATCCCACCGACACTCCCGGCGGCGTCGCCTTCACGGTCGGCGAGATCATCCTGGTACACGACCACGGTCCCGACCGCTCCGATGTGGTGCTGCAGGAACTCGAGCAGACGTATCCGGAGGTCCGCGTCGTCTGGCTCAGCCGCAACTTCGGGCAGGACGCCGCAACCATCGCCGGAATGTCGGCCGCCCGGGGCGACTGGATCGTCACCATGGACGAGGACGGCCAGCACGATCCCGCCTTCATCGGCGCATTCCTGGACGCGGCCCTGACCGAGCGCGCCGATCTGGTCTATTCGAAGCCGACCAACACCCGCCCGCACGGATTCCTGCGCAATATCACCTCGCGCGGCGCGAAGGTGGTGCTCGCGACGATCTTCGCCTTCCCGGACTCCACCCGATTCGAAAGCTACCGGCTGATCCGCGGCGATATCGGCCGCCAACTCGCCGAGGTCGCCTCCAACGGCGCCTACCTCGACGTCGCGCTGACCTGGGTGGTCGGCACCGTCGCCCAGGTGCCGGTGACCTTGCGCGCCGAGGGCCGTGAGGACTCCGGCTACAACTATCGCCGTCTGTTCTCGCTGTTCTGGAAAATGGTTCTGTGCAGCGGAACCCGGGGCCTGCGGCTGGTCAGCCTGCTCGGGGTAACCCTCGCGCTGGCCGGTGGCGTGATGGCCGCCTTCGTCGTATACGAGGCGCTCACCGCCGATAATTGGGCGCCCGAGGGCTGGGCCTCGATGATCGTCGTGCTGCTGCTATGTTCGGGAACGATCTTGTTCTCGCTGGGACTCATCGCCGAATACCTCGGTGTGGCTTTGCATATCCTCGTCGGCAAGCCGTTGTACCTGACCGTCGGTTCGCCGACGCCGCGCCCGGCGGATAACCGAGAAATGACCACAACCGCCGCCAGCAGGGAGAACGACCAGGTTGAGCACTGACCGAGTCATCTTCAGCCGCCCGTTCCGGGCCCGCCGCGAACTGGCCAATCTGGAGGCCGTTCTCGCCTCCGACCACAGTCACGGCGACGGGCGGTTCACCGCCTCGGCCACCGCGAAGCTGAAGACCATCACCGAGGCGCCGCATGCGCTGCTGACCACCTCGTGCACCTCCGCACTGGAGATGGCGGGTCTGCTGCTCGAGCTCGGCCCCGACGACGAGGTGATCGTGCCGAGTTTCGCGTTCACGTCGACCGCGACGGCCATGGCACTGCGCGGCGCCACCTGTGTCTTCGCCGATATCGACCCGGAAACAGGCAATTTGGATCCCGAATCGGTCGCCGCGGTGATCACCGAGCGAACCAAGGCCGTTGTGGTCATCCACTACGGCGGGGTGGCCGCCGATATGGCCGGGCTGCTCGCACTCGCCGACGCGCACGGCATCGCCATTGTGGAGGACAATGCGCACGGCCTCGGCGGCCGGTGGCGCGATCGCCCACTGGGCACCCTCGGCACCCTCGGTACGCTCAGCTTCCACGACACCAAGAACGTGCACTGCGGCGAGGGCGGTGCACTACTGCTCACCGACGAGATCCTCATGTCGCGCGCCGAGATCATCCGCGAGAAGGGCACCGACCGCGCTCGTTTCCTGCGCGGCGCGGTGGACAAGTACTCCTGGCAGGATATCGGCTCCAGCTATCTGCCCAGCGAGCTCAACGCGGCGGTGCTGGACGCGCAGCTGGACGAATTCGAGACGATCCAGACCGGACGGCACCGGGTTTGGGACGCGTACGCCGCCGCACTGCCGGACTGGGCCCGCCGCAACGATGTCCGGCTCATGGCGGTGCCCGAGGACCGAACACATACCGCGCATCTGTACTACCTGCGCACACCTACCGAGCGGCAGCGCGACGATCTGATCGCACATCTGGCCGCACGCGGTATTTCGGCGCCGTTCCACTATGTTCCGCTGGATTCCAGCCCGGCCGGACTCAAACTGGGCCGCACCCCGAAGCCCTGTCTGCGCAGCGCCGAATTCTCGGGAACCGTTGTTCGCCTGCCACTTTGGCCCGACCTCACCGACGATCAGATCGCCAGGGTCATCGACGCCGTCACCGCATACACCGTTTAGGCGAGCGCCGGGCCCGCCTCACGCGGTGAGCACGAACAGCTTCTCCCTGCCACCGGCGATCAGCGACCGCTGTACCACGCGCGCCTCGTAACCGCGGAAGAACGCGTCCAGAGTCGCCTCGCTGAACCGGCGCGCCTGTGCGCCGTCGCCCGCATCGGTGAACCGCTGGCCGATCGCGGCGAGCACCCGATTGTCGCTTGTGGCCAAGTTGCGAATCGGCTCCGCGATGATCACCTGCTTTCCCGCCGCCGCCAGCATCCGATCGATGACCGGAGCAGGTTCGGGCAGAAAGTGATACAGGCTCGACTGCATGATGACGTAATCGGCCTCGGGCAGTGGGGTATCGGAACGCAAGTTCCACACCACGCCGCGTCCACCCGCCCGGGCCAGCCTGGCGATGAATCGGCCGTTGAGGTCGAGTCCGGCGTATTCGATGGACCGGTCGCGCAGGTAGCGGGTGTACAGCGTCGCGGGCCCACAGCACAGGTCGACCACGCTGGCGCCATCGGGCACGAGTTCGGCTATCGCGCGATACCGAGCGGGGTAGTGCCGCCCATACAGCCCCCGCATCAACAGCTCGTAGATGGTTCCGCTGCGGTAGATAAGGCTCGGTCTCACTGCACCCCTGAACAGTTGTCGACGTGGCAACTACGCCACCCGGATGCGCCGGGCAGCCCGCGAGGAACCGCCCTCTTGGTAATGAATCAACCGACTCGCCAACACGATCCGGCGCGTCAAGCGTACAAGCCTACGGCTGCCGCTGCTGAGGGGCCGCTTCCTCGCGGATTTCGCGCAGTCTGGTCGCCGCATCCTTCGTGGGACGGGGCGGGAGCGCGGGTGGCGGGGTGGCCGGCAGCTGTGGCGCTTCGGTCCCGGTGGCTTTGGCTTTGCCGCGACTGCCGACGTAGAGCCGGAACACGCCGTAACCGGCTAACAGCAGGATCGCCAGTGGCACCAGGGACAGCACCAGACTCTTCACGAACCCGATCACCATCAGCGCACCCAGCAGTGCCAATATGCCGACGCCCAGCTTGACCTTCCACGACATCTCGAAACCTCCGTTGTCGCCGCGGACCTGGCGTCCACGCTACCCCGCCGTTCCGGCCGAAAACCGGAACGACGGGGGACGGGCTCACTCGGTGCCGAAGATGTTTGCGGCCTCGTCCTCGGTGAGGATTTCGTACGCGTCGGATTCCCGGTTGTACCACCAGGTATCAGGTCCCGGCCGCGGGCGGCCCGCCGCCTGCACGGCCCGCGTCGACGGGCGGTAGGAGGAACTGCGCGGGATCTCGTCGACGACGTACACGATGTCGGGCCGCTGGTCCGGATCGAGTGCGCGCACCGCCTCGGTCACGTCCTTGGGTTCCAGCCGGAAACCGTTGCGGACGCTGACCGCCGCCGCCGCCACCGCATGCTCGCCGGCGGGCAGTTCGTACGCGACCTCCATATCGACCGCGGTGATGTCGTTGAGCACGTCGACGATGGGCTGGGTGAAGACCGGACCGCGTTCGGTGTGAATCACCGTGTCCGTGCGATCGACCAGCCAGTAGTCGCCGTCGCTGTCGCGGCGGAAGAGGTTTTCCGTCGGCATCCACGCATCGCCCGCGGTGAATACCCCGCGGAACCCGCCGTCGGAGAGGTCTACGCCATCGGTCGCCTTGCCGATCAGCAGACCGACCTCGTTATCCGCGCACCGACGCGCGAAGCCCGACCCGTCTGTCTGGATCTGTTCGGTGACCGGGTCGTAGGCGACCAACTCCACCTTGGCGGTGCCGGGCACGGGACGGCCCTTGCAGCCCGCCTTCACACCGGCCACATTGGCCAGCACCACGTCGCCCTCGATGGAGGCGTAGAACTCGAGCACCCGAGCAGGCGCGAACTGCTCGGTCGTGCGTCGCCACAAGCCCGCGGGCATGCCCGAGCCGATGAACAGGCGGATAGGGTGCCAAGCTGGGGTGGCAGTCGGCGGAGCCGACGCGGTGGGTGAACGCAGTCCGGACGAGAAGACTTCGGCGTCGAGAATGTCGCGCAGCATGGTCCAGGTGTAGGTGACCACCGTGACGCCGTAGCGATGCACCTCCTCGCCGAAACTGGTCGGATCCAGCGACCTGGCCAACGCGATCCGGCTGCCGCCCGCGATCGCGCCGCCGAGGCTCACCAGCAGACCGGACGAATGATGCAGCGGCGCAAGGCAGTAGACGGTGTCCTTGCGATCCAGATCGGCCGAGGTCGCGGTGCCGAAGGCCGACAGCGCCCAACGGTGGTTGGTGATGTATTTGGTCTCCAGCCGGTCACCGGTGCCGGTGACGAGCACGAACGCCAATTCCCGCGCCAGACCCGGATCCGGGCGATACCAGGCCGGCAGCTCCACCTGCGTCGGATCGATCTGTTCCAGGTCGATCACGTCTTCGCTCAACGGAATATCGAGAGCGCGCGCGGCGCCGCCGCCGAGCACCAGGACCCGCGTATCGGTAGCCGCCGCCGCTCGCAGATTCTCCGGATCCGAGACCAGGGCTTTGATGCCGGTGAGTTCGATGGCCCGCTCCAACTCGCTACCGGGGGCGAGTAATACGGACACCGCACCGATACGGGACAGCGCGGCGACGGTGGCCAGCGCGCTCGGCCTGGTCTCCATCACCACACCGACGCGCATGGCCGGGCGGATGCCGACGGAGATGAGCCCGCGCACGACATTATCGATGCGCACGTTCACTGCGGCGTTGGTGTGCACGCGATCGTCGAAGAGGAACAGATCGCGCAGCGGCGCCCGCCGCGCCTGCTCGGCGACCAGTCGCCCCAACGAGATGCGGGTATGCGGCTGGATCATGCCGAGCCGGGTCAGTCGCGGCAGTGCGCGTGCGGCTTCACCGGCGAGTTCGATCGACCCGCGCACGGTATTGCTGGCCAAGCCCTCCAGCACCTTGCCGACGCCCGCGCCCGCCTCGGCCAGGGTGGCCGCGGTGTGCACGACTCGTGTGGCCGCCGAATTCGGTCGGTTGGTCGCCACATGTTCGGTCATCGGCGCGATCTCCGGCGGCAGCGGCTGATCGCCGTCCATCCAATCGATCCACTGACGCACGAGCGGCCAGGTGTGCCTGGTCGCCATGCTGCCCGCGACGAGGCCGAAATGTCCTGCCACCAAACTGGCTTCGTATACCTCCGCGTTGGGCGCGGCCCGGACAATACCGCGCACCGCGGCGGGTTGGCCGATATCGTCGACCTCGCCGACGAACGCCAGGATCGGGCACTTCAGTTCGGCCAGTGAAATCGGGTGGCCCCGGATCACGAAGCCGCCGAGCATCATTCGGTTGTGCGCGACGAACTGCTTGAGCAGATCCGCCGCCGCCGGACCGGCGTAGCCGACCCAACCGTCATTATTGAGGAACCGACGCTGACGTTCCTTGGGCAGTAACGCCTCCCGGTCGTGCAGCTGGCGCAGGAAGTCGATGCGCGATTTGGCGGTCTTCACCGGATCGAGCATCTGGAAGCCGAGCCGGACCATCGAATCGGTGATCGGCAGCCGGGTCACCACATGGTCGGCCAGGAACTCCGCGACATCGGAGACCATGCCGTACGGCAGTCCGAACGGCATACCCGCGACCACATCCACGGGGCTGCCGAAGGTCACGATGCTCTCCACACCCTTACCGGACCGGTAGGCGGTGGCCTGATAGGCGAACATGCCGCCCTGCGAGTACCCCATCAGGTGCACATCGGCGCCGGTCGCTTCGCAGACTGTATCGATGGCGCTGTTGACCGCGAGGACGTGATCGGCCAGATCCCGTTCCCAGCCGCCCTCCTCACTTGCGGGCGAACCGAAATCGATCACCCAGCAGTCGATTCCGCCGCGATGCAGAATGCCGACCGCGCCGTCCTCGGCGTTGACATCCCAGATATCGGCATTGACCATCAGCGGCGGCACCAGGACCGCGACCGGGCGGTGTCCATGGCGGCCGTCCCGGGGCCCTCCGTGGTTACGCACGCTGTCGCCTGCGGGTCCGTCGCTCAGGCCGAGGCTCGGCGTCGGATCGTCGGGGAAGTAATGGCGCAGTCGATACATTCTGCGCCGTTCGACGATCTCGAACGGCGACGACTCGACATCGGTGCTCAACCCGCCGAAGCGGATGACCTCGAGGCCGTTCTGGGCCGTTGCCATCAACCGCTGCACCGACCCGACCACACTTTCCACATTCAACTTCACGATCGCTCCTGGCCCTACCCTGCAAAGTGACCCGCATCACACACCCCGATGTGCTCAGACGAGCTTCCCACACCGTGTATCCATTATGGGGCGGCTGTGACAGGTTCCATGCCAGGTCTGGGCCGATGATGCGGGATGTTCGCGGCGGCGGTGCGCAAAAGATACCGACCGCGCAGCTTGCTCGGTCCGCGCCGATCCATCCAGGGTCGTTATCGGCAGTTATCCGTATCGAGGTCATGTCGTAACCATCCGAAAAACAGACCAGCATTCTCGTGGCTTCTTCTTCGAGATTCGCGTGCGCACAGCATCTTTCGCGGTTTAGGATCGAAGCCGTTCGGAACGCAATGTCGCGTAAGCCAATTCGCACGGGAGAGTCGGTTACCGTCTGCATGCCTCGGTCCCGCCACTTCTCTCGGCAACCATGCCGCCATACCCAGCAGGCCTGCCGCCTGTCGAATTGTTGTGCACCACCGCCGATTTCGAAATGCGATCGACAACAAATACAGCACAATCGACCGTCTCGGTGACCATCTCAGGTGAGGACAACGCATGACCATCGAAATGCCAGTCCAAACAGAAACCAACGGGCACAAGAGCCTCAGCACCGGTGCCGCCCACCAGCTCGCGCACACCACAAAATCCGAGCCGCAGATGCAGGGCATCACCTCGCGCTGGCTCACCCGTGCGTTGCCGTGGACGCAGGTCAACGGTGGTATTTATCGTGTGAACCGACGGTTGACCCACACCGTGGGCAACGGTGAGGTCGAGTTCGTCATCGACGGCTCGCAAGCCAGAGTGATCCCGATGGAACTCACCGAACTTCCGCAATTGCGAGACTTCGACGACGAAGACGCGCTGCGGGCACTGGCCCAGCGTTTCGAGCAGCGTGACCTCGAACCCGGTACGGTGGTCGCCGAATTCGGCAATCCGATGAATCAGGTCATGCTGATCGTGCACGGCAAGCTCAGCAAGATCGGCACCGGTGAATTCGGCGAGCAAACCAAGCTCGGCATGCTGGGCGGCGGCGATTTCTTCGGCGATGAAACCCTCATCGACGGGTCCGGAATTTGGCCGGTGACCGTCAAAACCATCACTCAGACCACAATGCTGGTGCTGCCCCGGCAAAGGCTCGAGGAAATGCTCGAGAACACCCCGGCGCTGCGCGAGCAATTGTCCCGTATCGCCGACGCACCGGCGCGCCCGCAAAATACCAAGGGCGAGGCGAATATCGAGATCTCCTCGGGCCACTTCGGTGAGCCGTTGCTGACAGGCACCTTCGTCGACCTCGACGCCGCCCCGCGCGAATACGAGCTCAGCCTGGCCCAGAGCGTGCTGCGGGTGCACACGCGCGTCGCCGACCTGTTCAACGATCCGATGAACCAGGTCGAACAGCAGCTGCGGCTGACCATCGAGGCGCTCTACGAGCGACGCGAGAGCGACCTGGTCAACAATCCCGATTTCGGGTTGCTGCACAATTGCGACCTGAAACAGCGCATCTACAGCGAGTCCGGCGCACCGACGCCGGACGATATGGATGAGCTGTTGAGTATGCGGCGCAGTACGAAACTGTTTCTGGCACATCCGAAGGCGATCGCCGCCTTCGGTCGTGAATGTAGTAAGCGCGGTTTGTATCCGGATCCGGTCGAGGTGGACGGGCACCGCGTGTTCGCCTGGCGTGGCGTCCCGATCTACCCGTGCAGCAAGATCCCGGTCAGCGATACCCAGACCACCTCGATTCTTGCCATGCGCACCGGCGAGAAGGATCAGGGCGTCATCGGCCTGCACCAGACCGGAATTCCGGACGAATACGAGCCGAGCCTGAACGTCCGCTTCAAGGGCATCGACGACCAGTCGATCATCTCCTACCTGGTCAGCTGCTACTACTCGGCGGCCGTGCTGGTGCCGGACGCGCTGGGCGTGCTCGACAACGTCCTGGTCGCCCGGCAGGCGGACTGACCGGGGTGATGACCGATGTCGGTGCTCTCGCGCGCCTCGGCACCACCCGCCACCCACGAGGTGGCCGCCGCTGTCGCGGCACTGCTGTCCAACCTCGATACCACTGCTCCCCCGATACTCCCGCTGGAGGTTTCGGAACCGGAAACCACGACTCCACCTGAAAACGCCGAGATACCGGAAAGTACGGAATTACCCGAATGCACAGCAATACCCGAATCATCCGAAACCCAGGTGGTGGAGACTGATTCGCCAGAACTGGACCTACCTACCCAACCTGAGACGGTTGTTCCGCGGAGCCTGCGCGGACCCAGCGGCCTGGGCGCGGCTGCAGTCCTACTTCCGACGTCCACCACCACCCAAGCGGGACTACCTACTACTGAGGTACCCGACCCCGCACGCACACCTACTATCCGGGCGGCTGGTCTCCAGCCGCCACCGGTGGCGTTCAACGCCACATCGATCGCTGTCGGCGTGGCGCAGGGGGCTGCGCCGGCAGCAATCGAATCGGAACCTCCTCGGAGACGAATTCCATTCGGCCCCACCGGATTAGGTACCGCATCGGCCTACCTGCACGGCACCGCGGCACCGATTCCACCCCTGTACTGTCCACCGCCGTTGCGCGATGATCCGGCGTTGGCCGAACTGGTCAACGACGGGCTCATCGACTGGGCGCGCGATATCGGCCTTTACGCAGGGCGCCTGGACGAACTGCGCGATGCCGACTTCGGCCGATTGATCATGCTCGCCCATCCGGACAGCAACGATCCCGACCGGCTGCTCGCGGCCGCGAAATGCGCGGTCTCCGAATGGTCGGTCGACGATTACTACCGCGAGGAAGGAGCCGATGAGACCGCACCCGACGGCACGCCGTCCAGCGCCGAGGCCGAACTCGGCCCCCGCCTCGAATTGGCCGCCGCCGCAATGGATCCCGTCCATCTTCCGGCGCGCTACCAGCAACAGTTGGAACGAGCGTCGCAGGCCGATCCGATCCTGCGCGCGTTTCGTACGTCCTTCGAGCATCTGTCCCGGTATGCGACCCCGGCACAGCTTGCTCGATTGCGTACCGAGATCGCCGGATGGTTCATCGCGCTCGGCGCGGAGGCGGGCTGGCGGGCCGCACACCGGATGCCACCGGTGTGGGAGTACCTCACCAATCGGCGGCCGCACAGTTTTCTGCCGTGTATGGCGCCGATCGATGTGGTCGGCGGCTATGAACTCCAAGCCGCCGAGTACACCGATCCGCGGGTGCGCCGGGTCGTCACCACTGCCGCACTCGCCAGTCAGATGGTGAACGATCTGTATTCGATGGCGCGCGAAGACCGTTCCGACGGTAGGGAATTCAACCTGCCGACGGTCTTGGCCGCCGAGGAGCGCTGCTCCCGGCGCGAGGCGGTGCTGCGCACCGCCATCGTGCACGACGAACTGGTGCACCGATTCGAACAGGAGGCCGGTCCACTGGCCGCGGCCGGATCGGCCGAATTGCGCCGATTCCTCGGCGGGCTCTGGGCATGGATGGGCGGCAACCGCGCCTGGCATGCCGCGAGCAAGCGCTACAACGAGTCGAATTAGCCAGTACCGCAACGAAATCAGTAGTACCGCAACACGAGAGGATGATCAGGCATGACCATGCTCAATCCCGACACGGGGTCCGTCCTGCGCACCAGCTACCAGAAAGCCGTTGCCGAGTACTGGAACAACAACCCGAATGACGACCGGGTCAATACCAGACTCGGTGAGGTCGACGGGCTGTTCCACCACCACTACGGTATCGGCGAACCCGATCAGGCGGCGTTGGCCGGGCCGGCGGATTCTCGCGAAGAACGGCTCGTCAAGGAATTACACCGCCTCGAGACCGCGCAGGCCTCGCTGCTGTTGGACCACCTCGGTGATATCCGGCCCGGCGATCGGTTGATGGACGGCGGATCAGGCCGCGGTGGTACGAGTTTTATGGCCAATCAGCGCTTCGGTTGTCAGGTCGACGGCGTCACCATTTCCGAATATCAGGTCGGCTTCGCCAATGATCAGGCCGCCCATCGCGGTGTCGCGGACAAGGTGCGCTTCCACTTCCGGAATATGCTCGATACCGGTTTCGACACCGGAGCCATGCGCGGCATCTGGACCAACGAGACCACCATGTATGTCGCGCTCGGCGAGCTGTTCGAGGAGTTCTCCAGGCTGCTCGAACCCGGCGGTCGCTACGTCTGCATCACCGGCTGCTCCAATGATGTCAACGGCGGACGCTCGGCCTCGGTCAGCTGGATCGACGCCCATTACGGCTGCATGATTCATCCGCGCAGCGAGTATTTCCGGGCTTTGGCCGACAACAATCTGGTGCCGGTCAATGTGATCGATCTGACCGCCGCCACGATTCCCTACTGGGAGCTGCGCACCGAATCCGAGCTGGCGACCGGGGTGGAGAAGCCGTTCCTGACTGCCTACAAGGAGGGCAGCTTCCAATACCTGCTGATTGCCGCCGATAAGGTGGGGCGATGAGCGAGCGGATCATGGGCGCAGCACCATCGGTCACAGCGGAGGCGACCGCCAGCGAGGTGGAGGCATGAGCCAGCGAGGTGGAGGCATGAGCCAGCGAATCATGGGCGCAGCACCATCGGTCACAGCGGAGGCGAGCGCTAGCGAGGTGGAGCTGTGACCGAAACGCTGGCCAAACCGATCACCGACCGTGAAGCCCTGCCCGTCGAGCTCGTGGACAAGGCAGGGCGCGCAGTCGGTGCGTGCCCGGTGGCGCAGGCGCATACCGCGCCTGGGCTGCTGCACCGCGCGTTCTCGGTGCTGTTGTACGACGATGCGGGTCGGGTGCTGTTGCAGCAGCGCGCTGCGGTCAAGACTCGGTTCCCGCTGCTGTGGGCGAACACCGCCTGCGGTCATCCCGCGCCGGGCGAGCCGGTGGCGGCGGCCGCGGCGGTCCGGTTGGCCGAGGAGTTGGGGTTGGCCACCGCGCTGACAGAGGTCGGCATCTTCCGGTATCACGCGCAGGATTCCGCGACCGGTCGAGTGGAGCACGAATGGGATCATGTGCTCATCGGTCGGCTGAATGCCGAGTTCCTACGGTCCGCGGCGCCACGGCCGGATCCGGCGGAGGTCGCCGACTATGCGTGGATCCAGCCGGAGGCGCTGCGGGATGCGATCGCCGACGATCCGGGGAGCTACACCCCGTGGTTGCTCGGTGTGCTCGATATCGCGGAAGAAGCTTTTCGGGTCATCTGAAGGTCAGCCGATGCCGGTACGTCGGCCGAGGCCGAGGCAGTCACCGATCATCTCCGGCGTCATTTCTTAGTCGGTGGTGATCCGCGCGTAGCTGCCTCGGCCGAGTCCGCGGGTGGCCTGGAGTGGGCCGGCAAGTCGGCGCGAGCGCGTCCCTCTCCTTGCTGGTTTTTGGTGAGACATATGTCTTGGCTGACTTTCGAGTGTCACCTGACATGTTCTGATGCGCATATCTACGTTTCAGCAAGTATTTCTGCGGATACACGGCACTTGTAACACCGAACAAAGCCTTCGAGAAATCACAGGAACGACACAGGGTGCGAACAGGAGCGACTCGGATCCTGGATCACATACGAGGTCTTGAATTCAGCGAGGTGCACGATGGTCGAAGTCGAAGTCACAGACGATAAGGTGACGGTTCATGTGCTCGGCGGGCACCGACTACTGGCGCTGCGCGAGCACGTGACCTTCGATCTAGCCGATATCAAAGGGGTGACCCCCGCCCCGGTCGATCTGCGCCCACCGTGGGTCCGCGCACCCGGCACCTTCTTTCCCGGTGTGATCGCTGCGGGGACCTATCGCGGCAGAGGGCGAAAAGAGTTCTGGGACACCAGGTTCGACGGCCAAGCCATTCTCATCGACCTCGCCGGTCCGGGGTTCACCCGTCTCGTAGTCGATGTCGACGATCCCGATGCGGCCATGGAAACCCTGACCGCCGCCGCCTGACCGCCGCCGCCTGACGGCTCAGAGTTTCGAGCCGAAGGAACGCAGCAGACCGCTGTACGGCTTCGGTTGTGGCGTGGCGAACTCTCCCCTACCCGATTTGCGCAGGCCGAGGGTGATCAGCGACTGCACGGTGAGGGTGGCCGCGGCAACGCCGTCGATCACCGGTACGCCGATCTCGTCGCGAATGTGGTTACAGAGGTCGGCCATGCCCGCGCAACCGAGCACGATCGCATCAGAGCCATCGGCGTCGACCGCATCGCTGCAGGCCTGCGTGATGATTTTGCGCGCATCCGGATCGTCCAGGGCGAGCACCGGGATCTCGCAGGCGCGGATCCCGCGGCAAAAGCGCCGCATGCCATAGCGATACACCAGTTCATCCGCGCGGCCGATGGTGCGGCTCAGCGTCGTGACGATGCTGAAGCCGCCACCGAGGTGACTTGCGGTGTACATGGCTGCCTCCGCGATGCCGATTACCGGGCCGCGTGCCAGTTCTCGGGCCGCATCCAAGCCGGGATCGCCGAAGCACGCGATCACATAGCCGTCGATACTTTCGTGTTCGCCGCGCCGGATGGCGTCGAGAATGCCTGGGACGCTGAGGGCTTCGTCATAATGACTCTCGATCGAGGCGGGCCCCATGTCGGCGGTTACCGCATCGAGCAGCGTGCCCCGGCCCGTTACGGCCTTGGCACACTGCTCGATCGTGTCGGTCATCGCCCTGGTGGTATTCGGGTTGACGACCCGGATGCGCATCAGGCACTGACTCCCTTCACTGCCAACCGGGTTCGGGTGGCCAGCAGGTAGTAGACGAGAAAGCCGAGGCCGCAGCCGATGAACCAGCTGTACTGCGCGGCGGTGTACATGCCGGTGACATCCTTGGCGAGCACCGGGATCACCGCGACGATCGCGCCGACGGCGGTGGCGATGATCGCTGCCGGGTTGTAACCCCTGCTGTACCAATAGGTTCCGGTCCGCGACAAGGTGAACAAGTCGTCGACGACGACCTGCTGTTTGCGCACCAGGTAGTAGTCGGCGATGAGGACACCGAACAGCGGGCCGATGAATGCGCCCAGCACTTCCAGGGTGTAGTGGATGACCTCCGGATTGTTGTACAGGTTCCACGGCGTGATCAGGATCGAGCCGACCGCGGCGATCATGCCGCCCGCGCGCCAGCTGATTCGCTGCGGGCTGACGTGCGAGAAGTCGAAGGCCGGTGAGATGAAGTTGGCGACGATATTGATGCCGATGGTGGCGATGGTGAAGGTCAACGCGCCCAGGACGATCGCGAAGGTGCTGTCGATACGGGCCACCGTCGCAACGGGATCGGTGATCAGCTGACCGTAGACCGGGACCGTCAGCGATGCGGTTATCACCACCAGCAGCGAGAACAGCAGGAAGTTGACCGGCAGCCCGAGCAGATTGCCGCGCCGCACCGCCGCGAAACTCTTTCCGTAGCGGGAGAAGTCGCCGAAGTTCAGCATCGGACCGGAGAAATAGGAGACCACCAGCGCGATCGCGCCGAGCATGACGGGGACCGAGGCCCAGCCGGTGTACTTCACCTCACCGAGCTTCAGGTCGATGGCGCTCCAACCGGCCTTGGCGATCAGGTAACCGCAGAGCAGGAACATCACGACATATACAGCGGGACCGCAGAAGTCGATGAACTTGCGAATCGATTCCATGCCGCGCCAGAACACGCAGGCCTGCACCACCCATAGCAATAGATAACTGCCCCATCCGAGCACCGAGAGACCGAGGAACCCATAGTCGTCGACGACCGCATACCGGGCCAGGCTCGGAAACAGTTTCACCAGTACGACATCCAGCGCCGCCGAGGCGAGGAAGGTCTGGATGCCGTACCAGGCGACGGCGATCAGGCCACGGATGATCGCCGGAATATTCGCGCCGAGCACCCCGAATGCGCTGCGGCACATGACCGGATAGGGCACCCCGGTCACCTGACTCGGCTTCGCGACCAGATTGCAGAAGAAATAGACGATGGTGATGCCGATCAGCAGCGCCACGAGTACCTGCCAGCTGGCTAGTCCGAGTGCGAACAGACTGCCCGCGGTGACATAGCCGCCGACACTGTGCACGTCCGACATCCAGAACGCGAAGATGTTGTAGGTACCCCAGGTCTGCTCGCGCAGCGGGGCCAGATCCGCATTCGTCAGCCGTGGGTCGTAGGCGGGCGACGCGGGAACAGGCGGCGCCGCGGTGGTAAGCGTTTCGGTCATGGTGTTTCCCATCCGAGGGTGGCTGTGCTATTTCGACCGACCTGCAAGCAGTCGCTAGCGGTGTGATCGAAACGACGGTAAGAACCATGCATTGCCCCGCCATTGCGCAGTTATTGCCCGGCTATTGCGCGATCGATATATCTTCCGGCGCGAGCAGTCCGGTATCGGTCGGCAATGTCGCGATTACCGTTTCCAACCTGCGGTGATGCCGTTCGGCCACCAGCAGAAGGCGATCCACGTCCCGGGCCATGAATGCATCGAGCATCAGCGCGTGATCGGTATGCAGGCGCACCCGATCGCCGGGGCCGATATGCACCATGGACTGCACGGGCTCGGTGACATTCCACGCGGATTCGAGCATGTGCAGCAGCCGGAACATCCGCGACGGCTTGGTCAGCGCCACGTGGAAATGGCGAGACTGGCGATGGTACGAGACCGGGTCGTCATCTCGAATCGCCTGTTCCAGTAGCGAATTCACCTCGAGCAGGCGGGCGCGGTCGGCGTCGGTGGCATTGCGGGCCGCGGCCGCCAGTGAGGCGGTTTCCAGCGTCTCCCGCGCGATATACATTTCGCGCAGCTCGTTGGAGGTCAGCTGGGCCACCGCGTACCCACCGTGCGGCCGATGGGTGACCAGTCCCTCCCCGATCAATGTCTTGAGCGCCTCGCGCACTGGGATATGGCTGACGCCGAATAATTCGGCGACCTCGCGCAGCGGGATCACGGTGCACGGCGGCACGGCGCCATCCAGAATCACCCGGCGCAGTTCGCCGAGGATCACTTGCGGTCGGCCTGGTTCGTCGACAACCAACCTGGCCAGTAGCGCCGATCGTCGTCTCGGGGGCATGCTGGCACGCTATGCGAGCCGTATTGCGATCTCGGTCGCGGATGTGACAGTCAGGAAAAGTTCACCGAACCGACTGGTCTCACGGTTGGAATTTCGGCAGCACGATGGGCCGCATGGCCGTCGTGCGATGCTGTTGGTCGGCCTAACGACAGAGGTAATCCGATGACACTTACGGCAACGCAGTCGGTGGATCGTCGCTATGTGCGCCTGGTCGCCGAGTTCGACAGACTGTTTCGGCGGCCGAGCGACGGCGGCGGGTCGCTCGTGGTCTATCAGCATGGCGAACCGGTGGTGGACGTGTGGGCCGGATTCGCGCATCCGGGCGTGCCGTGGGCCGCCGATACCGTGGCAATGGCCTATTCCACCGGCAAGGGTGTGGTCTCGACGCTGGCGCACCGACTGGCCGAGCGCGGTCTGTTCGACTACGACGAGCCGGTCGCCACCTACTGGCCCGAATTCGGGGCGGCGGGTAAGGACCGCATTACGGTGCGGGAAATGCTCACGCATCGGGCGGGTCTGCATCGGTTGCGTGATCTGCTGCCAGGGCCGGTGGCGCGTTTCTTCGACGATGCCGAGGTCACCGCCGCACTCGCGGCCTGCGCCCCCGATCCGCGCCACACGGTGACCAGCGGCTATCACGGAATCTCCTTCGGACATTTGGTCGCCGAGCTGATTCGACGGGTCTCCGGTTCGGACTTCACCGAGCTGCTGCGCACCGAAATCGCGGAACCACTTGCGGCGCAAGAGCTCTGGTTCCGGGTGCCGGAATCCGAGCGCGGCCGCATTGCCACCAACTTTCCGCGGCTCACCGTCGCGGGGATGAATTGGGACAACAGTGCGCGGCTGATGGGCCGGACTCGTTTCGCGGCGGCCGCCGAAACCACACCACGCGGGTTCGCCGATATGGTTTCCGATCCGCGCCTGCATGATTGCGTGATTCCGGGCGTCAACGGGGTCTTCTCGGCGCGTGCGCTGGCGAGGATGTACAGCGCGCTCGCGACCGATGGGCGACTCGGGGACTTCCAGTTGTTGCGGCCGGAAACGATCGAACAGATCACCCAGCGCCAGGTCTTCACTCCCGATTACGTTCTAGCGTTTCGCATTCCGTGGGCGCTGGGCTACCACGGTGTGCCGATGAAGCCGTCGAAGGCCGAACCCGTCTCCGCCTTCGGTCATTTCGGCCTCGGTGGTTCGGGGGCGTTCGCTGATCCGGCTACCGGTATGTCGCTGGCCTTCGTCACCAATCGGCTCGGTGGGAGGTTGACGCCGTTGGGCGATGCGCGACTGGCGCGGCTCGGCGCCATTGCGCACAATATCGCGAAGGCCGGATAGGCGCGGGAAATCATCGGATGATTCCTGACCATGTCGCAGCGCATTCGTGCCATGGGCTGGCAGCATGGGCGCATGGAGTTGCTGGGACTGGAGCGGATCGAGGCGGCCGCGGCGGCATTGGCGCCGGTGATTCGACGGACGCCGGTGGTCGCGTCACGGGTGTTGTCAGAGCTTGCCGGAACCGAGGTGCGGCTGAAGTGCGAAAACCTACAGCGCACTGGCTCCTTCAAGCCGCGCGGGGCGTATTTCCGGATCGCGAACCTACCGGCGCAAGATCGGGCGCGCGGCGTGGTGGCGGCAAGTGCGGGCAATCACGCGCAGGGCGTCGCATGGGCCGCGGCTTCGCTCGGGATTCGCTCGACCGTGTTCATGCCGATGGGTGCTTCGCTGCCGAAGTTGGTGGCCACCAAGGCGTATGGCGCCGAGGTGCGCCAGGTCGGTGAGACCATCGACGACTCGCTGGATGCCGCACTGGATTTCGCCGAACGGACCGGTGCGACACTGATCCATCCGTTCGATCACGCCGATATCGTCGCCGGGCAGGCGACGGTGGCACTGGAGATCATCGAGCAGATGCCCGAGGTCGGAACGGTGATCGTGCCGACCGGCGGTGGTGGGCTCCTCGCTGGGGTCGCCATTGCCCTGCATCATGTCGCACCGCGAGTGCGGGTGGTCGGGGTGCAGGCGGCCCAGGCCGCGGCATGGCCGGATTCGCTGGCGGCGGGTAAGCCGATGCGGGTGGCGCGGATGTCGACCATGGCCGACGGTATTGCGGTCGGACTGCCGGGTGAGGTGCCGTTCGCGCATGTCGCGGCGCATGTGCCCGCAGTGGTGACGGTAGATGAGGATGCGCTGTCCAAGGCGCTGCTGCTGTGTCTGGAACGCGCGAAGTTGATCGTCGAGCCCGCCGGTGCCGCCGCGGTGGCGGCCCTGATGAGTTGCGAGCCCACCGAACTCGGGCTGCAGGGGTCGGTATGCGCGATCCTGTCCGGTGGCAATATCGATCCGATGATGCTGACCAGAATCATCGGTCACGGACTGGGTGCGGCCGGGCGGTATCTGGCTGTACGCGTGACGATTCCGGATCTTCCCGGCGCGTTGAGCGGATTGCTCGCCGTGATCGGGAAGACCGGGGCGAGCGTGGTGGATGTGGTGCACTCGCGGACCGGTGGGTGGCTCGCGGTCGACGAGGTCGAGGTATCGCTGACGTTGGAGACCCGGGGTCCTACGCACCGAGACGATGTGCTTGCCGCGCTGGAGAATTCAGGGTACGCGGTGCGCGTGGAGGATTAGTCGGGTCCGAGCGTGCTCGGACCCAACGTCGACTCCGTCAGCATTTGCGCTTGTAGAAGTACTTCGAGTTGGCATCCATATCGGCCTGGGTAATAGCCACCATATCGGTCTGGATATTGCGGATCACTGGCTTGCCCTCCAGCGCGGCCGCGGCCTCGTCGACGCCCTTCGCGCCGATCCCGGCCGGATCCTGTGCGATAAGTGCCTGCACGGTACCGGCTTTCAGATCCTCGACCTGTTTCGGACTCGCGTCGAAGCCGACCAATTTGACCTGGCCGAGCTTATTGGCATTGCGCAATCCGGTGGCCGCGCCTTCGGCCGAACTCAGGTTGGTGGCGAAGATCCCGGCGAGGTCGGGATGGGCGGCCAGTGTCGCGGTGACGATCGAAGCCGCCTGAGCCGCTTCATTATTGTTGTACTGCACGCCGAGCGAGGTGATGCCCGAATAGGCCTTCACCGCATCTTCGAAACCCTGGGCACGCGCGTCGGTAGTGGAGGTTCCGGCCTTGGTGTTGATCACCAGTACGGGGCCCTTGTCGCCGATGAGCTTGGCGAGCGTCTGCGCCGCGAGTTCGCCGCCCTTCTTGTTATCGGATGCGATCGACGACAGCGCGATCGAGGTGTCGTCCAGTGCGGTATCGACCTCGATGATTTTGATCCCGGCATCCTTGGCCTGTTTGATCGGATTCGCCATTGCCTGCGCATGGGTAGGGGCGATCAGGATGCCGCCTGGCTTATTGGCCACCACGCCGGTCAGCACCGGAGTCTGCGCGCCCGCATCGAATTTGGTCGGCGCCTGCGTCTGCAGTTTGTAGCCGAGTTTGCTCGCCTCGTCCTGCGCGCCGCACTGCATGGAGATGTAGAACGGTTCGTCGGCGACACCCGGAATCAGCACCAATTTCTTGGCATCCGTGCTGCCGGAATTGTTCACCGAACCACCACAGCCCACCACCAGTGCGCCGACCGCCGCCATCGCGCCGATCACCACCGCGGTCCGCTTCGCCACCCTCATTTGGCTACCTCCGCCTATTCTCTTATCGCGCAGTGTTGTAACTGCTTACCTCTCTACTTGCGGTCTCGGGCCCGGCGGCGCAGTTGGTCGAACCACACCGCCCCGACCAGCACCGCGCTCACCGCGATCGGCTGCCAGAACACCGGCACACCCGCGATGACGAAGCCCTTGCGCAGCACCGACGGAATGAAGACGCCGATGACGGTGCCGACGATGGTGCCGATCCCGCCGAAAAGGCTTGTCCCGCCGATGACTACACCGGCGATGGCATCCAGATTGTCGGTACCGTGTCCGCCGATGGTGGTCGTGCCGAAGTAGGCCAGATTCATGAATCCGGCCAGCCCGGCGAGTAATCCGGTCATCAGATAGACCAGCACGAGGTGGCGGGTGACCGCGATGCCCGAGCGCCGCGCGGCCTCCTCATTGGAGCCGATCGCATAGGTGTAGCGGCCGAATCGGGTTGTGTGCAGCACCAAGGCGGCGAGCACCGTTACCACCGCCGCGACCAGCACCAGATTCGGTACGCCACCCAGTGACGTCCCGAAACCCAACGAGTTGCGCAGCTTATCGGGCACCGTTCTGGTGTCGACACCGCCGGTGATGAGTTGTGCCGCACCGAGTGCCGCACCGAATGAGCCGAGTGTGACGATCAGCGGTGGAATCTTGGCCTTTGCCACCAGAATTCCATTGAGCAGGCCCCAGATGCCGCCGCCCGCAATGGAAATCAGGAAACCGACACCGATAATTCCCCAGCCGGCGCCGGTCGCGTTCTCGTCGGGACTCAGCCATTCCATCGTTTTCGCGCCGAGCACGCCCGCGAAGATCAGCACCATGCCGACCGACAGGTCGATGCCAGCGGTGATGATCACGAAGGTCATGCCCACCGAAAGCACCAGCAGCACCGACGTTTCGATCAGCAGAGTCTGCAGGGTGAAGCGGGTGGGGAAGGCGTCGGGGCGGATGACGCTGAAAACGACGTATAGTACAACGAGCACCACACCGATCCACAACGTACTCGCGCCCAGAAGTCGTTGCAGTACAGTGCGTTCCGGCAGATCGGGGCCGCCATTCGGCGCTGCTTTCCTCATGCGGCGTCCTCATGTGACAGCGCTCCGGTCATCGCGCCGACCAACTGCTCCAGCGTCGCATCGGCGGCGACGAACCGGGCCACCCGCTTGCCGAGTCGCAGCACCTCGATCCGGTCGGCCACCGCTAGCACCTCGGGCATATTGTGGCTGATCAGAACGACGGCAATGCCCTGGTCGCGCACATTGCGGATCACCTCGAGCACCCGCTCGCGCTGCACAACCCCGAGGGCCGCGGTCGGTTCGTCCATGAAGACGACCTTGCTCGCCCACAGCACCGCGCGCGCCACAGCGACACTCTGGCGCTGTCCGCCCGACAGGGCGCCGATCGGCACATCAGCGCTCTGCAGTGTCACGCCGAGGCGTCGGAAGTGCTCGACGGCTTGGTTTCGCATCGCCCGCTTGTCGAGCATGCCGAGTCTGCCCGCCCACCCGCGGCGAATCAGTTCCCGGCCGAGGAAGAGGTTGGCGGCCGGGTCCAGATCGGGTGCGACGGCGAGGTCCTGATATACGGTTTCGATGCCGAGATTGCGTGCGGCGGTCGGCGTACCGAGCACCGTTTCCGAACCGTCGAGCAGGATGGTCCCCGAATCCGGTTGTTCCGCCCCGGAAAGGCATTTCACCAGTGTGGATTTACCCGCGCCGTTATCGCCGATCAATGCGACGACCTCACCGGCGCGGACCTGAAAGTTGGCTCCCCGCAACGCCTCGACACCGCCGTAGCGTTTCCCCAACGCCTGGGCCTCGAGTACTACATCGCCCGGTTCCGATGCCATACCCTTACCCGCGTCTACTCAGCTGAGCAAGCGTCCGATCCATCGGCCGATGCTACGTTCGCCGCCGCCTCCCATGGGACGAATTCGGCAAAATGCGCAGGGCGCAACGAGACCGATCAGTCCCACCAGAAGCGCCACAGCTGCCGAAGCATGGATTCGGCGAGTTCATCGAGTGAATCGCGATCCTGTTCGGCAGCGTCCGGGCAGTACAGATACCCCTCCAAGGCCTGCGCGAGCGCGGCGTCTTCGGTCAGCTCCGGCTCGTGTGCGACGGCGAGCCACAGTGTGTCGGAATCCAATGCGACGAGTTCGCAGCTGCGCTCCGAGGCCGCCCACCGGCGCAGCATCAACGCGTGGTCGGCGCCGTCGAGGGCGTAGTTGAGCGCCTCGAAATCTCTCTTCATGAGCCGTCATTCAACAGCCACCCACCGGCAATCTCGCCGCGTGGATGTCAATGTGCGCCACCGAGTTCCAGAGCCAAGACACCGAGAATCACCAATGCGATGCCGCCGACCTGGATCAGCGAAAGTCTTTCGTCGAGGAAAAGGACACCGATGACGGCGATGGCCGCGACGCCGACCGCCGACCAGATGCCATAGGCGACACCGATCGGCATGCCGCGCTTCAAAGCCTGGGACAGGAAGAAGAAGGCCGCGCTATAGCCGAGGACAACGATGATCGCGGGCACCAATTTGGTGAAACCGTCGGAGATTTTGAGCGATACGGTCGCGGTGATTTCGGAGGCGATGGCCAGCGCCAGCAACAGCAGGGTCATCGGCGCAGCGTAAACCAGCGATATTAAGGGTTTGCACCGGCGGATCGAAAGATCACCCGCCCCAGCAACAGGGCCTGGATCAAGATCAGGTGGCACTGATGGTGGGGCCTCTCGGGCGATGCCGCCCTCAGTTCCACCTGATCTTGATCGTTGAGCTGAGGGCCTGCGCGAGGCGCGGGTTAGGAGGAAAGGGAGCGCAGGGTGGCGACGGTGTTGCGGATCTCGGTGAGTTGGGCCGCTACCTGGACGCCTGCGGTTCCGCCGCGGGCGTTGCGGGAGGCGATCGAGCCCTGCACGGTGAGGACTTCGCGGACCTGCGGGGTCAGGGCGGGATCGATGGCGGCGAATTCTTCGTCGGTCAGTTCGTCCAGGCCGACGCCGCGCGCCTCGGCGGCGCGCACACAGGCGCCTGCGGCCTCGTGCGCGACACGGAACGGAACACCCTGCCGGACAAGCCATTCGGCGATATCGGTGGCAAGGGTGAAACCGGCGGGGGCGAGTTCGGCCATGCGGTCGGTGTGGAAGGTGAGCGTCGAGACCAGGCCCGCGATGGCCGGGAGCAGCAGCTCGAGCTGGGCGACCGAATCGAACAGGGGCTCCTTGTCCTCCTGCAGATCCCGGTTGTAGGCGAGCGGTTGGGCTTTCAGAGTGGCCAGTAGTCCGGTCAGATTGCCGATGAGGCGACCGGCCTTGCCACGAGTGAGTTCGGAGACGTCCGGATTCTTCTTCTGCGGCATGATCGACGAGCCCGTGGACCAGGCGTCGGCGAGGGTGATGTAACCGAATTCCGGTGTGCTCCAGATGATCACCTCTTCGGCCATCCTGCTCAGATCGACGCCGATCATGGCGAGCACGAACGCCGCCTCGGCCGCGAAATCACGTGCGGAGGTGGCGTCGATCGAATTCGCCGCCGCCGCATCGAAATCCAGTTCGGTCGCGATGGCTTCCGGATCGAGTCCGAGCGAGGAACCGGCCAGGGCGCCCGAACCGTAGGGCGACACCGCCGCCCGCTTATCGAAGTCGCGCAGCCGATCGATGTCGCGCAGCAGCGGATGCGCGTGTGCGAGCAGATGATGCGCGAGCAGCACCGGCTGCGCGGCCTGCAGATGCGTCTTGCCTGGCATCACCGCATCCGGATGCGCGGCCGCCTGGGCGACCAGCGCGTCGACCACCTCGAGAAGCCCGGCGGCGACCCGGCGCGCCGCATCACGCAGCCACATCCGAAAGAGCGTGGCCACCTGGTCATTACGCGAGCGCCCGGCCCGCAGTCGGCCGCCGAGTTCGGCGCCGACCCGATCGATCAGCCCGCGCTCCAGCGCACCGTGCACGTCCTCGTCGGCCTCGGCGGGGGCAAACGCACCCGAATCCACGTCCGCCGCAAGGTTATCCAGTCCGGCCAGCATGGCGGCGAGGTCGCTCTCCGACAGCAGTCCCGCCTTGTGCAGCACGCGCGCGTGTGCCTTCGACGCGCGAATGTCGTAGGGAGCCAGCGCCCAGTCGAAATGGGTCGACTTGCTCAGCGCGGCCATCGCCGCGGCCGGTCCGGACGCGAAACGTCCGCCCCAGAGCGCCCCTTCGTTGGTGCTGCCGCTCTGCGTCATCGTGTGCTGTCTCCTCAGGGTCGTCGGGCGGTGAACAAAATGTCGGTGGTCATTTTCGCGGCGGCGTCTTGCGGCACTTCGCGGCCGCGGTTGCGCAGTACCTCGACCGGATCGGCGCGGGTCGCCGTCCAGCCATGGCTGGTGAACCAGTCGATCGGATCGCTGCGGCCCTCGTCGGAATACCACAGGGTGCCGACGTCGACCCGGACGTCGATTTCAGCGGATTCCACCTCTCGCACGGCATTCGGGTCGGGTGCCGGCATTCCCGAGCGGTAGATCCCCACGCGACTGCCCGGCGCACTCAGCGCCACGATGCTGTCGAACAGCCGGTCCTGCGCATCCGCCGGGAGGTAGCGCAACAGTCCCTCGACCAGCCATGCCGTCGGCACGGCAGGGTCGAATCCGTGCTCCCGCATCGCCGTTGGCCAATCCTGACGCAGATCCACCGCAACCTCACGGCGCTCTGCCACAGGCTCTACGTCCGCGAGCGCTACCGCCTTGAACTCCAATACCTTTGGCAGATCCAATTCGAATACCGTTGTCCCGCTGGGCCATTCGAGTCGGTACGCTCTAGCATCCAAGCCCGCTGCCAGGATGACGAACTGACTGATGCCGTCAGTAGCCGCATCCTGGCAGTAAGTATCCAAATAGCAGGTGCGCGCGATCAACGAGCCGATGATCGGGCCCATCGCCCGCGTCGCGGCCTCCTCGAGGCCCTCGACCTCACCGCGGGCGATGCGCGTCCACGACTCCGAGCCGACGGCCGTCACCAGCAGTTCGGCATAGGAGTCGTGGAACAGCGCGTCCGGGCGACGGGATTCGGCCGCGCGCATGGCGGCGACGCCGAGGGCGGTGGCGCCCACGCTCGACTCGATATCCCAGCTGTCGTCGTCGGTCCGCATGGCGCTCCTTTCGGGTCGGCGCGATGGCACCGACCCGATCGAGCCTAATAGGCGCAGTCGGACGCAGTCCGTCGCTGAATCTCGCGCGCTCGGCCGAGCGAAGGCGACGCCTACTTCTGGTTGAGGTCGCGACGGGCCGCGACCTTGGAGGACAGGCCGTGGATCTGCACGAATCCCTTGGCGAGCGACTGGTCGAAGCTGTCGCCCTCGTCGTAGGTGGCCAGGTTGAAGTCGTAGAGCGACTGCTCGGAGCGGCGGCCGTTGACCACGACGGAACCGCCGTGCAGCACCATCCGGATATCGCCGGTGACGTGCTGCTGGGTTTCGGCGACGAAGGCATCCAGTGCACGCTTGAGGGGGGAGAACCAGAGGCCGTCGTAGGCCAGCTCGCCCCAGCGCTGCTCGACCTGCCGCTTGTAGCGGCCCAGTTCGCGCTCGATGGTGACGTTTTCCAGGGCCTGGTGCGCGGTGATCAGCGCGATCGCGCCGGGGGCCTCGTAGATCTCGCGGCTCTTGATGCCGACGAGCCGGTCCTCGACCATATCGAGGCGACCGACGCCCTGGCGGCCCGCCCGGTGGTTCAGCTCGACGATGGCCTCGAGCACGCTGACCTGGCGACCGTCGATGGCGACCGGTACACCCTTGTCGAAGGTGACGATGAGTTCGTCGGGCGCCTCGAAGTTCACCGTCGGGTCCGAGGTGTAGTCGTAGACGTCCTTGGTCGGCGCATTCCAGAGGTCCTCGAGGAAGCCGGTCTCCACCGCGCGACCCCACACGTTCTGGTCGATCGAGAACGGCGACTTCTTGGTGACATTGATCGGGAGCTGGTTCTCCTCGGCGAAGGCGATGGCCTTCTCCCGAGTCCAGGCGTAGTCGCGGACCGGGGCGATCACATTCAGGTCGGGAGCCAGCGCGCCGATGCCGACCTCGAAGCGGACCTGATCGTTGCCCTTACCGGTGCAGCCGTGCGCGACGGTGCTCGCGCCATGGAACTTGGCGGCCTCGACCAGGTGCTTGACGATGAGCGGGCGGCTGATCGCCGAGACCAGCGGGTACTGGCCCATGTACATGGCGTTGGCCTGGATGGTCGGCAGGCAGTACTCGTTGGCGAATTCGTCGCGCGCATCGACCACGATCGCCTCGACGGCGCCGCAGTCCAGCGCACGCTGGCGCACCACATTCATGTCCTCGCCGCCCTGGCCCAGATCGATGGCGACCGCCACGACCTCGGCGCCGGTCTCCTTGCCGATCCAGCTGATCGCAACGGAGGTATCGAGCCCACCGGAGTAGGCGAGTACGACGCGCTCGGACATGTCTTTGTGCTCCTCGGTTTCGTGCTTGTCTGCAGGTCGTGCCCGCATCCGCGGGCGGCTGGGCGCGGCGCCCACCGACGCGCCCAAATCGCACGTCAGGCGGCCCTCACCGTCTTGCAAATGATTATGCACGATGATGCAAGCCCATTCACAACCGGGTCCGAGTTCAACCTTCCCGGTAGCACCTTGGCACCCCCTTGCACCTATGTCACGCTTTATCCGTTAACTATCGGAGCGGGCAAAGGACGGACCCATGCTGCTGCACCTCATAGCAGGAGAATTCAGCACCCTCGGCAACGACGTCCTCGACCTCGGCCGCGCCCTACTCGACCTCGTCCAAGACATCATCAGCGTCGGCACTCCAGACACCCCCCACAGCGGCGGCCAATACCCGTTCGGCTGAGGCACAAGAAGACTCGCGCCGTGCAATAGCATCGCCATCCAGCGCTCGCCTCGACCATGTTGTGCCCTATGCGGGGTAGCCACTGATGTGCGTCACCAATCGCAGTGTCGGTCACGTCGAGCGACCGGCGACTCTGCGCGACGAGAGTTCGCGCCTCAGGCCAGTTCCTCGATTTTGGCGGCTAGTTCGGCGCCTGTGAGGGGTTCGCGGGCTATTACCGCGATGGTGTCGTCGCCAGCGATGGTGCCCACGATGAAGGGGAGGGCAGCGCGGTCCAGAGCGCTGGCCAAGTAGTGGGCGGCGCCAGGTGGGGTGCGCAGTACGGCGATATTGCCGCTGGCATCGGTGGAGACCAGGAGGTCGCCGAGGAGTTTGGAGAGGCGGTCGGTTCCACCCGTGACACCGCGCACCGGGCTGCCGTCTTCGGGCACCACGTAGACACCCGCACCGCCGTCGGCGGCGCGCAGTTTGACGGCGCCGAGTTCATCGAGGTCGCGGGAAAGAGTGGCCTGAGTGGTTTCGATGCCTTCGGCGGCGAGCAGCGCGGCGAGTTCGGTCTGGCTGCGGACCGCGTGGGCCGTCAGCAGTTCGATAATGCGGGACTGGCGGCCGGCGCGGGTTCGAGCGATAGCGGGAGCGGACTTACCCGCGTCGGGCTGGACGGTCATGACCATGCCTCACCGAAACGTCTCGCACCGGGCCCGAAGAAGGCCGTGTTGGATCGGCCGCGGGGCCCCGCGTGGTCACCCCGAGCCCTCGAGTCTGTCGCTGCCGCGGCACCGGATCGCTCGCAAGCACTCACCGCGCCTCACCTCGCTTGGCCAACAACCACACCAGCAGCGCCTTCTGTGCATGCAGCCGATTTTCCGCCTCGTCCCACACCGCGCTATGCGGTCCGTCGAGCACCTCGTCGGTGATCTCCTCGCCGCGATGCGCCGGAAGGCAGTGCAGCACAAGGGCATCCGGCTGCGCCTTGGCAAGCAGATCGTCGTTGAGCTGGAACGGACGGAATGGGCCGACGCGATCGAGACCGTCGTTCTCCTGACCCATGGAAGTCCAGGTATCGGTCACCAGAGCATCGGCACCCGCCGCGGCGGCAACCGGGTCGCCGGTGAGGGTGATGGTCGCGCCGGTCTCGGCCGCCCGCTTGCGCGCGGCTTCCAGGATCCATGGCAATGGTTCGAAACCCGTTGGCGCGGCGATGGTTACGTTCATGCCCGCAGTCACACCACCGAGCAGCAGCGAGTGCGCCATATTGTTCGCGCCGTCGCCGAAGTAGGTGAGGTTGCGTCCGACCAGACTGCCCTTGCGCTCGACGAGGGTCTGGAGATCGGCGAGCACCTGACAAGGGTGGAACTCATTGGACAAGGCATTGACGACCGGAACCGTTGCGGTAACCGCCATTTCGTCCAAACGCAGCTGTTCGAAGGTGCGCCACACGATCGCATCGACATAGCGCGAGAGCACCCTGCCGGTATCGCCGAGCGTCTCCTCGCGCCCGAGCTGGGTGTCGCGACCGTCGACCACCACCGCATGCCCGCCGAGCTGCGCAATACCCATCTCGAACGAGAACCGCGTGCGGGTGGAGTTCTTCTCGAAGATCACCCCGACTCCGCGCGGCCCCTCCAGCGGCCGGTGCGCGAACGGGTCCTTCTTCAATTCCGCTGCCAGCGCGAGGATTTCGGCCTGCTCGGCAGGCGTGACATCATCGTCGCGCAGAAAGTGCCGAATCGGTCCACCCGTATCCCGGCCGCCGCCCCTCCGGGAATCGCTCCGCGATGCTGTACTCATTTGTCCCCCTTGGCGTCCGCGATCGCACCGTCGAGGATCTCGGGCAGATCGCCGACGAAATTGTCGGCCTGGGTCTCGGTGAGCACCAGCGGCGGCGCGAGCCGAATGATATTGGGCTTGGGCGCATTCACCAGATAGCCCGCCTCGCGCGCCCGGTTCTCGACCTCGGCCGAGATATCGTCGGTCAGCACGATACCGAGCAGCAGACCCGCGCCCCGCACGTGATCGATCAGCGGGTGCTCGAGCAGTTCGATGCCATCACTGAGCCGCTTGCCGACGGATTCGACATGAGCGAGCAGATCGGTCTCATCGATGGTCCGCAGAACCGCCAAAGCCGCTGCGGCACAGACCGCGTTGCCGCCGAACGTGGTGCCGTGCAGACCCGGCGTCAGCAGATCGGCGGCCGGTCCGGTGGCCAGCACCGCACCGATCGGCAGCCCACCGCCGAGCCCCTTGGCCAGTGTGATCACATCCGGCACAATGCCGAATGCCTGATGCGCGTAGAACTTTCCGCACCGGCCGATACCGGTCTGCACCTCGTCGAGGACCAGCAGCGCACCGTGACGCGCGGTGATCTCCCGCGCCTTCACCAGATAGTCGATCGGCGGCACGACAACGCCGCTCTCCCCCATCATCGGTTCGAGGAATACCGCCGCGGTGTCCTCGTCGACAACCGCCTCGAGCGCCGCCACATCGCCGTAGGGCACATGGACGACACCGGCGGGCATCGGCTCGAACGGCGTCCGCTTGGAGGGCTGTCCGGTGAGCGCGAGCGCACCCATGGTCCGGCCGTGGAAGGCCTCATCGGTCGCGATGATCTTGGGCCGACCGGTCAGCCGCGCCATTTTGAACGCCGCCTCAACGGCCTCGGTGCCGGAGTTGCAGAAGAACGCGCGGCCGTGGCCGTCCCCGAATTCACCGTCACCGAAGTGCGCGAGCAGCCGTTCGGCCAGTTCGATGACCGGTTCGTTGGCGTAGATATTCGAGGTGTGGCCCAATGTGCCGAGCTGCTGGGTGACGGCTTCCAGAATCGCCGGATGTGCGTGGCCGAGGCTGTTGACCGCGATGCCGCCGAGAAAGTCGATGTAGCGTTTGCCGTCCGCGTCGTAGACCACCGCACCCGCACCGCGCACCAGCGCGACCTTGGGGGTGGCGTAGTTCTTCATCAACGCGGCGGACCACCGCTGTTGCAGCTCTGCTGTGTCACTCATATTTTCGTTCCGTTCAGTGTGTCCGCCGCGCTCGTCGGCAGCGGGGCGGGCGTCACCATCGTTCCGATTCCTTCTCCGGTGAACAGTTCCAACAGCACCGAATGCGGGACCCGACCGTCGATGACATGTGCGGTCGGCACTCCGCCCTGCACGGCGCGCAGGCAGGCTTCCATCTTGGGCACCATGCCCGCATCAAGTCGCGGGAGCAACTCGGCCAGTTCGGCGGCGTCGAGGTGCGAGGTGAGCGACGAACGGTCCGGCCAGTTGGTGTACAGGCCCTCGACGTCGGTCAGGATCACCAGCTTTTCCGCGCCGATACCCTCGGCGAGCGCGGCCGCAGCGGTATCGGCATTGATGTTGTGCACCACGCCGTCGGCATCCGGGGCGATGGTGGAGACCACCGGAATGCGCCCCGCGCCGATGAGGTCGAGCACCGCGTCGGCATTCACCTCGGTGACATCGCCGACCAGCCCGATATCTGTCGCCTCGCCGTCGACATCGACGGTGCGTCGAGTCGCGGTGAACAGGCGCGCGTCTTCACCGGAGATGCCGACCGCGTACGGGCCGTGCGCATTGATCAGCCCGACCAGTTCCCGACCGACCTGACCGAACAGCACCATCCGCACCACGTCCATTACCTCGGGTGTGGTGACGCGGAAGCCACCGCGAAATTCGCCTTGCAGCCCAAGCTTTTTCAGCATTGCGCTGATCTGCGGTCCGCCGCCGTGCACCACCACCGGTTGCACACCGACGGTGCGCAGGAACGCCATATCGGCGGCGAAGGCATGTTTCAGGCCCGCATCGATCATCGCATTGCCGCCATATTTGACGACTACGATTTTGTCGCGGAACTTCTGCAGCCACGGCAATGCGTCGGCGAGGACGTGCGCCTTGTCCAACGCCGAAAGTCCCTGCACCGCATCGCTGGTAATGGCTCCGGCTCGCTGGCGCTCACCTTCGCCGTGCCCAGCGATGCCGGCTGTGTTGAGGGTTCGCTCGCCGCGCTCGATCATGAGCTGTAGGCCGAATTCTCTTCGACATAGCCGTGCGACAGATCGGTGGTCCGCACGGTGGCGGTGCCGTCACCGACATTCAGTTCGATCCGCACCTCGATATCGGCGCCGGACAGATCTACCTCGCGCGCACCCGGCGCTCCGACGCCGTCGACGCAGACCGGATTTCCGTTGAACGACACCGAGATCCGGTTCGGATCCAGGGTGATCGGCGCGATGCCGACGGCGGCGAGCACCCGGCCCCAGTTCGGGTCGGAACCGAAGAGCGCGGTCTTGACCAGACTGTCGCGGGCGACGGCGCGCGCCGCGATCAGCGCCTCATCCTCGGAGACCGCACCGGCGACGGTGATCTGCACCCGCTTGGTCACGCCCTCTGCGTCGGCCATCAGCTGGGCGGCCAGATCGTCGCAGACCGCGAGCACCGCAGCGTCGAGGTCCTCCTGTGACGGCGTGGCCTCGCTCGCCCCGTTGGCGAGCAGCAACACGGTGTCATTGGTGGAGCAGGAGCCGTCGACATCGAGCCGGTCGAAGGTGAGCCGCGTCGCGTTGCGCAGTGCGCGATCCAGCTGTTCGGCACTCGCGGCGGCATCGGTGGTGAGCACCACCAGCATGGTCGCCAGCGAGGGGGCGAGCATGCCCGCGCCCTTGGCCATGCCGCCGACATTCCACTTGTCGCGGTGGTGGAACGCCGCTTCCTTGGGCACGGTGTCGGTTGTCATGATCGCGTGCGCCGCATCGAGTCCGCCGGACAGTCCGCCGCCCATTTCGTGCACGATCTCGGTGACGGCCGGGATCACCTTGTCCATCGGCAGCCGATCGCCGATCAAACCCGTTGAGCAGACCGCGATTTCGCCCGCGCCGGTTTCGGTGCCCCAATTACTCAGCGCCTTGGCCAATTCCTCGGCGGTCTGGTGGGTATCCTGGAATCCGCCTGGACCGGTACAGGCATTGGCTCCACCGGAATTCAGGATCACCGCACGCAAGCGGCCAGTGGTGAGCACCTGCTGCGACCACAGCACCGGTGCGGCCTTCACCTGGTTGCGGGTGAACACGCCTGCGGCCGCGTATTCCGGGCCCTCGTTGAATACCAGTGCCAGATCGGGTTTTCCGCTGGCCTTGATGCCAGCGGCGATGCCAGCAGCCCGGAAGCCGAGCGGTGCGGTCACGCCCTGGCTCCGGACCAGCTTGCCTGCCGGAGTTCCGATCGTCGTCACGGTGCCACTCCTACGGTGGAAAGTCCTGCGGTCTCGTCGAATCCGACCGCCAGATTCATGGATTGAACCGCGGCGCCCGCGGTGCCCTTGGTCAGGTTGTCGATCGCGCCGATCACCACCAGCAGTCCGGCATCGGCATCCACCGCGACCTGGAGGGTGACGGCATTGGAGCCGAGTACCGAACCCGTCTGCGGCAGTGTGCCTTCTGGCAGCAGCTGCACGAATGGTTCGTCGGCGTAAGCCTTTTCATAGACCGCGCGAGCCTGTTCAGCGTCGACTCGGGTCGGGGCCGTGCAGGTCGCGAGGATGCCACGCGGCATCGGCGCCAGCACCGGGGTGAACGACACGGCGACCTCGCTACCACCGGCGGCCCGCAGGTTCTGCGCGATTTCCGGGGTGTGCCGGTGCGCGCCCGCGATGCCATAGGCCCGCACCGAACCCATCACCTCGGAGCCGAGCAGACCGATATCGAGTTTGCGGCCCGCGCCCGAAGTACCGCTCACCGCAACAACATTCACCTTCGGTTCGACGATTCCGGCCGCGATCGCGGGTGCCAGCGCGAGGCTGGCGACCGTGGGATAGCAACCGGGAACGGCGATCCGGTGCGCGCCGCGCAGCCGCTCGCGCCCGCCCGGCAGTTCCGGTAGGCCATAGGGCCAGCTGCCCGCGTGCGTGGTGCCGTAGTACTTCTCCCAGGCGACCGCGTCGGTCAGCCGGAAGTCGGCGCCGCAGTCGATGATCACCGTCGACTCCGGCAGCTGCTCCGCGATGGCCGCCGATTGGCCGTGCGGCAGGCCGAGGAAGACGATGTCATGGCCGGCCAGCTCGTCGAGCGTGGTCGGCGCGAGCACGCGGTCGGCTAGGGGCAGCAGGTGCGGCTGGAGCTCCCCCAGCGTGCTACCCGCATTCGATCCCGCGGTCAGCGCCCCGATGACGAGGCGCCCGTCGCGGTAGGCCGGATGACCGAGCAAGAGACGCAACACCTCGCCGCCGGCGTATCCACTGGCACCGGCGACAGCAACCCGCAACACTGGGTTACTCGACGAATCAACCATGTGATGATTATGCACGATTATGCAAGCTCATTCATGAACGGGGGTCTGCATAGCCCAGCCGGACCCTTGTCACCAGGCCGTTCCGTTATACGCCTGAGCGGTCATACCCGGAAAGAACCCATCTCAATCGGGTTGATGAGATTTAGCACCCGCCCCGACGGGGACAGACGGGAGTCCCAGGATCGCGGTGGACCCGACTGCCCATCAGACCGGTGCTCACCGCGACCTGAGTAGCGACCACGATGATCAACAGTCCAGCAGCGGCGTAGAACCCGAGTTGGACGCGCTACCGGGGCCGTGGACGGTCGCTCAGTGCGGACGAGGTGTTCAGGCAACCGTGGCAGGATCGATGCCGAGCGCCTCCCGCAGGCCCCTTTCGCCCTTCGGAGTGAGGCGGACAGCGCGGCCGGAGCCGACGCGCCGCACCCAATCCAGTACCTGCAACCGGCGGCACAACTGTGCTCCGGCAGCACCGCCGAGGTGGGTGCGGCGTTCGGTCCAGTCGAGGCAGGGGCGGGCAATCGGGCGGCGAGTCCGCAGCGTGTTCGCCTCGATGCCCATCGGGCCCGTCAGCCACGCCAGACCCGCGTCGGTGAGGGCGAAGCCGCTGTCGTCATCGAGTAGTTCGCGCTCGGTCATGGCATCGGTGATCGCGACGCCGAGTCGGCCCGCGAGATGGTCGTAGCAGGTTCGGCCGCGGGCCAGGGCCGCAGCCGCGGTGGACGCGCGAAGCGTCGTGGACTCGGGCCGTGCCGGTTCCAGGTGGGCGACCATGGTCTCCAATAACTCGGCGACCTGCGAGCTCGCCAGCTGCACGTAGCGGTGCCTGCCCTGCCGGCGTTCGATGAGTAGACCACCATCGAACAGCCGGTTCAGATGTTCGGTCGCGGTGGATGGCGCCACTCCGGCATGGCGGGCCAGCTCGCCCGCCGTCCAAGCGCGACCGTCGAGCAGTGCCAGGCACATATCGGCGCGGGTGCGGTCGGCCAGCAGGGTGGCCAGTCCGGCCAGCTCGGCTCCTCGGGTTTGCACCACCCTATGATCGCGCCGGGTTGATTCGGCGACCACCGAAACGTCGGCGGGATAGCGTCGCGACATGAACAGTCCTGTGATCACCGATCCCGATCGGGTGCGGGCGGTATTGGCCGATGCCCCGATGCCCGCGGTTTCTCGCGACGTGCCACCGGCCGGGATCGCGTGGCTGCGCGCCACCGTCGCCCGATTCTGTGACGGGGCCGAACATGATCGGCGGCGAGGCCTGGTCGTGGCGGAATTGGCGCGGCTGGCTCCCGAGGTGCTGCGCGCACGGGCCAGGATGACCGATGGGAAACTGCCGCATGTTCGCGTGCTAGCGGAAGCGCTTGGGCTCCAGGATATCTCGCTATCGTCCGTCGCCGTGGCCGCCGCGCACTACCAGCCCCACGAACCCGACAGCCCGGAGGCGGATCGGGCCGTCACGGAATTGGTCGGCGCCTGCGGCGGAGTGGCCGATGAGCGGACCGCCGCGCGGATCGGTCTGCTGATCCAGGCTTGTCAGGCGACAGGTGCGCTGGTGGACAACGCACGTCGGCTCGCAGGTGCGGGTGCCGCCGATGAGATCATCGCGCGAACGTTGGTCGAGGATCCACCGGTGCGCCGCACCCGCCGCGTCCTCGACGATGAACTGGTCGAACTCGACCTCACCGGCGCGGGTCTGGGATTCGGCGCAGGGCCGCATGTCTGCCCCGGTCGCGACCATGCCATCGCCATCGCCACCGGAATCATCGAGGGGTCATGACGAACAAGACGAAGGCTTTTCACGATCTGCACCACGGGGCCGGGCCGCTGGTGCTGCCCAATGCCTGGGACTTCGGGTCGGCCGCCGTGCTGGCCGCGGAGGGGTTTGCGGCGATCGGGACCACCAGTCTGGGTGTCGCGGTGGCGGCTGGTCTCACCGATGGCGCCGGTGTCACGCGCGATGAAACACTTGCGCTGGCAAAGAGGCTCGCGCGGCTACCGGTGCCGGTCACCGTCGATATCGAGGGTGGGTTCAGCGAAGACCCGGGGACGGTTGCCGAATATGTCGCGCAGCTGGCCGGTCTGGGCATCGCCGGAGTGAACCTCGAGGATGGGCGGGCAGATACGGCTCTGGCCGAGCCCGGGCACCACGCGGAGTTGATCGCCGCGATCAAGTCGCGCGCGCCCGAGTTGTTCGTCAATGCCCGGGTCGATACGTATTGGCTGCGGCTGCAACAGGGTTCGACTCTGGCTCGCGCCGAGGAATATGTGAAGGCCGGTGCCGATGGGGTTTTCGTGCCCGGCGTGACCGATCCGGATCAGATCGGCCGGATCGTCGCGGCGGTGCCGCTGCCGGTCAACATGTTGTACTCGGTCGCCGGGCCGTCGATCGCGGAACTCGCGGCCTTGGGTGTGCGGCGCATCAGCACGGGATCGCTGCTGTATCGCGCGGCGCTGGCCGGGATCGTGGATGTAGCGCGGGCGGTGCGCGACGGCGGGGCCATTCGCTCCGGCATTCCCAGCTACCGCGAAATCCAGGCGATCACGGGGTCGTAAGAAACCGCCGAAAGATTTCTGTCCGCGATGTCGATTCAGCGGGTAGCCGCTCGTGTAGGAGGTGAAGCCGGTAGCGGACCGGCCAGCAACAGGAAGGACTTCCTCATGAGCAAGATCATCGCGGTCGAGCACGTCACCCTGGACGGCGTCATGCAGGCCCCCGGCCGGGCCGACGAGGACGTCAGGGACGGTTTCCGGTACGGCGGCTGGGCGCATCGCCACGACGATCCGGTGCAGGCCCAGGTGATGGGCGAACATATGGCGACCCACCACGGAGCGCTGCTGTTGGGGCGGCGGACCTATGAGGACTTCTACGGCTTCTGGCCGCATCAGACCGACAATCCGTTCACCGAGGTGCTTAACAAGACCGAGAAGTTCGTCGCGTCCCGGACGCTGACCGAGCCGCTGCCCTGGCAGAACTCCACGCTGCTTGCCGACGCCGTCCCCGCGGTGGCCGACCTGGGTCAGGATCTCGTGGTGCTCGGCAGCGGCGACCTGCTGCGATCACTGATGCGGCATGATCTGGTCGACGAGCTTCTGCTGCTGATCCACCCGATCGTGGTCGGCGGCGGGCAGCGGCTGTTCGACGGGGTCGGCCTCGGCGAATTGCGACTCGTCGACAGCGTCGCGACCACCACCGGCGTGGTGATCGTCACCTATCAGCGGGATGAGGAGAAGCGATGAAGCAGTACCTGCTCAGCATCTACCAGCCCGACGACGTCGCGCCGCCGGACAATCTCGACGAGATCATGCGCGACCTGGAAGCCGTCAACGACGAGATGCGGGCCGCGGGCGCATGGGTTTTCGCCGCTGGACTGCATCCGCCGAGCACCGCCACCGTGCTGCGTGCCAGCGCCGACGACGTGCTCATCACCGATGGGCCGTACGTCGAAAGTAAGGAGCACATAGGCGGATTCACCATCATCCAGGTGGCGAATCTCGATGAAGCACTCGAATGGGGTCGCAGGGTGGCGGCGGTGGTGACCCTGCCGATCGAGATCAGACCGCTCGCCGATGGTTGAGGTCACCCCGGCCGTGATCGAGGACGTCTTCACCGAACATTACGGTCGCGCGGTCGCCAGCCTGATTCGCGTCTTCGGCGATATCACCGTCGCCGAAGACGCGGTGCAGGATGCCTTTACGGCCGCGGTGCAGCGCTGGCCGTCGGACGGACTGCCGCCGAGCCCACCGGGCTGGATCATCACTACGGCCCGCAATCGCGTCATCGATAGACTGCGCCGCGAGGCAACGCGGCACGATCGTCATGTCGTGGCCGCCCTCCTGCGCGCCGACGACGAACCGCCCGATTCCGTTGCGGTGCAGGATGATCGGCTCCGACTGATCTTCACCTGCTGTCACCCGGCCCTGTCGCTCAACGCACAGGTCGCGCTCACCTTGCGACTGCTCGGCGGGTTGACTACCCCCGAAATCGCCCACGCCTTCCTCACTTCCGAATCGACAATGGCCCAGCGGCTCGTCCGAGCCAAGGGCAAGATCCGCGACGCACGCATCCCGTACCGGGTCCCCCGCGATGCGGACCTACCCGCCCGGCTCCGCGCGGTCCTCGCCGTCATCTACCTCGTCTTCACCGAAGGTCACACGGCCACCTCGGGCGATCGCCTCGTGCGGGCCGAGCTGTGTAGCGAGGCAATCCGCCTGGGGCGCTTACTCATCGAGCTGATGCCCGATGAGCCGGAGGTGCGTGGGCTGCTCGCCTTGATGTTGCTCACCGAATCACGTCGGGACGCGCGCACCGCGCCGGACGGTTCGCTCGTACCACTGCCGGAACAGGATCGCCTTCGCTGGAATCGCGCCCTCATCGCAGAGGGCCAAGCACTCGTCCGAGAGTGCCTGCGCCGCAACCAACCCGGTCCGTATCAGATCCAAGCGGCGATCAATGCGGTACATGCGGACGCTCCGGACGCGAAATCCACTGACTGGCAACAGATCCTACGTCTGTACGACCAATTGTCCACCGTGGCACCGAGTCCGGTGGTGGCCCTGAACCGGACAGTGGCGGTCGCCGAGGTCGCGGGAGCGGATGCGGCGCTCGCGCTACTCAACGAAATCGACCTCCCGAACCACCATCTGTACCACGCGATCCGCGCCGATCTGCTACGCCGACTCGGTCGCAACACCGAGGCGATCCGCGCCTACGACACCGCCATCACCCGTACGCCCAACACCGCCGAACGGACCTTCCTACGGCGACAACGGGACAACCTCGCCTCGGCTAACTAGAGCGATGAGCGGTTTCACTTACTCTGCCCTAATGGTGGTACCGGATCTCTGCGGCCAACTCGCGTTGCCGAGTATCAACTCCCACCGATGACGCCGTACTTCTTCCACCAGTCGAACAGTGGGACCGCGCCGGTGGAGTCGCCGGCGAAGGCGATGGCCAAGACGAAGTCGCGTTCGTCCGTCCATTCCAGCGCCGGTACCGGTAGTGCGCTGCCGGTACTCCGAGTGCAGGCTAGATTGCCGGTGTAGATGGTCTGACCGTTGTGGGTTACCTTGCTCGAGCGATCGAGTTTGCCGTCAGGGCAGGGGACGACCGCGCCTCGGATGGTGGCCTGGTACGCGTCGTTGAGAGCGGCAAGGTTCGGATACAAATAGAAGTGGGCTTCCGGCGTGCCGCCGACGTTCGGTGTGCCGGTGGGATTCGCATTGCATGACAGGGCGGCCACGCTGGTGGCGTCGCCCTTGCCCCGTCGGCAGTTGCTGGCGCTGTAGCCCTGTGGCAGCAATTGCAAGAGGTTCTTTTCGGCGGGAGTGAGCTGCGCGGACGAAGGGGCTGGTGATGATGCGGCCGGTATCGACACCGGGGGCGGTGCGGGGTTCGCGGAAGTCGGAGTTGGCGGGTTGATGACAGAGTAGAGCCCCCACCCGCCCAATGCGAGTGCTGCGACGCCCGCCACCGAGCCGAGCGCGATCAGCGCTCGCACCTTCCATCGGTGGACGGCGGGCTGGGGGCCCGCGAACGCCTGCCGTCCGGGTGGGGCGGGCCACGGAACAGGAGGAGACGGCACCTGATCGGCCTGGGGCCAGACCGATCCTGCCGCGGCCTGACCTGCCGCCGAGGGCGGCCATGGGGTGCCGTCGAGCGGAGAGTCGCCCAGATTCGACGGCCCGGCCGGGACGCCCGGCACGGGATATCGGATGGTGGTGGGAGCTGCGGGCGGTTGACCAGCTGGGTGCTCCACGCCAGGTTCGCTGCGATGGTCATCCGGCGCCTTGGTCGGCACTGCCTCGTGATGCTCGGCCGGAGCTTCCTGGGCGATTGTGGCCAGGTGGGCGCGCTCAGGCTCGGTCAACACGGCGGCTGCAGCCAACGCCAAGTCGCCGGCGCTCGGGTAGCGGTCGGCTGGATCGCGGGCCATCCCGCGCGCGACGACCGCATCGAATCCAGGCGATAGACCAGGACGAACCGCGGATGGTTTCGGCGAGGGCTCCAACATCAGCGCCCGTATCAGTGTGGCGAACGAGTCGGCGTGGTACGGCCGCTCGCCGGTCAAGCATTCATGCAACACGCAGCCCAACGAGTACACGTCGGCGCGATTGGTCACCGCGACGTTCTCGAACCGTTCGGGCGCCATATAGGAGAACGTGCCGATGGCGTGACCCGTGTTCGTCAGCCGGGGGTCAGTAGGGGTCGTCGCCAGACCGAAGTCGACGAGGTACGCGAAATCGTCGCCGGTCATATTGTCACGAGTGATCAGGATGTTTTCGGGTTTGATGTCGCGATGCACCCGATGATCGGCGTGGGTGGCATCCAGCGCGGACGCCACCTGCTGCACGATGGAAACCGCTCGCGCCGGCGACATCGGCCCGTAACCGGTCAACAACTTACGCAGATCCGGACCGTCGATGAGCCGCATGTCTATATAGAGGCGGCCATCGACCTCACCCCAGTCGTGGATCGGCACCACGTGCGGATTGCTGAGCCGCGCCGCGCCGTGCGACTCGCGCCGGAACCGCTCTCGATACTCGGGGTCGGCGCCCAGCGCCTCCGGCAACAGTTTCAACGCGATGTTGCGGTCTTTGACGGTGTCATAGGCTTCATACACCTCACCCATTCCGCCCCGACCGATCAGCCGCAACACCTGATACCGTCCGAACCGCGTTCCCAGTCGGGATTCGCTCTCGGCGCTCATCGCGAGGGCCCGCCCATTCTCCTGCGCCGCCCACACAAGGAGCCGGCGTCAGCGAGCCTGCCGGCGACAGGGGATAGATCAGAATCTCCGAGCCCAACGATGACCGCCGAACCGGCCGAAACTTGACTAGCGCCGTTGATATCGTCTCTATTCACGGCAGCCCTCCACAAAGACGGAAGCCACGACGAACTCAGCTCAAATGTCCATGATAGCACTTTGCTATGATGACGCCGGGCGCGACCCCGACGATGGGTGAGTCCGCCTGGAGCAGGTCCATCCGGCAAGGTCAGGGTCGGCGCGGAAGCTGGCGCCTTCGATGAGTCGGATTGTTGTCGGTGTCGGCAATTCCAGGCTCAGAGGCTCGCCTTGACGAATCCTTGGTGGGCATTTGCGCCCCCACCGACCAGCAGCATTCGTTGCAAGCTGGTCGGTGACTGGCCGGCCATCCCGATAAACCCGTACTCGCCTCCCAGCCGGGTCGGCTCTCGTCGGCCGAATCAGCGTCGAGCCCTGACTCGTGCGCGGCTGCTCAGCCGGGAGGTCGAGGATTCGTCCAGAATTCGTCCAGAATTCGTCCAGGCGGCGGCCCGACTCTGGTCTTGCCAAACCGGCACACCCGACCAGCACAAGGAGACATAACCATGTTCGGACACCGCCTGTCCCGCACGATCGCCAGCGCCCTGATCGCCGCCACGGCTGGCATCGGTGGCGTCGCCGTCGCCGCGACAGCCACCGCCGCTCCCAGCGCCCCCAGCACCACAAGTGACGCTCGATTCCTGAACCTGATCCGGCAAGAGGGCATCGGATTCGCCTCACTCGCGGCCGCAATCGGCGACGCCCACCATGTCTGCCGCGCCATTGCAGGCGGCCAAACCCCGGTCGCCGTCAGCAAGGACATCCTTCACAATACCGACCTCACCACCCGCCAATCCGCGGTCTTCGTCGTCGCCTCGGTCGACACCTACTGCCCGCAATACCACAAACTCCTTGCCGCCTGACCCACCCGTAAGCGCGGGGCCGGGCCCGGGCCCGGCCCCCGCAACCCAGGCGAGCCACGGGTGCCGACCGGACCTGCGGCAGAGGCCCCAGCCCGTACGCGACCGCACAGATCCCGCCCGCGACGGCGGGCGGAACCAGCAAGCACCGGCACCGCGGTGTCACTCCTAACGGCTTGGGCCAGCCGTCACGCGACGGGAAGTTTCGGGCGGGACGCTGGGAAAGTGCCTGCCAGGCTCGCTATCACGCTCATAATCAAGTGAGGTGGGCACATCGATACCCCTGAAGGAGTCGAACGCGATGGCCGACACCGGTGTGAGCTTTCGCGTATTGGGGCCCTTGCAGTTGACTATCGGCGACAGCACGGTGGAGCTGGGCACCCCGAAACTGCGCGCGGTGGCCGCGATGTTGGTGCTCAACCGGAACCGTCCGGTCGCAATCGACGCCCTGACCAGCGCCGCGTGGGAAGACTGTCCGCCGCCGAAGGCGCGTGCCAGCATCCATTCCTACATTTCCGACCTCCGTAAGATCTTTGCCGACCACGGTGTCGACCCGCGGGCCGCACTCGCGACCGCTGCGCCCGGCTACCGGCTCGCCGTCGCCGACGCCGACTACGACCTGGCCCGGTTCACCGCCGCGAAGACCGCTGGCGTTAAGGCTGCGGCTGTCGGGCAGTTCGAGCAGGCCAGCCGACACCTGACCGCGGCCTTGAACGAATGGCACGGTCCGGTGCTGGCCGACCTGCACGAGTTCCAGTTCGTAACGACGTTCGCTACGGCGTTAGACGAAGACAAGCTGCTCGCCCACACCGCGTACGCCGAAGCCGAAATCGCGGGCGGACGCGCCCACGAGGTCATCGTGGAACTGCAGACGCTCACCGCCCTGTACCCCTATCGGGAACCGCTGTGGGCGCAGCTCATCACCGCGCTGTATCTGGCCCACCGACAGGCTGACGCGCTCGACGCCTGCCGACGTCTACGCACCATTCTCGAGCACGATCTCGGCATCGACCCTGGACACACTATCCGTGATCTGGAGACACGGATCTTGCGTCAACAACCGCTCGACGTCATACAGGCCGCGATGACCACCGCCACGCTCCATATGAAGACGTTGGAGAACCGGAGCGCCGGACAAGGTGGCTCGACCACTGCACACCTGCGTGATCTCACCACCGGCAGCGACTATCCGCTCCGATCCGCCTCCACCAAGATCGGTCGTCTGCCCGACAACGACATCGTGCTCGACAATGCCGCCATCAGCCGCCACCACGCCGTCGTCGTCGACACCGGTACCAGCTACATAGTCTGCGACCTGCGGTCCGCCAATGGCGTGCACATCCACAACCAGCGCATCCGCGGCAGCGCGGCCCTCACCGACGGCGACCGAATTCGCATCGGCGACCACCAGCTGATGTTCGAGGCATCACCAAATTGACAGCGCGCCTGCGGGGATCGTCAATAGAACGGGTACCGCTTCCGATGCTTGTGCAGATGAGTGGCCACGTCGTACAACGGGTCACCGAAGAGCGCGGAACTCCCAATCGATGGAATACGACCGCATCGTCGTGAATGAACGCTTCGTACGCGTCGAGGAATACGACATACGGTTTATTCCCCGCTGTCGCGGCCTTCAAATCCTCGGCGAATAGATACGACACTGCGGCTTGCAGATTGGCGAGGCTGAGTTGATCGAGCTCCTGCAGGATCGGGTCGTGTCGGATCTGGTGCGTGCGAACCGCGAGCACCCGATTCCTCTTTGCGGTCCCCTCGCGTTGAGCACTGCCTAGATCCTGTCAGACAGCGATGTGGTTCGCGGCGTAACCGATGGGGTCTTTAGGCCTGCGTGGGCTGAGCGGGTGCTCGGCGTCGCCGCGCCGGACAATGTCTCGCCCGGCGCGACTGCCGAATGAGGGCCGGGGCTACCCGCCGACGTTTGTAATCAGTCCGGACTGTCGGAGGAAGATCAGGTTGTCTTCGTAGTGCCATCTTCGATGGTTCGGGCGTCGGGGTTCGCGTGTTGGATGTCGAGTGAGAGGCGGTTCATGCGAGACGACCTCCGCCATCGATGTGCAGGGTGGTGCCGGTCAGGAACGGGTTGGTCAGGGCTAGGAGGGCAGCGGCGGAGATGTCGGATGGGTGACCAACTCGGCGGGCGGGGTTCGTGGTGGCGATACTTGCGAGGAATTGGTTCTTGTCGGGGCCCAGTCCGTCCCATGCGCCGGAGTCGACGATGCCTGGGGAGAGGGCGTTGACGCGGATGGGTGCCAGTTCGACTGCGAGGGCTTCGGCGAGAAAGCTCACCGCGCCGTTGGTGGTGGCCATGACCGCCCGTCCCGGCGCGGGCCGCCAAGCCGCGACGCCGGAGAACAGGAGGATCGCGCCCCCGCCGTGAATTCTGGGGGCGAAGTGTTTGGCGAGCAGGAGAGGGCCGATAACCTTCGCGTCGAATGCCTGATCGACGGCGCTTCGATCCAGCTGCGTCACAGGACCGTTGGCGTGTGCGGCCGCCACCGAGACCAGGTAGTCCAGGTTGCCGATCTGCTCGGCGAGCACGCGGATCGAATCCTCATCGGTCAGGTCGACCGTCGCGCCGACCACAGACGCACTCGGCCCGGACGGATCGTGAGCGCCGTTGGTCGCATAGTCGTCCACAATCCGGGCAACCGCACGATCGACGGCCTCGCGATCCCGTCCGGCGAGCACGACATGCGCACCCGCATCAAGCGCGTCCGCGGCGATCTGCCGCCCGATTCCGGAACGTCCTCCGATGACGAGCAGCTTCTTCCCATTCATCGCATCCGACATGTTTTGCCTCCTCGGTGTTTGTTGCCTTTCACCGAGATCGAACGTGGTCCGGCACCGCCGCAATCCCATCGCGCCATGAATCTTTTCTCAGTTTTCGATAGAATCTCCGAATGGCAACATTGCGCGCCCTGGAATGCCTTGTCGCCGTGCTGGATTACGGCTCCGTGACCGAAGCCGCCGCGCGCCTGCACATGTCGCAGCCCGCCTTGTCGCATCAGATCGCGGCCCTGGAACGCGAAATCGGCACGCCGGTGGTGCAGCGGCTACCGCGCGGCGTACGCCCGACCGCGGCAGGCCGGGCGATCGTCGCGGACGCGCGGGCCGCGCTCACCGCCGCGGAGCGGGTCGTCAGCACCGGCCGCGCCATCGCTGAGGGCACCGAGGGACAACTTCGCATCGGTTGCGCGGAGAGCATGACGGCCGGACTGCTCGCGCCGGTCCTGCGTGCCTGGCATCGGCGAAGCCCAGGCATCCACCTCGCATTGACGGAACTGTCGAGCGCCGACGCGCTGGCTGAACTGGCCGCGTCGGGGCAGGTGGATATCGCAATCGGTCCCCAGCCTGCGCATTGGGACGGACAGTTGGATGTCATCGGCACGGAGGAGATCGTCGCGGTCTTGCCGACCACCGAACAGACAAGTTCGGCACTGACTTTCGCCGATATCGCGGCCCAACCGATCGTGCATTATCACCCGGACAACGGCCTCGGCGTCTGGCTCGACCAGATCGCCGCCGACCACAGCGTCACCCTCACCGCGGCGACCCGAACCCGTCAGGCCACCACCGCAGCCCAGCTGGCGGCCGCCGGACTCGGCGTCGCACTGGTCCCGACCACCGCGTTGACCGCGTCGTTCAGCGGCGCGGTAGCCAGTATGAAACCACGTCTGACCCGGAACGTCGTGGCCTTGACCTGCACGCCGAATGATCCACTGGTACAACGCTTCACAGCTGACCTGCATCGTCGCGGCATTCCAGTTCCCGCGTCGATCGCAGCCCAGCTCACCCCGCGCTGACGGGAGAGCACCGAGTTCGGCTTCCTCGCCATCGCTCGCAGCGCAGAGACGTAGCCAGCGCAGTCCGCGTGGCTGCACCACGCGCCGGTTATTAATGCCACGCGGACCCGCAGCACCCACCGAGATCGCCCCGGCGGTGATTTTCCCCGAACTGGTCGGCCCTGATCACCGCCGACAAGCCACCTACCGCTCAGTGCTTGCGCACCACCCGCTCCCCCTGTCCCGGCTTCCAGATGGTGATGTCCAGGTGATCGTCGATGACCTCGACGGTGGAGGCGCTGGTCAGGTCTGCGGTGTAGAAGTGGTCGAACTCTTGGTCGCGGATGTCGAATCCGGATTCGTCGAACAACTGTTGTGCGAAGCGGGCGTGCACGTCTTTGTCCGGGAGGTCGATAACCGTGCCGAAGAGCTTTGCGTCACCGTCGCCGACCTGTGTGTCGACGGTCGCGGTGTGCAGGCAGAAGCGGGGGTCGCGGGCGAGATCCTTGAACTTGGTGGTGTTCGGCATGCCCGCGATCACCAGCATGTCCTCGAAAATCCGCGGTTCGACGGGGCTGATGCGCGGGAAACCGTCGGAGCGCAGGGTACCGAGCATGCAGAGATTGCCGGTGGCCTGGTGGCGACGAGTGAACACGGTCGCGATGCGTGGGGCTTCTTCGGTGAACTGGCTCCATGTGGTCATGCGGTCGACGGTACGAGCCAAACATGCCATCTTCTGTCAGGTTTTATGGCTAATCTCGAATCATGCGAGCGAGTCGACTGGTGCAGCTGTTGTTGCTGCTGCAGACCCGCGGCCGGACCACGGGGCCGGAGCTGGCGCGCGAGCTGGAGGTGTCGGTGCGCACGGTGTATCGCGATATCGAGGCGCTGTCGGCGGCGGGCGTGCCGATCTACAGCGAACCGGGTCGGACCGGTGGCGTGCGGCTGGTCGACGGGTACCGCACCCGGTTGACCGGTCTCACCACCGAGGAAGCCGATGCGGTACTGCTCGCAGGACAACCTGCGGCCGCCGCTGATCTCGGACTAGGCACGGTATTGGCGACCGCGCAGCTCAAGGTGCTGGCCGCATTGCCACCCGAATTGCGCGGCCGGGCAACACGAATCGCGGAACGTGTGCACGTGGATGCGCCGGGCTGGTTCCGCCGCCCCGACGAAACACCAACGCTGGCAGCGGTTGCCGATGCGTTGTGGCACGACAGGCGACTCGATATCCATTATCGGCGTAAGGATCGCGCCGTCGAACGCCGCCTCGATCCGCTCGGCCTCGTGTTGAAGGCCGGAACTTGGTATCTCGTCGCACGCGACGGATCGGCCATCCGCTCCTATCGGGTCAGCCGGATCACCTCGGCTGTGCCGTCGGGCGAATCCTTCACGCGGCCAAATGATTTCAACCTCGCTGCGCATTGGTCGGAATCCGCCGATGATTTCGCCCGATCGATGCTTCGAGTGCGGGCTCGCTGCCGGATCGCGGCCGCCCAGCTGCCGCTGCTCCGGTTGATGATCGAGCCCGCCGCGGTCGTCGAGGCGATGGCATCGGCAACCGAACCGGACGCCGAGGGCTGGGTTGAAGCAACCATTCCCTCGGAGTCCTACGAGGTTCTAGCGAGTGCGATCCTGCCGCTCGGCCAATTCTGTGAGGTTCTCGACCCGCCAGAATTCCGCGACCGGCTCGCTGCCACGGCCTTCGCGATGGCCGAGTGCTACCGAGGCCCGCGAGTTCCCTGAGCCCACCCACCCAGCGCAAAGAGTGTGCGCAACCTCAGCGCAGCGAGCGGAAGAATGCGCGCACATCGCTGGTCAGCAGATCCGGCGCCTCCATTGCCGCGAAGTGACCGCCCCGGTCGTATTCGGTCCATCGCACGATGTTGTGCTGCTGCTGCGCGAGCACACGAATGGAATTGTCACCGGCGAATACCGCTGCCGCAGTCGGCACGCCGGAATTCCGCAGCGGCATCCCCCACGAGTCCCCCTCCCCGTACAGCCGGATCGAGGAGACGAAGGTCCTGGTGAACCAATAGAGGCTGACATTGGTCAGCAGCGCATCGCGATCCACCGCCGCATCGGGCAATTCGAGCGCGGGATTGGTCCAGCGCTGAAAGAGATCCACGATCCAGGCCAGCAGCCCGGCGGGCGAATCGTGCATGCCGATGGCCAGGGTCTGCGGGCGGCCCGCCTGCACCATCGCATAGCCGTACCGGGTGTAGCTCTCGCTCCCAGTGAGTTTGTCCAACTTCGCCCGATCCTCGGGGCTGTAGTCCGGCTCTGTTCCGTCATCGCTCCAGGACGGCAGTGTGATCGGACCGTTCACATGGATGCCGAGCGCATGGTCGGTGGCGATGCGCCCCAGTTCGGTCGAGACGAAGAAACCCGCGTCACCGCCCTGCGCCCCGTACCGGTCGTAGCCGAGCCGGGCCATCAACTTTGCCACCACCTGCGCGAACTGCTCTGTCGAACCGTCCCCGACCTTCGGCCCGACCTCGGAGAAGGCGAATCCGGGCAACGACGGGATGACCAGATGGAATGCATCGGCCGGATCCCCGCCGTGCGTGCGCGGGTCGCTCAAAGGCCCGATCACATCGAGGAATTCGACGAACGAGCCGGGCCAGCCGTGGTTCAAAACCAACGGCACGGCATCGGGTTCGGGCGAGCGGACGTGCAGGAAATGCACCTGCTGTCCGTCGATCTCGGTGACGAAGTGCGGCAGCTCGTTCAGTCGCGCTTCGACCGCGCGCCAATCATATTCGGACCGCCAGTACTCTGCGAGGTCCCTCATATACGAGATGGATGCGCCCTTATCCCAACCGCTGCCCGGGATTTCATCCGGCCACGCGGTATTCGCCAGCCGGGCGTGCAGGTCATCGATCCGGGCCTGCGGGATCTCGATGCGGAAGGGGCGGATGTCCTGTTCGGTGCTCATGGAAACGACGCTATGACCCCCTTAGGACAGGCACGTTCCTAAGAATCTGACATTCTGGATTTCGTGTTGGAGACCTCGGCGCGCCTGCTCAAATTGCTCGCCCTGCTGCAGACCCACCGTGACTGGGCCGGAGCCGAACTCGCCGAACGACTCGGCGTCACCGGCCGCACGGTCCGCCGCGATGTGGATCGGCTGCGTGAACTCGGCTACCCGGTGCACGCCACACAGGGCACCGCGGGCTATCGGCTGGGCGCCGGGGCTGCCCTGCCGCCACTGTTGCTCGATGACGAGGAGGCCGTCGCGGTGGCGGTCGGCCTGCGCAGCGCCTCCGATGGCACCGTCGCGGGTATCGAGGAGGCATCGCTGCGCGCACTCAGCAAACTCGAGCAGGTGCTGCCGCCGCGACTGCGCCACCGCGTCCGCACGCTGCGTGGCGCGACGGTTCGGGTCGGGACACCGGACGCAACGGTCGAACCGGACACCTTGATGACCGTCGCCGAGGCCTGTCAACGGCACGAACGCCTGCGCTTCGACTATCGCGCGCACAGCGGCGCCACCACCCGCCGTACGGTGGAGCCGCACAGCCTGGTGCACTTCAGCAGGCGGTGGTACCTCGTCGCCTGGGATGTCGATCGCGGTGACTGGCGCACCTTCCGGGCCGACCGCGTCTCGCCCCGAACACCCACCGGCCCAAGCTTCACTCCGCGTGAGCTCCCGGAAGGCGATGTCGCGGCGCACCTTTCGCTACAACTGTCGTCCCGGGCGTGGCCGCATCAGGCAATTGCCCTGCTGCACAAGTCCGCCGAGGATGCCGCGGCGAATGTCTGGCCCGGCATGGGCGTCATCGAAGCCGTCGACGACCACAGCTGTCATCTGCACGTCGGCGCGGATACGCCGGAGGCACTGGTCTGGATGATCACCTCGGTGGATATCGACTTCACACTGCTCAGCGGCCCACCCGAACTCGTCACTGCCATCCGGGCCCAAGCCGACCGCTGCGCAACCGCCCTCCGCAACTTCGACTGATTCGCTCGACAACGCCGATCGGACACCGCCACAGGCGCTTTCACCTGCACCGACAACGGCATTGAGTCGCATGGCCGCCCGCCCCGCGACCACCGGCACCCGACTCCCCTTGCGCGACAGCACCCCATACGGCCCGACCGGTGGACGACTCGACGGCTTTCACCACGCATGCGGCCATTACAGACCGCAGCCGAATGGCGGCCCGCTACGCCCTGATCCTGGACGCGACAGCCCGCCATTGCCACGAATTGGTCAGCCCGGCAACGGGATTCGATCACGATGCCGGGCTGATGCGAGCTCAGCCGACAATCGCGAACAGCACCGCCGCAACCGCGAAACTCACCACCGACAGCACGGTTTCGAGCACCGTCCAAGTCTGCAGCGTCTGCTTCACCGTCAGGTTGAAGTACTTCGAAATGATCCAGAAGCCACCGTCGTTCACGTGGCTGAGGATGATCGAACCCGCCGCGATCGCCATGGCGATGAGTGCGATGGCCATCTGCGAGTATCCGTGCCCGGTGACCAGCGGCGCGACAATACCGCCGGTGGTCACGATAGCGACGGTAGCCGAGCCCTGGGCGACGCGCAGACCACAGCTGATGATGTAAGCGAGCACGATCACCGGCAGTCCGGCGGCAGACATGGTGTCGGCGAGCGCGGTGCCGATGCCGGTGGCGGAGATGACCTTTCCGAAGAACGCACCCGCACCGACCACCAGCAACAGCATGCCGACCGGCTTCAGCGATTCCGCGGTGAGCGTACTGAGTTCCTGCACACTGGAACCGCGCCGCACGCCGAGCAGATAGAAGGCGACGAGCACCGCGATCAGTAGCGCGACGGCGGGCGTGCCGAGGAAGGTGAGCACCTGCAGCAGTCGCGACTCCTTGTCCAGCCATTGGCTGCCGAAGGTCGCGCCGAGAATGAGCACCAGCGGAATCGCGATAATGCCGCCGATGAGACCGACTGCGGGCGGACGTGTCTCGGTGCGTACTGCCTCCGGATCCGTTGCGGTGCCCGGACCTTCGCCCTTCGCCGCAGGCTCGGCTTCCGGCCGCACCAGGAATTCGGCAGGCACCTCGACCTGCACCCGCTTACCGATGTAGGTGCCCCACACGATGCCTGCGGCAATGAAACCCGGGATGCCGCAGATGAATCCCATGATTATCAGCCAGCCCAGGCTCACCCCGAGCAGACCACCGAGTGCGACCGGACCCGGATGCGGCGGCAGGAAGGCGTGGGTCATGGACAGACCGGCCAACATCGGCATGGCATACAGCACCAGCGATCGACCACCGCGCTTGGCGGCCACATAGATCAGCGGCGCGAGCACGAAGATGCCGATATCGAAGAAGACCGGGATGCCGAAGATGAGCCCGAGCAGACCCATGGCGACCGGTGCGCCTTTCTCGCCGAAGATGCTCAACAGCTTGCCGGTCAAAACGTCCGCGCCACCGGAACGTTCGAGAATCGCGCCGAGCACCGTGCCGAGGCCGATAATGACCGCGATATGCCCGAGGATGCCGCCGAAACCGGTCTCCAGCAGCGAATCACCGGGCTTGATCGCCGTACCGACGATCTTCGACACCGGTAGTCCGGCGGCCAGCGCCAGCCCGAGTCCGGTGAGCAGCAGCGCGATGAACGGCTCCAGCTTGACCTTGATAATAGCGAGCAGCAGTACGGCAATCGCGAGACCGCACAGCACCAACAATCCGGGTGTTGTAGTGCGTAGCCAGTCGACAGTGGTGCCCATGTGGGTACCTCTCAATTCATGGATCGAACGAATAACGCCGCGCGCGAGGCGATTTCGGACCATCGGCCCGCGGCGACGTCGGATGGGGCCACGACATCGGTACCCGCGGTCACGGCCACGGCTCCGTTGGCGAGGAATTCGGCGGCATTGCCCGCATTGACGCCCCCGGAGGGAATGAGCGCCGCATCGGGGAAGGGGCCGCGCAGGTCTTTCAAATAGCCTGGACCGAGCGCCCTGGCGGGGAAGATCTTCACCGCGGCGGCGCCGAGGTCGAGTGCGGTGAGTACCTCGGTGGGTGTGAAAGCGCCCATGACGACCGGAATATCGCGCTCGGCCGCGACGGCCGCGACCTCCGCACGTACACCGGGTGTTACGAGGAACCGTGCGCCGCTATCTATCGCGGCCTCGGCCTGATCGGCATGCAGTACGGTTCCGACACCGACAACCGCATCAGGGGCCGTTGCGGCGATACGTAAGTAATCGAGCACACCCGGTGTCGTGAAGGTGAGCTCTAACGTACGAATCCCCGAGCGTGCCAACGCATCCGCAAGTGCCAGCGGGTCCGGAATCTCCGGCGCACGCACCACACTCAGCACGCGGTCGGCGCGTATGACCTCCAGAGCGCTCATGGTGGTCAATATGTCTCCTTCCGCGTGGCATCCATGCGCAGCGCACGTCCGGCGAGCTTGCCGGTGGGCGCGCCGTTCTCGATGGCGAATTCGCCGTTGACCAGCACGTGTTGAATACCGCGTGCCTGCTGCTTCGGGTCCTCGAAGGTCGCGGCATCGGCGATCGTCGATGGGTCGAACAACACGAGATCGGCTGCATACCCGGTGAATACGTGTCCGCGGTCGCTCAGCCGCAGCCGCTCGGCGGGCCGTCCGGTGAGGTGGTGCACGCACTCCTCGAGCCCGAGCACGCCGAGTTCGCGGACGTAATGGCCCAGATAGCGCGGGAAGGTGCCCCAGGCGCGCGGATGCGGCCGCGCGCCGACGAGCAGTGCGTCACTTCCACCCATATGCGCCGGATGCACCATGATCGCGCGCACGTTCTCCTCATGCCCGACGTGCTGCAGGATGGTGGTGGCCAATTGATCTCGGCGCAGCAGGTCGAAGAAAACCGCGACCGGTTCGCGACTGGTATCGGCCGCGATTTGCGCGACGGTCCTGCCGACGCACTCCGCCAACTCCGAATTCGCTACACCGCTGATCTGAATGGTCTCCCATTCGACCGTGACGCCGTGGCAGCCGTCGGAACCATTAACATTCACGTCCAACGCGATTCGCGCACGCATCGCGGGATCGTCGATGCGAGCCAATGCCGCATCCGGACCACCGGACATCGCCCAACTCGGCAGCAGCGCCGAAAGTGTGGTCGAGCCGGGCAGATACGGATACGTATCCAGGGTGATATCGCACCCCTCGGCCCTGGCCGCATCGATCAAAGCCAGGAATTCCGGCGCGCGCCCGCGGTTCACGCCGAAGTTCATGGTCGCGTGGGTGAGATGCAGTGCGCATCCGGTGCTGCGAGCCAGGCCGATCATCTCGGCGTACGCCGCCAACGCGCCCTTACCGTAGGAGCGCGTATGCGGCGCATAGAACCCGCCGTATTCGGCGACGATCTCGCACAGCGCCGCCAATTCACCTGTGTCCGCATACATTCCGGGCGTATAGGTGAGTCCGCTCGACATACCGACCGCACCCTCACGCAGCCCCTGTGCGAGCAAGTCCCGCATTCGCCGGATCTCCGCCACCGTCGCAGACCGCTGTTCGCTACCGACAACCAGCAGCCGCAGTGTGCCCTGCGGTACGAGATAGGCGGCGTTCGGCGTTATGCCCTGATCGAGCCGGTCCAGGTACTCCGCGACCGTGCGCCAAGAGAAGTCCAGATCGGTGGGATTACCATTCCATCCGGCGATCTGACGCCGCAGCACCGCCAGGGCGGCGGTATCGATCGGGGCATACGAAAGCCCGTCCTGTCCGATGACCTCGGTCGTGACGCCCTGGCTGATCTTCGGGAAATGCCCGGGCTGCGTGAGCAGATGCAGATCGGAGTGCGCGTGCATATCGATGAAGCCGGGAGCGAGCACCGAACCCGGTGCATCGATGAACCTGGCCGCCTCGGTGATCGTTCGCGGGTCCGCGATCGTGCTGATCCGTCCTCGGTCGATGCCGACATCCGCGCGGAAACGTGGCGCACCCGTGCCGTCTATGACGTCGATATCGCGAAACACTAAGTCCGTCATGGCCACTCGTCAGAAGAAGGTATGCAGGAGGTCCACGACGCGCGGACGTTCCGCATCGGCATCATCGACGACCGGGATCAGCCGCCACTTGTCGAATGCCGTGCACGGATGCGACAGGCCCAGCCGCACCACACTGCCGACCGGCAGGTCACCGGCCACACCGTCCGGCAGCCGCAGGAAGGTGTGCTGGTCATTGAGCGCACTGACATGCGCCGCCGGATTCAACGAACCTTCCGGTCCCGCAACGAATTGCGGGACCGGAAGCCCCTCATCGAATGGCAGATCGCGCTTGCCGGCATCCAGCAGCGCGAGTTCTGCCTCGGGTCGCGATACGGTCCGCGCCCACCCGTGCATCGCCGAGCGCAGCGGTCGTTCGCTGCGCGGCGGTGCCAGCGGCGAGATCCCCGCGTAGAAGCCGTCGTCGTGAATGATGTACGCACCGGAGCGCAATACCACTGTGGTCGGAACGCCTTGCTCATCGGCGAGTCCAGCCAGACATTCGACGACCAGATCGGGGAAGGCGCTGCCGCCCGCGGTGACGATCGCATCCTCCGGATAGCTTCCGCCCGCGGCGAGTTCGCGGTGTAGGCGGGCGATTTCGTCCAGGTAGCGGCGGACCGCGGCGATCGCGTCCGGAGTGCGATCGTGGGCGAGCGCACCTTCGTAGCCGCCGACACCGGCGAGGGTCAGCCGCTCGGCGCGGTCGACGGCCTCGGCAATCGCATGTGCCTGTTCGACGGTGCGCGCGCCCGTACGCCCGTGCGGCCCACCGAGTTCGACGATCACCCGAATGCGCGCATCGTCCGGCAGATGCTGCTCCATCAGCGCGACGGTCTCGACACTGTCGACCCAGCAGAAGAATTCGAACTCCGGATCCCGCGCCGATTCCGCGGCGACCCAGCGCAATCCGACCGGATCGACGAGCGAGTTGGCCAGCACGATCCGTCCGACACCGAACGACCGGGCCACCTGCACCTGCCACACGGTCGCGAATGTGATCCCCCAACTCCCGGCCGCCAATTGCTGCGCCCATAGCTGCGGGGCCATGGTGGTCTTCCCATGCGGCGCCAACCGCACACCCGCGGCGGCCGCCCAATCCGCCATCACCGTGACATTCGCCGCGACAGCTGCCCGGTCGACGGTCAATACCGGGGTTTCGAACTCGTCGAGGTGCGGCGCGGAGTCCAGGAAGTCGCGAACCGTGCGGCCCCACGCCGCGGGCGGCAGACCCTTGTGCTCGGGCCCGAGCATCCGATCCGCCAGTGCGGCAACGGCTTTCTCATCGATCGCCATGTCGCTCCTTCCCGCGGAATCGAGTCCGCCGAATCATACCGCCAGTACATTGCATAATTCGCAACGCTGGTTGCATATCGTGTTTTGCGTGGTTATTCTGCACTGGATGGCCGGTGGCCGCAAGGGCAGAAGGGAGATCGATGTGACGTGGCCTACTACGTCGCCCCGCCCACGGGCGGTGACCATCGGTGAGGGGCTCGCGGTACTGGTGGCGCGTCCCGGCCCGCTGGAGGACTCGGAGAACTTCGAGCGAACCGCGGGCGGCGCCGAGGCGAACGTGGCCACCGTGCTCACACAGCTCGATGTGGATGCGGCTTGGATTTCCCGGGTCGGCGCTGACGGATTCGGCCGGTATCTGACCCGACATCTCGCGGCACGTGGCGTGGATGTGTCGGCGGTTGTCATCGATCCCGCACGCCCCACCGCCATCTATGTGAAAGAGCGCGGCAGCGGCTCGGGCAAGGCCACCGATCTGGCCGATGGGACCAGCCGCATGCAGTACTACCGCACTGGTTCCGCCGCCAGCGCACTGTCCACCGTCGACCTGACGGCGGCGGCAGGACTACTCGAGCGCTGCGACCTCGTGCACTTCACCGGAATAACCACCGCGCTCTCGGAATCCGCGACCCGCCTCACCGAAAGCCTTGTCGCACTGCCCCGCCGAGGCAGGCTCGTCAGCTTCGACCTGAATTACCGTCCGACCCTGTGGGCGGGGCGCGACGAGCAGGCCGCCGAGGTGCTGGCTCGTCATGTACGCGGCTGCGATGTGGTATTCCTCGGCGCCGACGAGGCGGATGCGGTCTTCGGCACCGACGATGCCGACCGATTGCGGGCACTGTTCCCGGAGCCGGAACATCTGGTGGTCAAGAACAATGAGCATTCGGTGACCGGATTCTCCGGAACCGAGCGCGTCGAAGCGCCCGCGTTGGAACTCGAGATCACCGAGCGAATCGGTGCCGGTGATGCCTTCGCGGGCGGATATCTGGCCGCCCTGCTGCACGGACGCCCGCTGGAGCAGCGGCTGCGCTTCGGGCATCTGTGTGCCGCCGCCGCGCTGACCGGCACAGGGGATGTCGCGGAACTGCCATCGCCCGGTGCGCTGGAAGCATTGGCGATGCTCGACCAGCCCGCTTGGGGGCGTGTGCATTACAGCAGAGATGTCGTAGCAGAGAATGTGGCGTCATGAGCGAGCGATCAATGGACGTAGCCGAGCATTTCTCGGTCATGCCGGAGCAGAGCGCCAGCGAGGCGCAGTCATGAGTCAGAGTTTGTTGCGCGCGTTGACCATCCTGCTCTCGCTCGGGGAGGACGCCCGCTCGCTCGATCAGCTGGCCGGTGAACTCGGCGTGCACAAGTCGACGGTGCTGCGGCTGCTGCAGACCATGGAGTCGCAGCGCTTCGTCACCCATGACAGCCAACACCAATACGTTCTCGGCTCCCGGCTTTTCGAACTCGCCAACCGCGCCTTGGAACAGCGTGACGTCCGCACCCTCGCCCGCCCGCATCTGAGCGCGCTGAATTCCGCTACCGGCCAGACGATTCACCTGGCCACGTATGAATCCGGCGATGCCATCTATATCGACAAATTCGACGCGATCCAGAGCGTGCGAATGTACTCCCGCATCGGCCGACCTGCGCCACTGCACTGCACGGCGGTCGGGAAGGTGCTCGTCGCCGCACAGCCGCGCACCGAATGGCTCGTGATCGCCGAGCGCCTCGACTACCGCACGTTCACCGATCGCACCATCCGCACTCCGGAGCGCTATCTGACGGAGCTGGAACTCGTTGCGGCACAGGGCTATGCGGAAGATCACGAAGAGCACGAGAGCTTCGTGAACTGCATCGGCGTTCCGGTGCGCAATGGCACCGGGACGGTGGTAGCCGCGGTCTCGATGTCGGTGCCGGACATGCTGCTCGACCACGATCAGGTTTTGGCGGAGCTGCCGCGGGTCCGCGCGGCGGCCGATGCCATCTCTGCCGAACTCGGCTGGACTCCCGGCCGCACCGCAACGAAAGGCCACTCATGAGTGAGAAGATCGCCGTCCACACCACCGATGCGCCCGCACCCGCGCACACCTTTTCCCAGGGTGTGCGCAAGGGACCCTTCGTGCAGGTCTCGGGTCAGGGCCCGGTGGACCCGGCGACCAACGAGTACCTGTTCCCGGGTGACGTTGCCGCCCAGACCATTCGGACCCTGCAGAATGTCAAGGCGATCGTAGAAGCAAGCGGCGCCACCTTCGACGACGTGGTGATGCTGCGCGTCTACCTGACCAAGCGCGAGGACTTCCCCACCATGAACGAAGCCTACGGCGATTTCGTCACCACCAACACCACCAGCAACGCACTACCAACCCGCACAACAGTATTCACCGGCCTCCCCCGCGAGGAAATGCTGGTAGAGATCGACGCCCTAGCCATCCTCTAACCGCCGCCACCGTCTCGCCGCCCGACGGTCCCACGCACTGATTCGCGCGCCGCGCATGGTTTCGCCCCGCGATTTCGCGCGCGGCGTGACAAAAGGCGCGCGGGAGCTACCGAGGCAACCTAGCCGGAGTTGCGCAGTGCGGTGGCGAGTCCGTTCATGGTCAGCAGGATGCCGCGTTTGACGAGTTCGGTGTCGTCGCCCGCGCGCAGTCGTCGCAGCAGCTCGACCTGCATCTGGTTCAACGGCTCCAGATACGGGAAGCGGTTGTGGATCGACTCCGCCAGTGACGGGTTGTCGGCGAGCAGGTGATCATTGCCGGTGATCGCCGCGTGCATGCGGATGGTGCGGGCATGCTCGTCCCGGATCATGCCGAAAATGTGCTCGCGCAAGGCCACATCATCGACTAGTTCGGCGTACCTGGCCGCAATATCAAGATCGCTCTTGGCCATGACCTGGGCCAGATTCGATAGCACCGTCCGGAAGAACGGCCAGCGGCGATAGAGGTCGGACAGAATCGCTAAGCGGTCGGGATCGCCGCCGACCCAGTCCTCGAGCGCGGCACCGGTTCCGTACCAGCCCGGCAGCATGACGCGGGCCTGACTCCACGACATCACCCACGGGATGGCGCGCAGATCGCTCACCGAATTCGTCGGCTTGCGGGAGGCAGGACGACTGCCGATATTCAGATCGCCGACCTCGGCAACAGGCGTGGACTGCCGGAAATACTCTACGAATCCCGGTGTTTCGTGCACGAGCCGTGCATAGGACGCACGGGCGCGCGCCGCCAGATCGTCCATGAGTTCATACGACGGCTCGGCAGCGGGACCCAGCCCCTCCACATCGAGCAGCGTCGACTCCAGGGTGCCCGCGATCAGCGACTCCAGATTGCGGTGCGCCGCACCGGATTCCGCGTACTTGGCCGCGATCACCTCACCCTGCTCGGTCAACCGCAGCGAACCCTGCACGGCGCCGACGGGTTGGGCGAGAATCGCATCATAGCTGCGCCCACCACCGCGACCGACTGTGCCACCGCGACCGTGGAAGAGCCGCAGGCGAATTCCGGTCTTGCGCGCGACCTCGACCAGATCCAGCTCCGCACGGTAGAGCGCCCAGTTGGCGGCCAGATACCCACCGTCCTTATTGGAATCGGAGTATCCGAGCATCACTTCCTGCCGCATTCCCTTGGCGGCCACCAGCTCTCGATACACGGGGACATCCAGCACCGCGGCCAAGGTCGCCGCACCGGCACCCAGATCCTCGATGGTCTCGAACAGCGGCACGACATTCACCGGACAGCTCGGCGGCCCGTCCGGCTCACCGGGATCGAGCAGCCCGCCCTCCTTCAGCAGCAGCGCCGCTTCCAGCATGTCGCTGACCGAGGTGCACATGCTGATGATGTAGTTCGGTACCGCCTCGACGCCGAAGGTCTGCACGACGTCCCGTGCGGCACGGACGATGTCGATCTCCTTGGCGGCGAGTTCGCTGAGCCGCGCATGCGGGCCGAGCAGCGGACGGCGGGTGCGCAACTCGGCGGCGAGCAGCTCCACCCGCTCATGCTCGGCGAGACTCGTATAGTCCTGATGCACTCCCGCCCAGGCCAGCAGCTCGGTGACGACCTGTTCGTGCACCTCCGAGTTCTGCCGCATATCCAGGCCCTGCAGATGAAATCCGAATGTCTCGATGGCATATCGCAGCGCGGCCAAGCGTTCATCGGCGAGCAGACCGTCGCCGCTGGCCCGCATCGAGACGTCCACTGCGTCCAGATCGTCGAGTACCGCCTGTGGTGTCGGATAGGCCGGTGCACCCATATCCAGCCCGTCGGCGGGCAGTTCGCCGAGCGCGGCGACGGCCGATGCCGACAGGCGCGCCCGAATCCGATGCAGCGCGCGGCGATACGGCTCATCCGAGTGCGTCGCGGGATCGGAATAACCGGCCTCGGCCAGTGCGGCCACCTTCGGTGTCACCAACACCAGCCGCGCCGATTGCGACAGCGACTTCTCCAGCTCCACCAGCTCGTGCAGATACCGTCCGAATGCCACCGCCGATGCCTGTGCTGCCGCCTGACGCACGACATCCGCTGTCACATAAGGATTTCCGTCACGATCGCCGCCGATCCACGATCCGGGGCGCAGGATCGGGCGCGGCAGTAATTCCGCGCCCGGCCAGCGGGATCGCAGCGCCGCCCGAACTTCCGCGTTTATCGCCGGAATTACGTCGAAAAGCGTGATGTCGTAGTAGCGCAGACCGACCGAGATCTCGTCCTGAATCCGCAAGCGCTGCAATCGAATCAGCGCCGTGCGCCACAGCGAGAGCACCTGGCGACGGATGCGCAGCTCCAGATCCGCGCGTGCCCGCTCGGTTTCGGTATAGCGCTGCCGCAATCGCATCAATTCGGTAATGCGGGTCTGCACATCGAAGACGGTGCGGCGCCGGGTTTCGGTCGGATGTGCGGTTATCACCGGCGATACCAACGCATCGGCGAGCAGATCCGCGACCTCGGCGCCGTCCAGCGCCGCCGCGTCGAGTTTGCGGTAGGTCGCCGCGAGCGAGGAATCCTGCGGTGGCTCCCCCGCCGCCTCATGCGCCGAGCGCCGCCGGTCGCGCTGGATATCCTCGGCCAGATTCGCCAACAGCACGAAATAGGTGAACGCGCGGATCAGCGGCAACGCGACCGCGATATCGACGCCGTCGAGCATCTGCGCCACCGCGCTGCGCCCGACCTCCTCGCGCCGCACCCGGAATGCCTCGATCCGCACCCGCTCGATCAGGTCGAAGACTTCGGGGCCCTCGTGATCGCGGATGGTGTCGCCGAGCACGCCGCCGAGGAACCGGATGTCATCCCGCAGCGGCCGGGTCGCGTCCTGTTCCGTCTCGATCCGCGCTTGGGTCATGCTTCGACCCTAGTGCCAGGTGCGACCCAGTTGGCGGTGACATTCGCCTCGGGCGGTTCGCGGCGAATCAGCCGAGCAGTTGGGAGAACCGCAGTTAGTTGCCCCACGGATCGCGGAAACCGCAGTCGCGGACGCCGTACGGCCGGGGGTGGTTGGAGGGTGAAGATCAGGGTGCCGTTCTCCTGAACTTACGCGACCGTGTTCGTAAGGTTGCTGTCAGGTTCCTGCTTCACGGAGGATGCTTGCCGGCCAGCGCAAGCGCCGGCCGGTAGAGGCGGAGAACTCTCCACAGGCTGATACCGGGGAACTCCCGGCGTATTCAAATGATCGAGATTGATCGCCGCGTTGACGTCGCGGTGATGACCGACTCCGCAGCGCTCGCAGGTCCATTCTCGGACAGTTAGTGCCATCCGCTGCTTGGTTTTCACACCGCATGAACTGCACGTCCGTGAACTGGCGAACCAGCGATCCGCGACAACCAGCCTCCGCCCGGCCAGAGCGGTCTTGTACTCGAGCTGGCGGCGAAACTCGAAGAATGCTGCCTCCGATACCGACTTCGCTAGATGCCGGCTACGCACCATCCCACGCACGTTCAAGTCTTCGATGGCGATCGAGTCATAGTCCCCGACGAGGTGAGCGGTGAGCTTATGCAGCCAGTCACCCCGCGTGTCAGCTACTTTCGCGTGGATCCGCGCGACCCGGCGGCGTGCTTTCGCCCGGTTCGCCGAATCCTTCTGCTTGCGGCTCAACGATTGCTGGGCGCGTTTGAGCTTCCGCTCAGCTTTGCGCAACGCACGCGGCGTCGCGAATAACTCACCATTGTGCGTAGCGAACTCACGCACACCAACATCGACACCAACCGTGCGGCCCGTGACCGGGAGCTGCTGCGGTTCGACGGTGTCGATCGTCAGGGCCGCGAACCACTGTCCACCACGACGGGACACGGTGACCGCCTTGATGGCGCCAGTGAAGCGGGGGATCTCCGACATCATGATCCAGCCGACGTTCGGGACACGCAGCCGGTTCTCGGTCACGGCGAACTGCCCAGACGACAGTTTGAACGAATCCCGGACACCCCTCTTCTTGAAACGCGGGTACTTGGCCCGTTTCTGAAAGAAGTTCTCGAACGCTCGCCCGAGGTTGATCAACGCTTCCTGTGGCGCACACTTGGTCGATTCCAGCATCCACGGAAACTCATCGCGTTTCACCGAATTCAGGACGCGACGGGCTTCGAACTGACCAGGGGTCGTGTCACGCTGCCCGGCCTTGTACTTTGCGTACTCGCTCTGCCACCAAGCCAGGCCCCAGTTCCAGGCGAAGCGCGCGCAGCCGGCGGCGCGGGCCAGGCCAGTGGCCTGCATATTGTTCGGTTCTAGGTGAATTTTGTGGACGCGCAGCACCGGTTCAAACCCCCAGCACGTCGCGGATGGTGGCGGCCATGTTCTCAAGGCTCTCGCGAAGATCGAAGACAAGTTCGGCATCGAACCGCATGAGACGATCATGGTAGAAGCTGGTGAACTTCCCCTCAGCGCATTCGCTCATATGTTCGATAATATTCAGTTGGGTCGCGACACAAAAGCCCTCGCAGGCAACACACCGCGGCTGAATCCCTGCTCCAGGCCGTGTGGTCAGCCGACCTCGCGGGTTTGCCGTTGGGGTGTGGAGACGCGCTGGACGAGCACCTGTTCGAGCAGTGCGACGAGCACCTCCTTCACCGAAGCCCGTTCTCGCGCATCGCATTCCAGGATCGGGATGCACTCGTCGAGCTCCAGCGCCTCACGGACCTCGTCGAGTTCGAAGTGCTCGCCCTGTTCGAAACGGTTGACCACCACCACGAATGGCGTGTTGTGTTCTTCGAAGTAGTCGAGCACCGGGTAGCAGTCCTCGACCCGGCCGGTATCCACCACGATCACCGCGCCGAGCGCGCCGTCGACCAGGTCGTCCCACAGAAAGACGAAGCGATCCTGACCCGGAGTGCCGAAAAGGTAGAGCACCAGCGAGGTGTCGAGGGTGATGCGGCCGAAATCGAGAGCGACTGTGGTCTGGGTCTTGTCCGCGCGTCGCCCCGGATCGTCGACACCGATGGCGACCTCGGTCATCGCCGCCTCCGTCACCAGGGGTTCGATTTCGGAGATCGCGCTGATGAATGTTGTTTTGCCGACACCGAATCCGCCGCTGATCACAATTTTGACCGAGGCGGGCATGGGCCGCTCGACCTGTGCTGTCCGATATTCAGAGTGCCCGTACAAGGTCCCTGATCCTCTCGATGGCTGCGGTGGAAAGTTCGGGGGCGTCCCGGACCGAAACATGCCCGGCGGCCGCGAGATCGCTGACGATCACCTTCGCGACGCCCACCGGAACGTGCAGCGCCGTCCCGATTTCGGCAATGGAATGCGGCTGCTGGCACAGCCGAACAACGGTGCGCTGTTCAAAGTGCAGCGGCGCCGACAGTGCGGCAGGCGTTGCCAGCACCAGTGTTTCGATGCGCAGCCCGTCGATCAACGGAGTGGTGCGGCCCGCGGTAACGACAAAGGGGCGCACGAAACGGTCATCGGGGGCCTGCACATCCGGACTACCCTTCGGCGGCCGATTGGCGCCGTGCCAACCGAAGGATTGGTTCACCGGGATCATCCGCGGGTCCGGCAACCGCGGCCGGTATGGATCCCTCATCTGCGCAACGACTCGCGCAATTCCGAAATGAGCGCGGGGTCGAGCAGCGCACCGGCGCGTTCGGCCAGCACGGCCATCTCGTACCCGACCAGACCCACATCGCAACCGCCGTCGGCGATTACGCCGAGGCAACTGCCGTCACCGAGTGCCGAGACCAGCAGAAAACCGCGCTTCATCTCGATCATGATCAGCTTCAGACCATCGAATGCGTAACTGCGCGAAGCACTTCGGGCCAAGCTGGACAGTCCGGAGACCATCGCGGCCAGTCGATCCGCGCCGATGCGGTCCAGACCCTCGGACATGGCGATGAGCAGACCGTCGGAGGAGACGGCGACGGTATCGCGGACACCGTCGGTATTGCGGACGAAGTTGGCCAGCATCCAATTGAAGGTGTGCGGGTCCGCCGTCTGAATATGGGTAGTCACCGAAGCTCCTCTGCGGTCGTGGGTAAAGCCGAGGTTTGCGCCAAATCCGTGGCGCGCGGGATGTTTTCGGACGCCTCCATTCGCGGCGAGGTGGGAGTGCCGCGCTCGTGTCCGGCACGGAACGAGGCGAGCATGCTGCGGATTTCGGCCGGTGAGCGTTCCACGACCGGAGCGCTGGGCGGGGCCGGGGTGAGAGCCGTTGGTGCGCTGCCGCTTCCGTTGGTGGTTGAGCGTGCTCGCTTGTTGCGCTTGACCAATCCGTTCTTGGTTCGCGGCACAGCCGCGGGTGTAGCATCAGATTCCGTTGCCGCTGTTGCGGTTTCGGGTATCTGCCACAATAAATGGCTCGTTGACGAGTGGACGGCGGGTCGCGGCCGTTCGGTCGTAGGTACGGCATCGGTTTGGCGATCGGGCGTGGGTACGGCGTTGGCAGAACGATCAGTCCCCGATCCGTTGACGGGCAAGCCTGTCTGGGAACCGTTGGCATCGTCGCTCCCAGTGCCATCCACCCTTGGCAGACCCGTCAGCGATCCGTTGCTCCCCGCCACTGCAGTGTCACCCGTCGGGATAACACCGGCCGCAGCCCAATCGCCGGACCGGGGGCCCCCAGAAGCCGCTTGATCGCCCCTCGAAACGCCCCCAGAAGCCGCCTGATCGCCCCTCGAAACGCCTTCAGACGTCGCCTGATCGCCCCTCGAGATGCCCTCGGAGGCAGCCCGATCGCCCCTCGGTACAGCTCCCTCGACGTCGGCGGCTGTGAATCCGACACCGTCGCCGGAATCGCCCGGCGTGGAATGGAAGTGGGCGAACAGCGCGGGTGTCGATGTCGGCGATGCGAATCCCGGTCGGGAATGCGCGGGTCCACCGGACCTCGCTCGCCGAGGTTCGACGCCGTCGAGGTCGGACCCGCCGGTCATTTGCACATCATGCGTCGGCCCGCCAGGTAACGAGGCACCGTCAACCTGAGAACCGTTAGCCCTGGCACCGTCGAGCCAAGCACCGTCCCCCTCGGCACCGTCGACCTGAGAACCGTTAGCCCCCGCACCATCGACCCATGCACCATTAACCCCGGCACGTTCGACCCGAGCACCGTCACCCTCGGCACCGTCGACCCGAGCACCGTCACGCCCGGCACCGTCGACCCGAGCCTTGTCACTCCCAGCACCGTCGACCCGAGCCTTGTCACTCCCAGCACCGTCGACCCGAGAACCGTTAGCCCCCGCACCATCGACCCATGCACTATTGACCCAGGCACTGTCAATCTGAGCACCGTCGACCCGAGCACCGTTGACCGGAGCACCGTGCCTTGGCCTGCCGAGCGGCCTTATCGCCGAAATAGGTTCACCCGCAAGGGATCCCCCCGAGGCACCGACAAACTCCGCTGCCGACTCTGTATGCCTTTGCACACCCGGCACCCCACCGGCAGGCCCCGCAGCCGCCTCGCCCTGCTCCCCGCCCGCAGGTGCCCGTCGATCGTCCTCCCCTGCTCGGGAGACCACGGAGGAACCGACAAACCCCGCCACCGCCGAACCGGTATGGTCGCGCGCTCCCGGCACCCCACCCGCAGGCCCGGCAGCCGCCTCGCCCCGCTCCCCGCCCGCAGGTGCCCGTCGATCGTCCACCCCCGCACGGGAGACCACCGAGGAACCGACAAACCCCGCCACCGCCGAACCGGTATGGCCGCGCGCTCCCGGCACCCCACCCGCAGGCCCCGCAGCCGCCTCGCCCCGTTGTCCAGCGGCTGGCGCACGCCGATCCTTTTCTCCCGCAATAATTCCCGCGGGCAACAGCAGGCGCGCGACGATTCCGCTCACCGGCGACACATTCAACTCGACATCGATCCCGAGCCGTCGCGCCAACCGACCGACCACGTAGTGCCCCAGATACCGCGTCGACGCGACAATGAAATCGGTCTCGCCGCGCAGCCGGGCATTCGCCTCCGCCAACTGATCCACCGGCATCCCGACACCGTGGTCCACCACGGCGAGCAGATATCCGGTCGGCAGCTTGCGTCCGTAGATCTCCACTTCCATATCCGGTGGGGAGAAGGCCAATCCGTTCTCGATCAGCTCGGCCAGCATGTGCGCGAGATCGCTGACCACCGCGCCGGTGATCGCGATATCGTCGACCCGCCGCAGCACCACCCGGCGATAGTCGTCGACCTCCGACAATCCGGCCCGGATCACATCGGTGAGCGCGATCGGTTCGGCCCAACGCCGCGGACTCGCCGAACCGACCAGCACCAGCAGACTTTCGGCATTGCGCCGCATGCGGGTGGCGAGGTGATCGAGCTCGAACAGATTGGACAGCGCCTTGGGATCGAGTTCCTCGCGTTCGAATTCACTGATCAGGCCGAGCTGGCGGCGAACCAGATTCTGGTTGCGCCGCGCCAGATTCGCCATCGATTCGGTGGTATTCCGGCGGACCAGCGCCTGCTGCGAAGCCAATTCGAAGGCGGTGGTCTGCACGCCGTCCAATGCCCCTGCCACGGCGGCGATTTCGGCACTCGCGCCGCGCGGTGTGCGCACCGGCGCCGGCGGATCCGGATGGGTGTCATCGGATGCCTGCCAGGCCGCGATCACCTCGGGCAGTCGGTGATTGGCGACATCATCGGCCGCTGCCGCCAGCTCGGCGAGCGGACGCACGATGGCGCGCACACTGGCGAAGACCAGCACCACCTCGGCGGCAATGGCGATCAGTGCCGCGAGCAGGAAGCCGCCGAGCGTCAGGAACGCATCCCTGCGCAGCGCCTGCGCGCGCCGCTGCACATCGTCACCGACCCCTTGCTGCACCGTGCGCTGCTCGTCGATGACCGCCGTCATCTGCGCCCACCAGGTGCTCGAATCCACCGAACGCACCAGCGGACCGGCGCTCGACGCGATCGCGATTCGCTCCGATTCGCCTGCCTTGACGGCATTTTCGCTACGTAGGGCCGTATCGAGTTGGGCCTGTTGTGCTGCGGTCGCGTCGCGCGCGAAGGCGGTCAGTCCGGCCATCTTGGCGGCGCGGATATCGAGGAACTCGACATACTCGCCATTGCGGAACTCATCGGCGGCGAAGACGCCATTGAGGAATCCGCGCTCCTTGGCCGTCTGCTCCTTGGCCTCCCCGAGCGCGTACAGAGCCTGTAGGCCGTGTCGAACCTCGGCGTCGCGCGCCTGATCGAGCCCGAGTGTCAGGCGATTCAGCGCGGAGATGCCGTCGGTATAGAACTGGAAGGCGGCCTGCCTGCTGGTGCGGCGGGCGTCGACCTGCGCACGGGTCGCATCGAGCGCGTCGAATTGTCCGAGTGCCGAACGCACCTGAGTCGCGCCGGGCGTATTCCCGGCGGCCGCCTCCTCGAGTGCGCGCATGGCCCGATCGGTGTCGGCCCGCTGATCGGCCACGGTCTGAACCAGGCGAATATCGCCGCCGAGCAGGCCATTGCTGAGTCCGCGTTCGCGCTGCGCCTGCTGCACCAGATCCTGTACGGCCAGCGCAAGCGAGACCGCGTGCACAGTGTCACCGCTCTCGCGGAACGCCTTGACCTCCCGGGCGACCGTCACGCCGAGCAGCCCCAGCACCAAAACCAATGAGACGACGAGGATTCGGGCCAATTGCCCCCGAATCGTGCGCGGTCGCACTATTCTGTTCCCGGCAACCTTGCGTTCACTTCCGGGATCGGCAGTCATATCCGGTGTGCCACCGGATTTTTCCGACCTTTGACGTAAACGCACCACCCTGCTCCTCCGACGGCCAAGCCGTGATCGCTACACCCCTAGCGCACGGAAAGTCACGCAGCAGCCTGCTCCGGGGATATGGCAAGTGTCAACGCGAAAGCCGGACAAAACGGACATCGGAAGCATTTGTATACACGCTGGTAATCCAGCGTTTCCGCGGTATCGATCCGCTCACAGCGGGCCGCTGGACGGTGTGACGTGACGCCCGTCGCAATCGGGTTCGCCGAGGTTTCGGTGTGCGTGATTCTGCACTGAATCCTCAGAGCACGCCTACCTTGCACCCACCAATGCCGGGGATACCGTTTGATATGGTCAAGATCTCCGGATAGTCGCAGGTCGAGAGGGTGGGGATGGCGCACCGATTGAAATTGATGCTGCTCGCGGCGGCCGCGCTGCCGGGGCTGGTCGCGTGCGGGAGTTCGACGAGCGGTAATCCGAGCGCCAGCAGTGAGACGAGTGCGGCATCGGTCAAGCTGTTCGATCCGTGCACGCAGATCCCCGATGACGTGCTGACCGCCGCGGGCGTGAACCCCTCTGCAAAAGAGAGCGGTGTGGCCGGTGTGCACCAATCCGGATGGGAGATCTGCAACTGGAAGGGCTCGAAGTACTCCCTGGGAGTCTTCTCCAGCGGCCGAGCCGTGCGGGAGATCGAACAGAAGCAGGGAAATGTCGAGTTCCAGGACGTGACGATCGCCGGGCGGCAGGGCCGCCAGTTCCGCGTCGAGGGTGCTTCATATGACCTCATGTGTGATGTCGTCTTCGCCGCGTCCCAAGGCATCATCGAACTCACACTGATCAACAATCCAGTGCTCGACCATCCGGCGCCACCATGCGGGCTGCTGCAACAGGCCGGCGCGGCGATAGTGCCGAGCCTGCCTAAGTAACTCCAAGGGGGAGCAAGTAGATGAGCCAATCTGATATCGCACAATGGTCACGATTTGCCGAACAGGCGAAGTCCGGAGAGCTATATCTGGACAGCGAGGAAGCAGCGCGGCAATGCCTAGCTGCCTGCGACCAACGGCTCAATGATCTTCAGGACATGCTGATCCAGGCACAGGCTGCCCAAAGAGTTTCCGGCTTCGGCGATTTCCACATGGCCGATGATCTGGTCAAGATGTTCAAAGGCCAAGCGACCGGCGAAGCCAACTCTATCGACGCCATCATTCGTGAACACATCGAAGTAGTCAAAGACATGGGCGAGATAATGGCCCTATCAATCAAACGTATTACCGGCCAAGACGTTACCAACTCCGCGTACTTCAACACCAGTACCGAATCGATGGGCGGATAAGCCATAGCGCCACCGCTCGTTCAGTCGATCAAATAGTCCCCTCCGAATGTTCCTGAGGCGTAATCACTTCCGCCCAGTACTCGTGCCGCACCGCATTCCACAACCGGGACAGGTTCGGGTATTTCTCACGCATATCGGCCAGGTCGGGCGCAGCCGCCTCCACATCGACGTTCAGCAATGGACGCGCGCTATCGATAAGGCTGCGCACGAGCATAATTCGGATACTCCAGTGGTCGATCTTCCAGATGGCCACCCACCCGTCGACCTCGGCACGACGCTCACGCATATTCGGCCTAGCGAGTCAATTCCTCTGGTCTGCTGTGCCATTCGCGCCGGGCACCGGCAGCGCCAGCTCCGACAACCTTTCCAGTACCTCCCGCAGCGTCCGTAGCGGCGGGGCGCCACACACCGATGGTTGCGCGTCCAGCGGCGGGAAGGCGGCATTTCGGGCCGCGGCTCGCTCGCGCGGCGTCAGCGTCTGCGGCGCGAGATGACCTGCGGCCACCAGTGTGTAGTACGCCGCCGATTTCCAGATGCACAGATCGACCCGGCAGACCCGATGCTGTCGCATCAGCTCATGCGCCAGTGACACATCGGCACGGCCGCATACCAGAGTAGCCGCAGCGCGGGCAACGACACATGTGTGGAGATTGCGCAGGGATGGGGGCAAGGTCGGGGTGCGCGACTCGAAAAACCCGACCGGCCAAGCACTCGTCTTCACACCCACCGAGTGGGACGCCTTCACCGCTGGCATCCAGAACGGCGAGTTCAACTGCCCCTCTCAGCAAACCCGAAGCCACTCCCTAACCCGACGGTTCAACTGCCGGGGCGCTCACCAGGATGAGGCCGCGTCGCAGGGATCACGTGTAATCCATTGGCAGTGAGTGTAGTTCGAGACGACGAGTTCGTCGATTCTGCCGTCTGCGAGCAACGAACGACCTAAACTCGAAATGCGGGACCTGGTGATCACTCTGGACTACACAGAGCCTATGAACAGGCTGGACCACGGAGGTGTTTGCACATGCCGGAGAAGGTTCGACGCGCCAGAATATCCACCCGGGCCCGCAAGTCCGCCGCCAAGCGGACCTCGACAGACTCGCCTCATGGCAGCCGAGGGAGTTCGCAGTCAGGAGCGGGGGACGCGTTCACCGCGATCACCACTCCCCACCCATTGCAGACGGGCTTATCCGATTACGCGATCTGGGTGAGCATGTTCATGTCCGGCGCCGAGGCCGAGAATGATCCGAGCACGTACCGCCGCGGGCGAGTATGGGCCTGAGTAAGTAGCGGAATCGCCGACTCGAATCACATACGCCTCGTGCGCGCGCAATAACGACGCGCGCAATAACGAGTAGAAGCGCACATGCCCGACTGCGATGTTCCTGCGGGCATTTCAAACATGCTCTCGGTGATAGGCACATGACTCTCGTCATCGCTGATGGTGGCGAGTGAGTGAAAGAGTGTTTCCGAGTAGAAGGAGATGTGTTATGTCGCAGTTTCTTCCGCAACTGTCGGAACCCGTCGAACGGGAACCGATCCGCGCCGTCCGTGGTGATGACACCGCGGTAGAGCAGTCGTGGGTTGATGGAGTTTGGTACCACCTCTTCGCAGACGACGCGGAGTGATTTAGCGCCGGAAACGGCGGCGCCGTCCGGTCCGGGAATGGTGTGGGGCGGGCGGCGTCGCGCTCGGTGAATTCGCGGCGCTAGTCGGCTTCCGGACAGGGGATTTCGAGAATGGTGGAATTGGCGGAGATCGCGGGCCTGGGAGAGTTGTGGAAGGAAACCGCAGGGGCCGAGGAGATTTGTGTCGCCGTTGTGGACGGCGATGCGGATCTGGATCATCCTGCGTTCACAGGTGCGTCGATGGCTCGCTTGTCAGGGCCGTGGCCGCGTGCGGGATTCGACGGGGAGAAGACTCGGCACGGCACACATGTGGCGAGTGTCCTGTTCGGTCGTCACGACGGACCCGTGCCCGGGGTGGCTCCGGGATGTTGCGGGCTGGTCGTGCCGGTGTTCTCGGACGGCAAGTCGACATCGCAGCTGGATTTGGCGCGTGGCATCGAAGCAGCGGTGGACGCCGGGGCGCATGTGATCAATCTCAGCGGTGGTCAGTTCTCGGCGTCCGGGGAGGCGGAGGACCTCCTGCGGCGCGCGGTGGAGTTGTGCACGGAGCGGAACGTATTGCTGGTCGCGGCTGCGGGAAACGACGGGTGTCAGTGCGCGCATGTTCCTGCGGCTCTCGGGTCCGTCATCGCGGTCGGCGGACTCGACGGCGACGGTATGGCATTGGAGTCGAGCAACTTCGGCGTGGAGTACGCCGAGCACGGGATCCTGGCGCCGGGTGTGGAGATATTGGGTGCGGTGCCCGGTGGTGGCGCCGCACGAGCGACCGGCACGAGTATGGCGACACCGATCGTGTCGGGTGTGGCGGCGTTGCTGTTGAGCCTGCAACTGCGGCGAGGCGAAAGGCCGGACCCGCACGCCGTTCGAACGTTGTTGCTGGCCACCGCGGACCCATGCGTGGGGGCCGAGCAGATGTGTCGCCGGTATTTGTCGGGAAAGTTGAACATAGGGAGAGCCATGGCCATGCAGGAGAACATCTCGACACATGCGGACGCCGAGGCGAATGCGGTCCTGTCGTGCGCGACGACCCATGTCGCCGGCTATACGGCGCCGGTGCGCGGTACGCAGACCTCGGATGCCCCAGTTGTCGCGGCGCAGCCGGACCCGACCACGATGGACGTAGCGCCCGCGCTAGCGGTAACCCAGTCGGCCGAGTCGGTGAAGGTGACGTGGACGCCGCTGGTGTATGCGTTGGGGACGCTGGGATACGACTTCGGCACCGAGGCGCGCAGGGACTCGTTCAAACAGTTGATGGCGCCGGTCACCATCGATGGCAGTACGGTTCCGGCGAACCCGTACGACTCGCGGCAGATGGTGGATCATCTGCTCGCGCATCCGTCCGAGGCGCGGTCGCTGATCTGGACGTTGAACCTCGAGCTGACCCCCATCTACGCGCTGGAACCACTGGGGGCGTATGGATCCGAGGTGTACGGCGTGTTGACCACGCTGCTGGCCGGTGAAGTCGCCGCCGAGGCAGACGCCGACTACATCGAACGCGTTTCGATACCGGGCAGATTGACCGATCGCAACGTGAAGCTGTTCTCCGGCCAAGTGGTGCCGGTGGTCTCGGTGGAACAGGTCCGCGGATTGTATGGGTGGCGGGTCAACGCGCTGATCGATGCGGCGCTCACCGCAGCGAACAACGCTTCCGGCGAAGCACAGGAGGACGCGGTGCGTGGTTCGCTGCGGGAGTTCTTGACCCGGGTGTACTACGACTTGCGCAACCTCGGTTCGACATCGCGGGATCGGGCGCTGAACTTCGCCGCCACCAACGCGTTCCAGGCCGCGCACACCTTTGCCGACGCCATCGCCGTCGGGATGGCGCTCGACGACATCGATGTGCAGAAAAGCCCCTACAGCCGGATGGACTCCGACTCGTGGGATGTCAAGTTGCGGTTCTTCGACCCGGAGAACTCGCGGCGCGCCCGCAAGGTGTTCCGATTCACCATCGACGTATCCGATCTCATGCCGGTCACCCAGGGTGACATGCGCGCATGGTCCGAATCCGGCAGCTAGCTAGGAGTCCACCATGAGATTGCCGCCACAAGCACCACCGGTCCCGCGGCCGGATCTCGTGCAGCCGCACCGCACGGTCGATGTCGTGCACGGCACAGCGCAGCAGCTGATTTCCATCCGCATCCAGCTCATGCACGGCGCCAACTTCAGCGACCCGCAGTATTGGGCGTGGCCGTCGTACTCGCGAGCACAACAGTCCAGTCACGGAGGATGCGGTGCCTGACCTGGCCGACATAGCGGGAATTCCGCAGTTGTGGGCGTTGACCACGGGCGATCCGCGCGTGCGGGTCGCCTTGGTCGACGGCGGACCGATCGAGTTGTCGCACCCGTGTTTCGACGGCGCCGCCATCGTCGAGGTAGCCGATTCTTGGCACGACCGCGGCGACGACTCCACCGAAGAAGGCCGGGCAGGGGCGGAACACGGCACCTGGGTCGCAAGCGTGCTGGTCGGCCAACACGCAAGCCCCGCACCTGGTTTGGCGCCGCAATGTACCTGCATCATCGTCCCCGCGCTCTCCGATGAAGCCCACGCCGTCGATCCGGTCAACGCTGCGAGAGCGATCGAGGCCGCCGTTGGTGCGGGCGCGAACATCATCGTCCTGGAACTATGTCTGCCCAGTCGTTCCGGTGATGTCGACGGTTTGCTGCGCGCCGCAGTGGAACACGCCGAACAGCACGGCGTGCTGGTCATCGCCGCTGTGGGAAACGACAGTGGAAACCACAGCTGCTCTCTGGCGAGTCTGCCTACCGTCCTCGCGGTCGGAGCCCACGACGACGACGGAAAGGTCTACGGTTTCACCAACTGGGGGCCGCAGTACCTGCCGAACGCCATCATTGCCCCGGGCGGCAACATGCCCGGTGCCAGCATCGATGACGACAGCGGCGTCAAGCGACACAAGGGCACCAGCTGCTCCGCGCCGATAGTCGCCGGAGTAGCCGCGTTACTGGCCAGTCTGCAACTGGCCCGCGACGATCGAATCGACCCGCTCGCAATCCGTCAGGCGTTGCTGGATTCGGCGCTGCCGTGTGCGGATGCCGACACGGACGACCAACCGGCCCGCTGCCTGGCCGGCAAACTGAACGTGCCCGGTGCGACGCGGATCGTGCACGACTCCGCAGGATCGGGTGCAGTGGTTTCGGCCGTGGCGTCACGCACGCCGGGGCCGGTGTATGCGCTGGGCACGCTGGGCTACGACTTCGGCACCGAAGCCCGCCGGGATACGTTCAAGCAGCTCATGGCGCCGGTGCGGCTCGACGGTGTCGCCGTTCCCGCCGACCCGTACGACTCTCGACAGATGGTCGACCATCTCGCCGCATATCCCACCGAGGCCCGCTCACTGATCTGGACCGTGAATCTCGAACTCACACCGATCTACGCCGTCGAGCCCACCGGGCCATTCGCCGCTGAGGTCTATCAGACGCTGACCCGGCTGATGGCGGGAGAAGTCCTCGCCGAGAACGATACCGACCACATCGAACGCATCTCCGTCCCCGGCAGGCTCACCGACCGCACAGTACGGCTGTTCTCCGGACAGGCGATTCCGGTGCTCGAGATCGAACAGACTCGGGGTATGTACGGCTGGAAGATCAACACTCTTCTCGATGCCGCCGTCGGCATCGTGGCCACGCGGAGAAACAACGTCACCGAGAACGAAGTCCATCGCAATCTACGTGAATTTCTTACTCGGGTGTATTACGATCTGCGCAATCTCGGCACTGCCTCACGCGACCGCGCATTGAATTTCGCCGCCACCAATGTTTTCCAATCTGTCCACACTATCGCCGATGCACTCGCCGCCGAGATGTCACTGGACGCCATCGGTGTAGAGAAGAGCCCGTTCTGCCGGATGAACAGCGACTGCTGGGATGTCCGACTACGATTCTTCGACCCGGAAAACGGCCTACGCGCACGAAAAGTATTCCGGTTCACTATCGACGTGTCCGACACTCTTCCCGTCACCGTGGGAGACGTGCGCGCCTGGCCCGAACCGAAACCACCACGCATCAGCCCCTCCTCGACGACCGGATCGTAGCCGACCGCGGCCACCTCTGAAATACGGTTCAGCAGCCTCGGTTCGACACAACGAACCGAGGCTGCACCGTCAGCAGGCGTCGACAACAGACGAATCTGGTTGCAGCACAAGCCCATTTACGTAGCCGGCTGATTGCTCACCAACGGTGGGAATCCGATGACGCCGGTTACATGACGTTTCATGACATTGTCGAAGCGAAAAATTCACGGCCTCCGAAGGGGGCCAACCGTCGATGAGGGTTGCATATGGGTTTGCGCATGTCGGTATTGCGAGAACGGCTGGGGTACCGGCGGATAGCGTCTGTCGCCGCGGCCGTGACGCTCGCGGTCGCACCGCTGATCGTCGTTGCTCCGCAGGCGAATGCGGAAGCCGTCGTCGAGCGAATCGAGCGCAGCTCCCCGCAACAGTGGCAGATGTACGTCCGCTCCCCCGCGATGAAGCGGACCATTCACCTGGACGTGCTGGTGCCCGCGAACCAGTCGGCATCCCGGCCGACTTTGCTGCTGCTGGACGGAAACGGTGCGTCGGAATCTCAGCCGGCGAGCACCTGGACGCTGCGCGGCGGCGCCAAGGAGTTCTTCGCCGACAAACCGGTAAATGTGGTGATGCCGGTAGGCGGCGGCGGAACCTACTACACCGACTGGTTGCAGGACGATCCCAAAATCGGACACCAGAAGTGGGAGACCTTCCTTACCTCGGAACTGCCGCCGCTGATCGACCGTGAACTGAAAGGCAACGGGGTCTACGCCGTCGGCGGACTTTCGATGGGAGCGGGAGCGGCGGCCATTCTCGCCGTGCGCCACCCCGACATGTTCCGAGCCCTGGCAGCCTTCAGCGGTTGCTACTCCACCGACGGTGTCGGCCAGCTCTCGGTGCGCCCCGTGGTCGAATCGAAGGGCGGCAACCCGGACAACATGTGGGGTTCCGCGGGCAACCCGGAGTGGGCGGCGCACGATCCGAGCAAACACCTCGACACGCTGCGCGGCAAACCGGTCCACCTGTACATGGGCACCGGCGTGCCCGGCCCCGACGATGCCCCGTTCGACGATCGCTGGTCGTGGCCCAACGACCCGCTCCGGGCGAACGAGATCGAACAGGTATCGCACGACTGCACCCTCGCTCTCACGCCCGCCATGAAACTCTTCGGCGCCGACCTCTCCATCGACTACGCCGCCGTCGGCGTCCACTCATGGCCGTATTGGAAGACCGCCCTGCCCAAAGCCTGGCCGTCCCTGAAGGCAGGCCTCGGCGTATAAGGGCCAGCGCCCGCCGCGCGCCCCAGCGGTGCACTGTCGGCGATGCTTATCTGCACTAGGCCTATACGGCCAATCCGAAGACCAGACTGAACAAGTCCGGACTTCTCTCGTGGGTTACCAATGCCGTGGTCCTTGGACCACCGCGGGTTGCGGGCTCGCGGAGATCGACATCGACGCTGAGGGGGCCCGTCTCGGCCCGACCGGCCACCGGCTGATTCGGGTCCGAGACATCCTCTTCTGACCACGCAACCTACGTCTGCTGTCTCCTGAGGTACTCCGGGTCGAGGGTTACTACATCCCAGGAGGTGGCGGTCGGTCCTGGGCCGCATTCCACGATTTGCGGTGCATCAGTGCCGGAGATCAACATCCAGCGGGGTAGCTCAGCATGGTCTGAGCGTGCCAATCGAGTCGAGGTAGGTGGTGGTGGCGACAATCGCGATGGCGAGGCCGAGTACGAAGGCCAATTCTCGATCACGGTGGTTGGTGCGGTGGTCCATGGCTTCCTCCCGTGGCGGTAGCTGTAGTCGGTGCGGTATCCGGATACGGCGGGGCCGGCGCGCGGTGTTGCTGGCACGCCGGGCCCCACGATGAACTGTCCCGGTCAGGGCAGGTTCTGGGTGAAGAAGTTGGTCAGCTTGTCGAAGGGGATGAGTTCGGTGCGGTCGTAGAGGTCGACGTGGCCGGCGCCGGGCACGATCACCAGTTCTTTGCGGTCACCGGCGAGGCGGTAGGCCTCTTCGCTGAATTCGCGGGAGTGGGCGTTCTCGCCGGTGATGAACAGCATCGGCCGCGGAGAGATGGTCTCGATGTCGTTGAACGGGTAGAAGTTCATGAACTTCGCGTTGCTCGACAGCGTCGGATGGGTCGTGGTGTCCGGGCTGGCGCCCTCGGGAGTCACGGCTCCGCGCTGGGTGCGGTAGAAGTCGTAGAACTCGCGCTCGATAGGGGTCGATTCGGCCGTCAGCTCGTGAACGGTGCCGCTGGTGTATTCGGTGGGGCCACCGGTGAATTCGACATCACGCTGTGCGGCGGCTCGAGCGAGGATCGCCTGACGCTGCTCGGGAGTGACGGAATGGTTGAGCCCGTTGCGGTTGGCTGCGCCCATGTCGTACATGCTGACGGTCGCCACAGCTTTGATGCGGGGGTCGATCTTGGCGGCGGAGATGACGAAGCTGCCGCTGCCGCAGATTCCCAGAGCACCGATGCGTTCGGGATCGACAGTGTCTTGGGTGCGCAGGTAGTCGACACCGGCGGAGAAGGTTTCGGTGTAGAGGTCAGGGGCGACGGCGTTGCGGGGTTCACCGCCGCTGCCGCCCCAGAACGCCAGGTCCAGGGCGAGGGTGACGAAGCCTTGTTCGGCCATCTTGGTGGCGTAGAGGTTGGCGCTCTGCTCCTTGACCGCGCCCATCGGATGCCCGACCACCATCGCCGCGGCCCGGGTGCTGGGGGCGAGGTTCTTGGGGACGAACAAATTGCCGGTGACGTCCATCTGGTACTGGTTCTTGAACGTCACCGGCTGCATGGTGACCTGGTCGCTGGTGTAGAAGTTGTCCGCGCCGCGCGACAGGTCACCGGGGGCCAGGCCCGCGATCGGTGTCACAGGCGTGGCGGATGTTGTGGCCGAGTTGGCGCCGGAGCAGGCCGAGGCGGCCAGAACTGCGAGGGTGGCGATACCGGCGCCGGCGATGCGGGTCCAGCGGCGCGGATGTCGTCGCACGGTCGTGATGGTGGTCATGGTGGTACTCCTGGTGCAGGTTTCTTCGGTGGTCAGACAGTGAGCAGGGTTTTGATCGCGCGGCGTTCGTCCATCGCCTTGTAACCCTCCGCGACGTTGTCCAGAGGGAGAGTGAGGTCGAAGACCTTGCCGGGGTCGATCGTTCGATTCCAGATACGGTCGATGAGGTCGGGCAGGAACCGGCGCACGGGGGCGGGGCCGCCAAGAAGGTGGACTTCGGCGAAGAACAGCTGGTCGGCGGGCAGGGTGACGCCGTCGTGGGCGACACCGACGTAGCCGACGTGTCCACCGGAGCGCGCGGAGTTGATGGCCTGCATCATCGATTCCTGGCTCCCGACGGCCTCGATGACACTGTGGGCGCCGAGACCGTTGGTGAGATCCTTGATCGCGGCCACACCTTCGTCGCCGCGGGTTTCGACGATGTCGGTGGCGCCGAACTCGCGGGCCAGAGCCTGACGATCGGCGTGACGCGACATGGCGATGATCCGTTCGGCGCCGAGTTGTTTGGCAGCCAGGACACCCATCAGCCCGACTGCGCCGTCGCCTACCACGGCCACGGTCTTTCCGGGTCCGGCCGCGGCGGCGTCGGCGGCGAACCAGCCGGTGCCCAGCACGTCGGACGCGGCCAGCAGCGACGGGATCAGGTCGGGTTCGGGCATGGCGGGGGTGGCGACGAGGGTGCCGTCGGCGTAGGGGATGCGCGCGAGTTCGGACTGGGTGCCGATGGTGCCGGCGACGAATGAGCCGTGCACGCAGCGGGATTGGAATCCGGCACGGCAGATCTCGCAGGTGTTGTCGGAGATCACAAAGGAGCCGACGACGAAGTCACCGACGTTCAGGGTGTGCACGTCGGAACCGATTTCTTCGACGACACCGACGTATTCGTGCCCCATGAGGGTGTGATCGACCGGTTCGACACCGCGGTAGGGCCACAGGTCCGAGCCGCAGATGCAGGTGGCGGTGAGCCGGATGATCGCGTCGGTGGGTTCGACGATCTTGGGGTCTTCGCGGTCGACGACGCGAACATCGCCGGGGGCGTACATGACAACTCCACGCATGGGGTGTGTCCTCTCGATTCAGGGTGGTTCAGCGGGCGGTGTAGCCGCCGTCGACGGGCAGTGCGACGCCGACGACGTACATCTGGGTGACCATCGGGGTTTCGATGGCTCCCGGGCAGATGGCGTTGACATGCCGCGTGGCACGAGGGATGCCCTTTCTGTTCGGTGCTCAGGCGGCGGTGATGGTGAGGGTGGTGCCGGCGTTGGCGGCGGTGATCGCGTCGAGACCGCCCTCGATCTCGCCGATCATCACGATCCCGGGGGCGGGGATGCGGAAACCGTCTTCGCGGTAGTAGATGGCCAGGTCGTGGCTGGGCGCCCAGTAACCCAGTTGCCCGGCGCGGTAACCGGATTGGCCCTGCCCGTCGGCGAGTTCACGCGGCAGCGTCCCGGCCTTCTCCCGGCCGCCGAGATCGTGAATGGTGAGGGTGACCGGTAGCAGCGAGGCGAAATCGCGGGCGGTGGGGTTGTCGTAGAGCCGCGCGGTGGCTTCGCTGGTGTCGATACGCAGTCGGATCTGCATGAACGTTTCCTCCTGACCTGGCGGTGTCGTCGCCGGTTGCCAGGCACGCGCGGGGAGGGCCGGGGTAGTTGTTTCCGGGGCGTCGGAGCAGGCCGTGATCACCGCCGTGGCCGCTATCGCGCTCACGGCGATCAGGGTGCACAGGTAGCTCCTGTCGGTTGCGGTGCGGCGCATGCTCAGCTCACTCCGATCAGAACCCGCTGGGGCTGCCGGCCGGGTCGCGTCGGCGTGTTGTCGCTGCGCGGACCAGTTCGGTTGGCGGCGAGGAAAGCGATCGGGATCAGCGCGGTCGCGGTGATCGCCGCGCCCAGCACCGCCGGCCCGGTCACGCCGAGGGCGGTGGACAGGGTGGTCGCAGCCAGTGCCGAACCGGCGGCGGTGCCGAGGTTGAACGCCGCGGTCGCCAGGGAGGACGCCAGCCGGGAGCCGTGCCCGGCGAACCGCATAGTCTGCGCGATCAGCACCGGGTTCGCCCCCAAACCCGACGCACCCAGCGCGACGACCAGGGCGACGACGATCGTCGAGTGGTTCGCCGTCGCAGCGAGGACGAGCAGCAGTAGCGAGGTGGCGGCGATCGCGGTGGTGATGGTGCCCAGCGGCCACCGGTCACCGAGCCGACCGCCCAGCGCAGTACCGGCCAGCGCACCGATACCGAATCCGACCAGCACCAGCGGGACCAGCGCCGTGGCAATACCGGCGCGGTCGGTCAGCAGCGGGCTGATGAAGCTGTAGGCGCCGAGGAACCCGGCCTGGGCCAGGGTGATCGCCGCCAGCACCGCCCACACCCGCCACGGACGTACCGCGGCGACCTCGGCCCGCACCGACACCTCGTCCGTGACGCGGTGGGAGGTCGTGGGGGCAAAGCGCAGCACGGCGACGATGGCAGGGACAGCCAGTGCGGCGAGGATCCAGAACGGGCCACGCCATCCAGTGAGCTGCCCGGCGAAGGTGCCCAACGGAACGCCGGCGACCACCGCCAGGCTCAACCCGCCCGACATCACCGCCAGCGCCAGCGCGCTCGCCCCCGGTCCCGCGGCCGCCGCGGCGACAACCGCGCCGGTCGCCCAGAACGTGCCGGTCGCCAGCGCCGTCACCACCCGGGAGACGGTGACGACGGTGAACGAGTCGCTGACCGCGGCCACCACGTGCCCGGCCGCGAACACCGCCAACGCACCGACCAGTGTGGCCCGGGCGGGCAGCCGCAGGGTGGCCAGCGCCATGACCGGCGGGCCGATGATCATGCCGACCGCGAACGCGGTAACCAGCAGGCCGGCCCGGGCGATGTCGACCCCGAGATCGGCGGCCACGTCGGGCAACAGGCCGGCGATCATGAACTCGGTCGTGCCCATCAGGAAGATCCCGGCGGCCAGCACGTACACCAGCACAGGCAAACGGGTGCTCGGGCGGTCGATGGTCGGCGTGCTCATCTCACCTCGTCGATGTCGAAGAATTGCGGGACTCGGAGCTGTCGGCTCCGCAATCCATGCAACGCGGCGCAGCGCGGTTGTGGGAGGTGTAGATCAGAGGGGTGCTGGCAACACCCCTCTCACAGCACCTGGCAAACACGCAGGCCACGGGCCTAGCCTCGATCACATGGAGTCGAGCAGCCGCGCCGCCGAGATCGGCCAGTTCCTGGCCTCACGCCGCGCCAAGATCACCCCCGACAAGGTCGGGCTGCCGGTCTACGACGCCGCCAAGCGCCGCGTCCCGGGCCTGCGCCGCCAGGAAGTCGCCACCCTGGCCGGGCTGTCGGTGGACTACTACACCCAGATCGAACGCGGCAAGGTCAACAGCGTCTCCGAGTCGGTGCTCGACGCCATCGCCCGCGCGCTGGAACTCGACGACGCCGAACGCTCCCACCTGTTCGATCTGCACCGCAACGCCCTGATCAGCCCGCAACGACGCCCGCGCCGCGCCGCGAAGACCGTCCGTCCGGGCGTGCAGAACCTGCTCGACACCTACAGTGGGCCCGCCTTCGTCCGCAACGCCCGCCACGACCTGGTCGCGGGCAACCAACTCGGCTACGCCTTCTACAGCCCCCTTTACCCCGACCCCCTGCACCCGGACGTCTCCAAGCCGGTGAACTTCGTGCGGTTCTGCTTCCTGGACCCACGCGCCCACGACTTCTACCCCGACTGGGACCACATGGCCGACGGTGCGGTCAACCTGCTACGCACCGACGCCGGCCGCGACCCCTATGACCGCGGCATCTCCGACCTGGTCGGCGAACTGTCCACCCGCAGCGAGGAATTCCGGGTCCGATGGGCCAAACACAATGTGCGCCTGCACTACACCGGCACCAAATCCTTCCATCACCCCGTCGTCGGCGACATCAGCATCGGCTACGAAACCATGCCGCTGCCCGCCGACCCCGGGCTGGTCGTCAACTTCTACACCGTGCAACCGGCCACCCCGTCGGCTGATGCGATGACCCTGCTCGGTACCTGGGCTGCCACCAACATTCACCCGCCCGCGCCCGCCGATCAACCCGCCACCACGGCCGGCGAATAGCTCGTCACCCCAGCGTTTTGAGAGCAAGAGAATGACCACGATGGCGATATGCCGGTCACGGAGGGGTTTCCACGGCGGTGACCGATCCGATTCGAGGCACAGACGCCGGGCGATGCGCGGTCAGCGGCGCGCGGTCAGCGGCGCGCGGCGTCGCTTCTCGGCCGACCGCGCACCTTTTGCGCGCAACGCCGGGACTGGTCGGAGGTGCGCGGCTGACTGATAGCGAGCGGTGGCGGGGAATACGGTGCGTGTGGTTTGGGTTACACACCGTAGCCGTGGTGTCTGCGCGGCGGAATCCAGTGCGACGGTGGGAGATTCGATGAGCGTACGAGCGGTATGGAACGGCACGGTGTTGGCCGAGAGCGACGACACCGTAGTGGTCGAGGGCAATCATTACTTTCCGGCGGGAACACTGAAGACGGAGTACTTCCGGGACAGCGATACGCATACCGTGTGCGGATGGAAGGGGCTCGCGTCCTATTACACGGTCGAGGTCGAAGGCGCGAAGAATCCGGATGCCGCGTGGTACTACCCGGATCCGAAGCCGGAGGCCGAGCAGGTGCGCGATCGGGTCGCGTTCTGGAAGGGCGTCGACATCGTCGAGGTGTAGTCCGCTCGGGGCGTCGGCGCGCAGAGGTGGCGGGTACCGGGTAAGAACGATGGCATGCGACATCCGGCCAGTCCGATCCTCAATGCGCTGACCTTCATGCCCGATCGGCAGATCGTGCAGACGCCGTCGGTCCTCGAGATGGACTACACCGAATTGTCCATCCGCACGACGGACGGCGAGATACTGCAGGGGTGGTGGTTGCCCGCCTCCCGCTCGATCGGGCACGTCCTGTTCGCGCACGGCAATGCGGGCAATATCGGCGACCGGGTGCCGATCTATGCGCTGCTCACCCAAATCGGTTTGGACGTACTGACTTTCGACTACCGCGGCTACGGCCGAAGCACCGGGCGCCCCACCGAGTACGGCACCTACCTCGATGCCCACGCGGCGCGGGAGGTGCTGCTGAAACAGCCTGGCGTCGATCCGGATCGAGTGCTCTATCTCGGGAAATCGCTCGGCGGCGGGGTGCTGCTCGAACTGGCGACCGAGCATCCGCCCACAGGACTGATTCTGATGTCCACTTTCACCGGTCTGCGTGACGCGGCCCGCTCGGTATATCCATTCCTGCCCAGCCCGTTCGTCCCGGACGCCTATCCGAGTCTGCGCCGCATCCGCAAGCTGCGCGCACCTATCTTGATCATGCACGGCGACCAGGACGAACTGCTGCCGCTGCGGCACGCCCAGCGGCTGTACGCGGCCGCACCCGAACCGAAGCGATTGGTGGTCTTTCCCGGCGGCGGTCACAACGATCTGATCATCTCGGCCAGGGTCAGTTGGCCGGATCTGATCCGCACTTGGGCGAGTGATCTGCTCAACCCGTGACGGCGCTCGTGCGTAGCCTGGCGATATGAGCGATTTGGGTGAGATCACCGCACGCCTCGCGGCACTGTCCGATGACGAACTCTTGGCAGTGCTCGGTACCGCCACCGCGGGGCGGCCTCGGCTCTCGTGGGTGCACACCGCGGTCGCGGAAGCCTCGGGCCTCGGTCATGCGGGCTCCGATGCGGGTGTGAGTCCCACCACGGTCACGCCGCAACCGCATGATCAAGAGTCGGGCGTCGGCGCATCCGAGCAGGTCGGAGGCTTTTCTCCGGTACCGGCAGTACCGGTACCGCCGACCGGTATCCCGTCCGGGTCCGAGGTGGGCGGATATTCGTCCGGCGGCGTACCTACTTTCGAGTCAGTTCGCGATAAGGTCGAGCAGCGTTTCGGTACCGCGCAGGGGATGGGCGAACTCGACCGGCAGACTCCTGCGGGCCGCAGCGCCGACGAACAATGGGAGACGCGCGAGAAAGCGGCGCGTGAGCGTCTGGCTCAGATACGGAAATCGTTGCACGGCAATGATGTCGAATGAACGATCCGTAAGCTGACCGAGCGCGACGGACTACGAATGTGATGGTGATATTCGATGAGCGAGCCGCGTGAGATCGCCGAACGGCTACTCGATGCCCAAGTGGAATTCCTGCTGGCCGAGGTGAGCGGCGAGCGCTTCACCGAGGTCGTCGCTCGTGACGTGGAATCGGTGATCGAGGTGGCCGACACCCTCATCTTCCGCGATATCGTCGGCATCGACCAGGCCAAGGAGACGGTTCGCACCGTCATCGACCTGATCGGCGGCAGTCCGGTCATCGCGGATATGGTCGGGGTATTCGCCGACTCGATCTACGACAATATCGCCGCCAACAACGACTACACCCTCGGGCAGGTCGTCGACCGCGAACCGGTCGAGGCACTGCTGGAGAAGATCTTCGGTATGCACCAGGCACAGGAGCGCATCCTGGAGCGGCTCACCGAGAGCCCGCTGGTCGCCACCGTCGCCTCGAAGTTCGTGGATAAGCTGATCTCCGATTTCATGGAGGCGAACAGGCAGATCGCGGGCAAGATTCCGGGTGTCTCCTCGCTGATCTCCATGGGACAGTCGGCGGCCAAGACCGCCAAGAAGGCCACCGAAAGCACCTTCATCGGCGATATGGCGGGCAAGGGCGCGGTATTCGCGCTCAAGCGCACCAACAATGCCATTCGGGAGATGTTGCGCGACGCTCCGGTACACGATGCCGCGATGGAGTTCTGGGATCTGCACGCCGATGAGCCGGTGAGCGGTCTGCGGGACTACCTGACCCAGAAGGATCTGAACGAACTGGTGCTGCTCTGCTACGAGATCGCGGTCACCACCAGGGAGAAGGAGTATTTCGGGCTGCTCGTCGACGAGTGCGTGGATGTCTTCTTCACCAAATACGGCGATTACACGCTGGCCGCGATGCTGCCGGAACTCGGTCTGTCCGGCGACGATATCGCCAAGGAGATCCTGCGCTACGGCCCCGCCGTTATCGAGGGCGCGAAGCGAAATGGCGTGCTGGGCAAGCTGATTCGGGAACGACTCGAGCCGTTCTACACCTCGGACGTGGTGCTCGGAATCCTGGGTGAGGCCACCAGCTGATCCGGCGGGCCCACGCCCGGCACGACCGGGCGTGGGCACTCAACGGGCGAGGTGATCGCCGTTGCGGACCTCTTCGACTGTGCGGCTGATCATTTCGCGCAGTGTCGAGGTGATGCGCTGGCGATCGGTCGGCTTCACGATGACGGTGCGACTGCCGAAACTTACATAGCGCCCATCATTTTCGAAATCTGTGATCTGGAAGTCCTTGCGGCCCTTGGTATGCCGATTGTCCACACTGCCGAGCGGGTAGACGCCGACATGCACGGTGGCAGTGGTCGGCCGACGGAAGAACTTGTCGAACTCCTCGCGAATCGTCGGACGCCACGCGTCGCGCACCACGGGCGGTGGCTTCTCCAATTCCTCGACCGGCACCTGCATCGGTTTGCCTTGTCCCGGACGGGTTTCCGGCAATACATCGACCACGGCGGGGGCCAGGTCATCGGCCGATAGGAACAGCAGGTCCACATCTCCGCCGTGCTCGTGATCGGGCCCCGGCTCCTGGATCGCCAATGCGGCGTGCTGAAAATGCACGCCACCGTGTGCGCGAATCTTCCACTCGTTACGCGGACCGTGGAACCCCGCCACCTCCACGCGCGCCTCCGGTGCCAGCAGCACCTCGACGGACCGCACCAGATCGTCGTCCAACTGTGGGACCACCACCTCGGCCGCGGCCCGACGCAACCGATTCGAATCTTCCTGGAAGACCTCGGTGGAGCGATGTCGCAGCGGATACGGGAGCACATCCCGTCCGGTCGACTCCCAGAGCACTCGGAATTCGAGCGCGGTGAAACGCCACCGCCGCGCGGTTGTCATGCGGTCTTCCTGTCTTTCCGGCGATCACAGCTCCGCCTCCCTGGCGCTCGGCTCCGCTGCGATCGTTGACGCTGTGTCCTTGGTGCCCTCGTCGCGTTCGGTCACTCACCGATGACCGGCGGGACCGTCTTCGGCGCGCTGTCGAGCCCGATGAGCTCTTCGCCGTTCTGCTGGTTGATCAAGTAGTCGGGGACGCCCTTGGTGGACTCGTTCTCGTCCTTGCCGCCGCGGCTGCCGGGTGAGCCCATGCCGGACATACCGCTGCGGCCCGTGGTCGCGGCGGTGGTCGTTGCCGCCGCGGCGGAGGTAGCGGTGCCGGTGGGTGCGCCGGTGACGGTTCGGCCCGGGGACTGGCTGGTCGTGCCGGGTATGCCACTCGGGCTGCCCGAACCGGTCGACGAGCCTGTGGTGGTCGGCATTGTCGTCGACGACGGGTTGGTCGCGGTGGTATCCGGCTTTGTCGTGGTCGGCTCGGTGCTGGCAGTGGGTGTCGTCGAACTATCCGTCGACTGGGTATTCGACGGGTCGGTGGACTGGCCATCCTCGGTGCTCGCGGGCTCCTGCTTTCCCGTCGGCTCGGTGCCGCCGGTGGAAGTACCGGGCTGGCTGCCACCAGGGCTGTAACCCGGTCCCACGGTGGGAGTTTCGCCCGGCTTGGCGGTGGGGTTATCGGGTTTCGGAATGACCGGGACGTTGGTGTCGGTCTCCTCGATGACCGGCGCGTACACGGTGCGCAGCACGCGAACCGCCTCGGCGTGCGCGGTGCTCTCGGCCTCGTCGTTATCGCGCCAGCCACGGCCCGCTACCCAGTGCCGAGCGTTTTCGACATTCGAACGGAGCTCGGGAGCATGCGGCACAAGGGCTTTGGTCGGTTCCAGGCCGGTTTTGAGTTCGGCGACCTTGCTGCCGGTCAGCTTGGCGGCATTGGCGAGTTGCATGGCCTGGGTGCTGTAGTCGCTGACAGCCTTGGCGACGGCATCGCGCGACGCACCCTTCCAGATGCTTTCATCGGTCGCGCGTTCCATCGCCTTGTTGAAGGTGTTCAGCGAGGTCTCGGCGCGTTTGCCGATCTCATTCCATGCGGTCGCCAGGTTGTCGACGGCAGTGATGTCGATCTTGTCGACCTTTTCACGCAGTTGGGAGGTCGTCGGAGTATCGAAGTCGTCGCGGTTCTTGACCGAACGCGGCCGGTAGTCACCGTGGAAGCCGATGCCATTGGCAGTGCTGCGGACACCGTCGCGCTGTTGGTTGTATTTGGTCTGCACGGCGGCCGGATCGACCCCCGGTTGACGTTCCTCGCCCGCGATCCAATCGGTGAGACTTCCGAGCATCGCGGAGCCGAGATCGCCTGCGCTCCACTCGAACATGCCGAATCCCATGGCTCAACCGCCCATCGATCGCAGCATCAACGTCACTCGGTGCGCCATCCCCACCCTCTCGACCCGTCCGGAGATCCTTACCATATCAAACGGTATCCCCCACCTGCCGCGCGTCGAATCGGCTCTGCGCTGGACACTCGACGAGCAAATCGGCCCGCGAGCAGTCCCCCCGGTTTCAGCCGCACAACACCGCGGGCGTCAACCGGCGATCAGGACCAACCCCTCTGGCCATCCCCCGACCTGACCATGCGGTGACGCCTCGACCTACGAAAGCGGCACCAGAGGAGTGCCATCCATGGCTTATCGCGGACGAAAAATTCGACCGCCGCGCCAAATCCGAGTTCGCGCAGAGCTTGTGACTTTCAGCTCGGCGTGTCATGCGGAGCGTCGGTGTGTGACCGCATCGAAGGTCTGCGTCAGCTCAGCGGGCGACATGCGAGTGCAGCTGCGACACAGTGGCATCGGCAACTCAGCGGTCGCGAGCGACACTCGACCTTCTTCGGCCGCCCGCGCGGTTATGCCCTCAGCCACAACGCAAACCGGCCCCGGACGGGATTTCCATCCGGGGCCGATTTCAGTCGACTACCCCCGCAGCACCGCGCCGACCGCGCCGGCGGCCGCAGCGACTGCCGAGTCACGCGCGGCACTCGCCTCGTCCTCGGTCAGGGTCCGGTCGGTGGCACGAAAACGCAGGGCATAGGTGAGCGACTTGCGTCCCTCCCCCGCTTGCGCGCCCTCGTACACATCGAACAGGGCGATATCTTCGAGCAACGTACCGCCGCCAGTGCGCAGCGCCGATTCGACCGAGGCAGCGGGCACCGACTTGGCGACGCTCACCGAGACGTCCTGCAGTACCGCCGGGAACGGGGAAACCACTGGGACGGGCCGAGATTCGCGCAACGGCAGCGCATCGAGATCGAGTTCGACGGCACAGGTGCGCGGCGGCAGACCCGCCCGCTCCAAAACGGCCGGATGCAGTTCACCCGCATGCCCGATGACCTGACCATCGACCACCAGCTCGGCGCACCGCCCCGGATGCCACGGCAGGTAGACCCCTGGGCGACGCTCGATGCTCACCCCCGCTGCATCGGCGACGGCGTCGGCGAGCGCGAAGGCATCGGCGGCCTCCGCCGGACGTCCGGCACCCCACGGCCCGCGCGGTTCCCGCCGACCCGTCAGCACCGCGCCGATATGCACCGGCTGCGCGGGCAGCGAATCGATCAGCTCCTCGATCTGCGCATCGGTCGGACGACGATCCACCGGCAACGCCGCCACCGCACGCACATTGGGACCTGGCAGCACTACCTGCGCGATCCCGAAGATCGCGAGATCGCGCGCACCCCGAGAGATATTGCGCGCGGCCACTTCCAGCAGCCCCGGCAGCAGCGTGGTCGCCAATTCCGCGCGCTCCACATCGAGCGGGTTCAGCACCCGCGTGGTGTTGCGGCGCGGATCGTCGGCGGCCAAGCCCCAAATGTCGAAAATCCCGGCGGCGAGGAACAGCGGCGGCGGCACCTCGACGCATCCGGCGAAGCCCAGCGCCCGACTCACCGCGCGCCGACGGCGCTGCGCGGCGGTCAGCCCGCGCCCGGCCGGCGCGGTCGGAATGACCGACGGAATCTGCTCCAGCCCCTCCAGCCGCAGCACCTCTTCGACGAGGTCGGCGGGCTGGGCCAGATCCGGCCGCCAGCTCGGCGGCGTGACGACGAGCTGTCCGTGCCCGGTGGTCTCATCGACACCCACCTCGACCGTGCAGCCGATCTGCGCGAGCCGACGCGCCGAGGTGCCGGTCGGATACACCACGCCGGCCACCCGATCGGCGAGATCGATATCGATCCGGATCGGCGGCGCGGCAGGCACCGGCACACGCACATCGGTGAGGGCGGATTGCACTGTGCCACCGGCGATTTCGGCCAGCAGCGTGGCAGCGCGATCGAGCGCGACGACATTGATCTCCGGATCCACGACCCGCTCGTAACGCTTACCAGCCTCGGAGACCAGCTTGTGCCGGCGCGCGGTCCGGTAGACCAGCAGCGGATTCCAGGTGGCGGCCTCCAGCACGATATCGGTCGACTCCGCGCCGACTTCCGTTGTCGCACCGCCCATTACACCCGCGAGGGAGACCACACCGGAATCGTCGGCGATCACCACATCCTCGGCATCGAGCACCCGCTCGACCTCGTCCAGAGTGCGCAGCGTCTCACCGTTGTCGGCGGTGCGCACGACGAGACCGCCGGTGAGCTTGGCCGCATCGAAGGCGTGCAGCGGCTGGCCGAGCTCGAGCATCACATAGTTGGTGACATCGACCGCGGGCGAAATCGGGCGCACACCCGACAGCAGCAGCCGACGCTGTAACCACCAGGGGCTCACCGCATTCGGGTCGATACCGATGATCCGGCGCACCGCGAAACGGGTGCACTTGGACTCCGGTTCGAGCCGGACCGGCCACGCGTCCTGCTCGTCATCGGCCAGTGTCCGCACCGCCGGATCCGCGTATTCGAGATCGAATCCGCACGCCAGTTCGCGCGCAAGACCGCGGGCCGAGAAGCAGTACCCGCGATCCGGCGTGATGTTCAGCTCGATGACCGTATCGTCGAGTCCGAGCAGCTCATTGGCGTCAGTGCCCGGTTCGGCAGTACCCGGCTCGAGCACCAGAATGCCCGAATGATCCTTGCCGATACCGAGTTCGGCGACTGAGCAGATCATGCCGTTGGACACATGCCCGTAGGTCTTGCGCGAGGAGATCTGGAATCCGCCCGGCAGCACCGCGCCCGGCAGCACCACGACAACCAGGTCGCCAACGGCGAAGTTCGTTGCGCCGCAGACGATCTCCTGCAGATCGGGGTTGCCGACATCCACCTTGCAGAACCGGATCGGCTTCTTGAACTCGGTCAGCTCGGTGATCTCGGCGACGCGACCGACCACCAGCGGCCGATCGATATCACCGGTCACCCGCTCGAGCTTGTCGACCTCTTCGACCTCCAGCCCGACGCGGACGAATCCGGCATCGAGCTCCTCCGGGGTCACCGACCAGTCGGGGGTGGTCCGGCGCAGGATTTCGGTCAGCCAGGACTGCGCTACTCGCACTTGACGTTTCGCTCTCTCGATCGAAGGTTCGTTGGAATCGACAAGCTCAGGACCGAACACCGAAGGGCAGCGTGAAGCGCACGTCGCCCTCGACGATGTCCCGCATGTCCGGGATGCCGTTGCGGAACTGCAGCGTCCGCTCCAGCCCCATACCGAACGCGAACCCGCTGTACACCTCGGGATCGATCCCGCTGGCGATCAGCACCTTCGGGTTCACCATGCCGCAGCCGCCCCATTCGACCCAGCCCGCGCCGCCCTTCTTGTCCGGGAACCACACGTCGACCTCGGCCGATGGCTCGGTGAACGGAAAGTAGTTGGGGCGCATACGCGTGCGGGTATCCGGCCCGAACAGGGCGCGCGCGAACGCGTCCAGGGTGCCGCGCAGATGCGCCATAGTCAGACCCTTGTCCACCGCCAGACCCTCCACCTGGGAGAAGACCGGGGTATGGGTGGCGTCGAGTTCGTCGGTGCGGAAGGTCCGGCCGGGGCACACCACATAGATCGGCAGCTCGCGCTCGAGCAGCGAACGCACCTGGACCGGTGAGGTGTGCGTGCGCAGCACCTGCCGCGAACCCTCCGGTGCGATATGGAAGGTGTCCTGCATCGTGCGGGCCGGATGATCGGGCAGGAAATTCAGCGCGTCGAAATTGAAGTGCTCGGTCTCGACCTCGGGCCCCTCGGCGACCTCCCATCCCATCGCGACGAAGACATCCGCGATCTGCTCGGAGATAACCGTGATCGGATGGCGCGCTCCGACGGCGTCCCGACGCGCGGGCAGCGTCACATCGATCGCCTCGGCGACCAGCACGGCCGCGTCACGCTCGGCGAGCAGCACCGTGCGGCGCGATTCGAAGGCCTCCGATACCCGCGCCCGCGCGACATTCACGCGCTTGCCCGCGTCCGCCTTCTCCGACTTCGGCAAGCTGCCGAGCGCACGCTGGGCCAAGGCCAGCGGCGCCTTACCGCCGAGATGCTCGGTCTTCGCGACCGCGAGCGCATCGAGATCGGCGGCCGCCGCAAACGCCTTCTCGGCCTCCGCCGCGGCGGCGGCCAATGCCTCTTCGCTCAGCGCTGCGTTCTCGACTCCATCGTTGTCGTCGGCCACGATCGTTCGTCTCTCCCCTGGGGATCGGTTGGCGGGTCCGCGTAATTGCCTACCCACATTGCTGCTGGTCGAATCGTATTCGATGCGCCGCGGCCGATTCATCCGGATTACCGCTGTGGCGCTTGCCGAGCGTGTGCCAGCTCGAACTTGCGCAGTTCACCCACGGCCAGCGCGGCTCGACGGCCAGCGGCAATTCGTTGATCGCCACAGCGCGCCGCAGTTCCATTTCCGACGACGAACAGCGCGTACCCCGCGACGAGGACCAGGATTGCGAACAGCGCACGCTTAGGCCTCGCCGCAGGTTGCGCCCGGTTCGATGCCCGGCACGCACCACTCATGTCCAAAAGCCCGTCGTGATAGGGCCCGGAAGTGGCGCGCACCCTGCGACGGCGGCCATACCAGAACGCAGCTGTGCGCCCGCCCCACGCGAATGACATGGGGCGGGCGCATAGCCGCCGATCAGTGTCGTGACGATCAGTCCACTGCGGTGATGCGGCTGGGCAACAGCCGGGAAAGCACCGCGCCCACCGCGACGATCGCGGCGCCGACCCACACGGCGGGAATCAGACCGTCGACGAAGCTCTGCGGATCGGTGTAGGAGCCGTGTGAGGCAAAGACCGACGCCAGCACGGCGACACCCATGGCGACACCCACCTCACGGATGGTGCTGTTGGTGCCCGAAGCCATCGCCCGATCCGCTGGACTCGCACTGGCCATCACCACGGTCGCACCGGGTGCGAATGTCAGCCCCATCCCGATGCCACCCAGCAGGAACGGACCGACGAATGCGAGGTAGCTCGCGTCGACCGAGGCCACCGCCGCCATCCAGGCCAGGGCCACCGCCAGCAACGTCTGTCCGGCCGTCAGCAGATTCCGCGCGCCGACCCGATCCACGACCAATCCGGCCAGCGGCGCGACCACCATCGGCGCCATCGTCCACGGCATGGTCCGGATACCGGATTGCAACGGCCCGAAGCCCTGCACTACCTGGAAATACTGCGCCAGCAAGAAGATCGAGCCGAAGACGCCGACCGAGAAGGTGAAGACGGTGGTATTGCTCACCCGAAATGCGCGGGAGCGGAACAATCGCAGCGGCAGCATCGGATCCGGTGTCCGCAACTCCCAGGCGATCAGCAGGCCGAGCAGCACCGCACCGCCGATCAGTGCGGCCAGCACGCCGGTCGAGGTCCAACCGTCATCGGCGCCGTGGATCACGCCCCACACCACCGCGAGCACGCCGCCCGCGGACAGCACCAGCCCGAGCGGATCCAGCCGCTTGGCCCGCCCGTGCGATTCGGTCAGCACCCGCGCCGCGAAGGGCAGCGCCAGCACGCCGATCGGCACATTCACCCAGAAGATCCACTGCCAGCTCAGCCCCTCGACCACCGCACCGCCGATCAGCGGTCCGAGCGCGACGCCGAGCCCAGAGATGCCACCCCAGATGCCGATGGCGGCACTGCGCATCTTCTCCGGGACCGCCGATGACAACAGGGTCAGCGAAAGCGGCATCACCGCGGCCGCACCGAAACCCTGAATCGCCCTGGCGGCGATCAACATCCAGGGCTCGGTGGCCAGCGCGCAGGCCGCCGATGCCGCTGTGAAGACCGCGATACCGGCCAGGAAGATCCGGCGGCGACCGAGCCGGTCCCCGATGGACGTGGCGGTGAGCAGCAGCGATGCGAAGGCCAGCGTGTAGGCGTTGACGAACCATTGCAGATCGGCGAGGGAGGCGCCGAGTTCGGTGCGGATCACCGGCAGCGCATTGGTCACCACCAGGTTGTCCAGCGTGACCATGAACATCGGGATGCCGACCGCGGCCAGCACGGCCGCCAGCGCGCGGCCGCCAGCAAGCGGTTCGACGGGCGCCTGCGGGGCGGCGGTTACGAGTGTCTCGGACATGTCCAGCCTTTGTTGTAATCGACTGATAACTAACTGCTCGGACAGTATGCATCGACTGATAACATGTCAAGGGCAGGCGGCCGACGACGAAGTGGAGCACGATGGCGAGTCCAGCCCGAACCCGGATGACCGCGACCGAACGCAGCGCGGAAGTATTGCGCGCGGCCATCACCGCATTCGCCGAATCAGGTTATGCCGCAACGAAAACCGATGAGATCGCGCGACTGGCCGGAGTTTCGCAGCCATATGTGATCCGCCTGTTCGGCACCAAACAGCAACTGTTCCTGGCCGCGGCGAACCAAGTATGCGACCGCATCGAAGACATCTTCCGCGCGGCCGCCGCCGAAGGCATCACACCCGACTCCACGCAGGACGAGAAGATGCGCGCGCTCGGCCAGGGCTACAAGACGTTCCTCAACGAACGCGAACTACTCCTGGTGCTGCTGCATGCCTTCGCCGCCGCCTCCGATCCGGCCATCGGCCCGAACGTCCGCGAACGCTTCGGCGGCATCTACAGCGTGATCCAAGAGCTCACCGACGCCTCCATCACGGAGATTTGCCGCTTCCTCGGCAACGGCATGCTGCTCACCGTGATGGCCGCAATGGGTGTCGCCGGCCCCGATTCGGTCGAGGTCTGCTGGGCCACCGACATGCTCGAAAGCCTCCGCGCCGAGGCGGATTAGCCGATCTTTCCCGTGCGGTGACGGCAAGGTCTGCGGATGCACAGTTTTGCTCACGGTGATCGAGACCGATGGCAACGGCGTCGTGGTGCCGGAAAATGCGCCGAGACCGCTTCGTCGCGGTTGATGGCAGCGCAGTCGATTTGTCCCCACGACCATGTCAGGAGTATCTCGCTTGACCACATCACTGCCGGTGAATCTCAAGCACACCAATGATATTCACCCCTCGGTCGATGTACCGCTGATACGCGAGGCGGTATGTCCGGAGCGGACGTTGTGGTCGCCGGCGGAATTGCGGGAATTGACCAGGTCGGTTGCCGATGCCATGGCAACACCGCTCCTGGACATCGTTCGGTTCGATCCGCAGCAACGTTGGTGGACCCGGCTGGCGCTGACCATGGGCGTCGAGGTGTGGCTGCTGTCGTGGGCACCTGGACAGGGCACCGAACCACACGATCACGGCGGTGCGTCCGGCTCGTTCACGGTATCCATCGGTGAACTCGGCGAGGAATACCGTCATCCCGGCGGCCCAGTCCGCACGACGCAATGGCGGGCGGGCGAAACTGTCGCCTTCGGACCTGAACGCGCGCACCGGCTGCGCAATCACAGCACCCGCCCGGCCGCTTCGGTGCACGCTTATTCACCACCGCTTCGACCGGTCCGCGAGTACCGCGCGCTCACGGATTTCGTGGGCGTATGAGCGAGCGAACATTCAACACAGCCGCCATGGTGGTCATGACGGAGCCGAGCGCTAGGGAGGCGCAATCATATAAACCAGTCCTCGCTCGGACGACATCTTCCGAGACGACCCGACTCCGGCACAGGCACTCGGGGACGCCGTCTCATGACAGTCCTCGAAGGACAAGCAGCAAAAGCGTTCCCCAGAGATCCCGGCCATGAAAGAAGGTACTGCTATCAGCGCCGAGGAAAGGCTCGACCGTGCACGGGCCGAACTGAATCGCGTCAACCCGCAGCAGGCGGCGGCACTGCTGGCCGAGGGCGCATTGGTCGTCGATATCCGCCCACACGCCAACCGGCTCGCCGAGGGTGAGATTCCCGGCTCGGTCGTGGTGGAACGAATCGTGCTGGAATGGCGGCTCGACCCGACCGGCACACACCGGCTGCCCGGCCTCACCGAGCACACACCGGTAGTGCTGGTCTGCAATGAGGGCTACGCCTCCAGCCTCGCCGCCGCCGACGTACTCGAACTCGGCCTGCACCGAGCCACCGACCTCATCGGCGGCTTCCGGGCCTGGCAAGCAGCTGGTCTACCGGTAGTCCCCGGCGGCACAACAGCCGTCCCCTAGCCCTCCGCCTCGAGCTTGCGGCGCCGAGCGCTCCAGCCCGAACTGTCGCATATCCGGTGCGCGCGGCGCAGAAGGCAGAACCTGCGCCGACCGCCATCGGATATCCGCAAAAATGTTCCATGCCTCAGCGGCCGCATAGCCTGGGCGCGCCTCACGGTCCAGTACAGCTCACTCACCCGAATCTCCCTAGGGCTCAAGGGATCCGAGTGTCAAGCATCTCCGTCAGTTTTATAGAAGGTAGAGCTATGCGAGATCACTACCGGATATGCGGCACCTCGCATGCCTATTTCGCGTGCTGAACCCGAGCGCTGGCATAGAGGGAGATCGCGGCCGCCGCAGCGAGATTCAGGCTCTCGGCACGGCCGTGGGTCGGGATACGTACACGATGATCTGCACGCGCGGTGACGGCAGGGTCAAGACCGTGCATCTCATTACCGAACAGCCACGCCACCGGACCGGCTAACAATTCGTCAGCCTCGTCCAAATCGACCTCTCCCTCAGCTGCGGTCGTCAACACCGTAATACCTCCTGCCGCAACGGCATCGAGTACCTCGCCGATATCACGATGCCGCGCGATCGGCACGTGGAACAGGCTGCCCGCACTCGCGCAAACGCATTTGCCGTTGTGCGGACCGACCGTATCCCCCGCCAGCACAACGCCATTCGCGCCCACCGCATCGGCTGCCGCATCTGACATTCGTCACCTGCCGCTCGACGAGTACCGGCGCCGGGTGAAGTCCCACCGCTTCGGCCTATCCGATCGGGGACCCGGCTTCTTCTTGCCCACAACCCCATCATCGACCACACCGGTGTCCCAAGTCGGCACTGCTCATCGTCACGTACGAAGGATCCTGTTCTCGCCCTCTTCGAAATCAACAGTCGCCCCGATTATCTCGATGTCTGAGGCGAGTCCGACAGGTAGGGCCGGTGCGATCCTTGCGTTGCTGCTGACCGTAGCGGGGGTCGCCGTAGTCCGCGAGGGCCCGACTCCTGCCAATAGTATGGCCCGGATAGCAAGAACGGACGGGGAACTCTGTGGCACAGGTCGTGGTGGCGACGAACAACAGGTCGATGCCGAAACTGAGCGGCGCGATCAAGGACAGCATCTACCGCTACCTCGACCGGATCGGCACTGATGACACCATGACCGATCTGCACATCGAGTCGCTGCCAGGGGCAGTCGACCCTCGAGTGAGGACCGGACAGGTCGACACCGAGCATCGCGTGATCATGTTCCGTATCGAGGACCGATTCGGCGATCCCACCTACATTTACCTGGGCACCTGGCACAACGATGTGGCGACCGAACTGGCAGCCCAGTCGACGCTGCAGGTCAACAAGGTCAACGGCGTGCTCGAGGGCATCGTCGGCGCCCTGGACGGCCACGACGACAGACGCAAGCGCACGGTGGTGCCCGACCGGAGCGGCAAGCTCACCGAACTTGCCGCTCAGTCGCCGACTGGCTACGTCAGCCGAGCCGGCTACACCCTTACGCAACTGACCGAACACCTCGGCCTCGGCGACGAACTTGCCGCGGCCGTGCTGGCGGCGCCGGATCGCGACGCCATCCATCTCGCGGCGCAGGATTCGTCGGTCACCTGGCAGCTCAACGCCGTCCTCGAACTGGCCGCCGGCCGCTCCATCAACGAAATCCGCGATGGCCTCGGCTTCACCGATCAGCCCGTCGACGACAATCTCGACGAGAACGAGCAGATCCTCGCCGCGCTGGCCCACCCCGCCACCAAAATGCAGTTCACTCTCGTCGACGACAGCGACGAGCTGCGCCGCGTCATCGAGGAGGGCGATTTCACAGCGTGGCGAACGTTCCTACATCCCAACCAGCGTCGATTCGTCGAGAATGACAACCGGGGTGCGTTCCGTCTCTCCGGAGGCGCCGGCACCGGTAAAACCGTTGTTGCCCTGCATCGCGCTCGGTATCTCGCTCGCCGGAACCCGGACGCTCGCATCATTGTCACAACCTTCAACAAGACCCTGGCCAAGGCATTGCAGGACGATCTGCGCACGCTCGATCCGAACATCATGCTCGCGGAGAAGCCCGGCGACAGGGGCGTCTATGTCGCCGGAGTAGACAAGCTCGCGGCCGCTGTTCTGAGCGGCCGTCGAGATCTGGAACAGAGCCTCGCGACAGTCTTCGGGCCGGGCTCCTGGACGCACCACAATCAGCGTCGCGGAAGCGAATTCGGTTGGGCCGAGGCCGTCGATATGGCAGGCACCGACCTCGATCCACGCCTGCGCCATCCGTCGTTCCTGGCTGCCGAATACGTCAACATCGTCCTGGGCAATCGTGTCACCACCCGCGAGGAATACCTGCGGGTGCCGCGGGCCGGCCGTGGCGTGCGGTTGTCCCGGCCGCAGCGGACGGCGGTCTGGCGGATCTTCGAGCGGTATCGCAAGAACGGCCGGACCGCCGGGCGGCTCACGTTCCCAGAGGTGCTCGCAGTCGCCGCTGCCGATCTGCGGTGGCGCTTCGAGTCGACCGGGGTCAGTCTTGCCGACCATGTGATCGTCGACGAGGCCCAGGACCTGCACGCCACGCATTGGTCATTGCTGCGCGCTCTCGTTGCCGAGGGCCCCGACGACCTGTTCATTGCCGAGGATTCACACCAGCGGATCTACGGTCAGCCGGTGGTGCTCGGCAGGCTCGGGATCAATATTCGCGGCGGCAGGTCCGCCAAGCTGACCCTGAACTACCGCACCACCGCCCAGAATCTCCATTTCGCGGTGAGCATCCTCGACGGTTCCGAGTACCGCGACCTCGAAGAAGGAGCGGAATCCACGGTCGGCTACACCAGTGCCCGGCTCGGCCCGAACCCCCGGCTGATCGAGTGCCGCTCCAGCACCGACGAACTCCAGGCCATCGCCGACCAGATCAAGCAGTGGACCACCACGGACCAGGTTGCGCCCGGCAATATCGCTGTTCTGACCCGGGCACAGCAGGATCGTGACCTGATCGTGCGCGCCTTGCGGGAGCGCGGCATCGATGCCGAGGTCCTCGATGACGACCTGCCCGCGGGCGGCCGGGCCCAGGTCCTGACAATGCACCGGGCGAAAGGTATGGAGTTCCGGTGCGTCATCCTGGCCGGAGTCGATCGCGAGCGTGTGCCGTCCCAGGCGCAGCTGCGCGGAATTCCGGAGGAGGAAGTGGCCGAGGCCCAGCAGCGCGAGCGATCGCTGCTGTACGTCGCAGCCAGCCGCGCCCGCGACGAACTCGTGGTGACCTGGAGCGGTCAGATCTCGGAACTGCTGGCCTGATCTCGGTGGGGCGTGTGGGCATTCGTAATGTGCCCCACCGTCCGGTCACCGTCCAACCAGTAGCGCACCCAGCTGGTTCGCCGCATCGGCAGCCTCGACCGGAATCACCTGATAGCCGTCCCCACCCAGGCCCGAGTCCCGATCGGTGTCCCGGCCTTCCACCACAACGATCTTCGCCGACGGCCACGCCAGCTCCACCGGCCAGTAGTGCCTCCCTTCCTCGATACCGATCTCGGGCTGCGGCACACCAGCTTTCGCGAGCTCGACCAGCAACGCCCGGACCGCATCCGACACGTCGGCCGATGCCAGATCCCACCGGACTGCAGCAGGGCCCGAATCCACACCGGCCAAGCCGAGGCCGCTGAACACCTCCAGGGCACCTTCGCGGGAGAGCTTGTCGTGATGACGCTCGTTGCGGTACGAGCGCAGGCATCCGTAGCAGGAGGTCTCTGCACCACAATCGCATTGCACAACCCGGTACGCGGCCGAGCGCAGCACCCGATCGAGCTCGGCGGCAATCTGTTTCGAAGCGCCCGCGCCAGCCGGGACCGTGTCGAACAGAACGATGCTGCGGCGCCCGTCAGCACTCCACGACAGGGTGCCGTCGATATCGTCCCGGCTGATCTCGAGCGCCTCCGACGCGCCCTCGAGCATCGCGTAGAGGACCGACATCCACCGGGCTTCGGCCTCCGGGGTGTAGGAGAACTCGGAGGAGAAGGTGATCTCAGCGACGTCGGTTTCGTAGCGGTGTGCCAGCGATACCACTTCCAGTGGACCGGAGCACGCGCTGCCGGTCGCCGGCCGGCTGTGGGATTTGATCTTGTTGCGATTCGCACCGATCGGGTCTGCCCAGCCACACCATCCGCACAGTAGGAATCCGCTGCCTGCTCCTTCACCGATGACCGCCAGCCGGGCCCGGGTGCCCGCGCGTGCCCGCACTTCGATGCCGTCCTCCGTTCGCCACGGTGGCAGTTCGACCGATTCACCGATCGTCTCCACGTAGCTGGCACCGAACCAAGCCCGCTGCGGTGGTTCGGATTTCACATCCTCCGGCATCCGATCCGCCACGAATCCGAACTCCGGCAGCACGCACCGCTTGGTCGGCCCGAACTCGGTCTCGCAGTTCGGGCAGACCGGCGGGCCATCGAGGACGTGCCCGCACTCGAAATGGTTGCACTCCTTACACACCCGGTACTGGAGCGACTCGAGTTCTCGCTTGGGCAGTTTGTGCAGTCCGCGCGAGGTCCACAACTTCCCGCCAGCCACCACCTGGTTACCGGGCGCATAGTCGTAGATCGCCTGTCCGAGATCACGCGACAGCTCGAGCCGGGCACCGACTGTTCCCTCGCAGTGGGAGGTCCGCAGTTCCACGGTATCGACCGGGAATCCGTATTTCGGCAGCACATTCTTGTTGGCCAGGTAGCCGAGCAGCTGCCGGTCGCTGATGGTGCGCAGCGTCTTCTGCAGCTTGTCGCCGAGCCCGAGCTGCCGATCGGCCACCGCCTGCTTGATCAATTCTTCGAATGTCGCTATATCGGTGCGGATATCGTTCTCGGCGTCGGCCAGCTGGTCGCAGAGCCGCTCGACCCACGCGTCGTCATCGACCCCGATCTCGCGCCGGATCCTCTCGGGCAGTGCCGCCCGCAGCGAGGCGCGCACAGGCTCTGGCACGGGACTCAGAAACTCCCGCACCTGGGCGGCCGGGGAATGCTGCGCCCCCGCTGCGGGGGTGAAGAACTGGCCGGCCGTTCGCCATTCTTCGCCGCTGCGGTCATAGCAATGCCGGAAGTAGGCGGCCAGCGCGATGGAATATGCGTGGCGGCGGCCGATTCGGTCGTTCTCGATGGGAATCCAGGGAATCCGCATTCGGCCCGCGATCATGGATTCTGGACTTTGGAACTTCGACAGGTCGTGCGAACTGCGTTTGGCGTAGGTCACCACTAGTGCGGCCGAGGCGGCACGACGACCGGCCCGCCCGGCGCGCTGCACATAATTGGCGGTCTTGGGTGGCATATTGCGCAGCATGACCGATTGCAGGTCACCGACGTCCACACCGAGCTCGAACGTGGTCGAGCACGACAGCACGTTCACCGCTCCGGAGATGAACTCGCGCTGCACTTCCGCGGCCGCGGTGGCCTCCCACTGGGCGGTATGCTCGCGCGCAGACAACGGCAGCATGGCCAATGTGCGATAGGCAGTTCGATAGTGGTTCGTGTCCGCGACCAGGCTCGGGAGTGTGAACGGGGTCAGCTGCCCATCGCAGTTGCCCTGGGGGCACAGGTCGCGAATGTTGTGAGTGGTCAGACGGCGGCACGCACCGCACTGGAACCAGTGGCAGTCCGAACCGGGGCGAATCCGCAACTGTTCCTGGTCGAGCTGATAAAGCACACCCGCGACGCGGTCGTTCTCCTCAGTGAGGAATTGATTCTCCAGGAGGAACGTCCAGCACGCCTCGAGCACCCGTTCGGCATCCACCGCCGCACCGGTGGCGGCGAGGACCTTGCGCAGGAACAGAATCCGGTTGTTGGTGGTGCCGGGCTTACCGCCGGGCAACCAGCTGATGATGCGACGGTCCCGGTCGGCGGTGCGTGACCGGATCCTGATTCGGTTCGCCCGGGGCTCGAAGATCGATTCCTTGATATCGACATCGGGCAGCAGGCTCATCGCCCCCTGCAGTCGGATCGTCTTCACCAACTCGTCGAGCAGACCCCAGAACTCCTCGTCGGTGAGACCGATCCTCGCGAATCCCGAGGGGATCCGGACTGATCGAGGCCGGAAGAGCTCGACGGACATCAGCCCGAGCCCTTCCAGGGACATTCGCTGGTCCATGGCCATGAGCTCAGCCATCACCCACGGGTTGACGGCACGTCTGAGCGCCGTGCGGGTCGCCCGCTCGTCGAAATGCTCAGCGTCTACCGCAATCTTGCGCGCGCCTTCGGCAAGATCTTCCGGGCACAGCTGATCCCCGGCGTTCTGCGGCAGTGCCAGAACTTCTGCGAGGTAACGACGTTCGAGCATGCGCCCGTACGTCTCGGCAAGGTAAGGAGCCGCGAACGCGGCTGCTTGCCGCGAGTCGGAGAACATCAGCAGCTTGCGTCCGCCCCCGACATTCTCCGCGGTCTCGTCGTCGGCGGGCGGCAGGTTCTGGTACAGCGCGGTCGTGATAACCGCTGGTGCGGCATTGGTATCGGTACGCAACCGCCGGATCACCTGTCGGGCCCGCGCACCACATTCGGTGCACTTGCTCATGATCCGTTGCGCCACAGGATGTTCCCGCACACGCAGGACAGGCCCACCCGGGCATTCGAGTCCACACGATCCCGCGCCGCCGTCGAGCTTTCCACATCCCGAACACAGCGAACGGATCCCGGTGTCACGACCGGTGCCGGTGTCTTCGTCGAGGGTGGCGTCGTCCTCGTCGGTGAGATCGGCGCCGTCGCTGTCGGTGAGGACCAGCCATTTGACCCGTGAATCCCGTTTGGCCGGGCGGAAGAACTCACGTCCACCGTCGAATTCCAGCTGGCCCGCCAGGTGAACCGCGCCGCAGCGCTGGCAGGTGCCGAATTCGAACACCGCACGGCCGGTCACCGGATCGATCTCATGCCGTCCCAGCAGCACAGTCGGCTCGGAGTCGGTGAAACTGACAAAGGCTCCTTCGGTCGCCCGAACGAACAGGTGGTATCGGGCGGACAGCACCGGATTACCGTCCTGACCGGTGACTTTCGACCCCAGCGTGACCAGTGCCTCGAGCTTGGTCACCGCGAGGTCGTCGTCCGGCCAGAGCTTCGCGGCCAACTCGTCGACGCTCTTGGGTCCGCGTCCGGCATGCGCCGTGAGGTCGGCGGTGCGGCGTTCAGCGTGCAGCGCATCGGCGATATCCCCCGACGGCACATTGGCGCCGATCCACGTCAGGTCCGCATCGGGCTCGGCCAGCAGCATCAGCTTGTCATCGTCGAGCTGCCACGTGGGTTCGGGTCTGCGCGGCATCCTGGTCGCAATCACCAGATCCTGGCGGGCCGGGTCGCTGTCGATGAACTCGAACGGGGCATCGAAGAGCTTCTGCGCGAAGGCTGTTGCCTCGTGCCCCTGTTTGTCGTCGGTGCTGCCGGACAGCGATGCCGATGTCGCGATGCACTGCAGGGGCCGGTTACCCGCCACCCGGTCACGCAACCGGCGCAACAGCAGTCCTACCTCGCTGCCCTGGGCGCCGTCGTAGACATGCGCTTCGTCGAGCGCAACGAAGCGCCATGTCCCCGAGTGCTTTCCGTCGAACAACTCCATGTCGCGTGGACGCAGCAGCAAGTATTCGAGCATGGCGTAGTTGGTGAGCAGTATGTTCGGCGGGGACTCCCACATCTCCTCACGACTGAGCAGCTCATTGGGCAACCGGTCCGCTCCGGGAAACATCGAACGGTAGGTCGCTTTGGCATCAGCGCGGCGCTGCTTGGTCTCCCCGGTGTAGCGGCCGAAGGTGATATCCGGGGTGGCGGCGAGGAGCTGGCGAAGTCGCTTCAGCTGATCGTTGGCCAGTGCGTTCATCGGATATAGCAGGAGCGCACGCACACCGGGCCCCAGCGTGCCCGCCGCCTTCTGCGCGATCAGCTCGTTGAGAATCGGTAGCAAGAAGCTCTCGGTCTTGCCGGAGCCGGTTCCCGTACTCACCACCAGGTTCCGGCCCGCAACCGCTTTGCGCACGGCGGTCTCCTGATGCCGGTACAGCGGACGGTCCAGCGCCATCGTCTCGGTGAACTCGATGAAGTCATGGTGCAGGACCCCTTCGGCGATCAGCGACCGTAGCGATGCCCCGGCAGCGTACGGCGGGGTGAGCTCGAGCAACGGCCCCTTGGTGAGCAGCGAGGTCTTGTCCACCGCATGGTCGAACGCGGTGGCCAGCGCCGGATCACGTGGTGCCAGAAGCGTTTTCAGGTACCTCTTGTAGCCGGCTTCGATATCTGCGCCGGCCGCGAGGGGATCGAGCCGCTCGGTCACCGTGGTTCTCCGATCTTGCTGACGAGGTCGTGGTGCAGGGTGTGGGAGGCGAGCGCATCGGCGATGAGCACGTCCGTACACACCAGCGCGGGACACAGTTGGGCAAGGCGCGCCCACGATTCGCGCATCGGTGCAGGCATCGACCAATCGCGGATCACCGATCGCGCGCGCAGGCGGGCCACGGCGGCGAACAGCAGCGATTGCATCGACACCAACAGCCAGGGGAATTCGGTGGTGTCGGCACCGGTCAGTGCTTCGTTGCGAGCCTTGACCATGTCGTAGACCGGCGGCGATGCGCGGCGCAGCAGGGGTATCAGCTCCGCCGAATGGACTGTCATCGCCGTGCGGGCGGGGTCGTCCTGCCAGGCGAGGCGTTGCGCGAATGCTTCGAACACGGCGCTACGGCGGGTATCGGCATCGAGCATCGCTGCGGGCACGATCTCGCACGCTTGCTTGAGGGCGGCGAACTGCTCCTCCGGCATGTAGTGCAGCGCGACCGTTGCCGCATCGAAGATGTCGGTGCAGACGCCGCGGACATCGCCACCGAGCAGGTCGATGAGCTGGCTGCCTCCGTAATTTGTCAGGTCGGCCCTCAGCTCCACGGCGGCACCGGAATTCGCTTGTTGCAGTGCGACGAACGGCAGGTCGGCGATGCGGATCAGGCAGCCGAGCCACGGATCGGTGAGGGCGCCGGACCGGATCGGTGAGGACAGGTCGCGTTCGATCAGTCCACTGCTGATCAGCAGGGCGGGGACATCGTTGAGGGCGATGATGCTGCGGTCCAGTGCCTCCACCGAGGACCGCGGGTCGGCGCGAAGTACATCGAGCAGGGCGGACCGCACCGACGACCGGGGGACCTGCCCGCCGCTCCGCGCGGCAGCGAAGACTGTCCACACCTCCGGCACTGCGGAACTCGTGTGCGGTAGGTCACCGGCGCCGGCCAGGAACCGGGCCAGGTTCGCCCGGCCCGGGTCACTATCGCGCATCCAGCCGGTCTGCTGCACGCTGTGGGCGGTGTCATCGGGATGTTCGGGTGCGGCAATCACTGTCCACGGATCATCGACGAACACCTGAACTGTCAACGGACCGGCACCAACGAATTCCGCAGGTAGCGTTGCGCGCCCGTCGACCAGCGGCACCTGAACCGGCGCCCGCCATGGCGCAGTGCAGGGCCAGACGTAGGCGGCCAGATCGGAGTCGGTCGCCCCGTCGAACACCAGGTCGGCATCGTCGAGCCGCACGCCCGTGCACAACCGGCGCGGCTGGATCCGGGCCAGCGTGACCGCGGTGGTCGCACCGTCGGCGGTGTCGATGCGCACCACGATCCGTGACCGGCGCATCGAACGCGCGGTGTCGATGAATTCCCGGGTCGGGACCTGAAAGACGTTGTCGCGGAGGACCTGCGGCTCGGCGATCTGCCTGACGCCGCCGGCGTCGTCGGTTAGAACCACGTCGACTTCGACCGAGCCGGGTACCCGCGCGGCCACGGTCATGTACTCGGCCAGATCGTCGACGGTCAGCACCGGCGCCACCGTCCGCCATCGGGCAGCCGCTCCGATCGGATCCACCCGAAGTTCCACGGCGGGCGGCCGAACCATCAGCCGTTCGGTGAGCTGGCCAGATACCACGACGATGGCCGACTCCCGGACCGTGGCACCGAATCCGAGCTCTGTCTGGTCGGCCCGCAGCGGCGCCACAGAGGTCACCGTCGTGCTGGTCGGCGCCAGCCCATCCTGCACGGGGACGCGGAATTCCGCCGCATGCTCGACGGCGAGCCCTTCCGCTAGGAACAGACTGTGCCGGATGTCCTGGCCGAGCGGCCCGCTGATGACGACATCGAACAGGCCGAGCAATCCGGATTCGAGTCCGTCGAACGGGTCGAGCGAGACCGGCTCGGTATCCGATTCCCAGACGTCGTCGGCAAGCCAGTCGACGGTGCCGGAGCGCCGCACCCGTACTCGCCAATTCACCGGTTCTACGGCATGGGCGGGCAGGTCGACGGCAGGGCGCTCGGCATAGACCGGCATTCCCGACCTGGTGTAGACCCCGTCGATGGGGTCCGGCAACACCAGGCGCGCGGATCCTGTCCGCCGAACCTGCCGCGGTGGGCCGGACCTGTTGTCGTCGCGAAGCAGTACCGCGTCGGTGTCGGTCAGGTCGTAGACCCGAGCTACCCAGTCACGCCACCCCACCGGCACGGCGTCCGCGAAGTACTCGAGCGCCGCTCCTGTGTGGGCGTCACGCAGCTGCGCCCGCGCGGGATGAACCGCGACGACCTCGCCACGTGGCAGTGCCACATGACGCGACAGGTGCTTCCCCTGATCGTCGAACAGCAACAGCGGATCAGCCTTGTCCACCAGCGAGATCCGATAGTGCACGCCGGTGCCCTCATGACGCAGCACCACTTCCCGGACCCGGTGCGGTACCGGCACCGATGTCGGCGGCTGCACCTCACCTGCCGACAGGCCCCAACCGCGGCGCGCGTGCACACTGGTGGTCTCACCGTCGAACGACACCAGCCAGGGAACATCTGCGGACTCCGCTGGGTACGGCACCTCGACGACGATCTGGTCGTCGGTGCGCGAGTATGCGAGGACCGGGCGCCGCGCTCGCACGGACCGTGTCGCGGCCACCGCGACAGCTCCGAAAGGCCGTTCCGTCCACCGTTCGATCAACGCCTCGAGCAGGAGGCTCGGCAGACCGGTAGTCGAGGTGTCCAGGTTCAGGTCGTTCGCCAAATCTGGGTGTTCCCGCGTGTAATCGGCGAACTCGATGATCCGGTCGACGATGTCGACAGCCACCTCGCCACCGTGCTGCAGGAAGTTGCGCACCGGAACGTCCAGGTGGTTCATGCGGTATTCCAGCCCCGGCTGGGTCAACCAGTCGAAGACCGCCGCCCCGCTCGGATCACGTCCTTGCGCGATGTGCTGTTCGATGATGTCGACCAGATCGTCGAGGCAATGCACGGGTACACCGGCATGCACCGCCATCATCTGGACGTATTGGGTGTTCAGCTCCGGGAATTCGCGCATCTTGAACTTGCGGAGGAACACCGGAAGCCGCGCCCGCAGCAGGTTCTCGAAGTCCTGTTCCCGTACCAGGTGGAGTTCATCCCAAAAGCTCTCCCAATATTTGCCCCGCTCGTAGTCGAGGCCGGCATGACCGATCAGCGTCGTCAGGGTCAAGGCCGGGAAGGTGTCGATCAACCGGGGTGCGCCCAGCTGTCGCCGATGTTGGCGGATGACTTGGCCGAGCAGGTCACGGGTGCGCACGATCTCGTCGTAGTCGAGGTTAAGCTCCGCGAACAGCGACACTTGCTCGAGCCGTCGCGCCTGGCGAAACTCCTCGTTCTCGGCCTCGCGCCACGCGAACGTTTCCGGCACGGCCCCTCCCCTCCACCACGCCGCTACCCCATTGCGCCCGCGGCAAACATTCAGAATCGCCCACCCATCATCGCACCACCCTGCGATGCTGTGGGCCCGACTCGGCCATCTCGGGTTCGCCGATCCCGCGCACAACCGGCTCAGCCGCTACCCTCGATCCAGGCCGTGCGGGGCGGGAGCGGGAAGGTGATGCGGCGTGGGAAACGTACTGGCGGAACGGATCATCGCGATATTGCGCGCGCAGCCGAACCTGAGCGCGCCGCAGATCGCCGCGAAACTCGCCGACCCCGATGTCGACCGCTCCACCGTCAACCGCCTGCTGTATGCCGAGCGATCCCGCTTCACCATGGATTCGACCACCAACCCGCCTCGCTGGTCGCTGAAAGCAGACCCGAAGCAGATTCCCCGGGAACCGTCGCCGACCGAGGTGGCGGAGGACGGCGATGTACCTCCCCTGCGGACATGGCAGCGGCGCATGTTGGCGCAGTGGATTCGCAACGGGCGCAAGGGCATTGTCGAGGCGGTCGGCGGTACCGGCAAGACAGTGCTTGGTGTCCGTGCGGTTGCCGAAGCCGTCGCGGCGCACACCCCGGTGGTGGTCGTCGTCGCCGATGAAGAGGCTCGCGCCTGCTGGCTCGACGAGCTGGCCGTTGTCGCGCCCGACTGCCGCGTCGCCGGGCTTGGCAGCAGGTCACGACCTGGCGCTCAGCGAACGTGGCAGGTCGTGATCGTGATGGCGTCGACCGTTGCCAGGCTCCGTCAGATCGCCTCCGCCACACAGTGTTCGGACGCGCTGCTCGTCGTCGACGATATCGACCGGTACGGCAGCGGACTGTTCGCCCAGGTGCTCACCGAACAGTTCTCAACTCGCCTTGGGCTCACCCGTGGGCTCGATCGGGGTGACCACACGGTGCGAACCCAGCTCCTCCCGTACTTCGGACCGATCGTCGTGGGCTGCGACTACGAGATTGCCTGGGCCGACGGATTAATGGACCCGGTCACCCTGGTCCAAGTCGGCGTCGAGCTCGATGCGAAGGAACGCGCTCGACTCCACCATCTGCAAGCGCTGGTCGACCGCGAGTACGACACCCTGACAGGCAACTACGGCGCACCCGAATCGGGTACCGAGTTCTCGATATTCGTCGAAGCGCTGGCGGCAGGTCGGGGTTCCGGTGCCCACCACGCGAACCGGTATCTCAGCGCTGTCACCGATCGCGCGACGACGCTGGCCGAATGCCGAGCCAAACTCGATCTGATCGGCACCCTCCCTGCCGATGTCCTGACAGCGACCCAGACTGTCGTCTTCACTGATCGCCCGGTGGCCGCGGGACTGGTCCATCGGGCGCTCTCCGCGAATGGTGTTCCAGCGGCCATGACAGGGCCGTCACTCAGCGCAACGCAGCGGTCCGAGATCGCCGACGGCTTGCGTGACCGATCACTGTCGGTGCTCGTCGAGCAGCGAGTTCTCGATCTGTCGCTCACCGTCCCGGGGGCTGAGATCGTGCTGATCCTGGCCCGCTCCCGCGACAACACCCAGCTGACCCACCGGCTGAGCCGCGTTGTGCATTCCGGCCGGCCGTCTCGCCGTCGGCTTGTCGTGATGGTGTTCGTGTCCGGTTCGGTCGATGATCCAAGCCGCAGCGACGCGAGCATATCCGCGCTCATCGGCCCGCTGGCCATCGATACGGTCCGTACCGACACCGCCGGTCTGGTCGCGCTACTTCGCGAATGGCACTGCACAGCAACAGCGGTCACCCACGACGAGGTTTCGGCAGCAGACCGTACGATGCGAGAGCCCGGCGCGGAGGATGGCGGCGCTGTGGCGGTGACCGACGAGGCACCCGCATCGGAACCCGCCGACCGCAGAATCGATCACCAGCAGGACGCCGAAGACGACGCCGAGCCAATCGATTCAGGCGATCTCGAATCGTCCCGCCACGCCGAGTTGCTGTCCGAACTGGCGAGCCTCGGCAATATCGCCACCAGCGAGGAAGTCGGCGATCTCATCGGCTACGCCGATCCGGCAGACTTGCGCGACATGGTCGAATCCGCAGTCCGCGCCGAGCGGCTGGTGTTCCACGAAATCGGCGACGACAGTGACGATCTGCTGCTACTCGGCGTCGACGACGGCGCCGATCGGCATCACCTGCGCGCGGCCGCCGAGCGAATCACGATATGGGCCCACACCGCCGAGGACCCGATAGGAGACATGTACGCGCTGATGTCAGACCTGAACGACGTGTCGGTCCCCCCGCATCGGCTTGTCCAGATCGCAGCCTTCCTTCGTGGCACAACCCCGAAAGCACTGCTCTAGGTGCTCGATCATGGCCGGTGCAGCTGTCCGGCGATCGGCAGCACGATGGCCAGCATGGCGATGGCCCGGTCGGTCAGCTGAGTCTGTCCCAGCGCGGAGGCGGCATGCCGCATGAGCGCAGACCGATCGGCCCAGCCGGTGGATTCGGCACTGCGGGCTAGCATTTCGGCCAGCTCACGCGGCGGCACCTGTTCGATCGCTCGCGCTCCGAGCAGTCGTAACCTGCTGGCAGGCTGCGCCGGGGTCCGGTAGCTGAACCACTCGGGCTGCCCGAGCTCGAGAAAGTCGTCGAGCACCAGCATCCCCTGTTGGACGGCGGCTTCGAGCGCTCGGTCGACCAGTGCAGTGATCCGGGCATCGTCCTCGTCATCCCCCGTGCGCACTCGTGCGACCACCGCATGCAGGCGCCCGGCGGTCACCGGTCCTTCCACGTCGACGATGCGGAGCAAATCCTCCTTGACGGAGGCGATGTTGTGACCGGCCCTGGCCACTGGCAGCAGCTCCGCGAAAGCACCGTATTCGGCGATGCCGCCCGATTGCCCAGGGCGGGGCGAAGGCACGGCGTTGCCGACCCCCAACGTCTGCGGCACAGGCACTTCCGGAGCCACCATGGCCGTAGGCGTCGGCGCCTCCTGAACCGGGCCGACCTGCTCCGCGGTCGTAGCCGCTGAGGGCTCCACCCGCGCGACTGTCGCAACCTGCTCGACCACCTGCGGTGCGGGTTGATCCGCCGGCTCGTCCTTCGCTCCATCGAGCCACGGCTTGTCCCACAGGAAGCTGCTGAGCAGTTCCTCCTCCGGAAGAGCTCGGAAGACAGGCACTTCGCCAGTGGCCGACTCGGCTGGCACCACAGACACCGTATCCGGTTCGAAGGCCTCCCGGACAACCGGCACCAGCCCGACCGAATCGAGCAGTTCCCACAGCGGTTCGAGGGCCCGTTCCGGATCGGATACGAACTGCGACTGGCGAACCCGGAAGAACGGCCACCCACAGCGTTCCAGGTCTCGCTGCCACGACAGTGCCTTCTGGTACGCCTGTGGCCCCGCCCAGGCGTCACCTTCGCACAGCACCGCCACCCGGATATGGCCGCCGACGACCACCATGTCCAGCGTGTGGATCCCGACATCGTAGTGTGCGACAACGCGATACCGCCGGGCCAGGATCCGGTTGAACACCTGTTGCTCGAACACCGAGGAGAACGGCGGAACCGGCCGATCCTCCCGAACCGGAGCGGGCAATTCGCCACCTTCCGGCGTGGGAGGAGCCGCCTCGCTCGACAGGCAGTAGTCGAGCAACTGGTAACGCATGTCGGCGGGGTTGGCGAGATCCTCCAACCGCAGCGAATGGAACAGCCACATCTGGTCGGCGGCTCGGGACGCTGCGACGTTGTACCGCTGGATCGCCGACTCGTCGGTCTGCGGCATCAATCGGGTGTCCGGTCCCGGCGCTTTCACCATCGACAGGAACATGACGTCACGCTCGGCACCCTGGAAGTCGGCCGCATCACCGCAACGCAGCTGTCGCCGGTCGATCTCCTCCGGCGGAACGGCAAGCAGCAGCTTGTTCCAAATGAGCTCGGCCTGTGGGGCGCCGAGCAGCGAGACGACCCCGAAGGTCTTCGACGCGTAGCGCGGGTCGGCCAGGCAATCCAGCACCCGTGCCACGATCTGATCCGCTTCGGCTTCGTTCAGATTGCCCTTGGTGCTGACCCCGTCGGCCACGTACTCGGTCCGGATGGGCGGGAGCCGGTCAATACCGAAGACTCGCACCGGGATCAGCGGTTTGGCGTCCTTCCTGTAGGCGATCTGGTTGGAGAACCCGATGATCTCCGGCACGCAGCGCCGATGTTCGACCAGGGTGAGCCGCGAGCCGAACCGCATCCCGGCATCGTCGAAGAGGCTTCGTTTGGTGTCGATCCAGCTGGCCTTGTGCGGGTTGTCGGCGAGGTACTGTTCGGCCAGTCCCCGCACGGTATCTATCTTCACGCCGACCCCCGAGGGCGACACCTGCCGGTCGTCACCGATCACCACGATCCGCGGTGCCAGATACTGCAGGAAGACCGCTTCGGCGCCCGCCTGCGAAGCCTCGTCGACCACAACGACATCGAACATGTCCGGTTCGATGTCGAGCTGTTCGACAACCCGGTAGATCGGCATGATCCACACCGGGACGGCCGAACGACAGCGGCCCATGGTGGCACGGATCTCGCGCCGCCTGCGGTCGGCGTGAGCGCCGGTGCCCTTGCCGTATCGCCGCACCAGCTGCGCGTATTGCCGCAGGTCCGTTCGGGTTCCCGGCCCGAGCCGATCCGGAGCAACGGCCCGGTCCCAGGCCTTGGTGACTGCAAGCTGAGTCGCTTCGTCGCGGAGCCCGGCTTCGATGTCGTCGAGCTGATCGAACAGCTTGTTGACCGGTTCGGGGTCGACCCCGGAGAGCCATGCGCCGAGACCGGCCCAGTCCCAGGCCTGTTCGAGGTCAGCGAGATGGATGTCCCACACGTCCGACACCGCGGTGGACACCACGGCTTCACGCAACCTGGGCAGCTGCGCCATCCACGCATCGAGTTCGCCGCGACGGGCATAACGGCCACGCAGAACGTTCAGTTCGGCTAGCCGCGTGTGCGCACGCTGGTAGGCGTCGATATCGCGTTGCTCGATCGCACGATGCAGATCGTGCAAGTTGGTAGTGGCGCCGGGCTGATAGCGCGGCCCGGATACACGGGTGGCGACCTTGTCGAACAGTGCCGATGCCTCTGCCTGCTCGTCGAGGGCGGTGGCCGCGTCGAAGGAAGCAAGCAGCGCTCGCCGACCGGCCGGATCCGACCAGTCCGGCTCTGCCATCCCGAATCCACGCAATTGCTGTCCCGCCGTGACCAATTCGGCGCCAACGGTGAGCAGTATCCGCAACTGTTCGGCGTGTTCACGGTGATCGGCCAGCCGCACGGGCACGCTGCCAGGCACCGCGGCACCAACGCCGGACCCCGTCCATACTTCGTCGAGCTGTTCGACCAGCCGCTCGAGCTTCTCGTAGCGGAGGAACGCGCGCAGGTGTGCGGGATCGACCGGGATCCGGCCGTCCACCCGGACATGTTCGAACAGCGGTGCGGCATCTTTCAGCACCCGGTTGGTGGTGATGCCGACTTTCGGTGCACCGTCCGGGCGCAGTTTGATCGACCCGTTCTTTTCGACATAGCCGAGAACCGATTCAGCCAGCGCGACGAGGCCCGCGCGGTCGCCACCGGAAACTCGAACCTGGGCTATGCCGAGCTCTCTGGTCAATGGGGCTGCGGGTTCGAGCAATTCGACAAGCCGCATCCGCCGCCCGTGCCACACACCGCCCCGGCCCCTGGCCACATCGACAACGGCATCGCGAACCCACCCATCCCGGCTGGACGACAGTTCCCCGAGTTCGCGGTCCACCTGTCGTACCGTCGCCGACACCTCGGCGCGACTGGCCGGCGTCAGTCCGCGGATCGCCTCGATCCACGGGCGCGTCCCCTGTCCAGCCAACGCCGTGGCCCGCTCGGTCGCATCGGCCAGCCGTTTGCTCCATTGCGCCACCGGCGGCACATCGTGCACGGTGATCAACTGCGGGGCTGCCACTTCCGGATCAGCGAGTGCATCGTCGAGAAGCAGCGTCCGCCATTCCCGCACCTCGGTCGATGAAACAGGCAGTGCTGTACCCGGGTGGACCTGGTCCAGGTTTCGAACCCACCCGTACCGCACTGCCTCTGCTCGATGCCGAAGCACCAGCTCGGTCAATGTTCCACGGTAGGAACCGATCTCGTGCGAGGTCACCTCCTGCTCACGATGCCGCAGCAGCTGCTCGGCGAGCAGCGCACGGGCCGCCCGCAACTCGGCGATGCGCGCGTTGGCGGCCTCGACTCTGCGACGGGCGCTCGGCGCATCGTGATCGTCGGCCGCCGCCGCGATCCGCTCCATCGACAGTTTCAGATCGTCGAAGCTGTCGCGGCTGGCCCCAGCCACTGACACACACAGATCACGGATCTCCGCAGGCAGCTTGCCCCGCACCTCCGCCAGCGCGCGATCGGTGTGCGCGGTGACGAGCACCCGCTTGCCCTGGGCCAAGAGGTGGGTGATCAACGCTGCTGCCGTGTGGGTCTTGCCGGTGCCGGGAGGGCCCTGCACGATCGTGTGCGCATTGCAGTCGACGTGGTGGAGGATCGCCAGCTGCACCGAATTCAGCGGCAGCGGCAGGAAGCTGTCGGTTCCGTCGTGCACGATCGCGCCGTTGTCCGACGGCGGGTCCGCAGTCGCCGTATAAGCCGGATCGACCAGGGTGCGCAGCCCGGCCGGGACCCGGCCTCGGTCCTCGATCCGGTCGGCGATGGTGTCGAGCACCCGGGTCAGTCCTCGCTTGCCACGCGACCGCACGATCAAGGCCGGCGCGTAGTAGCCCACCGGTTCTGTGGTGGCAGCGGCTGGCATCATCTCGTCGTGGAAGGCCGAGTCCGGCCCCAGGCTGTGTAGGAGCCGCCGCATGAGCACCGCGACGGCATCCCGGTCGAACGGGTCCACACCGTCGAGGAATTCGCGCTCCACCGAGCGCAGCAGTGCCGGATCGATGATCTCACCCGGGTCGAGGAAATCGGACAGCTCCATCGCCGAGCGACCAGCGTCGAGATCGAGCCGCACGGTCAACGTGCCCGAGTCAGTGTCGAATTCGAACTTCACCGGCATGGTCAAGGCGTGCCTGCGGATCGTCCCCGCCCCGCGACGCCGCCAGACGACGCACCCCAGCGCCAGCACCGCTTCCCGGCTCTCCGCAGAGGCGTTGACGTCGGAGTACATCCGGTAGATGGCCCGATACCAGCGATACGCCGGCTCCTCGATCCGGGCCTTTTCAGCCCAGGCACGCCACCGCCGCAACCAGCCGTCGAACCGTTCGGAGATGTGCGGGTGATCGACAAGCCGTTCCGTCCGGGCACCGCCGTCGACGTGTTCGGCCCGCAGCGCTGGCTCGGCCGCGTGATCGTCGAGTGGTCCGGGCACCAGCCACTCCCGCACATCGGGCTCGGGCGGATCGATCGGCGGCGTCACGGGCACCTTGTCCACCCGCAGGAACGGCTTGTCCTCCGACCCGGACGTGAACCGGACCGCCGTGCTCGCAGGCAATTCACCGAGCCACTCCACCGCCCCGAGATCATCGGCGTCGAGGATCGGGGTGCCACCAATTCCCTGGACTCGGGCCAGAAATCGGAACAACCGCGATGCGCGATCCGCCAGATCGGCCTCCCCCACGGTCCCCGAGTCCGTCATCCCGCTGTCTCCTTACCCCACAGGCCAACCGTCAAAACGGTATCGCCAGGTCAGGGGTATCCGCTACAGATGTACCTCGACCGCGCCCAGGATCGCGACCGTTTCGTTAGCGTCGCGGAGGCGTCATTGATCGCGATGGCAATCCAATTATCTTGTGCCCGCCCTTATCTGGGCGATCATCTCCGACAGCTGCACCACGCGCGCATCGCTCTCCCCGTGCCACGCCGTCAGCTGCGCGTGCAATTTCCGCAGTCGCGTCAGCGCGGCCCGCACCTGACCGCTGTGCACCTGGCAGGTGGCCATCTGCCGCTGGCAGTACATGACCTGGTCGTCATACGGCCCGCGCTCTGCGGTGAGGTCGTCGATCAGGTCGCTGTAGAACGCGGCGGCTTGGACATAGTCACCGGATTCCAGACACAGATCGGCCAGCCGAACCCGCGCGTCGACGACGTCCACGTCGCGAGCGCCGAGCTGTGGCACGGCAACGCCGAGAGAGTCTTTCAACCCTCCGATGGCAGGCACGTAACGGGACTCGTCGGCGAGGTCGCGAGCACGGCGGACCGCCCGATCGAGATCACCGCGGGTGAACTCTGGTGCGGCTGCAGTATCGCCGACTTCGGGCCGCTTCTGGGGCACCGCGGTCCGTGTCGCCGCGGAGGCACCGACGGCTGCCGCATACAGCCGTGCGGGGCTCGCCGGATCGGGACGTTCTATCAGCCCGTCGAGCGCACCGACATACCGCATCAGTACCCCGTGCACGGTCGCCGCATCCCCCGGACGATCGACTGGCTTTTTGGCGAGCATGCTCGTCAAGAGCACCGCCAGTTCCTCGGGCACCTCGTCGCGTTCCGGCACGAGAATCGGTGGTGTCGTATTGATCTGGTTGAACATCGTGTCGAACTCCGACGACCCGAGCATGGCCCGGACGCCGGTCAGCAGTTCGTACATAACCAGCCCCAGCGCGTACAGGTCGGTCTGCGGCACCACCGAGCTACCCCGAACCTGTTCGGGCGCCATATATTCCGGTGTTCCGATGCCCGATCCGGTCCGGGTGAGCCGCGTTTGATCACCGTCGAGCGCGACGGCGATGCCGAAGTCGAGCACACGAACCGTTCCGTCGCCGCAGAGCATGAGGTTCGACGGTTTGAGGTCGCGGTGGAAGATCCTGTGCCCGTGGGCTTCCGCGAGCACCGCGGCCGTTTGCGCGCAGATTCCGGCGACCGCGCCCAGCGGCAGCCGACCGCGGGCGGACAGGATGCTGTCGAGCGTGACACCGTTGACGTATTCCATGATCAGGAACGGCTGCTCGGGCGGCCCCGGGTCGATGCCGGCGTCGAACACGGTGGCCATACCGGGATGACTCATCCGCGCCATCAGTTCGGCTTCCCGCACGAAACGGCGTTCCCATTCGTTGTTCTCGGCAAGATGGGGATGGATGATCTTGATCGCGACCTGACGCTTGAGCCTACGGTCGAACCCCCGGAACACCCGGCCCATGCCGCCGCGACCGATGACCTCGATCAGCTCGTAACGCTCGGCGATGATTCGTGGCACGGTTTCATTCGCCATGCGCCCCACCCGCATTGCCCGCACCGTCCGCAATCCGAAGCGTTCCCGATGAGAGCCCGGACAGGCCGTCTCTGACCATGCGTTCGACAGCGAGACGCTGACCGCGCCATGCCTTTTCGATCTCCATCAGCTGCGCGACCGCTTCGCCGACGGTCCGCTGCTCACCGATCGGCACCCGCGGAAAGGCGACCCCGAACAGGTCGATCGGTCGGCTGTCCGCGGCGTCTGCGGCCGCTCGCACAACTCCGGACAAGAAGTACGCGTCGATGACATCCGGATTGACGCGCAGCACCGCAACCCCTGGAGCGAGTAACGCCGCATCCGTGCACACCGACACCACTGCATGACCCCCTCCGGCCACAACCACCACGTCGCCTGGCTGCCCGAGCACCGCACCGGGCGTGCCCGGATCCCCATTCCTCGTCGGTTCCCGGCCGAGACGAATGTCCTTGGCAGTCAACATCGGAGCTCCGCTTGCGATCGCCACAAGAGTGGGCGGTGACTCCAGCACGGTCAGCGCCCCGGCCTCGGCGAGCTCACCGATCGACACCATGGGACGCGGACCATCTCCGGCGACGAGCTCGGGCGCGACCGGCGAACGGAACGCGAAGACGGAGGTCCGCAGCGCGGTGTAGGTTGCGACATCAGGCACGAGCACACCGTCCGCGACCAGCTCGGTCGGCGCGCCAGCCGCGTCGTTCTCCACGATCGCAACCTCCCCCACCTGTCCATTCGGGTGCAACAACGGTAGCAGCGCGCCAGCCACGTGACCGGTTGGGCAGCGGATGAATACGCAAGTTTCCACGCTTTTGTCATATACATAGTTCTCAGCTGACCCGTACACTTCGGTGACGCTGACGAACGAAACATGCAGTCCCCCAACCAATTTAAACATGTGGAATTCCGAAATGGTTTCCGATTCGGCACTATTGGATCTCCTCTGCATCGATCCACCAGGAGTACCCCTGATGACCCAAGCCGTCGAGCATCGCGAGCTCAATGTCGCCCCCGGCTCGATCGTCGTAGTCCGCGACGAGGAATGGCTGGTCACCTCCGCCGAACAAGGGTCCGACGGCTGGCTACTACGCGTGCGCGGCCTGTCCGAACTGGTCGCCGACACCACCGCGACGTTCTACGACAGCCTCGACACCATCGAGGTGCTCGACCCGGCCAAGGCCCAGGTCGTCCCCGACGGTTCTTCCGGCTACCGCGACTCCCGCCTGTGGCTCGAGGCCCTTCTGCGCAAAACCCCGTTCCCCTACGGCGACCAGACGGTCACCGTCTCGACCCACATGCTCGCCGATTCCCTCGGCTACCAGCGTGCCGCCGTTGCCAAAGCCCTTGACCCACAGCACATCCGCCCCCGGATTCTGCTGGCAGACGCGGTCGGACTCGGCAAGACCCTCGAGATCGGCATGATCCTGTCGGAGCTGGTGCGACGGGGCCGCGGCGAGCGGATCTTGATCGTCACCCCGAAGCACGTCCTCGAGCAGATGCAGCACGAACTGTGGTGCCGTTTCGCGCTACCGTTCGTCCGCCTCGACTCGGCAGGCATCCAGAAGGTCCGCCAGAAGCTCCCCGCCACCCGCAATCCTTTCACGTACTACAAGCGCGCGATCATCTCGATCGACACTCTCAAAAGTCCCCGCTACAAGGCACATCTGGAACGCCAGCACTGGGATGCGGTGGTGATCGACGAGTCCCACAACCTCACCAATGTCGGCACCCAGAACAACGAACTGGCCCGGGTCCTGGCTCCCAACACCGAGGCCCTGATCCTCGCCTCGGCGACCCCGCATAACGGCCGCGAGGAATCGTTCGCCGAACTCCTGCGCCTGCTCGATCCCACCGCGGTCGCCGCCGACGGATCCTTCACCAAGGAGGATGTGCAGAACCTGCTGATCCGCAGGCACCGTCACCACGACGAGGTCGCCGCGGAGGTCGGCAGCGACTGGGCCGAACGCGCCGAGCCGGTGCACCGCCTCGTGCAGCCGTCCGACGCCGAAGACGCTGTCGCCCGCGAACTCTCACAAGTCTGGCTGCATCCGGAAACCGGTGCCTCCCCGTATTCCGGCGAAGCCAAGTCCCTATTCCCGTGGACCCTGGCCAAGGCTTTCCTGTCCTCTCCGGCCGCTCTGCGCGAGTCGATCAACCAACGCCGTGACAAGCTCCGTGACGGCGCCCCCCAGCAGCGGATCGAACTGGCCGCCCTGAACACGCTCAGCGACCTCAACGACAAGGCGTTCACCGAGTCGGCAGGCAAGCAGGCCGCCCTGGTCGCACGCCTGCGCGAGATCGGTGTCGGCCCCAAGTCGTCCCTGCGCGCAGTCGTTTTCGCCGAACGCGTCGCCACGTTGAAGTGGCTCACCGACCTTTTGCCCGCCGCTCTCGGCTTGACGCCGGAGAACATTGCCATGCTGCACGGCGGCCTGTCGGATGTGGAGCAGCAGGAGATCGTCGAAAGCTTCAAACTCGAAACCTCCCCGATCCGGGTCCTCGTCACCGGCGATGTCGCGTCCGAGGGCGTGAACCTGCATGCCCAGTGCCACAACCTGATCCACTACGACATCCCGTGGTCGCTGATCCGCATCGAACAGCGCAACGGCCGAGTAGATCGCTACGGCCAGAAGTTCCCGCCAGTGATCTCCTCCCTCATCCTGGAACCTTCGGATCCCGAATTCTCCGGTGACCTCCGCGTGCTGTCGCGCCTACTCGAACGCGAGAACCACGCGCATTCCACGCTCGGTGACGTCGCCTCACTGATGGGCAAACACAGTGTGGGCGAAGAGGAATCGGCGATCCGCGACGTCCTCGCCCGGAAGTCCGACCTCGACGATCAAGTCAGAACGGTCGAAGACGTCCTCGAAGGCGACGATTTCGACGCCTTCTTCGCCCAGCTCGACAACGACGACACCCCCGCGCTTCCCGAACTCCCCCGCCAGAGCCTCTACACCGACGACATCGGCTTCCTCGACGAAGCCCTGCGCGCCGCCTACAACGACGTACCCCATGCGGCTCCCGGCAACGGTGGTGTCGGCTGGACCGTCCACACCAATCACGGTATCGCCGAACTGGTCCCGCCCCCCGACCTCCGCCAGCGCCTGGCCCACCTGCCGCAGAACTACCGCGAGAAGGGTCGCATCGACACCCACCTGAAGCTCGCCACCTCCCGCCAGGTCGGCGACGCCCAGCTCCGCGCCGCCCGCCAGGGCAAAGGCATCAACAACACCACCTGGCCGGAAGCCCACTTCCTCGGCCCGCTGCATCCTGTCCTCGACTGGGCCAGCGACCGCGCCCTGTCCGCCCTGGGCCGCAACCAGATCTTCGCCATCCGTGGTGACGTCGACGCCGTCACCGTCCTGCTGATGGGCACCTTGATGAACCGCCGCGGCCAGCTCGTATCCCGCGTGTTCTCCACCGTCGAGTTCCCCGACATCGAACGACCCATGCTGGCCTTCTCCACCCCACTGGAAAACCTCGGCTTCCTGCTCACCGACACCGGATTGAAGCCCGAGACCGCAAACCCCGGCCCAATCCCCGCCCCGGAACGCCTCCAACAGCTGATCCCCATCGCGGTCGACAAGGCCACCCAGTCGATGAAACTCGTCCTCGGCGAGCAGGAACGCACCGCCAATGAGCGCCTCGCCCAGTGGCGCCGCCGCGCCGACCGCTGGCATTCCGGCGCCGACCAACTCGAACTGTTCGGCAGCCAGAAGAAGAAGGTCGACACCTACGCCCGCCGCATCGCCGAAGAACAGCGCCTCGCCGAATCCCTCGCCCCCACCCAGCAATTGGTGCGCCCACTGCTGGTGATCGTCTCCGGAAAGGACCAATAACCGTGGGCTCTTTCGACTCCATCGTCGTCGGCGAGGATTGGATCAGCGAACACTACTTCACCACCGATTCGGTGAAGGAGTCGTTTCACGGCAAGGTGATGGAGCTGCGCAAGGCCTGGGACGCCGAGGCTAAGGAGGGTCGGAAAACCGTCCGCAGCTCCCTGTTGTCCGCAGCCGGCGACCTGCACACCGCGCTGGGTGCCCTTGCTGAGAATCCCGAGACCGCCCCCAAAGCCCACGCCGCTGTCCGCGCCGCATTCGGCTTCGACGGCGAACTGACCCCCTTCACCGCCGAACGGGCCGGCTCCGAACTCACCATCCCCGACGCCCAACTCGCGGGCACCCCGAATGTGCTTTTCCTGCAGGCCAACCCAGTCGAGTCGATCGAAGACTTCCTGGGCACCGGAACCCTGATCACCCCCGTCGTCGAAGACAACAAGCCCCTCGAATCGGCCTCCAAAGCAGTCTCCGCCGCCTTCCGCTCCGACACCCCACCGACCTTCGTCGTTGTCCAAGTCGGCCGCTGGCTCCTGCTCGCCGAAGCCGAACGCTGGGCCGAAGGCCGCTACCTCGCCGTGGACCTGCTGGTAGTCGTCGAGCGCCGCCACGACGCCCGTGGCGGCGAAATCGACCGCGCCGCAGCAATCTTCGGCCACCAGGCCCTGAAGCCCGACGCCGACGGCAACATCTGGTGGACCGGCGTCCTGGAAGACTCGGTGAAACACACCGTCGGCGTCTCCAAAGACCTGCGCGAAGGCATCCGCCTGTCCATCGAAATCATCGCCAACGAGGTCGTGCGCCGCCGCCGCGCCGACGGCGAGACCATGGACGGCATAGACGGCAACGACCTCGCCAAGCACTCCCTGCGCTTCCTGTACCGAATCCTGTTCCTGCTCTATGCCGAGGCGTCGCCGGAGATGCAGGTGCTGCCGACCGGCGCCGCCGAATACGAGGAGGGCTACGGCCTCGACCGTCTCCGCGAACTCACCCTCACCGAACTGGTCTCCAACCACGCCCGTACCGGCACCCATCTGTACGAATCTTTGAAGCGCCTGTTCGACCTCGTCGACAAAGGCCACACGCCCGCCGTTCGCGAGAACGTCACCGACGATCCGGCTCCCGGTCTCGAGTTCAACCCGCTGCGCGCAGACCTGTTCTCCCCCAAGGCAACCGCTCTCATCGACGAGGTCGGCCTCGGCAACGAAGCCACCCAACAGGTCCTCGCCCACCTCCTGCTCACCAAGGAGAGCAAGTCCCGCAAGGGCGCCGACCGCGGCTTCATCAGCTATGCCGAACTGGGCATCAACCAGCTGGGCGCGGTCTACGAGGGCCTGATGTCCTACACCGGCTTCTTCGCCGAAGAGGACCTCTACGAGGTCGCCAAAGACGGCAACCCCGAAAAGGGTTCCTGGGTAGTCCCCACCCACCGCGCCGAACATCTGTCCGAATCCGACTTCGTTCGGGTGGAAGACCCCGTCACCCACGAGATGAAGCCCGTCCTGCACGCCAAGGGCACCTTCGTCTTCCGGCTCGCCGGCCGCGAACGCCAGCAGTCCGCGTCGTACTACACCCCAGAAGTCCTGACGAAGTTCGTTGTCTCCCAAGCCCTCGAAGAACTCCTCGACCAAGACGGGCACCGCACCACCCCCGAGGAAATCCTCTCCCTCACCATCTGCGAGCCCGCCCTCGGGTCCGGCGCGTTCGCCATCGAGGCCGTTCGTCAGCTCGCGGCGGAGTATTTGAAGCGCAAGCAGGAGGATTTGGGCGAGCTGATCGATGCTGATCAGTACACGGTCGAACTGCAGAAGGTGAAGGCGCACATCGCCCTTCACCAGGTATATGGGGTCGACCTCAACGCGACTGCCGTCGAGCTGGCCGAAATCTCGCTGTGGCTGGACACCATGGTCGCCGGGCTGCAAGCACCATGGTTCGGGCTCCACCTGCGACGGGGCAACTCATTGATCGGTGCGCGAAGAGCGGTATACGCACCCAGCGAGCTGACCAAAAAGGCTTGGCTCAAGACCGTGCCGAAGGATATCCCCCTCGGCTCCGAAATCGGCGCCGGAATCCACCACTTCCTCCTCCCCACCGAAGGCTGGGGCGCAGTGGTCGACACCGCCGAAGCCAAAACCTACGCCCCAGAACAACGCGAAGAACTCCGGTTGTGGCGCAACGAGATCCGCAAGTCTCCCTCCAGGGAGATCACCAAACGCCTTGCATCCCTGGCTCAGCGCGTGGAAACCCTCTGGGAGTTCACGCTGCGCCGCCTCACCATCGCGGAATCCGAAATCCGGCGTGACCTCCATTTGTGGCGCAGCGATCCTGTCGACCATGTCCCCGCGGTCTCCCGCGAACAGATCGAAACGGTCCTCAACGACGAGAACCGCCCTTACCGGCGCCTGCGGCGAGTAATGGACGCCTGGTGTGCATTGTGGTCGTGGCCAGTGACCGGCGATATCGCAGCACCGGACTGGGCCCAATGGGTCGGCGGCCTCGAAGCGATTCTCGGTACAACCGCAAGGGCGGGGAAGTTCCAGAAAGACGGGCAGACCAGCTTCGCTTCGGACATGGACTGGTCCGAACTCGACATCGCCGAGGACCACGATCGGGTATACGCGCAGGCCAGATCTGTCGATGCGGCTATCTCCGAATTCCCTTGGCTGGCAGTCGTTTCCAGGATCGCCCAAGCGCAGGGGTTCCACCATTGGGAGCTTGATTTCGCACCGGTATTCGCGCGAGGCGGGTTCGACTTGCAGGTGGGTAACCCGCCGTGGGTACGGCCGGATTGGGATGAGGCCGGGGTGTTGGCCGAGTTCGATCCGTGGTGGCAGTTGGCCCACAAGCCTTCCGAAGCCGACAAGCGTGCCAAGATCGCTGCGGCTATGGCGGATCCGACCGTTCATTCCATGTTGCTCGATGAACGAGCCCACCAGGTAGGACAGAACCAACACCTCGGCTCAGGCACGGATCGCCCATTCCTCGCAGGACTGCAGCCAGATCTGTACCGCTGCTTCATCGAACGGGCCTGGCGCTCAACGTCGGCCACTGGCGTCTCGACACTTATCCATCCAGAGAGCCATTTCACCGAAGCTCGCGCCGGCCGACTGCGTGGTGCGTGTTATCGCCGTCTCCGGCGACACTACAGATTCCACAACAACACCTATCAGTTCCCTGAAATCGGGCACAAGAAGACGTTTGGGATCCACGTTTACGGCGCGGAGACCGACGTCCGCTTCACCCACGCAGCATGGATCTTTGCGCCAAGCGTCATAGAACGATCCCTGGTCCACGATGGCTCAGGACCCCAGCCCACGATTCGAGACCAGGACGAGAAATGGGATCTCCGTCCCCACGCAGACCGGATCACGCACGTCGACAACTTTGCACTCTCCCGATGGGCGACGCTGATCGACGAACCGGGCACCCCAGCAGCTGAGGCCCGAATGCTGTACCCGGTGAACCGCGCCAGCGCAGACGTACTCGACAAGATTGCCGCCGCACCGCGACTCGCCGATATCGAATTCCAATGGACTGCAGGCTGGCACGAATCGGGTGACCGTAAACTCGGCTACTTCGAATCCCGCTCCGCAATTCCGGACACCCTCGACAACACCATCCTCCAAGGCCCCCACCTCACCGTCGCGCGCCCGCTATTCCAGGAGCCAAACTGCTCGATGCGCAGCGCCGGCGACTACTCCCCCATCGACCTCCAGTCGATCCCAGACAACTTCATCCCGAGAACCAACTACCAGCCCGCCCGCCCTCTCCCCGAATACCAAGCCGCATACCCGAAGTGGAACGACCAACCAAGCTCGTCCTACTTCCGCCTCGCCTGGCGCCGAATGGCCGACTCCGCAACAGTCCGCAGCCTGCACAGCGCGATCATCCCACCTGGTCCTTGCCACGTGGATCTGATACGAACAGCCGTGCTGCCTTCAGCTACAGACTTGGTAGTCGCAAACGGAATCTGGTCATCGATCGTTGCGGACTTCTTGGTGAAAGCTGCTGGCATCACGGAACTGAAGTACAACAGTGTCGGTCGAATCCCACATATTCGCAACCATACCCTCGAACCCCACATCATCCATCGGACCATCCGCCTCAACGCCCTAGTCTCCGCCTATGCCCCACTGTGGGCAGAACTCTACGACCCAGCCTGGACATCAGACACCTGGACCCTAGGAATCAATCCGGGCTACCCCCGCACGACCCACTTTGCCGACATCACCCCTGACTGGACCTGGCACACCCCATTGCGCAGCGACGCCGACCGCCGCCAAGCCCTTATCGAAATCGACGCCATCGTCGCCGTAATGCTCAACATCACCGCAGACGAACTCCTCACCATCTACCGCACCCAATTCCCCGTCCTCCAAAAGTACGAACGCGAAGCCCTCTACGACACCCACGGCCGCCAACTCCCCGCCAAACTCGCCTCCGAGTACCGCAAGAAAGGCGCCCTCAGCCGCTCCGAACTGACCATCGACGGCATCACCTACGCCGAACCGTTCGTCGGCGTCGACCGCGAGCGCGACATGCAACTCGCCCATAAGCACTTCTCGGCTATCTCGCCTGGTACGAGAATGACCCGAGCGACCGTATCCGATTGAGATTCCAGCTGGCCCATGAGCCATGGTTGCCTGCGACCTGACGAGCTATTCGAAATCAATTCCAGCGGCCGGGAGATACGTGCAGCGCTGGGCTGTCGTGCAATTTTTCATCGTGAAGGAGATTGAGGAATTTAATGGCCGTATCGCATGATCGCGTCGTGGAGATGATCGGAGAAATATTCCGCATACCGCCGCGCGCCGTTGACGGAGGCTACGACTTCCGCCTCGATAGGTATGAGCCTCTGCTAAATCTCAGCCATGAACGCCTGACTGAAACGCTTGCACATGTGCAGTCGTACAAGAAGATTGACGAGACCGCTGTAGCCCTTGGAAAGAGTTTCGAAGTTCTTCTTAGGCGAGATAGCTCGATTAATACGCGACACTTGCTTCGACCTGGACGGGAGGCCCTTACCGTCTCCGATGATCAACAAGGGATATCGTATACAGTTGGCCTGGCAAGCGATGCATACCTCATATTTTTGTTGCTAAACATTCCAGAAGGCGCTAACCTCCGAAATCTTAGAATTTCAGCTACCCCATTGTCTATGTTTATGGATCGGCTTAACCGGCTGGAGAATCCGCCGACTGACGCTTTGGAAGTGCTCGGACGGTATCTGCAGATTATGACATTAAGGCTGGAAGCGAATTCAGCAACGCCATCCGATAGATGGCAGCGATATGCCGATGCATTCTTTTTTCAGCTTGGATACAACCTCGATGTGGCAATAACTCAAGAGCGGTACGTTGAAGAGCTTATACGTCCTTCGCGAATTTCCCGCCTGCGCCGGTCCACCATTGGCGACTTGGATGCGCCGCGACGATACTATGTTCCAGACTTGGTCTATCACTATCAACTCGGAGTTTCGGTTGAAAGTCCGATGCTTGAATATATATCATATTACCATGTCGCCGAGCACTGGTTTGAATCTGTATTCGAGGAAGATTTGGTTGCGAAACTACAGGCTCAGATTACTGGTCCCAATTTCTCATATAAGCGTACAGCAGATATGCGACGTGTAATTCGTACTGTAACGAAAGCGGTACAGCTTCGCAAAGAAGAACTTGTTATTAGCGAGGAGGTCGCACTGAAGCTCACGTTGGAGCGTTACCTAGATTTGGGGATGCTAATGTCCGACCTTGACGAGTTTGAAAGCGGACTTGTTCGATACTATGCGGATAATAAAGTGGATTTCTGCGAAGGAGACTTCGTTGACCTCGCCGGACCCGACTCCTCGACCGTATTTTCTGCTCTTGCTAGGAGAATATATAAGACTAGGAACGCACTGGTTCACAGTAAAGATGGATCCAAGGCGAAGTTCGTCCCATTCTCGCACGATAAGCAGTTGATACGAGAGGTAACATTGATTCGATTCATTGCAGAGCAGATAATAGTGTCAAGTTCCGCGTTACCTTCCTGAATATTAATCCTTTGTCATCCTGACATTGAATTAGGATATTTGGTTTGGTACCCAGATCCGAGCTTGAGCCGGTTAAGTATTTCGGCTTGTGCGGCAGGGATCTCGGGTAGGAATGACTCGGTGACACCGTTGATGGTGATGGTCGTGGTCCGCAGGGGCCGGAGTTGTTTGACGACGTTGCCGATCGCCAGACCGGTTCGTTCTTGAACGGCACGTGCGACTGCCAGAGCAGCGAAGACGATGGTCCGGTGCGCTTCGATCGCGTCGCGGGTGCGGGTGGAACAACGGTCGTTGCCCGCAAGTCGGTCTTCGATCCCCGCCGAACCCGCCTAGGCACCCGAAATCGCGCCGCCACAACAACTACCACACGAAGAAACCCGACAAACCCGTCAGCACCCGTCGCAGCGGACGAGCCACCATCCCCTGCCGCCTACTCATACCCGACCGTACGGCATGAATACGCTACGTGACATTGGGGCAAAAGGGTCAGTCGCGGACATGGCGAGGCTTACCTGTCCAGGGGTCGCCATACCTTTCGTAAGGATTCCCGAGTTCGGAGGCCCTTCGTTCGCCCGGTTCAATGAGATCGGCCCGGAACACCTCATTGGAACCGATTTCTTCGTCAGAGATGTCGAGATATCCGCGGACGTCGTTGTAGCCGTAAGCAATTCGATCTATCGACTCGTCGATAGAGGCATCCCATGGCTCCCACGATCGACCCCCGCCCGGGAAGGCTCCGAATCGTATGTACCCCTTGGACGCAAGTTCCCGAATCGTCTCCAAGACCGTTTCCCGCGAATAGTTTTCGGGGGTTATGGCTGCAACCATTCCGTCGAAGGTGCCGATCGGTGCCCAGTCGTCGGTCAGCTCATACAGGAGGAAATGCTCAAGTTTCTCGTTCGTCATTTCGGAAGGTGCACCTTTACTGGCGTGGGGTTCCCAGGATACTTGATGTCGAGCGTAACTCCACCTGACTTGCTACCATCCCTGATCCTGATCTCGGTCCCGTCAGGGAGTCGACTGCCTTTACCCGGGTACGTACCGACATCCATTGGCTCCCCATTTTTAGTCAATTCATTGTAGAGCTGACGGATTTCGTCGTCTGTCGCCATTTGCCGATGTGGCTCAGTTTTCCCGGGTTGTGTACGGGAGTTGACGACGGACTCGACGTCGGAGGCGCTTTTCGGCCCGGCCGCGCTGGTTGTGCCGCCATCATTCCCTGGGGCATCCGGTACATCATCGTCGATAAGGACCTTCATGGCGATGATGGCACCGAGTTTGATGGCGATATCGGTGAGGCTGGGTACTTTGTCGAACGCAGTGACGGTGAAGGCTGCGGCACCCGCTACTGCGGAGGCCGTGCCGATTATTTTGATGAGTTTGCTTGCGTCGTAGGTGCTTTTGAGCACTCTGGCGGTGTTGCCGGCGATCGCGACGACGCCGACGCCCGCGGCGACGTCGCTGAGGGCGGCGGTGATCCAGGAGGCGGCGACACCGATGACGACAGTGGTTCCGGCTGCTATCAGAGCGTTGGTGACCGCGTCCCGGAATTTGTCGCGGGTTTCGGAGGTCGCGGTGCTGTATTCCGCGACAGGTGTGGCGAGGCTGAGGGATGCGGAGGCCAGTTGGGTGGCACCGCCATTGAGGGTGGTGAGGTGGCCGAGGAGGGGGTCGAGGCCTTTCTTGTCCTGGATATCGCTGAACAGATTGCTGATCTCGGTGATCCGGCCGGCTGCGCCTTTGATGGTGGTGCGTTCGGCGAATGTTTTCCAGGTCGATGCGGCCTTGGCGAGCTTGTCTTTGTTGCCGTTGGGCAGCTTGCTGCCGAACTCTTCCTGGATCTTCCCGACCAGGGCGTCGTAGAAGCCGGGGATACTGCCCTTTCCCTCGGTGACACCATCGCCGTTGTTGCCTACCGAAGTCGGGATCGACACCTTGTACTCCGACATCGCAGTCACAGTGGGACGGTCGGGCATTGGATTGGAGTTATTGGAGAGTGCCCAGTTGTACCCGGCGGCGTAGAGCATGGTGCCGAAGTTGGTCAGGGCATCGGCCAGGTTCGTACACGCCTGCATCGTTTCCTGGGCGACACGGTCATAGGTCTTGCCCCATGATTCGCAGCCCGCAGTGTCACCGGCCATGCCCGCACAGTCACCTTTGACCGCATCGTGGACCGGTTTGTCAGCGGCACGCAGATCGGTGGCCAGGGCATGGCATTTCTTACCGGCCTCGTAGTAGGTCTGCCAGTCGATAACCAGTACACCCATATGTCTTACCCCTGGGAGAACATTTTGTAATTCGTGCCCTGGGCAGTGGTATAGCGCGCATGCGCCGCCTTGGCCGCGTCGCTCACATCCTTCACACCCTCGACGAATTCCCTTGCCCCAATGACCCATTGAGTATGGGCATCGGCATACGCCTGGGCGGCAACGCCTTCCCACCCACTGCCGACCAGGGTGGCGACCCGGTCATTGATCTCATCGAGATGCTCGCCGATGAACCCGGCCAGACCCGACAGACGGACCACGATCTCATCGAGATGGTCCAGGTCGACCGAAAACCGAGAGTTCATGGCAGATCCAAACTCGAGGTGTTCAATGTGGCGGCGTTGCTTCCATCTTGGGCCTGATAGGTGTCTGCGGTGACGCCCAGCTTTTCCGCCATGCCGGTCAGTGCGGTCATGATCTGGACACCGCCGTCACGCACTTCTGTCCAGCCCTCGGAGAATTCCGTGGCCGCGTCCCCGGTCCAGCTGCCATCGGTCAGCGAAGCGACATCCTTAGCCGCGGAGTCCAGTGCCGATCGCAGTGCCTCGGCCAACTCGTAGACGTACTTGCCGACCTCGCGCACCTTCTCGGGCACCACCGAGAGATTCTGGCCAGAGGCTGGTGTCCCCCCATCACTCATGACGCGAATCCTAACCGATGCCCGTTGCGGTAGCGATAGAGCGAAGTGAGAGACCTTGGGGCGCCGGGCGTTTAGGTCAGCGTGTCGCCTTCGACAGCTGCCTTGTTGCGGTCATCCGCTTCGAGTTCCACAGTGTAGCTGCGGAACTCGATATTCAGTGGGCCGAATGCCGTCATGTACAGATCGGTCTCTCCCGTGCGGGACTGCAAACTCCTGTGCCGCTCGTACATGGTCGGCCGCTGCGGGGTAGTTCAGCGTCCGGGCATCATTGATCGCGCTGGGCCGGTGCGTTCCTTGATGATTCGAATCACTCACTTCGAGGCGCCGACGGCCGGGGGTGAAATCACGCCCAGTTGGGTTGGGGTGCCGATCTGGCTGCCTTCCACATTCGCTGTCAACTCGTTGTAGTAAGTGGCGAATTTTTCGTCCTGCTCCATGTATTTCTGGGCGATTGTGCGGTGGAGGTTTTGGATGTCGTCGACGATCTGGTAGTGCTGCTGGAGGATGTCGTAAACGTTGTTGTCCGTGTCGGTGGCGGAGTTGACAATCTTGGCCTTGCCGCGGAAGCGAGCCACCAGCGTTGCGGCCGAGGTCATGCCCTCCGTTGTCTCGCCGAGCCCCCAGTGCTCACGGCCCGAGATCCTTTCCGCGATCCGCTGGAGTGCCACGATCTCTTCTTTAAAGGCTTTGCAGTCGCGTTCGATGTAGACGAACTCGGCGGCGTTGACCCGCACTTCGTCGCTGAAACTGACGGTCAACTTGCCGTCCTGAGCGTCCTTGATCGCACTGGCCAGCGGACCCGCAGACGGTGTCGTCGTATCGTTACTCATACTGGTATTCCTCCCCAGAGCTCCGGCCGCGATCGACCGGAGGTCGCGTACAAGTTTTAGAGGGCAGCAGGTATCGCTGGAACAATCTGGCCCGCAAGGCGCTTCGCGATATCGCAAGCATGCTGATTCCCAGTATTCCGGCGTGATGGTGGGTTATCGACGCTGACCTCAAGGCTGCCGCCTTTCAACTCGACATTGATTGTGCAGTCCGCGTGCGAATCCTGTCCGCTGACGTGGGAAGTGAGTGCAGCCCGCCCGGCGACCGTAAGTTCCTCATCGACCGTAAAGTCCTTGTTGGCTCGCACCATCGCCAGGGTGATGTTGGTGGTGTCGATCGTGGGGGCATATCCGTCGCCACCTGCCTGGACCCAGCCGCAACCGCGCCACTTGATGCCGCCGGGCCTATCTACGTTGTCCACGTCTGGCTTGATCAAATGTTCCTGCTGAATCACCGACTGCGGGAGGTCTTTACACGCGTCGAACCCCGCTGGCACATCCGCTGCGATGGTCTGCGTCACCGACGCACTGTTGGTGCTGCCCTTCGACTCCCCACCTGAGTTGCACGCCGAACCCAGCATGACCAGCCCCGCACCGAACACTACACCCCGGAATACACCACTCCAGCAGGCCATCTCGTCCTCTCGCGCCGGTGCCATCAGACCCGGGGCCGGACCGGCTTCCCCGCCCCCTGCAAGCTCGTCTAGACCGTACCGGCCAAATCGCCAGCACGTAAAGGCGATGGTGGCTTCTGTGGAATGTGGGTTCTAACGGGGCCGCGCACGCCAACAACGATGACGCTGGATGGGATGCCGAGGTTGCTTCGTATGTCGCCATCGTCAGCCGAACCGACGCACGTCCACCTACCGTCGCCGACGCGCGGGCATGGAACCCGGGGAACGGAAGAACTCCAGGCGACGAAAGCGCCTGGAGTCATTCGGTTTCGAGTGTCGACCGCCGATCAGGCGCGATCGAACTCGCCTTCCTTGACTCCGGCCGCAAAGGCATCCCACTCCGCAGGACTGAAAACCAGCGCCGGACCGGTGCGATCCTTGGAGTCGCGCACGCCAACCATGCCCTCGTTGAGGTGTGCAATCTCTACGCAGGCTTGGGCGTCCCGGCTGCGGCTGGACTTGAACCACTTCGCCCTGGATAGGTCGATGCTCACCCTTCGTACTCCCTTGCTATCTGGGCCACCAGTTCCCTGGATTTTCCCTCATCCAACGCGACACGGCGTATGCCCGCAAGCCCGGTGCGGTACTGGCGAATCTCGGTCTCGCGTTCCAGATAGAGGGCACCCGTGTATCCATCCACGTATACCACTGGGGGCTCCGACAGGTACGCGGTCGGATGTTCGGGGAACTCCAGCAGCACGAAGCTCCCTATCTGCAGACCGATATGCATACCTGCGCTGAATGGCACAACGCGAATCGACACATTGGGCAAGTGGCCCAACTCCTCGAGATGACGGAGCTGCCGACCCATAACCGCTGGGCCACCGATCGGGTAGCGCAGGCTTGACTCGCACAGCAGAACGTCAAGGGTGAAGTTCTGGCTATCCCTCTGCAGCCGTGCTTGCCGTCGAATCGTCAACTCCACGTTGCGTTCCACTTCGGTCGGGCTGGCCTGTGGCTGCAGCGCCCAGACACCAGCGCGTCGGTAATCGGCGGTCTGGAGGAGACCCGGCATCAGAGTGAGCTGGAAAGTCGTCAAGTGGCGGGCGAATTCCTCAAGACCGATGAACAGGGCGAAGTCTCCTGGGAATGCATCGTCGTACGGGTGCCACCAGTTCGTCTGCTCCGCCAGCTCCACCAGACCGACTAGCACCTTCGTCTCGTCCGATGCCGCTCCGTACAGCTGGCAGAGCGCTTGTACGTAAATCTCTTTCAGCTTCGGTCCCTGTTGTCCGGTTTCGATCCGCCACAACGTCTGCGCCGATACCCGGATGGTCTGCGCCGCAACCTTCGGCGGTGTGCCCGATCCTTTCCGCAACCGCTTGAGCGCTCGGCCGAGCATACGACGCGGCAGAGTGGAACCCGTTGAACCAATAGACATTCCTTAGCCTCGCTATCGGGTGATGTCGGATTGGAATCAGTTTGCTCCGCGCCGTGGAATTTCGGAACAAACTTGGTCAATTCACGTGCTGAAATCTTCCACAGCTCTGTGGAGAAGCGTACTACTGAAATCACCCCGGTAGCCGGGATGTATCCACTGCCTTAGTGAATCACTTTGTCGCACAGGCAGTATCGGCCTCGGCTACCGGGCATTCCAGACGCCCACACCCACGTTCGGAGTCTCCGTATGCATGGCCTGCCCGTAACAAACCACAGCGAATTGCCTGTGATGACAATCGAATACGCCCACGCGACGATGCAGGCCCATCTGGACTGCGCGGCATCGATGTGCCCGGTCAAGGCGCAGGCGAAGAAACGGCTGATCGAGGCCGGGCGGTTGATCCCGGCTGATGTTCCGCACCAGGGGTTCTGATATGGCCGCCGATCCCATCGAGCACCGGTATCCGCGCCAAGCGATGGCACCGGCGCAGATGCATCAGGAGATCTCCCGCGACCTACACGCCGACTGCACGGTAGGGACGTGTGAGATGTTGCGCGGCTGTTGGACACGCCTGATCAAGACGGGACATCCGCACCCCGCCGATTCGCCCGCTGACTGCCCGACCTGCACCAGACCCTCTGCCTGACAACAGATCTCCCAAACCGGACAACCGAGGGCGCTGTCCAATGCCCGCTCTGATCGTCGTGCTCACTACCCGGCTTTACGGAGTGCGGCTGGTCTATGCCGAGGGGAACTCCACGCCGATCCGGGCGCGGAGAACACCGGTCGGAATGGCCGGTGACCACCCAAGACCCGAATCGCCTCCGATCTCGAGCGGTGGACCGCGATTCGGCACTGCCGCAACGGGATCCGTTCATCGGACGACCGGCCGTCTACAGCGGGCGCACCAGCCGATGTGGTCGATCGGTTCGCGGACGCGGTCCGCGAAGGAATCAGCCTGTGCCCACACAATCGTCCCGGAGCCGCGGCGTGCCACATCCCCCGGCACCGGGCATACCAACGGTTCGTCGCAGCTGCGCCGCCGGGAGTTGATGCCGGGTTCCCTCATCAGCAGATCGACCACTCAGCCAAACCGCCCGTTAGGTGGCGACTGCTCTTCGGCGGCGGTGCTTACCAATACACGATCAGGAGGAACAGCACGGAATGAGCCCGGACATGAATATCTGCCAGCAGTACAAACCGTGGCGATCCACATCCGCCGACGCTTACGAGAGAAGGCCGAAAGCCGGACGCCTCGAACGGACCAATGGGCCGGAGTGCGTGATCGAGACTCGTTGTGACACCGAATGGCTGGGCTGTCGCTATTTCGTTGATCCCAAGCCACCGGCAGCGCCCGGCCCCAACATGCAGACCTTGCTGGATGTCCTGGATGGGCTGACCGACCCCGGCGCGGATGCCGTGGCACTCGCCGCGCGGCTCACACCGACAGCCGCGTCTCGCGATGCAAGGCCGCGATGAGGCCGCGTCCGACTGCGCTGGGTTGGATAGACCCGATGGTCACCGGAAATCCGGAATGGGATGCGGCGCAGGTGCGGCGGCTGGCGCGGCGGCTCGGCTACGCATTGGTGTGGCCGCCGGAGATAACGCTGATGCCGCTGGTCGACCAGGTTCGGGGTGCGGATGTGGATGCGGTGATCATGCCGTCCCCGCTGCATATGGATGTGCTGATGTTGCATGCGGTGATGTGTGTCGCGGACGTCGAAACTGTCACTCCGCGAATGTCTTTCGCTCGGTGGACCGCGTTCTCGTGCGGAAGGCAGGGATGAGGAGGAGTGGCACCCAGCGGTTTCCGCTACTGGGCCGTTTGCACTGCCATTGGTAAATCTCACTCCTCGCTCATCCTGGGAATTCTCAGGCCTTGCCGATCCCCGGTGTTACCAGTTTCAGCAGGTCCAGCAGCTCACGGGCACGAGCGAGCTGCTGTGGTTCGTCCTCGGGCGCATCGATGTTCCAGTGCGCGATCTCGTTGCGGTATTTGGCTACATCGCGCAATCGTTCGACGATGCGTTGTTGCTCGAACGGCCAGCCGAGCCACTTCCACGCCGCCGACTGGTCGAGCAGATAGGGGTAATTCCCCAGCGTCAGGTCCTCGGCCTTCTCCACCTTCTTCTTGCTGCCGGAGCGCAGCAGCTCCGGCGGCATGTTTCGAACTGCCTGCCTTAATCGCCGTTCAAGCTCCTCGAGCACCATGAACGGCGTGACCCGCGCTTCGAGTTCGTCGGCGAGGTCAGCGGCAGTCACGATGCCGGTGACGACGTTCTCGGAATCAACGATCACTACGAATCCGAACTTGCGGATGTCATCCATCCGGCTGAACAGTTCCTGCTCGCCATGCGCGGCAGGCGGATACTGCGCTGCTCTTGCACCCCACAGCTCTATACCCGCGCTTGTCAGCGATTTGTGGGCAATGCTCTCCCACGTCACGACCCCGACTAGTCGGTGATGTTCATCGACAATCGGCAACTGCGACAACCGCTTCGTCACCATGAGCTCGATCGCCTTGTGCAACGAGTCGGTCCGCTGAACGGCGACCACGGCAATCTGCTGCCGGACATTGCCGACTCGCCAGGTGAAGTCGTGTTTGTCGGCCTCGGCAAGATCGCTACCGTCAACCGCTGAGACACTTTCGTCGTTCTCGGGGTCGGCCGAATCAGCCGACAACACTGTAACGATGCTGTCCAGCTGCACGGTCGTGAAATCTGGACGCACAACCAGATCATTGTGGTGCAGTGCCGCCATCACGACCTCGAGTGCATCACTGGTGCGGCGGCCGAAACCCCATAGCCCGAGCAGATCTCGCACCGACAGCTGGCGCGAACCAGCTGCTTCCACCTCCGAGATCAGCGTGTCGATGTCGGTGGGTGGCGCGATCGCCCCCGAATATCCTGGATCGATCCCGGTTTCGGCGAGCGCCCGAACACGCTGCGCAGCGTCACGGCGGCTGAGTTCGCTGACAGTCAGCAAAGTGCCCATGCTGTCACGGAGGTCGCCAGAGATAGCGGCTCTTTCCACAACATTCAGCCACTCGACGGGCCGCACATGGCGATATCCGGCATGCGCGTCGGCGCGGTACGCGTAGTCGCCGACGACACGACCGATCGCTACCACGTCCCGGTACTTGCGGGGCATCACGACGAAATCCCCCACCGCGATGTCGTGCAGAAAGCGCCAGATCTGGTGCGCCCAGTTATCCCGGGTGCGTTGGCCCTCGTCCGAGTAGCACCGCGTCAGCAGCTCACGCAACTCGTCGAAACTCGCCAGCGTGGAAAGATCGTGACGAACCTCGGTCCACCCGGCGATCGCCGCGCCGTCCTCGAGCGCCGCCTCCTCTCGTCGACCATCCCATCCCCCACGAACTGTCCACGCCCGCACCATGTTTCCCCTCGCGTCGGCTGCCCCGAATCGCCCACAATTCCACCATATGGTGACCGCCTACGCGGCCATCTCGCAGGCGGACCCGGTCCACCGGCCCATCCTCCGTCCGATGTCTGGTTTCACAGGTCGCCCAGCAGGTCATCCATGACCGACTCCTCGTGGACCGCTTGGTCGACCCGCTCCATTTCCGCCCGCACGTCAGGATCCCACGGCGTCGGCACCGGACGACCGCTGAGCGGAATGCGAGGGATGCCCGCGGATACTGCACGAAGATAGTCCTCGGCGCGCATCCGCCAGGGTTCGGCGCCGGCAGCGATGAGGCGGCCAGTGATCGCCACGCCGGGCCAGTCGAAATCTCCGTGGTATCGGAGGCGTACTCGTTCGGCCAGAAGCTGTCCGGCTGACGACGGGTTCCCGCTGAAACATACTGCGGGCCGATCGATTCCGGATTCGGCGATGCGCTGCAGCACCTGGGGGTTCTCACATCCGCTGACGATCGTGGTGGCTGGAACCAGCTCGTGCGGTGCGACTGTCAGCTCAGCCAAGGTCAGGTGGCTGATCAGACCCAGATCCGCGCGAGCCTGCATCATCCGGGACCAAGGGTCGTTGCCTGGAGGCCGGAACCCCCAGGTGAGGACCGTCCCTGAGATCCTGTCCACCGACACACCGACCTGCTTCCACAGTTCGATGCGATCGCGGGGTGTCTCGGGATCCGCGGTATCGAGTGCGAAACTCAAGCCCCGCACGGCAATCCGACCGGCGAGCTGATCCGGGTTGAGCGCGTGCGCGGTGCCGCCGACAGTATTCGCCAGCTCACCGAGCATTCGCCGGGTCTGTGGATCGGCCAACACGATCGCGAGCGCACGTACCGCAGTATCGAACTCGGCTACGGCACGACTGCCACCGCGAACCAGCAGTGTGGACTGATGCAACCATTCGACCCATGACCGGGCCCACTCGGACGCACCGAAACCATTGCCGGACAACGACCTTTCGACATCGTCCCACAATTGCTGCAGCGTGTCGCTGCGCGCCATCCGCTCCGACGGTCGATCTCGCAGCGGACCACCGGTGAGTTGGGCGACTACTGGGACCAACCCACTGCGGGCAGCGCTGTTCCGTAGTGCCTCGTCGAGTTCGTTCAGTCGCAGACGTCGGCGGCCGACTACTATGCGCTGTCCGAGCAGGCCTGAGAGGCGCTGTGCGGCATCATCATCCAGGTCGACCGTGATCGTCCCCGCGACCTTGTGCCCGGTGGTCTCCAACCGTTTGCGTACGCGGATCCACAGGTCCGCCAAGGCTGGGTCAGCCAGGTATTGACGGGTCTTCTCCGGCATGGTCATGCGGGTCGTACCACCTGCATGAAGGTCTTCTTCCGCCCATTCCATTGGATCCAGGTGGGGATCACCGCGCTGCCGCCGATCCTGCGGATCTCGTAGATGTCGAGTGCAGGTACCTCCGGCACAGTCCCCCACAGCGCGTGCCCGGTCATCACGAAGTCGATGTCGAGGCGCACCAGCAATCCCATCAGCTCACCGATCGCCCGCTCGTCGACCTTGGCGAAGGCGTCATCGAGCAGGACCAAACGCAACGCTTGATCACTCGTGGGCAGACCCGACAGGAATCCGTCAGCGGCGGCGAACAATGTCACGTAGGACACGAATCGTGTCTCACCTTGGGAGATCTTGGCGCGCTTGGAGATTCGGCGACGCTGATTGGGCTCGGGCCCGACGATGGTGACCTCGACGGAGTGCCAGGCGCGATAGTCGAGGGCCGCCCGCAGATGCGCGGTGTAGCCGACCGACGAGTCGGCAGCGTGCAGCTGTTCGACACGGCGGCGGATCAGACCGACGAGCTCGTGATCGGCATCCTCGGAACGAACGGCGTCGTTGGTCTTGACGAGTCCGATCAGACGCTGCAGCTCGGGGTCGGCGGTGTCGAGGGACCAAGCGATCGACACACCGATGCCATGGCTGGTCCGGCTACCGGAAAGGCTGGTATCCATCGCTTTCATCAGCGCGTCGGATTGCTCGACCCGGCGACGGAGCTCGTCGGCGACACCACCGAGAACGAACTCGGTGAACACCCGCCGCTCCCGCTCGGACAACGCTGCCCGGCCCTGCTCGTCACGACGGATCAGATAATCGAGCACCGCTGTGCAATCGTGGTGCTCCTCCGCACCCTCGATATGCACGAGGTAGACATCCGATTCGACATGGTGAGTGACATCGAGCTGCCCGCTTACACCTGTCTCGAAACGCCGCAGCGCAGCGATCAGCTGATTGAGTGCGACCGGCTTCGACACCTTCCATGTTGTTCGGGCCGCGCGAATCACCCGGCGGATGCGCTCCCGATCCGTGGTATCCGCGATTCGTTCCACGGTGGCCTCCGAAGCGGCAGCCGCCAAACCTGGCAACCGCAGGCGGGTGTCGAAAGCGGCTCCAGCAGTGCGTAACTCGTCGATACAGGCCCGCACCTTGGCATCGGCGAGGTCGCGATCGTGTTCGGCCAAAGCGAATTTCGAGATGAGACCGGTTTGCTTACGACCGAGTTCGACGAGCTTGTCCTTGGTGTTTGCGTAGGCGCTTTTGCTGCGTCCGAGCTCGTCGTGAAGCTGCTGCACCGAAAGATCCAGCGCCGCATGGCGAGCGGCGACGTCGTTGGCTTCCCGCACCCAATCTCGACGCCGAGCCTCCGCGGCGAACTCCGCGTTCTCCCGTCGACTGCGTGCCTCGGCGAATTGCTCAGGCGTACCGACAAGCCGGTCGGCCGCATCGGTCACCTCCCCGAACGCCTTTCGCAGATCCCGGCAGGACTGCTCAGTACTTGTGCACTGTTTCTCGATCGCCGCTAGTTGATCAGCCGCAACAGGGAGACCCGCACTATCGCACTGCCTGCTGTGGGTCTGGAATTCTGTGCTCCACTCTTCCCGAGCAGAAGCTGCCATCCGTTGTTGCGCGTGTGCCGTGGCTTCGGCATCAGCCGCGTCTCGTTCGGCGAGCCGAGCGGCCTGCCTCTGCAGATCGAGCTCGCGCGTGCGTGGAGCAGTCACCAGGTGTGCATCGAGTTCGACACGGTGCCGGTCGATCTCGGCTTGTACAGTCTCGCGATTCTTCACCGCGGTAGCGAGATCATCGAGTCGGCTTTCGATCTGCGCAAGTTCCGCCGCACGGTTCGCGGCGCGCGCCGCAGCGCCGATATGGAGCGCTGCGGGTTGCGTGTGGCGACCGGTTAGGACTCCGTTTCGCCAGCTGCCGTCGATGTCGACCGTGGTCCGGCTATCGAGATCATGTAGGCCGACCCTAGCCAGAATCGATGCGATCACATCAGCTGGCACATCGGCTGCCGGATCGGGACGCAGTGCGCCCGACAATGGCGAGTGGGCGGGTATGTCGGCCGTGCTCAGCAGAATCTGTCCGTCTTCGGCCTGAACCGTAGCGTCGAGGGCGACTGTGGCCGTGAGTAAGCCGGAAGCAAGAAGAGCAGCTTCGATTCCGGCGCGCTGCTCGGAAGTGAGATGTGGTTGGAAGTCGACTGCCGCCCACAGCGGGACTCCCGAGTGAACGCGATGCCACGAACTGGTCGGAGGTTCGGGGTCGTGCTCGGCCAGAAGGTCGTTGCGACGCGCTACTAGCTCGGCGCGGCAGAGATTATCGGCTCGCTGTTCGTCCACCAGAGCACGGCTCCGGACAGCCAGATCCTCCCGGACCGGTATGGCAGCACGCTCAGGTGCGGCGTCGAGTTCGGCCAGTATGTTGTCGGACTCGGAATCACCACACAGCGCTTCGAGGTCGACAGCCAGCACCTCCGATAGTGCCGTCGGCCAGACTGCGCCCGGAATGATCCGTGTGGTCTCCGGCAACGAAACCCATTCCCGCCAGCGCCGATTCAGCTCGATAGCCAGTTCGTCGCGCACCTGCGCGCTTGTCGTCGCAGCGGCCCTGCGGGTTTCAGCGGTCTCTGCCGCCTGCTCAGCGCGACTCTCCTGATCCAGCACCCGATCGAACACGATGTCGAGCCGGCGCGCTTCGGCTGTTCGACGCTCGACGAGGCGACCACGTTGGAGCGCCGCCTCCGCACAACGGCTGGCAGATCCAGCCGCATGCGACAGATCAGACGGCTCCAGCGTCCACGCAGGCAGAATCGGTCGAGTGATCGACACCGGCGGCCCATCCAACGAGTCCGTCACCACGGCCGTCACCGCACCGACAGTCGTCCGGGCGAAACGAAGGGCGTCTGGCAGTTCACCAGCGGTCAGGCCGATGTCGCACAGCCGGTCCTTCGCGATACTCAACTGTGCCATCGCAGCACCGACCGCCGCGTCGACCGCGTCCACGCCCCGCTCGACGGACTCGACAAGCTGCTGCTCAGCCTTGCGCGCCTGATCTGCCCCGCCCAACGCCGTGTCGGCAAATTTGCGCAGCACTGCGACGTGCTCATCCCGCAGTTTCAGGTCGTCAGCAGCGGCGAATTCGGGACGATCGCTCAGGATTTCGATAGCGCCCCGCAAGGTGTCCAGCTCTTCGGTCAGCTCGTCGATCGTCTTATCGACCGTGACCTTCTTCTCGGCAAGCTCGGCTACTTCAGTGATCCGCGCTTCATGGGCGTCAACAGCCGTGTCGACCGCGTCGAGCGCTGCTTCCAGTGATGAAGCACCGGCGGTGAGTGTCGTTGCGGCATACCGCCGGTAGACGTCGTGGAATTCCCGCATGTGGTCCAGCGTCTCCGACAGTCGCTGTTGAGCCAGCCTGGTCTCGGACAGATCGTCGAGTCGGTCACCAGCGGCTTCCAGCATCTGCTCACTCAGGGGAGGCAGCGCATCGGACAAAATCTGCGGCAGCTTGCCCTCATCGATGCGGTTACCGACGTCCGGGGACCGCAAGGTGTGGAGCAACTGCATGAGGCCGGTGAAACGGTCGCGACCGGACTCTCCGTGCAGGCCGAACACCTTCGTGCGGACGGCCTCCCGGTGCTGCTCGGCATCGCCGAGCCGATGCGCCCCGACCAGCTCGGCGAGTTGATCACGGGCCAGTGGTTCCCGGTTGTCCGCGACAAGTTTCAGGTCGTGTCCGACGCGCCGCTCGGTGGTGAAGTAGTGGACTTCACTCCGCCTGGCGGAAGCGCTGTATCGAATGTGCGCGCCCAGAGTGAGATGATCGCCGGGGCGAGTCAGTTCGAGCCAGAGGTAGCCCACCCGATTCGTCTGGTTCCCGATACCGGTGTGCATGAGTTCGTCGAGGCTCACCTTTTGTGAGCCGGTCGCATCCATGCGGCGGCGGTCGGCGTCGAGCAGGAACGGCAGAAGCATCTCCAGCGCCCTCGACTTGCCGGAGCCGTTCGAGCCGCGCAGGATCAGACGGCCACCGGACAGCATGAACTCGGTGTCGATGTAGTGCCAGACATTCACCATGCCCGCACGAGACAACCGCCAGCGGTTCTCGAAATGCTTCGAACCCACGGTGGTCATCGAAATCTCCTCATTCGAAAGTCAGCTGGGTGCCGCCGGATTTGGGCTGTGGCCGGTAGCGAGCGGCCGCGGCGTTCAGCACGAGCGCGTCGGATGTCGGCTCGGCCAACCGCAACGTCGTCAGCAGCGCCACAGTGTCGTCACGCAATGCCCCTGGCGCATCGGCATATTCGGATCGCCAGGCGCGCCCGTATGCGCGAACCAGTTCGGCGAGCACAGAGTCGACCACCGGCCATGCGAATTCCATGCTCCCGGTGACGCCGTCGTCCGTCAGGTCGAGCAACGCGCCGATCAGGAGCAATGCGGCCTGCTTGACACTTCCCGTCCCCGGGAACTCGATGTCCGACAACGAACCGGCCGGGTCGTAACCAAGAGCTCCCTCTGCTCGGACCTCGAGCACCAAACCGAATGCCTCACCCAGCATTCGAGTCAATTCGGATCGCTCACGGGACAGCACATCAAGCTCGTCGGGATCGAGATCGGACCGCAGGACGACAGGCTCCTCAACCAATCGGCGCCGCAGCCTGCGCCGAGGTGCGTCAGGTTGTGGGGTCAGCAGATCGCGGCGGTCAGCCCCTGAGCCGATCGACCGCGTCAGCAGGTGCGGTAGTAGTGGGCGGCAGATCGTCAGCAGCGCCTCCTCGGCCGACTCACCCCACTGTGCGACCGTGCCGTCCACCTCGGTCAGTACTCCCCACTCGAGAAGCACCGCCAGCGCGGCGACCAACAATCGACGATCGGCGATGCTGTCCGACAACGGGATCTCTTGCTGGGCTGCATCGGTGCGGATCTGGGTGACAAGTGCCGACAACAGGATCTGCTCGCCTACCCCTGGAGCCAACAGTGCGCCGCACGCCAGTACGAGGAGCGTGTAGCCCCTGGCACCGAATGGTGTCCCGTTGCGGCGATATACAACCCGCTCCGTCGCACTGGATTCCGGCGGCAACTTGGCCAGCCGCGCGAAACTTGCCTCCACCACAAGGTGGTATCCGACGTTGGTAGCGAACAGCTTTCGGAGGGCCACCGCATGCTTGCGGATAATCGCCATCGACTCCGGAGCTCGCGCGGCAGTGACGATCGGCGTTCGCAGCAGGATCCGCGCGGCCTCACGGACCTCAGCGGCAACCTGTCTGCTGGTGGCGAGAGTTCTGTCCGAATTGGTCATTGGGCCTGCTCCCACGGAGTTTCTTCGGCCGGACTGCACCTGAGCTGATACCCGTGGACGACCAAGGATCCGTCGGTCGAGGTGACTGTCGTCGAACCTCCGGGTGCCGCGTGCAGAATCACGCCGAGATCCGGATTCGTGATGGACGCAGACACTGCCGGATCCGGTGCCGTCGCAAGCAGGCGGGCGAGTTCGTCGAGCAGCACGGTCCGGGCGTGGGGTGACAGGTGGGCGCCGTCGAGTTGCCCCGCGGCGGAGAGTTCAGCGGCCACCTGCGCATTGCGCTCCGCTTCAACACGGACAGCGGCCTCGACTATCGCCCGGTCGGCGCTGATATCGGGTACCCGGGCCGAGCGCCCTTTTGCGGCCCGGGTACCTCTCTGCCGCAACGAAACCGGCACATCGATGGGTTCCGCAGCCACCCATGAAGTCATCGGTCCGATCCTGGGGTCGGGTTCTTCCGGCCCGAGTGACAGGTGCCGAGTCGACCAGGCCCCGAACGCCGCGGCGAATATCCGATGTGCTTCGCCGTCTCCGGACTGGTTGAGCCAACCCGCCAGTCGCAGCAGATCGGCACGCCGGGAAAAACCCGTCGAGGACGAGTGGAGCATCCGCTTGGCATTGACCAGCAGCTGGCCCAGCGCCTGACCGGCCGCGGCACGCAGCTGTGCCGGACCCGAGTCCTGACCGGAACCGGTGTACCACTGCCGCAGCTGCTCCCAGTCTGAACGGCTGCGACCGCCCGAACGTTCAACTGCCGCGAGGTCGCCCAGCTCGAGCCTCGGCACCGAATCCAACACGGCCAGAATCTCATCCAGATTCTGCGACACAAAGGTCAGCCTGTCAGCGATCAAGGGAGCATGCCGATTCACATCCGCGGTGATCAAGTCGACGTAGTCCAGCAGCAGCCCCTTGAACTGTGCGTACTCCGCGCCGTGCAGGTCGAAGCGACTCAACACACCGGCCAGGTACGCATAGAAGTCCGTGACACTGGCGGTGAAGAGCCGCTGATTGTTGAAGATCGTCGTGACGACGCCGGCCAACCGGTCGGCCCGATCCGAGGACATCGGGAGCTGCACAGTGTTCATGACCTCTGATAGCGATTCGGCTATCTCGCCGAGTAGTTCCCGCGCAACCTCACGTGCGCCGTCGGCGGCTTCCATGATTTCCACCGCGTTGCGATGCACCCGGCCGCCTAGACTCGACACTTGATACCTCGAGCGCGCCCGTAGGTAGTCCTGCACAGTGGTCACCCGGGCATCGCGCAGCGATGGCACCAAATTTCCCCACCGCACCAGCTGTCGGCACCGAGACTCGACGACATCCGTATCGAGCAGCAAGCCATCGCGAGCAAGTTGTTCGGCCACAGTGGCCGCAGACATATCGGCCAGTAATGACGCCGTGAATCGCGTCATGATGGCGACGTATTCGATTCGCTCATCCGCGGCGAGGTAGCGGAAGAGCTCGAGGTGCGCAGGTGTGGAGCTCGGCATGGCAAACCCAATTCAGGTGCGGCGCTGTCGGTGTAACGGTAGATGGGACCACCGACAGGGCAACGGAAATTCAATTGTCGTTCAGCTCCGCCCAGCCAGCACTGCTGCGGCAGTCTTGACAGCGATGCACCGTGCCGAGTCTCCTTGGATGTCAACGGATCTCGGTAGTTCTCCGCAGCGGCGGCCGCACTGGTCGGTGCCGATCACCGGTGAACCGTCCGGCCACACACAGCCATTTGCATCACACTGGTAGTCGCGATCGATCGGCATTGCGCCGGACCAGGATTCGGCATCAGGGTATTGGCGGCCGCCCCGGGTGTCGAAACATCATTGGGAGTAGGCGGCGGTGCCGTCGCTCCAGATAGCCACGGCCGCGGTCCCTTCCAAGCACTCGACCGGGTATAGCTCGAGTGCGGGTGTCACCGAAGCCGGTGGCAGCCAGCGCTTGCCGGACTCGGATGTCCATCGGTCGCTCCCCCAACACCTGCCTGAATGGTTTCATGCAGCCTAGGCGCCATTGAAAACATCGTCAATCGTTGTATTGAGTATTGTTATCGTGTTACCGTCCCGATGGGCCGAACGACCTCGAGTCGCACAACCGCCCAGCCGGGGTCGCCCGGTCGACTAGCATCCGAAACGCGTGGCAAGCACCTGACGAACCATAGGTCAGATGCTTTCCACAACGCCCAGCCGAACAGCTGGCTGATATTCGAGGAGCACACGTGGGGGCCCTGCTTCCGACTCTGCAAGCCGAGCGGCTGCGGGAGGGTTTGACCGACTATCTGACGACAACCTTCGCCCTGACTGACCCGGACACGCAGGGCGCTCTCACCGACTTCATCGGCCATCCCAGGGATGGCCTGTTCAAGGGCCCCTATGTGCGCCTTCGACTTCCGTTCTCCCCTGCCGGTGGCAACTGGGGAATGCACCTGGACTGGTGGCCTAAGTACTTCGAGCCGTATGGGCACCAGGCAGCGGCGTTCGAACGGTTGTCGACCAAATTCCAGCGGCGTCCCCGGCCCACGTTGGTCACCACGGGCACCGGCTCAGGGAAGACCGAGTCGTTCCTGATCCCGATCCTCGATCACGTGCTGCGGGCCAAAAAGGCTGGGGTCGTGGGGATGAAGGCGCTGATCATCTATCCGATGAATGCCCTGGCCAACGACCAGGAGCAGCGGCTGGCGAAGATGATCACCGGGCATCCCGAACTGTCGGGAATCACTGCCGGTCTGTACACCGGTGAGCAGTCCTCGGGTGGGCGAACGCTGGTGTCGCAGGCGGGTCTCATCACCGACCGACGGCTGATGCACGATTCACCGCCCGACATCCTGCTCACCAACTACAAGATGCTCGACCACATGTTGTTGCGGTCGGATCGGGCGGCGCTGTGGCGGCAGTCCGCGGATTCGCTGCAGTACGTCGTTCTCGACGAATTCCACACCTACGACGGTGCGCAGGGCACTGATGTGGCAATGCTGTTGCGGCGGCTCGGGTTGACGATCAAAGCGCACTGGACGTCGGGATCGCCGGTCGGCGAGGAGGACCGGAGGCGGCCGCTGGGCAAGGTCACCCCGGTGGCGACATCGGCGACGCTCGGATCCAAGGACTCTTCACCGGAGACCATGCTGGCGTTCGCGAAAACCGTGTTCGGGGAAACGTTCGACGAAGACGCCCTCATCGGGGAGACACGACTTTCGGTCGAGGACTGGCTGGCAGCGCGCAGCCTCGCGCTGGACCGGACCTTCTCACCGATCGAGCCGGTTACCGCGGACGCGGTCGAGGAACTGAATAAGGTTGCGGCGCAGTCCCCGACGAACAAGCGGCTGGCGGCTTCGGTGCTGGCCACGTTGTTCCGCCAGACCTCCGATATCGACGACACCTTCGAACGTGCAGCCGCGAGCTTGAACCGGCTCGACGAGACCGAGATGCTCGACCTGGTCAAACGGCACGGCACCATCGCACGATTGCTGCGCAACACCGTCGACGTTCGCTCGATCGAAGACCTTGCGGTGAGAGCGCTGCCGGCGCACACCGGTGAGCGGGATCTCGCACGAGGACAAGCGCAGCGGGAGCGGTACCTCGGATATCTGCTTGCCGCACTGTCGCACCTGCGGGCGGAAGTCGGTCGTTCGGCGCTCAATGTCGATGTGCACCTGTGGCTTCGGGAACTGTCGCGGATCGATCGGGCGGCCACGGTGACTCCGCTGTTCCGATGGTCCGACGACGGGAAGCTCGATGATGCGACAACCGACTACTACCCGTCACTGTATTGCCGGCACTGCGGGCGGTCGGGATGGGGTGTGCGGCTGGCGCCGACCGGCAGCACGCTCGATTCCAGCGATGACGACATCCGCGGCTATCACGCGACCGGCGAACCGAGGTTCCGTGCGTTGATCTCGGCGCCGACCGAGGCCGAAATCGACAACGTCGTAGACGGATTGCAGTGGTTCCGGGTCGATGATCGCGAGATCGTCGACAAGCGGCCCGAGGCCGACAGCGCAGACCTGCTCGATGGACGGGTGCTGCCGGTGCTGTATTTGAGCGGCCCCGAAGCCGACGAGAACTCGAAGAAGGACCTGTGCCCGGCATGCGGCGCCGAGGACGGGATCAGGTTCCTCGGCAGTGCCATCGCCACCCAGCTGTCGGTGGCACTGTCGAACCTCTTCGGTGATGCGCGCCTCGACGACACCGAAAAGAAAGCACTGATCTTCACCGACAGTGTGCAGGACGCGGCGCACCGGGCGGGGTTCGTCCAGGCACGGTCGCACACGCTCAGCATGCGCTCGACATTGCGGAATGCACTGGGCGACCGGGTGAGCGGGTCACAGACGTTGACGCTGTCGGAGCTGTGCGCCGCCGTGCTGGAACGAGCTGGTGAAGACCCGAATCGGCGCTACCGCCTGTTGCCTCCCGACATCGTCGAGCACGACGAGTTCACCGCGTACTGGCAGCCGGACCGACCCGCTGCGCTACGCCGCAAAGCGGCCAAGAATGTGGCGCGGCGCGTCCAGTTCGACATCGACCTCGAATTCGGACTGCAGTCCCGGTTGGGCCGCACCCTCGAGCTGACCGGCAGTGTGGTGGCCGAGGTGGATCTCGGTTCACCGCAACGGGTTGCGCAGCTCGGTGCCGCTGCGCTCGAACGCACTGAGCACCAGCTCGCGTTCTCCGCACCGGACTCGGAGGCGGTGACCCAATGGGTGCGCGGCGTGGCCGAACGCATGCGCACACGTGGCGCGGTCTCGCACGAATGGCTGACGAAGTACGTACAACGCGATGCCAACCGCCGGTGGGTGTGGGGTGGTCGGCCCAAAGGCCAAGGCATGCCGGCATTTCCGAAGGGTCGGCCTGCCCCGGCGTTCCCGGCCGTAGGTGGGCGCACAATCCCCGAGGGCTTCGACCCCATCACCGCCGCCACGTCCTGGTATGCGCGGTGGGCGGCGCAATGCCTGAACGTGTCGCCGCACGAAGGTGGTTTCCTCGCTCGGGCGCTGTTCGAGGTGCTCGCCGAGGAGCGGATCGTCACAACAGCGAGCACCGAGAAGTCGCTCACCGCCTACCAATTGACCCACGACTCGATCCTCGTCGGGATTCCCGATGCCGACGGGCTCGCGGGCATGCGGTATCTGCTGGTCTGCGATGTCTGCCAGACCCCGACACCGGGCAGCGCCACCGTCATCGACCAGCTCGACGGCGCGCCCTGCCTGCTCACCCGCTGCCCCGGCGAGCTGACTCGGGCGACCAAGCAGGACAACTTCTATCGCAGTCTCTACGACAGCTCGGAAATGAAGCGGGTTGTCGCCCGGGAACATACCTCGCTGCTCCCAACGCAGACCCGGCTGGAATACGAGACCAAGTTCAAAACCACAGCCACCGACCCGGCCGCACCGAACGTGCTCGTCGCCACGCCCACCCTGGAGATGGGCATCGATATCGGTGATCTGTCCACCGTCATGCTCGGCTCGATGCCGCGCACGGTGTCGTCGTACCTGCAGCGAGTCGGCCGCGCCGGACGTCTCACCGGCAATGCCCTCGCCCTCGCGTTCGTGCGTGGCCGCGGCGAGCATCTGCCCAAGCTCGGCGACCCGACCTCGGTGATCCAGGGCGAGGTCCGACCGCCTGCCACCTTCCTCACCGCCGAAGAGATCCTGCAGCGCCAATACATCGCGCACATCGTCGACCGACTGTCTCGGAAGGCCGGCGCCGAGGACCCGGGTAGCGCCAATAACGTCCTGTCGAGCTTCGACGAGGGGACCTGGATGGGCACCCTCGTCGAAACCGCTGACGAGGACGCCGATCTGCTGCTCGACGAATTCCTCGCCCAGTTCGGTGACACCCTCGGCGAAACTGCCGCGGCCAACCTGCGAACCTGGGCCACGCCACCCGGTCTGGGCGACCACAGCGGGCTCGGAGTGCTGCTGCGCGAAGCGGTGCACCGCTGGAAACGCGATGTCAACGAATTGCGCTACCGGCGCACCGCCGTAGACGCCGCCATCCCCGAATTCGAGCAGCGAGCCAACTCACCCGCCGCGACCGACGACGACAAACGCGACCTCCGCACGGCACGCGGCACGCTGAAACTGCTGTCCCGCAGCATCATCGATCTCACCGCCGAGCACTGGGTGGGTGTGCTCGAACGCTACGGAGTGCTGCCCAACTACACGCTGCTCGACGATGCAGTCACTCTGGACGTCGGCATCACCTGGATCGACCCCGACACCAACGAATATGCCGAGGACACAGCCAGTTACCGGCGCGGTTCTCGGGTCGCGTTGACCGAGCTCGCGCCGGGCGCCACGTTCTACGCGCAGGGACTCGCCGTCGAGATCGACGCCGTAGACCTCGGCGCAGGCGAGTCTGCCATTCACATCTGGCGTGTGTGCCCGTCGTGCGGGTGGACCGGGATCAGCCATACTGCGGATCAGAGCCCGCCGCCGATCCAGTGCCCCCGCTGCCACACGTCGGCCATCGCCGATGTGAGTCAGCAGTTGCAGGTGGTCGAGATGACGAAGGTATCCGCCGAAGTCCGCCGCGACGAGTCGGCGATCACCGACATCCGCGACGAACGGCGCAAGGAGTCCTTCACCGTCCTCACCGCGGCCGACATCAACCCTGACAACATCACCAAACGCTGGTTCGTCGCCGAACAAGACTTCGGCGCGGAGTACTTGCGCCGCATGGATATTCGCTGGATCAACATGGGACGGCGGAACTCCCAGGGCAGCAAACGCACCATCGCGGGCAATACGACAACCGGTGGGTTGTTCCGGGTGTGTTCGGGATGCGGACAGCTCGACAAGATCGCCGGACAGAATCAACCGCACGAGCACCGCAGCTGGTGCAAGTACCGGAAAGCCGACGACGAGAAACACGTTCGCGAGATCGCCCTCGCACGGACGCTGCGGACGCAGGCGGTGCTGCTGCACCTGCCGAGCTGGCTCGAATACGACTCCTTCGCCCATCCGAGCCTGAGCGCGGCAATCCTGCTCGGGCTGCGCCAGGTGATCGGTGGTTCGCCGGAACATCTCGATGTCGCCACCATCACCGACGCACTACACGCACCGAACCAGCGCGCTCTGCTCATCCACGACACCGTGCCCGGCGGCACCGGCTACCTGGCCGAGTTCGCCAATCCGGCGCAAGTGTGGGCGGTGCTGGCCGCGGCACGTGAGCTCGTCAAGAACTGTGACTGCACCGACCGGCTGGCCTGCCACAAGTGCCTGCTGCCGTTCGCGCCGCCGCGGGAACTGGACAAGGTTTCGCGGATCACCGCAGCCAAGGTGCTCGACGACCTGCTTGCCTGCCGAGGCGGTGAACCGAATGCGGACAGCTGGCTGGCGTCGATTACCGAGGAGACCCCGGAGAAACGTCTCGGCAGTGAGGAGTCGCCGCTGGAGCGAGAGTTCTACCGTGCCTTCACCGAACGCCTGACCACCATGGGAGCCACGATCGTCGAGAAGCCGGGCACCTACGGCCCGACGGCGACGATCAAGCTGCCGGGCACGAAGATCCGGACCTGGCAGCTCGAACCCCAGGTGCTGATGGGTAACAGCCAGCCCGATTTCCAGCTCCGCACCGCCGACCCCGACATCCCGATCATCGCGCTCTTCGCCGACGGTCGCCGGTTCCACGCGGTGCCCGGAAAGAACCGGGTCACCGACGATGCCCGGAAGCGGGAGATCCTGCGGTCGGGTGGGGTACTGGTTTGGTCGTTCAGCCACGACGATCTGTTGCGGTTCACGGGCGCCCAGCCGATGCAGCCGTCCTGGTACACCGACAAACTCGCCAAGTTCACCCTCAACCACGGAAATCTGCGGCCCGCTCTGTTCAAACTCCTGCATGTCGATCCGATCACCCAGCTGATCGAGTTCATGCTCAACCCGGATCGGGAGGATTGGAACGCCGTCGGGCACTGGCTGCCACTGATGTTCATGCTCGACGGCCGGATGAACGGCGACGGTGGCGCCATCGCTGGCTGGGCGCTGGATCTCATCGAGGGCAACGGATCACAGATCGCAGCAGGCGAATACGCGTGCTGGTCCTACACCGACGGTCCGCTGACCCTCACCGCCGCATTGCGCAAGGACAAGAAGGTCCTCGACGCGGTTCTGGCCCTGGACGACCGCGACGACACGCTCGAACTGCGCGAGGGTCACGCCTGGAAGGAATGGCTGCGCCTGGCCAACTGGTTCGGCCTCGCCGACCACGTGGTAACCACTCGCAGCCTGCTGGCGGCCGACAGCACTGTGCCCGAGCGTGGTCCCGACTCCACCGGCGCCGGACTCACCCCCGAATGGCAGGCCCTCTATGACGACACCATTTCCGACGCCGAACGCGAACTCGTCCTCGGTCTGGCTGCGGTTGGGGCGCCGGTACCGGAGCTCGGTGTGGAAACCGATCGTGGTGATGTCATCGACATCGGGTGGGCGGATGCCCGTATCGGGGTGCTCCTCGAAAGCCCCGAAGCGGCCCCTACCATGACCGAGCAGGGCTGGACGATCTGCCCGGCTGATCCGGCAGAGCTCGTCCAAGCGCTGAAGACGAACGGGGTGATGTGATGGCGCACATCGTCATGACCAGTACGAGCAAGTCCGGCGTCGAACTCGAGCGGGCTGTCCAGCGCCGGGTCTACGACTTCCTCGACACCGTCCAGAACGATGAGCCGGCCGCTGCCGGGCTCATCGAGACCGTCGCCGGCGCGCGCGACGAACGTGTCCGGCTCGGGCGAATCGGCTTGGGCCACAGCGCGATCCTGTTCCATGTCGTACCTGCCAAGGGTGACGGTTCCTACGTCTATGTCGGCGCATGGCAGGATGCTGCGGCCGCAGAGTTGGCACCCCGCACCGAGCTGCAAGTCAACCCGGTCAATGGAGTACTCGACTTGGTGGTGTACGAGGCCGGTGCGGAGATCGTTCCCGCTGTCACCGCAACAGCTCCGCGGTCGCCGCGGCAGCGGGGCTACCTCTCGAGCCTTGGCTTCACGCTCTCTCAGCTCACCGGCGAGCTCGGACTCGCGTCGCAGCTGGCGGCCAAGGTCCTCGCGGCCCCCGACGATCACGAACTCAACGACCTCGCGGCCGAAGTCGACGGATGGCAAGGCTCCGCGATTCTCGACCTCGCATGCGGCGTCGCCCTCGACGACATCCGGGAGAAACTGCGGCTCGACGAGAACCCTGTCGACCCCACTCTCGGCCGGGACGAGCAGACCCTGCAGGCACTGACCCACCCCGCCTCGCAACTCCGTTTCACCTACGTCGGTGAGAACACCGACGAGCTCCGGCGCGTCATCGAAGGCGGCACTTTCGCCGCCTGGCGGACCTTCCTGCACCCAGAGCAGCGCACCTACGCCGAGAAACACTACAACGGCGCGTTCCGGCTGTCCGGTGGAGCCGGCACCGGCAAAACCGTGGTGGCGCTGCACCGGGCACGCAATCTCTGGCGGCACAACAGGAATGCCCGCATTGTCCTGACCACCTTCAACCGGACGCTGGCCCGGCAACTCCAGGCGGATCTGACGACCCTCGAACCGGACATCACCATCGCGTCCGCCCCCGGCGAACCAGGCGTCTACATCGACGGAGTCGACAAGCTCGCCAGCGATGTGCTTGTTCGCGCGCGGAACCTCGTCCCTGTCACCGAAGCCGTACTCGGCAGTGCCACCACCGTCTCGTCCCGGCGCACCGATGCAGCCAAGGTCTGGCGCGAGGTCACCAAATCTGTTGATACGCCTCTGGATCCGCGCCTGACTACAGCCGCGTTCCTCGACAACGAGTACACCGCCGTTGTCCTGGCCAACAAGGTCACCACCGTCGCGGAGTACGCGAAAGTGGCGCGGGCGGGGCGTGGTGTACGGCTGAACCGTCCGCAACGGATCGCGGTCTGGAAGCTGATGGAAGCATTCCGGCGGCACAGCCGCATGGACGGAACTGTCAGCTTCCCGGAGGTGCTGGCGCTGGCCGCGGAGTACCTGCGGCAGCGAAGCGCCGCGGGTGAGCCATTCGTCGCCGATCACGTCATCATCGACGAGGCGCAAGACCTGCATGCCACCCATTGGTCGATGCTGCGCGCGCTCGTCGCCGAAGGCCCCGACGACCTGTTCATCGCCGAGGACTCCCACCAGCGGATCTTCGGTCAGCCGGTCGTCCTCGGACGGCTGGGCGTCAAGATCGTGGGCCGTTCCCGCCGGCTCACGCTGAACTACCGGACAACGGCGGAGAACCTGCGGTTCGCCATCGACATTCTCTCCGGCGGTGACTACCAGGACCTGGAAGAAGCGGACGAGACCACCCACGGCTACCGCTCTGCCCGCACCGGCCCGGAACCTGTGCTGGTGGAATGTAATTCGCTGGCCGAGGAACTCGATCAAGTCACTGAAACGGTGCGCGGATGGCTGGGCGAGGGCGTGGAACCATCGAGCATCGCAATCCTGACTCGAGGCCGGAACGAACGCAGCCAGTTCGTGCGCGCACTGGGCGAACGTGGCATCGAAGCACGCGTTCTCGACGACAACCCAGCGGGGCCCGGGCATGTGCAGGTGCTGACGATGCACCGGGCCAAGGGAATGGAATTCGCCAAGGTGATCCTCGCCGGCGTAGACGAAGCCCACGTTCCTGCCAAGTCCGTCCTCAATGAGGTGCCTGAGGAAGAGCGCGGCGACGCCGAGCTGCGGGAACGGTCCCTGCTTTATGTGGCGGCCAGCCGGGCCCGCGATCAGCTCGTCGTGACCTGGAGTGGCCGGGCATCGGCTTTGCTCCGGCCAGCCGTTCCAGCTTGATCGAGGCAGCGCGCGTCGGCTGCCCATACCGCGGGTAGTCGACGCCGATCGAACGAAGTGGGGTGTGGCGTGGCCAATCTCGTCCTGGCGGCCAACAAGGCGATGCCGAAGATCGACGGGTCGATCAAGGACAAAGTCTGCGACTTCTTCGACAAGCTGCGCGCTGACGACACCGCACTCGGCCTGCACATCGAGCCGCTGCGCGGAGCCCTCGACGCCCGTGTCCGTACCGGACGGGTCGACCTGAACTATCGGGCCGTCATGTTCCGTGTCGACGACCGCTTCGGCGAGCCGACCTACATCTACCTAGGCACGTGGAAACACGACGTCGCCAACAAACTTGCCGAGAAGGCGATGTTGCGCGTCAACCCGATCAATGGCGTCCTCGAAGGCATTGTCAGCCAGCTCGACGGAGGCGGAAAGCGGCCAGACGTTCCCCGTCCGTCCGGCCGGGCAGCGGCACAGCCGACGCTCGGTTACCTGGCCGGCGCGGGCTACACCCTCGAACAACTCACCGATCGTCTCGGCCTCGACACGGACCTGGCCGCTGAAGTGCTCAGCGCCCAGGATCAGGATGGAGTGTTCGCCGTGGCGCAGACGGCCGAGGTCGCCTGGCAACAGAACGCGATCCTCGAACTGGCCGTGGGGCGTTCCATCGACGACATCCGTGATGCCTTGGACTTCGCAGAGCCGTATCCGGAACCGGCTCTCGACGAAAACGAGCAGATCCTGGCCGCCCTGACCCATCCGGCCAGCAGGATGCAGTTCACCCTGGTCGACGACAACGACGAGCTGCGCCGAGTGATCGAAGGCGGTGATTTCACAGCCTGGCGAACCTTCCTGCATCCGAGCCAGCGCCGGTTCGTGGAGCAGGACCAGCGCGGCGCCTTCCGCTTGTCCGGTGGCGCGGGAACAGGTAAGACCATTGTCGCCTTACATCGTGCACGTCACCTCGCCCAGCAGAATCCCGGCGCACGGATCGTGCTGACGACCTTCAACAAGACCCTCGCGCAGGGGCTTCGCGACAGTCTCCTCGCCCTGGATCCGACGATCACGCTCGCCGGCCGGCCCGGTGAGCGCGGCGTTTACGTCACCGGTATCGATAGGCTCGCAGCCGCTCATCTCCGGAGCACCACCGATCTCGACTCGGCCTATCGCATTGTGTTCGGCGCCGACACGCCGGCCCGCTCGGACCAGGCAGTTTCGCCCGATATCGGTTGGGCGGAAGCAATCTCATCAGCTGAGCACAACCTCGACCGCCGTCTCGCGCAGACCTCGTTCCTGTCGACCGAATACGTCAACGTGGTGCTCGGCAACCAGGTGACCACCCAGGCGGAGTACCTGAAGGTTCCGCGAGCTGGCCGCGGTGTCCGGCTCAGCCGTCCCCAGCGAATTGCGGTGTGGCAGATGATCACTCGATACCGGAAGCTGGGCCGAGTCGCTGGTCGTTTGAGTTTTCCAGAGGTGCTTGCACTCGCTGCGGCAGATCTACAGTGGCGCGCCGAATCCACCGGGCAGCGCGTTGCCGACCATGTGATCGTCGATGAGGCGCAGGATCTGCATGCCACGCACTGGACGCTGCTGCGCGCCCTCGTAGCGGAAGGTCGCAACGACTTGTTCATCGCCGAGGACTCCCACCAGCGCATCTACGGTCAGCCTGTGGTGCTCAGCAGGCTCGGAATCAATATCCGCGGGGGCCGCAACGGCAAGCTCACCCACAATTACCGCACCACAGCTCAGAATCTGCACTTCGCTGTCAGCATTCTCGAAGGAACGACCTACCACGACCTCGAGGAGGGCGAGGAATCCACCGCCGGCTACACCTCCGCACGTCTGGGGCCTGCCCCGGCACTGATCCGTTGCGATTCCACCGCCGACGAACTGCAGGCCATCACCGACCAGGTCACGGCCTGGATCAATGAGGACGGTATCGGTCCGGGTGAAATCGCGGTACTCGCCCGCAGCGCTCGAGAACGGGACTTCCTGGTGCGGACGCTAGGCGAGCGTGGTGTAGCCGCAGAGGTTCTCAGCGACGCGCTGCCGTCCGGGAGCCAGGTGATGGTGCTGACGATGCACCGTTCCAAGGGAATGGAATTCCGGTGCGTGGTGCTCGCTGGCGTCGACCAGGAGCATGTGCCATCACAACACAGGGTGCGCATTGTGCCTGCGGAGGAACGCGACGAGGCCGAGCGGCGCGAACGATCTCTCCTTTACGTCGCGGCCAGCCGCGCGCGTGACCAGCTGGTGGTGACCTGGAGTGGGCACGTATCAAAGCTGCTGGCATGACACGAATCGCATCACCCAGGCCGGATTCGTCTGATTCCCGTTCTGAACCTTGATCTTCAACTATGTTGGACAACAAGGTATTTGAGCCCGCGTGCCGGGGCAGCCTCCGGCCGTGTAGATCGGGGGATCATGGCGAACATTCATCGTGAGCGGGTTGCCCGCTGGGCCGAACGCGCCCTGTCCGAGCAGCGACAGCTGACCTCCGCACAGCGCCGCTTTCTCGCCGGTCTGCTGACCGTGCGCGGCTGGCATCTTCTGGTGGAGCGTGGTACGCCGCGCTCGGATCGAGCAGCCGCGTTCGCAGTGGGACGGACCGGCGTCTTCGCGCTCGTCTTCGCAGAGTCGGTGCTGGACTCGGCCACCATCGGGAAGATTCGCAAAAATGCCGAAGAGTCGTTCGCCCGTCTCGCTCTCGGCGGCACCCAGTTCGTTCCGTACTCCGTCGAGTTGGTTCTGTTGGTGCCCGACGCGAAGCACTTCCTCGCCGACGGTCGCTTCCTCGTCGCCGACGAAGCCGGGTTCGTCGGCATGCTGGTACGCGGTGATCAGCGAATGCGCGCCCAGCGCGCTGACGAACTCGCGGCGACCGCCGCGGCGAAACTGTCATCACACCAGTGGCTACGGGCCGATGATGCTCCCGAATCCGAATCCGTCGACGCAGGAGGCCTGTTCGACGAAGTCGACCTTCGCTCCGACGCTCGCGATGTCGCGCTGGCCCGGCCGTTCGGCGACTGGATGACCTTTCTCGACCCGGATCAGCTCTCCCTCGTGCATGCCACATTCAGCGGTCCGGCGAGATTCAGCGGGCCGGCCGGGACAGGAAAGTCGGTCGTAGCACTACATCGCATGGCACATTTCGCCAAGCGCAATCCGGGCAGGCTCCTGTTCACTACTTTCGTCAAGACGCTGCCCTCCTACCACGAACTGGGATTTCGGCGCCTTGCTCCATACGCGGCGGATCGCGCCAAGTTCACAGGCCTGCATGCCTGGACAACCGCCTTCCTACGCAGCCGTGGGATCGACTTCAATCTCGATGAGGGCGCGATCAATACGGCGCTGGCCAAGGCATGGCAGGGTGCACGGGACGTTTTGGACCGTGTCGAAGGCACGGACCACGGTTACTGGACGGACGAGATCGATCGGGTGATCAAAGGCCGTGGGATTTCCGAACCGGACAGGTACAAGACGGTCAAACGTACCGGCCGCGAGGGGATCAGCCTGCATTCGAATAAGCGCAAGTATGTCTGGGAACACTGGTACACGCCCTACCAGCAGGGCCTCGAAGCGCGGGGCGCGCACGACTTCAACGACGTCATCGCGCTAGCCGTCGACGAGCTGAAGCAGCGGCCCCTCGACAACACCGAGGATTTCGCAATGGTGGTCGTGGACGAGGTACAGGACTTCACACTTCGGCAGCTGGAGCTGGTGCATCAGATAGCCGGCGGCGACATCGATGCACAGTTGCTTCTGGTCGGCGACGGACAACAACAGGTCTACGCCGGTGGTTGCACCCTCTCCGAAGCAGGCATCCCTCTCGCCGGTGGCCGTGGCCGAGTGCTTCGCAAGAACTACCGCAATAGGCAAGCTGTTCTGCGATATTCGCAACGGATCGAAGCGGGCAACACCGTGGACGACCTCGACGGCGGAGCCGGTGTCATCCTCCGCGACAGCGAATCCACGCTGCCCGGCGGGCAAGCGCTCGACGTACGCGTCCGACGTCGTGACATCGACCTAGCGCTCCCCCAAGCGATCCGTGACGCATCACTACCTTCCAGCTGCGAGATCGCGGTGATCGTCAACTGGCCCAAGGAGGCAAGCCGCTATCTACAAGTCCTGCGCCGCGCGGGTTTCCCGGCGATCTCGCTGGAACATTACGATGGCAGCCAGGTCGGTCCGATCAAGGTCGGCACGGTTCGGCGCGCCAAAGGGATGGACTTCGCCGCGGTCTTCCACATCACCGAAGAGCCGCCCGCCGATCCGGAACAGCTCTCCGGGGGCGACAGGGATCGCGCCAATATGCTCGCCAGACAACTTCTCGTCGCCACAAGCCGCCCTCGTGACTACCTGTGGGTCGCCTATCTGACCGATTGATCCGGAAGTTTCGGCGACCGATCGGCCCGCCCGAGATAGCCGAGGACCTACCTCGGCGGTTCGATCGCCCCCGCCGTCAACCCCGTTCCGATCAGCTCCGCCGCTCGCTGCGCCGCATCAGCCGTCCGCGCCGCCGCCACACGCAACAGGTGCAGCCGACGGAACGCCGCGGCATATGGCTTCTGATCTTCGAGCCGCAGAATCGGAATCCGCAAGCGGGTGGGGTCGATCCGGATGGTCGTCGCGCCGAACATCGCCGCCGAGTTGTCGGGGCTGCCGATGAAACCGGCGAAGAACCAGGGGTCCAATCTCGTGGGATCGGCACGAAAAACGATCACGCCTACTCCGGGAACTGCCCCCACGTCGGCGCCTTCCGCCACCCGAGCACCGGGTGCGGCGCCATGATCGTCGCGAAAACGCGAGACCAGGATGTCGCCCTCGTGGATCACCTCGGTGGAGGCGTGGACGCCGGGGCCGGTAAGACCGGACGGTCCCCGGCCGGCGAGCAGGTCACGACCGGAAAGTACCGGGCGCTGAGGTGAACCCACGGCCTGATCTTCTGCCGCCAGTGGGACCAGGTGGACCGCGCCACCTCGTTCGAGGTCACCGACAGTGGCCGTCCGCAGGGTGAGGTTGCCACCCGGCGACCAGAGCTCGACCGTCTTGGCAGCAGTGCGGAGTTCAGCCAGGTGGCGGCCGAGGAGCTCGATGGCGGCGTGGGCGGAAGCAGCGACACTGTCAGGGTCGACGGCGGCGCGGACTCGACGGGCCGGAGTGAGGTCGATGTCGTCGTCGAGGACGTCCATGGCACGAACCACGGCGGTGAATCCGGCAATTGCGGCGGCTTCCATCTCACCGTGGTCGAAGGCACGCCAAGTGTCGGTCACTCGCTCGGCCAAGGCTTGCCAATCCGATTGGCTTCCCCCGGAGTCGAGGACTTTAGCGGCGTCGGTGAACAGAACGAACTCGGTCGTAGCCGCGGAATCTGGGCGACGGAGCACCCAGATCTGCAGACCTACCTGTTTAGGTGTCGACGCCCCGGGCGGGAGCGCGATGACAGCGCGCAGCGCATTTGCGCGTAACAGTTCCATCCGGATCCGTCGCCCGGATGTGCGCGAAGCCACGGCCGGCGGCAGCAGAACGATCGCTGTGCCGCCGGGGTGGACGTGAGAAAGGGCATGTTGGACCCAAGCCAGTTCGGATTCGCCCCGCGGGGGGACCGAGTACTCCCACCGGAGGTCGAGGGCCAGTTGATCGGCCCCCCAATCACGTTGCGTATATGGGGGGTTCGACAAGACCGCGTCAAACTGCTCTCCCGGGAACGCATCGGCCAGGAGACTGTCGCCGGTGCGGATATCGACACCGGCACCAGGAAGCTCCGCATGCAACAAGGCGGCCGAGCGGGCAGCTTGGACGGCCAGCACGTCCTGTCCCGCCAGGGTTGAGGCACCGATCCGCGCAGCCTCGGTCAGGAGGGTGCCGCTGCCGCAGGCAGGATCGAGAATGCTCTGAGGTTTGGACGAGGAAGCGGCCGCCAGAAGGTCGGCCATCAACGCGGCGACGCGCAGCTCCGTTGGATAGACGCCAGTGCTCGGCTCCGCATCCAGCCCACGTTCGGCGAGCACATCCAACGTCGCCTTGATCCCAGCCTCCGCGACGACATCATGTATCGCAGCATGCACCGCCGTGCCATCGGCAACATCCCGATCGCTAACGACTTTCATCAATGCGGGCACTTCGCTGGGATCCACCTCGGCGCGGAGAACCGCACGCAACCGTTGGACAGGCGACTCGGCGGACCTTACCCCGTGGCCGCGTAGCCATTCCTGCACCTCACCGAGGTGGAACAGCGGCCGAGATTCGGTTCCTCCGGACACTGGCGATGGGAAGTCGGCATGCCGACGCCGCCAGTTGCTGACGGTCGCACGGGTGACGCCGGCCAGCCGGGCGATCTCAGCCGCCGCGACGGTGGGCGTTGAGTCCGACATGAGCCTCCTTTCGGCCTACCACTACTCGGGGGAAGGTTGTAGCTCAAGATAACACGATGTCAATTGACAATGTTTTCAACAAAACTGCAGGCAGTCGCCTGTCGCCACGCACCGTACATTTGAGGACTATGTCAATCACTTTTGCGCCCGACATCTAGATCTAACTTCATCGCATCGTCGGCGTATCAATGTCGATTACAGAGAAACCAAAGACTCTGCCCCCAAACCAGCGCCGTTCCCGCCCTCGCTTGGCACGAGTTCCCGGTCCCGCCCGGTTTCATCGAAGATCCCAAGAAGGCGCAGACGCTGAACGTCACGCTCTCCCTGGTCGAGTCTGAAGCGCTCAGTCGGACTGACTCGCTGATCCTGATCAGGCAAACGGCAGGTGAGATGCGCTGATTGCCATGAGTGCGAACACATCCCACTCGAGTTGGGGGTGCCTGCCCCGACAGTTCAGCGATTGGTGTTCAGATTCCGTGCCGATGGCGAGGCTGGACTGGTTCCGCAGCAGGGCGCGGACGGCAAGGCGGTTGGCTCGCTCACCGATTAGCGCTGGACCGAGACCGCGCGGGAGGTAATGGCCGAGTATGCCGATCAGTCGCGGCCATCACGAACGATGGTGATCGTTGCTTTCGGACCGAGTAGTTCGGCTTGCTCGCATTCTGCGATGATCACGAATGACTAGTGGCCGTCTGGTCCCGCCGGGATAGGGTGGCGACCTCAACGATCAGGGGGTTTCGATGATGAGAAGAAGTTTCGCAGCTGGTTGCCTGGTGGTGAGTACGACGACGCTGGTCGCCTGTGCTGGTAGTTCCACCGATCAGGGTGCGAACACAGTGGTTTCGGCGACGGCCTCGCCCGCGACGTCTGCCGGGGCGACGGCCTCCGTGAAGGTGAACGTTCCACCGGCGCCAGTGCAGACCGGCGCCCAACAGGTTCGGTTCGATCCGTGTGTGCGTGTGGGCGACGACGTGGTGACCCGGGCTGGATTCGACCCGGCGACTCGCGAAAGATCCACAGCCGAAATCGTTTCCAGCCTTTTCACGGAAATCGGCTGCCAATTCTGGCGTGAGGCACTTGTCGATGGCGAGAAGTACCCCACCGGCTTGGCGACGGTGACGTCGAGCGACTTGACTCTTGACGACATCCGGAAGAACCCGGGCAACAGCATATTCGACTCCGACCCGATCGGCGGGCGCGAGGCCGTGCTGTACCAAACTCCGCAGGTTGACGGCGCTTGCTCGGCGTCGATCAAATCATCCGACGGGACTTTCACGGTTGGCCTGCATGTGCACCCTGGACCGGTTGCCGTGCCGCCGGCATGTGACCAGATCCGCCAGATCGCCGGGACCTTCAGCGAATCACTCGGCACCAACTAGTACCTTCATTTGACGGACCCTGCCCGCACCCATACAGTCCGGAGGCGCGAGTCTGTCGGTGGGGCAACGATGTTCGGCTTCACTTCGGTGAAAAGTACGGAGTTAGGGGATCAAACGGATGGCCGAGACATTCGCGGCGAATCCCAGCGAAATTGCTGGTCTGAGTAGTCTTGTCACCTCGATAGCTGGGGACGCCCTGCTGGCGTCCAGCTTCGTGGCGAAGGAGGGGAAGGCGGCGGAATGGCTCCACGGGCCGATCATCGACACGCTGGTGGCCCCTATCAATGACGCGGCTGACTGGATGTCTCAGCGCCACGCGGTGCTCGCGAATACCACCCTGGGCACCGGTATCGAGCTAAATAAGGCCGCCTGGATGTATCACAGCCAGGATCAGAAGTCTTACGCCGAGCTGAACGCACATACCGAATCGAATCTCCCGGTTGATGACAGCACCGAAGAGATCGGCGTGACCGCGCAATACGCCGGTGCCGCCACTTACCCGAAGCCGGAGTCTTTCAAACTCGAAGCGCCGGCGGCGAACAAAGAGGAGCTCGCCGGTCTCATCGCCGACGTTTTCCCAGTGCTCGGCAGGGTGAACGAGTCCATCAAGAGCATCACTCGCGCGGCGGGAACCGAATACGATCCGCTGGTAACGTGCTTGGAGCCGATTCCGGGGAACTGGTCCGAGATCCGCAGGCTCGGTGAGGTTTATAAGGCAGCTGGCAACGGGCTCGAGGCATGCGGTAAGAATCTCGAATCCGGCGTGAAGCGAATCGACGGTAGCACGGACGGCAAACCCAATTGGGACGGTAGAGCTTCCGTATCCTTCAGCGAGTGGGCGACCAAGCAAGCCGCGGCAATGAAATGGGAAGGCCCAGTTGGCCGGATCGTCAGTGACTGTGCGGGCAAGGTTGCCGACGAGATCAGGGACGGCATCAAATCCATCCTTGAAGGCCTGTGGGGGATGCTCAACAAGTATGTCGACTTCGACGACATCAAGGGCGCTCTCAAGTCTGTCGCCAATATCTTGTCCGCGGCCGTACCGGGTCTCGGAGCTGCCCGCATCGCCAAGCTGGTCTATGACATCGGTGTGCTCATCAATGCCGCCATCAAGGTGGTCAGCAAGATCAAAGAGCTTGCCGATGCATTCAAGAAGCTCCTCGATATCATCAAGGATCCGGTAGGCCAGTTGAAGGAGAAGGGGAAACAGAAACTGGATGAGGCCATCGCGCCGGTCACCAAGAAAATTGACGACGCGACCCGTAAGGCGGCCCTCGCCAAGGATATCGAAACAATTTCCCATTACGGCGACACCGTGGATCGCCCGACACAATCGTATGACGCCGGGTCCGGCACCGCACCGTGGGAGAACGCGTCATGACGCGACCACAATGGGGCAGCATGTGGGAGCCTGATCTCGACCCTGAGGTGGAGGCGATCGCCCGGAAGGTCATGGACGCGGTCGACAATCTACGCACCGCCACCATCCGCTTGGCCAACATAGACATTGACGAACTGTTCGACGGTCCCACCGAGGTAACCGAGGAATTCATCTCGATGGTCGCCGGTATGGACACAGCGTCACCGGCGCTGAAGGCATACGCCGAACGAGTCGGTAACGGTGAATGCCGTTGGTGCGACATCGAAACGCTCGCCCGCCCGGTGCCACCGGAAGTCGCCGAGATGAAGAGCTCGCCGCTGTTCACCTGGACGTGGACCCCGGAACCCCCGCAAGCGCCAACACCGCCTCCTGCCCCCTCATGGCCGCCCACCCAGACCCCCACTCGCCGTCCGCGACCAGGCGAAACCGTCGTCGGCCCCAGCGATTGGCCGGACGACTTCGAGGACTACCCCGATGAGCGGCGCTGGCGCTGAGACGCAGCGTGCCGTGACTTCGCGTTCCTGAGGTGCCGTTACAGTCGGTGGCTCACTGCCGGTTGCTCGAGGAGTTGGTATGGGGCGGTCCCAGAAAATGATCGGCCCGATGTCGCTGGTGTGGACGCTGGGTGTCGCGATAGCGGCGGCGGCCTTCATGACGGGCGTGCTGAGCCTGGGTGCCGCGATAGTCCGGTGGACCGGTTCGCAACTCACCATGGCGCTGTATCTTCCGGTGAGCATATTGCTGGGCATGGGTGCGTGGATGCTCGTGCTAGCCGCCGCATGGCGGCTGCGCCGGAATTACCTGCGGCGGGCCGGGATCGCGGTGTCCGCGGTGGTGGTCGAGTCGGATCTACGATACAAACACCGCTCGGGGACGCTCAGCTACGATTTGTGGCAGGTGCGGGTCGAAGTTCAGTTCCCGCACCCGGACTCGGGTGCGGATGCCCGCGTTGCGAAGCAGTACCTCTACCCTCAATTCCGCGAGGTCAAAGCGCGAGCACTGGCCGAGCGGCTGAGCGTCGGCTCCTCGGTTCCCGTTGTGGTCCACAAGAATTCCGCATTGTTCGACATTCCCAAACGGCCCGTCTGGACCGATATCTGGTGACCGTCACCGACTTCGGTTGGGCCCCATAGAACCCGGCGGTCAGCCCGTTGCACGGGCCGCCCGCCCTGCAGCGGCGCACAGTAAGGTGTTCCTGTAATCCACACGGGAGGGGAAATTCTTGATTGTGCAGTACCGCAATGTGATTCGGGGTCGGCGTGGATGAGTTCAGCGTCGACCTGCCCAGTATTGCCGGATTCGGTTTGGATCTCCAGGAGCTGGTAACGAACTTTTCGTCGAACGCCTCGACCCAGCTGTCGGGGCTGGTACTCCCCTCGGGGACAACGGGGCTGCTGGCCACGCTGACTTCAGCATTGGATGGCTTTCACAGCGCGCTGTCCGGAGCACACCAACGTGACGTGACCACGCTGAACGCCCTGGTCACAGATCTTTCCACCGCCAAGAGTGGCTATCGAGCCACCGATGATGCGTACGCGGATTCGATATCGGCGGGCACCTCGGACGTGACAGGAGGCGCAGGAACGTCCGGTCGATCGGGCGATCTACGAGGCGTCACCCGGTACAGCGGTCTGCAACTTCCCAACCTGCCGCATGTCGAGGACGGTACATACACAATCCGGCGGGTGGTTACCTCAGCGATCGATCTGATCTCCGCCTACGACGACCCCTGGAGCCAGGTCGTCGGTATCAAGCCCGCGGCGGACTATCTGTCCTCGCTGGTATCGGATTGGGAAGCGCTGCAAGCCATCGGTAAGCGGATCGGGCTTCTCGGAATCAACGACTACGTCACCTCGCAGAACATCTCCGGCGGAACCACGTGGTTACGCAGGGTCTGGACGGGAGGTGCCGCGCAGAGCTTCGAATCGAGCGCGGGCGGCATCGGACGATCGGTCGACGAACGCAGCAATGGCGTCGAGACGGTGTCGAAGATCGTGGAAAACGGCGGCGCACTCCTCGAACGCCTCGTGTACAACCAGGCGATCGGAATCAGCGGCGCGATCGCCAAGCCCATCAATGCACTCGGCTTCACCATGCCATTGGGAGTGTGGGCACTGCGGATCAACGATCCCATGAACGAAACGCTCAGATCCCAGATCACTTCGGCGGTCAATTCCTTGAAGCAGACGGCCGAATCCACGAAGACCTCGATCGCCACAGCTGTCGGCCAGATTTCCAAGGCGCTCAACTATTACCCCGGACAGGCGGCTCCCACCTACAACGCAACGGATTTCGAGATCCCTGCCAAAGTGGTAGTTGATATGGGCAATGTGAAGTATGGATTCGGCAACAATACCTGGTGGGAGCACAGTATCGATTCCACCGCATCCTCGGTCTGATTGCTTCAGAAAAACCTAATGTGCGCGATCCGAATATCCGCATCGCGCTCATCGACTATGACGGTACGGAGCATCCCGATTCCAGTCGGTGATTGGAACATATCCTGAGCTTTCTCGACATTCGGCGACGACGCCAAATCGGGCCCGGCGATCGTCGTCTCATGAGAGGCCAGGTACAGCTTCTCGAAAGTAGCCGTGAAATGAGACGCCTCCAACATCGAGCGGAACTCGTCCGGCGACATCTCCACGGCCAACTCGTATGTCTTATGGCGCACGATCTCCCTTCGCACCATGAGGACCTTCCCATTCACAGGCAGCGTCCAACCGCCGAATTCCGTGGCTTCCCGCACCAGTTCCGGACTGGTCGACGTCTCGACATCCGGCGCTATCGCACGATCGACGGCGCTCGAGCATCCAGCCAAGGTCAGTGAAACCAGCGCCAGCATCCCGGAAAGCAGCACGCGCAGCGTCATCCCCGGACCCGCCATCGAACGCCGCTCACCGGGTCGGGTCGGCGCGGGTGTCTTTGCGATTTTCCGGCCCCTGCAGGTCGATTGAGCCATTGGTGGGCACTACCCCCTCATAGAGTTTTTCGATCGATGAACCGTACTGCTCGAATTCCTGCGCCAACCCGGCGGTATGCAACGCACCCAACTGGAGGTCGGTGACGTTGACTCCAGCGATTTTGGTCGACTTTTGGCCATCCCAGTTGTAGCGGTCATGCAGATGAATCGCGTAGTAGACCGTGACACGAGGCTGTGCGCCGTTGTCCGGACGATGAACCGTGACCACCCCGCTGGCGGCAACGTGCATCGATCCTATCGCCAGAAACCAGTCCCGCTGGCTCGAAGAATCGAATGTATAGCCATCCCACCCCGACTGGAAGGGAATCGAATTCTCATAGCTGTTCGATACCGCCGCTTGGTCGGCGATTTTCAGGATTGACCTGGCGACGATATCTTCGGCGAACCGCTTCAATGTGGAATCATCATTCAGGATCTGGTCCGGATCAAGAATCAAATCGGTGCCGGAGTTATCGAGATAGTGACGCAGATGTTTCGATGCGTGAGTCAACCCTTGGGCATCCGCAGCGATTACCGCAGCAGTTGCCGCCTCCGCGAATGCAATATCGTCTGCGCGGCTGTACCACGGCTGCGAACCATGCGGAGCCTGTCCCGAGTCATCCGGTAGCGGCGTCGGCATACCCGGAATTTGTGGCGCCATCGAAAATCTCTCCCCCAGTCGATAGAGCATCTCGCCACCTTCAACCCTACCCATGAGGAAGTTCACGAAACAACCAGTGCCCGACCATCTTCCGCAGAGCGAACCCGAACGCGTGCGTGACGGCAGCGGCAGGCTCCCGAGTATTTCCGAGCCGACGCGCTGGCACCCGACTTCCTGAACCAAACGACGGCTTCACCCGCTGTACAGAGTCATTGGGCGAAGCTGTACGGAGGCTGCTCATCTCAGCGGCGGCAACGTCGGCGTGCGGTATTCGAAATTGGGGGGCGCCCCCGGGTGCTGGTTTCGACGGAGCGGCAAGGAACTGTCCGACTACGCCGTAAGGCCGACAAGGTCGACCGCAACAGGCACGCTGAGTACGAACTCAGCCGACCGGAGCATTCCACTGCGGGTTCGCGCCCAGCCTATTTCGTGTGCTGGACCCGCGCGCTCGCGTACAGACAGATAGCTGCTGCTGCGGCGAGATTCAGACTCTCGGCACGGCCGTGGATCGGGATTCGCACACGATGATCCGCACGCGCGGCGACGGCAGGGTCAAGACCGTGCGCCTCATTACCGAACAGCCAAGCCACCGGACCGGCTAACAATTCGTCAGCCTCGTCCAAATCGACCTCCCCCTTGGCTGCGGTCGCCAACACCGTAATGCCCGCGGCCGCAACGGCATCGAGCACCTCGCCGATATCGCGATGCCGTGCGATCGGCACATGGAACAGACTGCCCGCACTCGCGCGAACGCATTTGCCGTTGTGCGGATCGACCGCATCCCCCGCCAGCACAACACCATTCGCGCCCACCGCATCGGCGACTCGAATGAGAGTCCCCGCATTGCCGGGTTCGGCGATCTCCACCGGAACGGCGAGCAGCGTCGGCCGCTCAGCCAATACGTCCGCCAGCGGCACGTCAATGTGATCGCACACCGCGACAAGCCCTGGCGCCGTGACGGTTTCACCGAGGTGTTCGGCGGCACGCTCGCTCACCAGTGTGGTGCGCACGCCCGCGGCGGCGGCCCCGGCGATCAGCGGATTCTCCCGCGTAGCGGCGTGCATCGAATAGAACAGCTCACGCACCCGACCGGTTTCCAGCGCCGCCGCAACGGAATTCGCGCCTTCGGCCAGAAACTGCCCGGTCTTGCGGCGCTGCGCGGCGCGCTGGAGCTTGACAGCGGAAACGACCCGCGGATTGTGCTCGGAGAGCGCGTCCACGGGTCGTTCCGAATGCTGTGTCGTCACGCAGTTGCGGATCAGGCGGCGGGTGCGTTGACGTCCTGCGGGAGAGCGGCCTTGGCGACGGCGACCAGACCGGCGAACGCCTCGGCGTCGGAGACGGCGAGCTCGGCGAGGATCTTGCGGTCTACCTCGACACCGGCGACCTTGAGGCCCTGGATGAAGCGGTTGTAGGTGATGTCGTTCAGGCGCGCCGCGGCGTTGATGCGGGCGATCCAGAGCTTGCGGAAGTCACCCTTGCGCGCCCGGCGGTCCCGGTAGGCGTAGGTGAGCGAGTGCAGCTGCTGCTCCTTGGCCTTGCGGTACAGGCGCGAGCGCTGGCCGCGGTAGCCCTTGGAGGCCTCGAGAACGGAACGGCGCTTCTTCTGCGCGTTGACGGCCCTTTTGACGCGTGCCATGGGTCAGTCCTTTGTCGATCTAGGGGGCGCATGCGTGGCGCCCGGATGTTTGTCGGTGGTCGGCGTCCGGAATCCCGGTCGCGCGGGGCTGGCCTGAAAGTCTCAGAGACCCAGGAGGCGCTTGACGCGAGGGACGTCAACGGACGCGACGGCCTCCGTGCCGTCCAGACGACGAGTCCGGCGGGTGGACTTGTGCTCGAGCAGGTGGCGACGGTTCGCCTGCTGACGCAGCAGCTTGCCACGGCCCGAAACCTTGAATCGCTTCGAGGCGCCGCTGTGGCTCTTCATCTTCGGCATGGATTCCTCTATCTGTCTCGTACCGGTGGTCCGCGTCGGACCACCGGTTCTCTGATCGGTATTACTGCGGTTCGGCCGGCGCGACCTGTTCGGCGGCCGGTGCGCCCGCAGCAGGTGCGGGAGCGGCAGGCGCTTCGGTGGCGGCGGGACGCGGTGCCCGCGAATCCTCCTGCGCCTTCACCCGCGTCTTCGCACCCTTATGCGGCGCGAGGACCATGGTCATATTGCGACCGTCCTGCTTGGCGGAGGTCTCGACGAAACCCAATTCGGCGACGTCGGAGGCCAGACGCTGCAGCAGCCGGAAGCCCAATTCGGGGCGCGACTGCTCACGACCGCGGAACATGATCGTCACCTTGACCTTCGAGCCGGCCTCGAGGAAGCGAACAACGTTGCGCTTCTTGGTCTCGTAGTCGTGGTCGTCGATCTTGGGACGGAGCTTCTGCTCCTTGATAACGGTCTGCACCTGGTTCTTGCGAGACTCGCGCGCCTTCTGCGCCGTCTCGTATTTGAACTTGCCGTAGTCCATGATCTTGCAGACCGGTGGACGGGCATCCGGCGCGACCTCGACCAAGTCGAGATCCGCCTCGAGGGCGACGCGTAGTGCATCTTCAACACGCACGATCCCAACCTGTTCACCACCTGGTCCGATGAGTCGGACCTCAGGAACGCGGATGCGATCGTTGATGCGGGTCTCAGTGCTGATGGGGCCTCCTAGGTCAAGCGGTGTCGTCAGACGACCGCACGCAATAACGGCAACCCCTTTTCAACACAAAAGCCCCGGTGCGGTATTCCGCCACGGGGCCCGAGTCGACCGGCCTTCGACCACGAGCAAGCTCGCGTCGACCTTGTCCGATGATCCCGTGAGAGATCCCCGCACAAGAAACCCGCCTCGAAAGGACGGGGGACCGGACCGTTTAACCAGTACGATCGCTCGTCGGCAACGGTGGGAGTCGGGCTCCACTTATTGGCCCCGAGCAAGCCCGGGGCGGTCGTCAGCGGAAAGTCTAACATTCCCACTCGCTATCGCCGAATCGCCCCGCCCCGGCGACCGCGCCCGACTACCACGATGCCATCCTCGTGCGTATGAGTGAGCCCGACCCGACCGACGTCCGCGAGCTGGCCGAGATCCCTGCGGTCGAGATCATCAGCCGCGCCGCGATGATGCTGATGAGCGCGGCGGCGGAGAAGCTCGGGCTCGCCGACGAGGATCCGGACAACAGTCCACGCCGCGATCTGGACGAAGCTCGTCGTCTGATCACCGCGCTCGCCGGGCTGGTCACATCGTCCATCGAGTACTTCGGCCCGCATGCCGGTCCCTACCGCGACGGCCTGAAGTCGCTGCAACTCGCCTTCCGCGAGGCCTCGGCACATCCGGATGAGCCGGGCAAGGGTCCGGGCGAGAAGTACACCGGCCCGGTCTACGCGTAGTAACTCCTTGAAATTTTGCCCAGCGGGAAACATTGCCCGCCGGGCAATTTTCGTCGTACTCTGGTGTCATGCCAGATGAGCAAGTCCTCGGCCTTCGTGAGCGCAAGAAGCTCGACACCCGCAAGGCACTCAGCAATGCGACGCTCGAGCTGGCATTCGAACACGGACTGGCCAATATCACTAGAGAGGACATAGCCGCCCGCGCGGGCGTATCGGTCCGGACCTTCAACAACTACTTCACCGGTAAGCACGAGGCGCTGGCCTACCGGCAGACCGAGCGGATCCAGCGCAGTCTGATCGCACTGCGAAACCGGCCCGCGGACGAGCCGCTGTGGATCGCGATCACCTCGGCGGTCCTCGAACCACTCGAAGCTGACGGCGCCGGAGACCACCCGCCGACCGCGCGCCAACTGGCGGTCATTCGCGAATTGCTCGAGGCACCCGAGACCCGAACCGCGGTGTCCAAGGCGGTATCCGACGACTGGATCGAGGCGATCGCGGCACGCACCGGAACCGACGCGGCCCGCGATCTGTATCCACGTCTCGTCGTCGGCGCGATCGGCGCGATCTACCAGGCCGCTACCGCGACCTATGTGTACGCGGATCCGCCGGTATTGCTCACCACACTGCTACGACAAGCCATCGACGAGGTAGCCGCGGGACTTCCCGCGCCTTCCGTCGGCGACTGACTCACCGCACACTCACTTTCAAAGGCAACAAGAGGTGTATTTGTCATGCCCGAAAGCTCTTTCGACGTAGTCATTTCCGGTGCCGGGCCGAACGGGCTAATGCTCGCCTGCGAACTCGCACTGGTCGGCGTGCGTCCCATCGTGCTGGAGAAACTGAGCGAGCCCAGCGCCGAGCCGAAGGCGAACGGCCTTGTCGGCCAGGTGATTCGGCTGCTGGATATGCGGGGCCTATACCACGAATTCGGCGGCGCGCCAGGCGCTCCGCAGCCCGTGCCCGGCTATATGTTCAGTGGGATGCCGGTGTCATTCGCCGAAGTTGCGAACAATCCGATGTACGCGCTGCTGCTCCCCCAGCCGAAACTGGTTCGCCTGTTGGAGAAAAGGGCACGCGAACTCGGTATCGAAATCCGTTGGGGCCATGAGCTGACCGATCTGGTCCAGCAGGACGGGAGCGTGACCGTCACAGTGACGGGCCCCGACCGCGAGTACGACCTGACCACCACATACTTGGTCGCGGCTGACGGCGGCAAGAGCTTCGTCCGCAAACACACCGGAATCGAATTCCCCGGCAGCACAAACGCATCGAAGTTGGTCCGGATGGCACATGTGAGCCTGCCGGAGGAACTGCGAACCGGAGACGGCGGCATCCTGATTCCCGGCCTCGGGCGACTTCCCTTCGGACATAACCGACTCGAACGTGGCATGTTCATCTTCGCAGAGCTCGAACCCGGCCGCCCGTTGGTCGCGACCATGGAGTTCGACGGCGATCCGGTACTGGAGGACACGCCGATGACGCTCGACGAACTGCGCGCAAGCCTGCGGAGGGTGCTCGGTGTCGACCTGCCGATCGCGCCACCGCCTGGATCCGGCCCGCACGCCTTGCGCCGGAACGAAGGCCAGAACACTCGACTGGCCGAACGCTATCGCGACGGAAATGTGTTCCTGCTCGGCGATTCCGCCCACGTGCACTCGGCGATGGGCGGCCCCGGCCTCAACCTCGGTTTGCAGGACGCGGCCAATCTCGGTTGGAAGCTCGCCGCACAGGTGAACGGTTGGGCACCCGTGGGACTGCTGGACACCTATCACTCCGAGCGATACCCGGTCGGCGAGCGCGTAATGATGCACTCACTGTCCCAGCTCGCACTGATGGCGCCCGGTCCGGAGGTCACCGCGCTGCGCGAGTTCATGGGCGAACTACTCAAAGCACCTGAAAGCGCTGGACATATCGCACATCTGCTCGCAGGATCCGATATCCGCTACGACATCGGCGATCCGCACCCACTGTCCGGACGGATGGTCCCGGACCTCACCCTCGAAACCTCGGACGGCCGAACGCGTATCGCCGATCTGCTGCACTCGGCACGAGCTGTACTGGTCCAATTGACCGAGAACAGCGGATTCGCCGATATCGCGGGCGACTGGAACGACCGCGTCGACACCGTGATCGCGACCTGTCCGGACGCGCCCGCTGACGCGCTACTCATCCGACCGGACGGATATGTGGCCTGGGCAGGTGAAGTCGGTAGCGAAGATGACCGACTCCGGAACGCATTGACGCGGTGGTTCGGCCCAGCTCGAAGCTCGTGGGCACGCCGATGTGGCCCGCCCGGAATCACGGAGATGCCACCCGGGTGGGCCGCAAGCGACGCGGGGCAATCCGTGCCGCCGTTGCCGGTCGATCTCACGGGGCAATCCCAGTCGACCCGAAGTAGTTCATCTTGTGAACAATGAAACGCTTTGTGCGCGTGGCCATCTCGGTGACCCAAGACATATTGCTGCGGATTTGCGTTCCGCCGGGTTCGGCATGCGATGCTCACTGAATGGCACGGATACTTCTGATCCCCGGATTCTGGCTCGGCGCGTGGGCATGGGACGACGTCGCGGCCGATCTGCGCGACCGGGGTGACGATGTGTTGGCGCTGACCCTGCCCGGACTCGACCCGGACGATGACGACCGGCTCGGCGCGACCCTGGAAATGCAGGCGCAGGCCCTCCTCGATGAAATCGCACCGGATGAAGCGGTGGTGGTCGTCGCACACTCGGGCGGTGCGGCGGCCGCCTATCTCGCCACCGATATCGCCCCAGAACGCTTCAGCCGCGGCATTTATGTCGACGCCGCTCCGCTACCGAATGGCTTCATCCTCAATACCGCACTGGATGCGACCGTTCGCGAACTCGCGCTGCCGGATTGGGATCAGTTGGAGGCCGACGGCAATAGCCTCACCGGGCTCGACGAGGTGTCCCTGGCCCGGTTCCGCGAGCGTGCCGTTTCCGAACCCGCCGGAGTCGCCGCCGCTCCCCTGCGACTGAGCGATTCCCCGGCGCGCCTTGCCATCCCGACGACGGTGATCTGCAACAGCATCACCGCGGACCTGGTCGAACAACTACGTGACGCGGGTCAGGAACCACTGTTCGCCGAGTTGGCCAAGATCGACGCCGAATACATCGATCTACCCACCGGCCATTGGCCGATGTGGTCCCGATACAAGGAACTCGCCGAACTGATCCACACCGTCGCGAACCGCTCGGGCTAGTAGTCTCCTAGCCGGGATTGGTGGCGGGTCGGTACCGGAGGTTGACCACCGAGGTTGGGTCGCCCGCACCGACATGGCGTAGGCGGATCGGCACACCGCCCGGATTGTCATACAGCCGAATGCCCTCGCCGAGCAGGATCGGTGCGACGTGCAGGTCGATCTCGTCGATAAACCCGAGTTCGAGCAGCTGACGGCCGATGCTCGGCGAGAACACTTCCAGATTCTTGCCGCCCGCCGCCGCCAGCCCGACGCGCACCGCCTCGACCGGGTCACCGTTCAGGAAGGTCACTCCGTCGGTAGGCGTCGCATCCTCGGGATGATGCGTGAGGATGAAAATCGGCCCCTCCCAGGCACCGCCATAGGGGCGACTGCCATCGATGACGTCCCAGCCATCGCGACCTGCGAGCACCGCGCCCGTGGTCTCGACGTACTCCGCGACCAGTCCCGGGCGGAACGAAAAGCCGGTCATCCAATCCATCGCATGGTGCGGACCAGCCACGAATCCGTCCAGCGACATAGTGAAGTGCCACAGCACCTTCCCACCCGCGACCTGCGGCTCGATGTCGATCATCTGGAACCTCCGAAGATCTGATTGCATCTTGCAATCGGTAGCGCTCACGATAAGTCTTCCGATGGCAGATTGCAACCAGTTCGCCGGTAGACGCACGCATCAACCAGGCTCGCATTAACAACACGACTGGTCAGTTCGATTCCATAACATGACCACCGCAAAAGCACCGGCGCTATGACCGGCATGCCACCGACCTGGCAGCGTCCGAGCGTCTGGGCTCTGTTCGGCAGTTTCTTCGCCGTGCTCGCGATAGGTTTCCTGGCAGGCGCGGGCCCGTCGATCCTCATGCATGCGACTGCGGCAGCTTTCGCTCTCTTCTGGCTGGTCGCTTGGCTGGAGGACAAGCGCGCAGCACGTCGACCCAAGAACTGAACCGCACCCGTTGCCTCAGCGTCGACACCGAGTAGCCGATATCGGGCGAGACAACGGGTGCGCGGGCGAGATCAGCGCAGGGCGGCGGCTTTTCGGGCGGCGCGCTTCGCGGCGGTCGGGTTGGGTGCCGGAATCTTTGTCGTCGCCGGCTTTGCTGTCGACGAGTTGTTCGCCGCCGCTTTGGTGGTGGCCTTTTTGGCCGGGGCCTTCTTCGCCGCCTTTTTGGCGGGAGCCTTGGGCTCGGTCGCGGCGGGTAGGGCCAGGACTTCCTTCAAGAACTGACCGGTGTAGCTGGGTACTACTTCGGCAACGTCTTCCGGAGTGCCCTCGGCGACCACCGTGCCGCCGCCGGAGCCGCCCTCGGGCCCCATATCGACGACCCAGTCGGAGGTCTTGATGACATCCAGATTGTGTTCGATGACGATGACCGTATTGCCCTTGTCCACCAGGCCATTGATGACGAGCAGCAGTTTGCGGATGTCCTCGAAATGCAGACCGGTTGTCGGCTCGTCGAGGATGTAGACGGTGCGTCCGGTGGAGCGCTTCTGCAGTTCCGCCGCCAATTTCACGCGCTGCGCCTCACCACCGGAGAGGGTCGGTGCGCTCTGGCCGAGGCGCACATAGCCCAGCCCCACGTCGACCAGCGTCTTGAGGTAGCGGTGGATCGAGGTGACCGGCTCGAAGAACCCTGCGGCCTCCTCGATCGACATATCGAGTACCTCGGCAATGGTCTTGCCCTTGTAGTGCACCTCGAGTGTCTCCCGGTTGTACCGGGCACCGTGGCACACCTCGCACGGCACATACACATCCGGCAGGAAGTTCATCTCGATCTTCAAAGTGCCGTCACCCGAGCATGCTTCGCAGCGGCCGCCCTTGACATTGAACGAGAATCGACCGGGCTGGTAGCCGCGCACCTTCGCCTCGGTGGTGGCCGCGAACAGCGTCCGGATCTTGTCGAATACGCCGGTATAGGTCGCCGGATTCGAGCGTGGCGTCCGGCCGATCGGCGACTGGTCCACCTGCACGAGCTTGTCCAGATGATCGAGACCATTGATCCGGGTGTGCCGACCCGGCACCTGCCGCGCACCGTTCAGCTTATTCGCGAGCACGGTCGCCAGAATGTCGTTGACCAGCGTGGACTTACCGGAGCCGGAAACACCGGTCACCGCGGTGAGCACGCCCAGTGGGAAGCTGACGTCGATATTGCGCAGGTTGTGCTCATTGGCACCGACCACAGTGAGCTGGCGCTTCTTGCTGACCGGCCGCCGCACCATCGGCACCTCGATGCGCTCGCGGCCGGAAAGGTATGCGCCGGTCAGCGATTTCGGGTCGGTAAGCAGTTCTTGATATGGACCGCTGTGCACGACCTCGCCGCCGTGCTCACCGGCCAGTGGACCGATATCGACCACCCAGTCCGAGGCCCGAATGGTGTCCTCGTCGTGTTCGACCACGATCAGCGTATTGCCGAGATTCCGCAGCCGCGTGAGGGTTTCGATGAGTCGCCGGTTGTCGCGCTGGTGCAGACCGATCGACGGTTCGTCCAGCACATACAGCACTCCGACGAGTCCGGATCCGATCTGGGTCGCCAACCGGATGCGCTGCGCCTCACCACCGGACAGCGTCGCCGCGGCCCGCGACAGACTCAGATACTCCAGTCCGACATCCAGCAGGAACCCGAGCCGCGCCTGCACTTCCTTGAGCACCTGCCCGGCGATGGCGGTCTCCCGCTCCCCCAGCGTCAAGGAATTCAGGAATGCCGAGCAATCACCGATGGACAATTCGCTCACATCGGCGATCGACTTCTTCACACCGTTCGAAGCGATGGTGACGGCCAGAATTTCCGGACGCAGCCGAGCACCGTTGCACACCGGGCACGGCACATCCCGCATGTACCCGTCGTAATGCTCCTTCATCTGCTCGGATTCGGTGCTCTCCATGCGCCGCTGCAGGAACGGCATCACGCCCTCGAAATCGGCGTAATACGAACGCTTGCGGCCGTACCGGTTGGTGTAGGAGACGTGTACCTGATCGGAACTGCCCTCGAGCACCGCCTTGCGTGCCTTCAGCGGCAGCTCCTGCCATGGCGTATCCATGGAGAAGCCGATGGATTCGGCCAGACCCGACAGCAGCCGGGTGAAGTATTCGGCGGTCTGCCCGCGCGACCACGGTGCGATCGCCCCCGCGGCCAGGCTCAATTCGGGATCGGGCACCACCAGATCCGGATCGACCTCCTTGCGGATGCCGAGACCGGTGCAGTCCGGGCAGGCACCATAGGGCGAGTTGAACGAGAAGGAGCGCGGTTCGAGATCCTCGATATCGAGGGGGTGACCATTGGGGCAGGCCAGGCGTTCGGAGAAGCGGCGCTCTCGATCATGGGCGTGCTCGTCGCGGTCGACGAAGTCCAGCACCACGATGCCGTCGGCCAACCGCAACGCGGTCTCGATCGAATCGGTAAGGCGCTGTTTGGAACTCGGCTTCACCTGCAGGCGGTCCACCACGACCTCGACGTCGTGCTTCTCCTGCTTCTTCAGCTTCGGCGGATCGGTGAGCGGATACACCACGCCGTCGACTCGGACGCGCGAATAGCCCTGGGAGTTCAACTGGTCGAACAGATCGACGAATTCGCCCTTGCGAGTGCGCACCACCGGCGCCAGCACCTGGAATTTGATGCCCTCCTCCATGGCGAGCACCTGGTCCACTATCTGCTGCGGAGTCTGCTTGGCGATCAGTTCACCGCAGACCGGGCAGTGCGGGGTGCCCGCGCGCGCATACAGCAGACGCAGGTAGTCGTAGACCTCGGTGATGGTGCCGACCGTCGACCGGGGGTTGCGGTTGGTCGACTTCTGGTCGATCGAAACGGCAGGCGAAAGTCCCTCGATGAAGTCGACGTCCGGCTTGTCCATTTGCCCGAGGAACTGGCGCGCGTAGGCCGACAGCGATTCGACATAGCGACGCTGCCCCTCGGCGAAGATCGTGTCGAAGGCGAGGCTGGATTTGCCTGAACCGGATAGACCGGTGAACACGATAAGACTGTCGCGGGGCAGATCGAGGTCGATGCTCTTGAGATTGTGCTCGCGAGCTCCGCGCACAGTGAGGCGTTCCGCCACCAGGTGTCCCTTCTCGATCGTGTCGATCCAACAGACGTGATATCCCCAGCGCCATGCTAGGACGACCCACCGACAAGTTTCGTCGCGCGCCGGGTTCCCAGGTCATCGGCCCAGGTCAGGAGTCGGATCGACGCAGCTTTCCAGCCAATCCGCTGAGCTGCCAACCCCCATTGTCCACGGTGACGGTGAGCACATCCGACCCCACCCGCACCCCGCTCACCCGCAGCGGCAGGTACCGATCCGGCACCGCGGGCGCGACCGAGGCCGACCCGCTGCCCGGCTCCAACCGCAACATACTCCGCATGAAGAGCAGCGGCGCCGCCGACGCCCACGCCTGCGGTGAGCACGAGGTCGGATACGGCACCGGCGCGTCGAATTCCGCGCGGTCGAAACCGCTGAACAGCTCGGGCAGTCGATAGCCGAAGCGGGTCGACGCGTCGAGCACCCCATCGATAACCTGGTTGGCGTGTTCGGTGAAGCCGTAGCGCATCAGTCCGGCGGCACAGATCGCGTTGTCGTGCGGCCACACCGATCCGTTGTGATAGCTGACCGGGTTGTACGCACCCATGTTGGTGGCCAAGGTGCGGATCCCCCATCCGCTGAACATCTCCGGCGACAGTAGGTGATCCGCGACCGAGCGCGCCTTGTCCGCATCGATGATCCCGGTCCACAGACAGTGCCCGATATTCGAGGTCAGCGCGTCGATCGGCCGCTTGTCCCCATCCAGACCGATCGCGTACCAACCGTGCTCTGGCAACCAGAACGCCTTGTTGAACGCGTTCTTCAATGCGGCTGCCTTGACGCGGAACCGATCAGCGGTCCGGTGATCGCCCACATCGGTCGCGAGCTCGGCCCGCGCCAGATACGCCGCGTACACATATCCCTGCACTTCGGCCAGCGCGATCGGCGCCTCGGGCAGCCTGCCGTCGGCGAAATTCACCCCGTCCCAGGAGTCCTTCCATCCCTGATTCGCCAGGCCGTGATCGGCCGCGCGCTGGTACTCGACGAATCCGTCACCGTCCGCGTCACCGAACCGCTCGATCCACTCCAGCGCCCGATCCGCATGCGGCAGCAGTTCGTCCCTGGTCTCGGCATCCAGTCCCCACCGGTGCAACTCGCCGAGCAACATCACGAACAGCGGTGTGGCATCGGCGGTTCCGTAATACACGGTGTCCCCGCCGAGCAGCGTCGTCGCCGCCCGCCCGAACCGCACCTCATGCGGTATCTTCCCCGGCTCCTCCTCGGTCACGGCACGCACCTCGGTGCCCTGCAGACCCGCCAGACTCTGCAGCGTGCCGACGGCCAGCCGCCGGTCCAGCGGCAACACCATCCATGAGGTGAGTAGCGAGTCGCGCCCGAACAGTGCCATGAACCACGGCGCACCCGCGGCGACCACCGCCCGCTCCGGATGACCGGGATCGAAGATGCGCAGAGCGCCGAGATCGACGACGGCGCGCCGCAGTACCGCGGCGAGGGTCTGATCGTCGGTATGCACCGACGGCGAATTCTCGTACCATTCGCGCATCCGCAGTGCTGGCGCACTGTACGAAATCGGATTCCCACACTGATGCCGCGGCGTAACCGCCGATCCGAGCGTCGCCTGGTACTGGATGCACACCGACCATTCGCCGCGCCCGGGCAGATCGACCTGCCACCGCAATTCGCGATCGACTGCGGTCGCCCCCGCGGCGGTCACCGTCACCGCCAGCGGCAGATCGGTCCGGCTGATCTCGACTGTGCCCGCCGTCGACTTACTCTTGGTGACCACCACGCTGTCGCCGATCCGCCCCTCCTTCACCTCGAACAGATCGGCGAAATCGGCATCGAGCTCCAGCGCGACCGCACATTTGATCGCCGCACCGGAGAGATTGCGCACGGTCACGTCCTCGCGCATTCCGTCGCCGACATACCGCGCGACGGTCACCAGAGCGGTGCTGTCGGCACGTCCGGGCCGCGGCGGCGTCCTGGCCAGCAGCGTCGCGCTGTAGGGCTCGGTGTGCTGGACGGCGAGCGGTTGCGGCGCCAACCCATCGACGGTCAGCCGCCACCGCGACAGCACCCTGGTATCGCGCACGAACAGTCCCTCGGCCCGATTCGGGCTGATGACACCGCCGTCCTCGCTGATACAGAAGGTCGAGCCCTCGACCAAAGTCACCCCGGCGACGGCGCGTGGCGCCCCGGTATCGGCGCCCTCGCCCCAAGGGCTCGTCAAGCGACCGGCGTGGGCTGCATGGCCCGGCTCGTCCGCTCACCGGTCAGCGCATCGGCATCTACCCGAGGCTCCAATGGCTCCTCGCGCGGTTCGGGGTCGTCGGGTCCCATCAGTGGACGCACCCGCTCAGTGTAGTAGCGACACTGCTCCGGTTCGCGGATCTCGGTGATCATCACCAGCTTTCGGCGCGCCAGCCGGACCGGCTACATGCATCAGCTCGGCCTCCCCGATCCGCGCGGTACGGGCACTCACGGCGGCACGATCAGCCCGATCTTCATTGACACATCGACTCTTCTTCGGGTCCCGGTTCCGACTCGATCGCGGGGGCCTCCCGAATGGCGCGACCGTGCGCGAAACGCCATTGCATGCCGCATTCGCGGCAACGGAACAGAGTATCCCGGTGGTCGACAAAGGTCGCGATAGCATGCGATCCACAGTCGGGACAGCTCTGCGGCGGACCGAAAATATTACCGAAATCGAGTCTCGCCGAATATGTCATTGTCCGAGATACCTATGCATGGGGCCCTCCAAGGCCACGCTGCCAAAGACCTCTATGAATGACTTCGGCCTCAGCATACCCGGCAGCCTGCTTTGCACAACGGCTTCGGCGGTCGGTTTTTCCCGGCGTTTCGATAGCGTTAGTCGGCAAATTTCGAGTCGGCATTACTCGAAATTTTCGATTCCGACATACCGATGCGGCCCGCCGAGGGCTACCTTGTCGGGTAGGACCGAAACGCCGGGGGCCGCACGAGATCCCCTGCACCGCAAAGGAGGTCGCGTGATCACAGTGTTCCTCGTCGACGACCACGAGATAGTCCGACGCGGTCTCGTCGACCTGCTGGAAAGCGATCCGGAACTCACCGTGATCGGCCAGGCCGGCGACGTCGCCGACGCCGTGGCCGGCATTCGCGCGCTACGGCCCGATGTCGCCGTACTGGACGTCCGACTTCCTGACGGGAACGGCATCGAACTGTGCCGCGACCTGCTCGCCGAAATCGACGATTTGCATTGCCTCATCCTGACGTCCTACACCGATGAACACGCCATGTTGGACGCGATACTGGCGGGCGCGAGCGGCTATGTCGTCAAGAACATCAAGGGCATGGAATTGGCCGAGGCGATCAAACAGGTCGGCGCCGGACGTTCGCTACTGGATAACCGTGCGGCGGCCGCACTCAAGGCCCGGCTACGTTCCAGCACCGAAAAAGACGGACCGCTGGCCGGCCTCACCGAGCAGGAACGACGACTGCTCGCACTGCTCGGCGAGGGATTGACCAATCGACAAATCGCCGCGCGAATGTTTTTGGCCGAGAAGACCGTCAAGAATTACGTCTCCCGGTTGCTGGCCAAACTCGGAATGGAACGGCGCACCCAGGCCGCGGTGCTGGCCTCCAAATTGCGTCAGAGCTAGCGGATTTCAACCGGAACGACGATGGTGAGATCCCCATCGTAGCGGCGGTACAGCAGGCGGCCACGGCCGCTGTCGGCATCGGTGAAGAACAGCAGCGGCAGTCCCTTGCGGCACAGCCGGGTTACCGCCGCCTCCTCGATCAGGGTCGGCGCCGACTCCGAATCCATGATCAGGGGTAAGGAATTCACCGTCAGCGGCCGCTGCGCCGGAGCCTGCGGCGGCTGTGTCGTGCGCTGCCTGGTCAGTCGGATGCCGAACGGATCCGCCCAGCTCACCAGAGCATCCTCACCGGTTTCGACATCGACGAACAGGTAGGAGTCGTAATCCATCGCATCCATTACCGCCGTCGCCTCGGCGGGCGTACCGGTCAGTAACGCGCAGCGCTTCCTCCGCACGATCGGGCGCGGCTCGGTGACCCTGGCCAGGGGCGGACGCGCCGGATCGGGCCACTCGCGTGACTGTTTGGTCGCCAGCCGGGCGATCTGCCGGTCCAGCCGTTCCACCGCGAAGGTCACCGCGAAGCCGCGTGGACCGGTGACCTGCACCCGGGTGGGGGTGTCGTGTACGCGTATGTTGGCCTGTACCAACGTGGGTTCGTCCGAATCCACCGGCGCGGTCACCCGCACCCGCGCCGCTGCGTCGAGGTGGTGTCGGCGCAATACGCGGCCGATCCCCCGCACCGCCCTGGTCACATCCGCGGGCGGCACCGCACCCCGGGTGGTCACTGCCAGTTCGGGGTCGGCGGCAGTGGCCCACAGCTCCGAGGAACGCAACGGCGAATTCATAGGACATCCCTACTTTCTATTCCCGGTGTGCGACCATGCCATCACCGCTACGCCACCGCGAACAGGGCCGAAAGTCCTCGATTGACCAACTAGACTGGCGTAGGCGCTGTTACGCGCCTGCCAGAACAGGATGCCGTCATGACCGAAGAGCTGGGCAACGGCCTCTATTCGGTGCGCGACACACTGTCGCAACTTCGGCTCCGGGAGCTGCTGTCGGAGGTCGAGGAACGCGTCGAGCTGATCATCGATTCACGCGACCGGATGGACGGCTTGGTCGAGGCGATGCTGACCGTCACCTCCGGCCTCGACCTCGATGAAACGCTGCGCGCGATTGTCCATACCGCCACCAGCCTGGTCGACGCCCGCTACGGCGCGCTGGCGGTGCGCGGGCACGAACAGCAGGTCACCCAGTTCCTCGACGAGGGCATGGACGAAACCATCCGGGAGCGCATCGGGCGACTGCCCGCCGGACACGGCGTACTCGGCGAGGTGTTCACCCAACCCAAACCACTGCGCCTCGACGAACTCTCGAAACACCCTGCGTCCGTAGGATTTCCGGAACACCACCCGCAGATGCACACCTTCCTCGGCGTCCCGGTGCGCATCCGCGACGAGATCTTCGGCAGTCTCTACCTGACCGAGAAGGCCAATGGTCAGCCGTTCACCGAGGACGACGATGTGCTCGTCCAGGCACTAGCGGCCGCGGCCGGTATCGCGGTCGACAACGCCAGACTCTACGAATCGGCCCGCACCAGACAGGCCTGGATCGAGGCCACCCGCGATATCGCCACCGAATTCCTCGCGGGCACCGAACCCGATCTGGTGCTCGCCCATGTCGTCGACCACGCGCGCACCCTGACCGGCTCACATCAATCGTTCCTGGCCAGCACCTCGATACCGCAACTCGAACTCGCCGCGGTCTCCGAGCTCGTCATTACCCAATGGTCCGGTCCGGGCAGCGGATTCGACGGACTGATCGTCGACGCAGACGGCACCGCGCTCGGTGAGGCCTTCACCCGCCGCACACCGCTGCGTTTCGACGACGCCGCCCTGATCGACCTCGGCGTACCACTGCACGAGGTCGGACCCGCACTGATCCTGCCGCTGTGCACACCCGACACCACCCTCGGCGCGCTGGTCACCGTGCGTCCCATCGGCGCACCGCCCTATACCGACGAACTCGTCGAGCTGACCAACGCCTTCACCGACCAGGCCGCACTGGCCATGCAGCTGGCCGAAACCCAGCGCAGGATGCGCGAACTCGATATCCTCGCCGACCGCGACCGCATCGCCCGCGACCTGCACGACCATGTGATCCAGCGGCTGTTCGCCATCGGGCTCACCTTGCAGAGCGCGGTTCCGCGCGCCGAGGTTCCCGAAGTGCGCCAACACCTTTCGACGGTAATCAATGATCTGCAGGAGGTGGTGCAGGAAATCCGCACCTCCATCTTCGATCTGCACGGCGGCAATGGCGGCAGTATCGAATTGCAGCAGCGAATCGAGGATGCGGTGCGCCAGCAGACCACCGATTCGCCACTGCGGGCCACCGTGCAGGTGACCGGGCCGCTGTCGGTGCTGGAGGCGGAATTGGCCGATCACGCAGAGGCGGTGGTGCGCGAGGCAGTGAGCAATGCGGTGCGGCATTCCGGCGCGGCGACCGTCTCGGTGGAGATCAGTGTGGCCGATGATCTGACCATCGTGGTCACCGACGACGGTTGGGGCATCCCGAATCATGTGATCCGCAGCGGATTGCGGAATCTGGAGCAGCGGGCGGAGAAGTCCGACGGGCAGTTCGCCATCGGACCCGCGGTGGCGGGTATGCATGAAACCGAGGGCATGCCGGGCACGAAGTTGTCCTGGTCGGTGCCGCTTCCGTAAGTGGGCTCATGGGCTCAGTCGACGGGACCGAGCACGACCATCGAATTGTTGCCGCCCATGCCTAGCGACAGCTTGACCGTGAGTCCGCCCTCGAAGGGCGTCGGGCCGTCCAATAGTCGCTCGTAGGCGGGTGCGACGATCGGTGCGGCGGGCACGATGCCGCGGTCGTAGGCCAGTGCCGCGGCGGCCACCTCGACACCGGCCGCAGCGCCCTGGCAATGCCCGACAAGCGGCTTGACCGAATAGACGTGCGGGCGGTCGTCGAACATCCGCCGAAGAAGATCTCGCTCGGCCACATCGCACTGCCGGGTGCCGGTGCCGTGTGCGTTGAAATACCGCACATCCGCAGGCGCGATAGCGGCGTCGATGAGCGCGTGGCGCGCACAGTTGAAGATCTGGGTATGCCCCGGGTCGACCGAAACCACATGATAGGCGTCATTGGTCATACCGCCGCCGAGCACGGTGACATAGGGCCGCTCGACCGAGCGGGTGAGGACGAAGGCGACCGACGCCTCACCCATAGAGAAGCCGCGGCTGCCCTCCTGGAAGGGGCGGCAGGCGGCCAGCGGTTCGGCATCGCTGACCGCGGCGCCGAGCCGGACGAAGTGCTCGACCATCTCAGGGGTCGCCGACATATCGGTGGCGACACAGATCACGTCGTCGGCGATACCGCAGTCCAGCCAGAGTTTGGCGGTGATCAGCGCGACATTGGCCGAACTGCACGCCGCCGAGACATTCATCGACGGACCGTGGAAGCCGAATTCCTGCTGTAGCACCGACATCGGTGTGGAGGGCAATAGTCGCAGGTAGTCGCGGGAGCGCCGGTGACCGTCATCGACCAGATAGAAGTCGCGCCAATTGGCGACGTCGCCGAGCACGATGGCGTGCAGCAAGCCGACGGTGCGGCCAGGGCGCCACCCGCGCGCGGATGCGTCGGCGATCGCCTCGCGACCCGCCTCCTGCACGGCGCGTCCGTAAATGCTGGTGCTCACCATGGGATCGCCGCCATCGGGAATCAGCGAAACCCAGGCGTGCTGATCGCGGCCGACGCCGTAGCCTGGTTGTAGCGAGGCTGCGGATTTCCCGCTGAGCAATCCCTGCCAGAGCGTCTCCCGACCCCAGCCGTAGCCGCTGACCGCACCTATCCCGGCGATCGTCATATGATCTTGATGGTGCTTTTCATTGTCCGGGTTGGTACCCGACATGGCATCGCTCCTTCACCGGTTCCCGGGGCCGAAGCGAGGTTCGGCTCGAGAAATGTTCACAGGTCCGGGTTCTGTAAAGATCACCAGATAGCGGCCGATGGAGTGCCCGGACTGTGAGCGAAGCAATAGCGTCGACGATGTCATCTTGTACACGTCGAGACCAGAATAATCCCATGTTCCAATGGCCATGAGTGGGTCGACGATCGGGGGTTCGAGTGGATCAGGACAAGGCAGTCGACGCCGGGGTCGACGCCGAGCAACTGGCTCAGCGCTACCGGTCCCTGGTCGAGCACACCCCGGACGGGATCGTCGTGCATGAGCGTGGCACCGTCGTCTACGCCAATCAAGCCACCGCGCGCATGCTGGCCGCCGAAAGTACCGATCACGTGATCGGCCAGCCACTGACCCGATTCGTCCATCCCGACTCGGTGCCCGGCATGGTGGACCGCATCAGCCAGCTGACCACTGCGGGCGCGGCGTCGGCTCCCACCGAAATGGAGCTGATCCGGGTCGACGGCGAGATCGTCCCGGTCGAGACTGTTTCGGTGCTCACCGCATGGCACGACCATCTCGCCTATCAGGTGGTCATCCACGATCTCACCGCCCAACGCACCGCCGAGGCCGCGCAGCGCCGGGCCGAACAGCATTTCACCACGGTCGTCTCGCAGTTGGAGGAGGGCGTGGTGGTGATCGACCGGAACGGCCGCATCGAATCGGCCAATCCCGCGGCCGTGCGGATCTTCGGCACCGACGAACGCACCGGTGATCTCATCGGCGCCACCATCGACGAACTGCCGCTCATCCTGCTCGACGCCAATGCGCAGCCGCTACCGCCGAGTCGGCATCCGGTCGCGCGGACCCTGGCGACCGGCGAAACGATCACCGGATACATCTTCGGCGTCGACCGTCACGACGGCCAGCGCCGCTGGCTCTCCGGCAGTTCGCGGCTGCTCAATCCGGGCGATCCGGATTCACCCGCGGTGTCCTCCTTCGCCGATATCACCGAATTCCGCGCCAGTCGAAGGCAATTGGAGTTCCAGGCCACCCACGACTCGCTGACCGGACTGCCCAATCGCTCGCTGATCCTGTCCCAGCTCGCCAATGCGCTGGCCGCCAGCGAAGATCTGCCGGTGTCCACCGTGCTGTTCATCGACCTGGACGGCTTCAAAGCGATCAACGACACCCTCGGCCATGCGATCGGCGATACCGTGCTGCAGATCGTGGCCCAGCGGTTGCAGCGCGCACTGCGCGGCACCGATCTGGTCGGTCGGCTCGGCGGCGACGAATTCCTGGTGCTGCTGGCCGGGCGGCCCCGGCGCGTGGATCTCGACTCGCTGATACTGCGGCTGCGCTCGACCACGGCCGAGCCGATCATCGCGCGCGGGCACCGGATCGAAGTGAACGCCTCGATCGGCGTGACCGAACTCGCAGCGGGCGACAACCGCACACCCGAGGCGGTGCTGCACGACGCCGATCTGGCGATGTACCGCGCCAAACCGACCGGTCACCGGGAAGCCACCAGCCTGGGCCGCAGACCGAATAACACGCACGCTTCCTAGGGGTTTTCCGATGATCATCGAACACGCGCTGTTGCCCGTCCGCCCCGCCGAAGCGGCGGCCTTCGAAGCCGCATTCGCCGAGGCCAGGCCGATCATCGAGAGTATGCCGGGCTTCCGGTCGCTATCGGTGTCACGATGCGTCGAGGCGCCCGACACATATTTGCTGCTGGTGGGATGGGAACAGCTGAGCGACCATGTCGATGGCTTCCGCGGGTCCGCCGGTTATCAACGCTGGAAGCGACTACTGCACCACTTCTACGAACCGTTCCCCATAGTCCAACATTTCACGCCGGTCCTGGCCACGGACCCGCTACCTGCGGTTACAGCGAGCCCGCCGAACGAGCAGTAGACTCGAAAACTCTGTTTTCAATGGCGTTCGTGTGCACCGTGACCTGCGTGTGCACCGGCTCATCGCGGTGACAAGGAGTTCAGTTTGCCCGACCGCCTCACTCAGGATCGTGCCGCGCACGACGGCATCCCCGAGCGGAACCGCGAGATCGACCAGGAGCAGGCCTACCTGTCCGTGCTCTATGAACGACTCGACGATATGCGCGAATACGCCACGAAACGGCTGCGCACCGTGCTGCTGGAAACCGGTGGCACCCCGCAGGCCCGCACCGAACGCGAATCCTTCAGTCAGCTCTACTCCGAGGATCTGGCCAAATACGATGCCGCCGAACACGGCCTGTGTTTCGGCCGCATCGACCTCGACGGCAGTGCCGTTTCGAGCGACCTGCAAGCAGTCGCTAGCGGCCAGGAAGACGAATACCGCTATATCGGCAGGCTCGGCATCCTCGACGAGAAGGACGACTACGAGACGCTGCTACTGGATTGGCGCGCGCCGCTGGCCCGTCCGTTCTATCTCGCGACGACCGCCACACCGGACGGGGTGATCCGGCGCCGACATATCCGGTCCCGCAATCGGCGGGTCACGGCCATCAACGACGAATACCTGGACCTCGACGCGGCCCGGACCGCGGGTGTGACCGATGACGACGGCGGAGTCGGCAGCGAGAGCGCATTGCTCTCGGCGCTCAACGCCGCGCGCACCGGCCATATGAACGACATCGTCGAGACCATCCAGAGCGAGCAGGACGCGATCATTCGCTCCGAGCACAAGAGCGTGCTGGTGGTCCAGGGTGGTCCGGGAACCGGCAAGACCGCCGTCGCATTGCACCGCGCGGCTTACCTCCTCTATACCTATCGTCAGCAGTTGGCCAAGAGCGGTGTGCTGATCATCGGCCCGAACGCCACCTTCCTCGATTACATCGGCCAGGTGCTGCCATCGCTCGGTGAGACCGGCGTGCTGCTGTCCACCATCGGGGATCTGTATCCGGGAGTGAAGGCCACCCGCGAGGATTCGCTGCGCGCCGGTGAGGTCAAGGGCTCGCTGGCCATGTTGGAGGTGCTCAAGCAGGCGGTGCGCGACCGTCAAGAGGTGCCTGCCGCGCCGATCCGCCTGGCCTTCGATGGCTACCCGGTCACACTCGACCGCAAGATCGCCACCAGGGCGCGCGGCCGGGCCCGCTCCTCGCGGCGCCCACACAATCTGGCCCGACCGATCTTCGCCTCTTTGGTCATCGACGCACTCACCGAACAACTCGCCCAGACCATGGGCGCGGATCTGTCCGGCGGCCACCGCGGGATGGCAGGAGGCGCAGCCGACGGGGCGGGTAAGGAAAGTCTGCTCAGCCGAACCGATCTCGCCGAGATCCGGGATGAAATGCGCGCCGATCCGGAGATCCAGGCGGCCATCGGCAAGCTTTGGCCGATCCTGTCGCCGCAGGAAGTGCTCGCGGACCTGCTTGCCGATCCGAAGCGACTCGACCGCGCCGCGAGCAGTTTGGATCCGGCCGACCGAGCCGAACTGGCGCGCTCGGACAACGGCGAATTCAGCGCAGCGGACGCACCGCTGCTCGACGAACTCGCCGAACTGCTCGGCATCGACGACACCGAGGAACGCGAACGCGCCCGCCGCCGCTGGCGGGCGCAATTGGCCGAGGCACAGGACGCACTCGACATCCTGACCGGTTCGGCGCCACAGGATCTCGAGGACGACCTCGATCCGGAGATCCTGATGGCCTACGACCTGATCGACGCCAGCCAGCTGGCCGAACGTCAGGATGTGCGCAACCGGCAGACCACCGCGGAACGCGCGGCGGGCGACCGCAATTGGACCTACGGCCATGTGATCGTCGATGAGGCGCAAGAACTTTCGGAGATGGCCTGGCGAATGGTGATGCGCCGCATACCGAACCGATGGGTCACGGTGGTCGGCGATGTCGCGCAGACCGGCGATCCGGCAGGCGCGTCGTCCTGGCAGCAGATGCTGGAACCCTATGTGGCACAACGATGGAAGCTCACCGAGTTGACCGTGAACTACCGGACCCCGGCGGAGATCATGGCGGTCGCGGCCGATGTGCTCGCCGAGATCGATCCGGACGCGGCGGTGCCGCGGTCGGTGCGGGAGACAGGTGTGCCCCCGCGCGCCCATGCTGTAGATGCGAGCGAATTGCGCAGTGCGGTAACAGAATTGGTAGCCGCGGAGACCGGCCCGGGTACCACGGCCGTCATCACACCGCATGAGATGGTCGCGGACTTCGCCGAGTTGGCGGGGGAATCCGTCCGGGTGCTGACGGTGCAGGAGGTCAAGGGCCTGGAATTCGACGCGGTCTATCTTGTGGAACCCCGGGTCATCCTCGACGAATCGCCGCGTGGGATGAACGACCTGTATGTGGCATTGACCCGAGCGACGCAGCGGCTCGGTGTTGTGCACACCGGCGACCTGCCATCGGTGCTCAGCGCGCTGGATTGACGAGAGCGACGACAGCCGCACATTCCGAGGAATGTGCGGCTGTCGTTTCGGCTCTGCTGCTTACCTGACGGTGTGCACGATCAGCACATCCGAGCGGGACTTGCGCGCCACATCCGAGGGCACCGAACCCAGCAACCGGCCGGCCAGGGTGTTCAGGCCGCGGTTACCGACGACCAGCAGATCGGCCTCGACCTCCTTGACAAGCGCGAGCAGCGATTCGACAGGCTCGCCCACGATCCCACGCTCGACAATCTCCTTGGCGCCCTCGGCGGTCGCGCGGTCGCGGGCGGTGCGCAGGATCTCGTTGGTGGGCGCGGAGCCGCGCACCTGGTAGGCCTCGTCCTTGAGCACGTCGGCGGCGGCGGCCACATCGCGATCGTCGGTCGGGTAGTACGCGCAGGCCACGACCAGGGTCGCACCCGCGGCCGCGGCCAGCGAGGCGGCCTTCTCAACGGCGACGTACGACGAGTCCGAGCCATCGGTACCGACGACAATTGTCCGGTAGGCGCTCATGCCTCCACCTCGCTAGCACTCGGCTCCGGCATGACCGTCCGTGGCGCTGCGCCCATGGTTCGCTCGCTTCGCTCCCTCACGGCTTTCTCCTCCAACTATGTGGTGTCGGGTGCCTGCGCCGGTGCCACATGGAGTCGTGGCACCCGCGCGGCGACTGGGGTCGACCATAGCGGCAAATCGGCCGGAAATAGCAGAAATCGCAACACATCACACTGCGGGAGTTCCGGCTTTACCGACTCGGGTTCATCCGACGAATGCCCCGAGACCTTTGCGACCTGGGCGGATCTAATTTCCAGGTCCACGACTTGTGACCCATCACAACCGGCCCGAACGTTCTTGCCCCCCTGGGATATTCATCACATTTACCCGACCTCGGCCGCTATACGACGGCAACGTCGGCTCGACCGCGACCGGTAAGAACGTTCCCGGCCGGGCCGACGCCATCCGCCCGGTTCCGCAGTTGCCCGCTGGCGCTCCGTCGACGCCAAAAGTCGGCCGCGCCTATACGGCTCACAATATCGACAGCTGCGGCACAATTCCGGTCGCGTCTACAGGCCGGTGAAAAGCGGTCCGGTGATGGTCAATCCGAGTTCGTCGACATGTGCGAAGAAGGCGAACAACATGAGCGAGGCGCCGGCGAGTGCGAGATCCTTGTTGAAATGGATCATCTCGCCCTGCTTGGCCTGCGGATCGGTCTCCTTCCAGAACTGGTGCATCAGGAATGCCGTCGGCACCAGCATGACCACCAGCAACAGTGCCCCGAGGTCGGCCCATACGCCGAGCAATACGCTGAGGCCTCCGACCGCGAGCACGACCCCAGCGGCCAGCACCGCCACCCTCGGCTGCGGCAGGCCACGACTCTGCGCATATTCGGTCATCGCGTCGGTCTGCGTGAAATGCCCGAACGCGGAACTGAAGAACAACACCACGAAAAGCACTCGCCCTATCAACACCAATATATCCATCACCAACTCCTCACTCGCCGATGTGAAGGGCCGATTCCGATTCGTGCTCGAATGGGACGAAGCGAGCGGTCCTGCAAACTACATTCTCGTCGGAACGACCTTCGAAGTCACCTCGTTACGGGAGCGTAGCGAATTCTTGGCGTACTCCAGTGGAGCCATTCCGACTTCCGCGGTGAACTCACGCGAGAAATGTGCTTGATCGAAATAACCCAACTCGGTGGCCAGTGCGGCCAGATCTTCGATGCGTCCGCGTGCGAGTAGATCGGCGCCGTCCTGGAGCCGGTATCGGCGCAACACCCATTTCGGTCCGGCACCGACATAGCGCCGGAACATCCGCTGCAATGTGCGGATAGGGATATCGAACCGATCGGTGACCTGATCGACCCGGGTAAGTTCCAGGTCGTGTTCCATGGCGGCGACGATGCGCAGCACCAATCGATAGTTGGGATCCGCCGCGAACTTTCGGCCGATCAGAAAATCCTCGATTATGCTGCGGCGCTTGATATCCGAGGATTCGGCCAATACGCGTTCGGCCAGACCGGCGGCCTCGGGCAGCGCGTCCGTCAGCGGCACGGCGGTGTCCCGGAATGCGCCGACATCCAATCCGGTGAACGCGCCGAATCCGCCGGCGCGAAAGCGCGCGCCGAAGGTTTCGCCGACCCCGCTGAGCTCCCGGACGAACTTCGTCGTGCAGACGCCGTTGACGAAACCGCCGGTGCGAGTCTCACTGCGTTCGAAGGTGACGTTCACGCACGGGAACGGCAGCACTTCGGCGTAGTACGGCGGCCGACCGGTCAGATCCCAGCGCACCGACCAATACCACTCGACGAACCGCCCGACCTCCGGTCCGGCCGACAGCCGCGCCAGCGAGCGATGTCTGGCCTGCTCGTCAGGATGCAGAATGCCCTTCACGTTATCGGGCGTGGGCACCGGAACCGGCCCGTCGGATGCTGTGGTCACGGCTGTCGCTTTCTTACAAGACCATTTCGCCGCCCTCGACGAGGCTTATCGGCATGAGCGAAACAGCGAATACCGTGAACCCCATCGCCGACGGCTACCACTCCATCACCTGCTTCCTGGCCGTCCCCGACGGCAACAAGGCAATCGAGTTCTATACCAACGTCTTCGAGGCGGAGGTGATCAGCCGCAACGATCTCCCCGACGGCCAGCCCGCACACGCCGAACTGAAGATCGGCGACTCGACCCTGCAACTGGGCATGCCCATTCCGGACAACAACGTCCTGGCTCCCAATGGCGAATGGGTGCACACCTCGATCGTGCACTACTGCCCCGATGTCGATGCGGTCATCAAGCGGGCCATCGAGAACGGCGCCCGCAGTGCGGAGGAGCCACAGACCTTCGTCACCGGTGACCGTTTCGGCGTTGTCCTCGACCCCTTCGGCCACCGCTGGGCGGTGCTGACCAAGGTCGAGGATGTTTCGCGCGAAGAGGCCGAGCGCCGCGTCAACGAATGGCTGGCCACCCAGAGCTGAGCCATGCCGAGCCCGGCGGCGTCGAAAGACGCCGCCGCTCAACTCAACCCCGCGGCATCCATTCCGCGCAGTTCCTTCTTCAGATCCGCGATTTCGTCCCGCAGCCGACCGGCCAATTCGAATTGCAGCTCGCGGGCCGCATTCATCATCTGCGCGGTGAGTTCCTTGACCAGATCGGCCAACTCCGCCCGCGGCATGGACTTGACGTCGCGGCCCTCGTACACACCTGCGCTGACCGCCCGCCCCGGCTCGCCCTGGGCACGCCGGCCACGGCTGGCATTGCGGCCGGAGCCGCCGACGGCCACCTCGCTGTCGTCGGCCTCCTGATACACCTGATCCAGGATGTCGGCGATCTTCTTGCGCAGCGGCTGTGGGTCGAGGCCCATCGACTCGTTGTAGGCGACCTGCTTGGCCCGGCGGCGTTCGGTCTCGTCGATGGCGAACTGCATCGACGCGGTGACCTTATCGGCATACATGTGCACCTCACCGGACACGTTGCGGGCGGCACGGCCGATGGTCTGGATGAGTGCGGTCGTGCTGCGCAGAAAGCCCTCCTTATCCGCGTCCAGGATCGCGACCAGCGATACCTCGGGCAGGTCGAGGCCCTCGCGGAGCAAGTTGATGCCGACAAGAACGTCGTACTCACCGAGCCGCAACTGCCGCAGCAGCTCGACCCGGCGCAGCGTATCGATTTCCGAGTGCAGATATCGCACCCGGACGCCGAGTCCGAGCAGGTAGTCGGTCAGATCCTCGGACATCTTCTTCGTGAGCGTGGTGACCAGCACCCGTTCGTCGCGCTCGGTGCGCTGTCGGATTTCATGAATCAGATCGTCGATCTGCCCCTTGGTCGGCTTGACCACGACCTTCGGGTCGACCAGCCCGGTCGGCCGGATGACCTGCTCGACGACCTCGCCGCCCGCCTGACCGAGTTCGTACGGCCCCGGGGTGGCCGAGAGATACACCGTCTGCCCGATTCGATCGGCGAACTCCTCCCAGGTGAGTGGTCGGTTGTCGATGGCCGACGGCAACCGGAACCCGTACTCGACCAGGTTCCGCTTGCGCGACATATCGCCCTCGTACATGCCGCCGATCTGCGGGACGGTGTTGTGCGACTCGTCGATGACGAGCAGGAAATCCTCCGGGAAGTAATCCAGCAACGTGGCGGGTGCGGAACCCGCCGGACGCCCATCGATATGGCGCGAGTAGTTCTCGATACCCGAGCAGAACCCGACCTGCCGGATCATCTCCAAGTCGTACTGCGTGCGCATCCGCAGCCGCTGGGCTTCCAATAGCTTGCCCTGGCGCTCCAGTTCGGCCAGCCGCTGCTCGAGTTCGGCTTCGATCTCGCGGACCGCGCGCTCCATCCGCTCCGGCCCGGCGACATAGTGCGTGGCCGGGAAGATCCGGACAGTATCGACCTGCCGCACCACATCGCCGGTGAGCGGATGCAGGTAGTACAGCGCCTCGATCTCATCGCCGAAGAATTCGATGCGCACCGCGAGTTCCTCGTAGGACGGGATGATCTCGACGGTGTCACCGCGCACCCGGAACGAACCGCGGGTGAAGGACATGTCATTGCGGGTGTACTGCACGTCGACCAGCAGCCGCAGGAGTGCGTCGCGATCTATTTCGGTGCCGACATCCAGCTGCACCGACCGATCCAGATACGACTGCGGCGTACCGAGACCATAGATGCACGACACCGACGCGACCACCACCACATCGCGCCGTGAGAGCAGACTCGAGGTGGCCGAATGCCGCAACCGCTCGACATCGTCGTTGATCGAGCTGTCCTTCTCGATATAGGTATCGGTCTGCGCGATATAGGCCTCGGGTTGGTAGTAGTCGTAGTACGAGACGAAGTACTCGACGGCATTGTTGGGCAACATCTCTCGCAGCTCATTGGCCAGCTGAGCGGCGAGTGTCTTATTCGGCGCCATCACCAGCGTCGGCCGCTGCAGCCGCTCGATCAGCCACGCGGTGGTGGCCGATTTACCGGTGCCGGTCGCACCGAGCAGCACAACGTCACGCTCGCCCGCCTTGACGCGGCGCTCCAGTTCGGCGATGGCCGCGGGCTGATCGCCGGCCGGCTGGTGTTCGCTGACGACCTGGAACTGCCCACCGGCCCGCTCGATCTCCCCGACCGGCCGGAACTCCGAATGTGCCAGCGGGGTGCCCCGGTCCTCGTAGCCTTCCGCCGGGATTTCGGTTGCGAATGCCATGGTGACCAGCCTAAGCCCAGCCACCGACAGATTCGCGGCCCCGCCGGATCCGCCCAGCCGTACCAAGCCTGACCACCACCGGAGCGCAGTATCCGGACGGTCATTGCAACCGACCACCTCGCCGACCAGCCCACTCGGCTTTCGGCCAGGACACCGCGACGCGTGGTTGATCGTTCGGCGTGATGAGTCGCGGCAAAGCCGGCCGAGCCACCACGAACCCAGCCGATGAATCCGCCCCCGCGCCGGGCCGGTTCATCACGATCGGACAGCCGTTCCGCGATCTAGCGCACTGTCCGGAACCAACACTGATGCACGATCTGTTACCTGTCCGAAATGTCCGTTGCTGCAACGAGATTCGTCCCACCGATGACAACGGCAGACAGCCTCTACCGGGTGTAACCTAATTTGGTTGTCGGACCTGAGGATGAGGCTATGAGCGCTCTGATTCCATTGCTTGCCGCCGCGCCCGCTGTGACCGGAATCGCCGGTTACGTCGCACGTGACTTTCGCGGGCTTCCGCCCGTCAATCAGCCAACCACCACCGCCGCACCGGGATCACCGATGACCACTACCCAGCTAAGACCGAAGATCGAACATTTCAATATCGCCGAGCTGACCATGACCGATCCCAAGGGTTTCGTGCGCCCGCTCGACCGCGTGCACATCGAGCCGTGGGGTCTGTACGTGGCACGCACCGTCGGCGGTCCCCGGATCCAATACATGGAGACCTGGCTGCTGCCCGAACTCTGGTTGCGCGTGACAATCGTGCACTACCAGACCGGACACCACCGCGACCTGGACTATTGCCTGCATATCGGCGAGTACACCCGGATCGAACCCAAGCGCTGGAAGTCCATGGACCAGTACCTCGAGATCGCGGTACGCCACTCCCGCGCGGCCGCACTGCGCGGCGTGGACGATCTGCTGGCCGCCCATTCGGCCGGTCTGATCGATACGACGCATGCGCATCACGCGCTCGACCGGGCGACCAAGGCCATGGAGGGCTTGGCCGCGCACGGGCACGAGGTCGAGCCCTGGCTGGCCACCAAGGAGATCACACTGACCTGGATGTAGCCCGATCCAGGCAGAGTCTGCCCAACCTTCGCCTACCACTCGACGGCGCGGCGACGGCGGTAGATTCTGTTTGCATGACACAGGCACCATCAGTGGACGTGCACAGGCCCAAGGTCGAGTACTTCAACCTCGCGGACCTGACGAACACGGACCCGAAGGGCTTCGTCCGGCCGGTCGAGCGCTACCGGACCGAGCCGTGGGGCCTGTACATGGCGCGCACCTCGGACCATCCGCAGTTCCACTACATCGAGTCGTGGCTGCTGCCCGGGCTTTCCATTCGGGTGACGATCTTCCACTTTCACCCCGCACATCGACGCGATGAGGACTATTACCTCGACCTCGGCGAATTCACCCAGGTCGAGCCGAAGAAGTGGAAGTCGGTGGACCACTACCTCGATATCGTGGTGCGCTCGGGACGCGAGACGGAACTGCTCGACGTGGACGAACTGCTCGCCGCGCACACCGCCGGTTTGATCACCCTCGCCGAGGCCCAGGCCGCCATCGAACACGCGTCCATTGCCATCGACGGCATCGCCGCCAACGGCTACTCGCTGGACCGCTGGCTCGCCACCTTGGATATCACCCTGACCTGGATGTAGTACCACCGCCGAGCTGGCGATGGTCCCGTTGGCGGCACCGCTCGGTGCGGCCAACGATCGGCTCGCCGCACTGCTCTGAACATCCGATAGCCCGCGTACAGTTCAGCGTTCGACGCTGTCGCGCCAGGCCGCGGCCCGCGGGCAGGCAGCGTCGAACCACGGTTCCTTCACATCCAGATACGCCAGCGTTGCCGCCTCGCCGGTCAGCCCGGCCGCCTTGGCCTCACCTTCGCGCTTGACCTCCAGATACTCCGCGCGCACGGCTGCTTCGGCAATCAGCCAGTCCCGGAACAGCAACGCGAATTCCTGCCCCGGCGAACCTGCCACCCGGACATGCACATTCGCCAACCGCCCCGGGTCGGCACTCTGGTGAAACCGCTTGGCCCACAACGCCGTATCGCTGCCCTTCGGATCCGCCGCGGTCGGCTTCGGATTGTCGGCAACGATATCGGGCCGCACCGGAAAACCAGCCGCCCCCAACGCATCTCGCAACCCATCGGCGGCAGCCAGATCCGCCACGGTGATTTGCACATCGATGACATCCTTGGCGGGCAATCCCGGCACCGCGGTGGAGCCGATGTGGTCGATCCGCGAGGCCGCCGCACCACACGCAACCCACAGCCGGGCGATTAGCCGCTGCGCCTGCGCCGCCCACTCGGGATTCGCGGGAACAACGCGCAACTCCGTGCGCCGCGCCGGTGTCGCGGTGCGCAGATTCCGCTCGAACGGCACCAGCCGTTGCGCCCACAACTGCCGAACAACCGAATCAATGGCCCCCGACTCACCGCTATTGTCCAACAGCACATCCGCGACCGCATGGCGCTGTTCATCGGTGGCCTGCGCCGAAATACGTGCCCGGGCATCCGATTCGGAAACGCCCCGGAATTGCACCAACCGCCGTATCCGAGTTTCCGCGGGCACATCGACGATCAATACAAGATTCATCAGCGGCGCGAGACCATTTTCCACCAGGAGCGGAATGTCTTGAACGAGAATCGCATCCGACGGCGCGGCGGAAATCAATTCCGTAGTTCGTTTACCGACCAATGGATGAACAATGGAATTCAACGTGGCACGCGCTTCGTCGGATCCGAATGCCTTGGCCGCCAGCGCCGGCCGATCGAGGCTGCCGTCGGCGGCGAGGATGCCGGGACCGAACGCCGCCACCAACGCCGTCAGGCCTTCGGTACCCGGCTCGACGACCTCTCTGGCGATCACATCGGAATCGACGATCACCGCGCCGAGATCGGCGAGAATCCGCGCCACCGTCGACTTGCCCGCTCCCATGCCTCCGGTGAGGCCGATCCGTAACATTCGACCAGTCTCGCATCCTCGATGTCGCGCCGAACGCAACCCCCTACGCGCACATTCCACCATCTGAAACACCATTTGCCCGATCCGTGACTGGGCCGAGACCATCTCGCAACATTTCCGGTCGATTCTCCGCGCCGGACCACAACTTTCCGACACGCCGAGGCAATTACTCGTGCAAAATACTGTGCCGAACACTTTCGTTCGACTAATCTTCGCCGTGGCGATCCAGGCCAATACCAGCAAGCAAAGGAACATCATTGGGCACCAAAATCAACCAGGTGGGTCGCCACCGCCTGGGCAGGGCGGGGGGCATGCACTGCATCAAGCATCCCGCCGTCGCGGCAGCGCTCGCCGAGCACCGCCGCTCGTGGTTCACCGCTTTGATCAGCCCCGCTCGGCACAGCTTCGCGGCCATGCGAAAACGCTCCGCCGCCGCGACCGCGTACTGGGTGCCTGCGGCCGCCAGCTGACTCTGCCGCCCATCTGGTCATAAACCTCCGGTGACCCAGCCCAATCGGGACTGGGTCACTTCGTGCTGCCGTCATCACCTACATTCCGGCATCGAGGTCATGGTCACCAGGTTCGCGCCCGCACAGACCGATCTCATCGAAATCGAGACCGCCGATATGCAACGTGCCGAGGCCATCGGCCTACCCATGGCGACTGCGGTGCTCGCCCTCGGCGCGGTGGTCGCGGCCACGCTGCCCATTACCGTCACGGCGGCGGGCATCGCAGTCGCCGTCGGCGCGCTCTTCGGCCTGACCACCTTTCTGCCCTTCGATCCGCTGGTGCTCTCGGTTGCCACCATGATCGCTACCGGCACCGCGATCGACTACGCGATGTTCATCGTGAGCCGATTCAACGGGGAGCTGCCCCGGCGCGGCGTGCGCGATCGGCAATCCGCCGAGGCCATTGCCGCGGCTATCGGCAGCGCGATAGATACGACCGGCCGCATCATTCTGGCCTCGGGATTCATCGTGATGATCTCGCTGTGCGCGCTGGCAGCGGTCGGGCTGCCGATGCTGAATGGTGTCGCGGTCGGGGTGGTGGTCGCGGTCATCGCCACATTGATCGCGGGCCTCACGCTATTGTCCGCACTGCTGGCGACGCTGGGTCCGGCGGTGAATCTCGGCGCACTGCCGCACCTGCTCAGGCCCGCGGCAGTCCGGTCCGCGACGGCATCGAGCGTATGGGCACGGTGGAGGCATACCGTTATGGGACGGCCCGCGCTGTTCGGCGCGATCGGGGTCGGCTTACTGGCCTCGGCGACCCCGATCACCGGCATACGCTACGGCGTCGATATGGGCCTCACCGCACCGACGGATCGACCGACCGGCCGGGCGACCGAACTCATCGAGGACAGTTTCGGTCCCGGGCTGCTCGCACCGATCGAGGTGGTGGCAGCAGGTCCGGACAGCGGGCCCGCTTGGTGACGAAACCCGTTCCGAAGCTACTCGATTCATCGCCGAACTGACCCGCGACCGCGCATTGCCACGGTGCTGCCGCAGCAGGCGGATGGCCGGGTACTGGCAATCGTGGTACACAAGGTCACCTTCGATTCGACGACCGCCACCGACTTGGTCTCCGATATCCGTTCTCGTGCAGCGGCTCTCGACAATGTAGAAGTTCGCATCGGCGGTCAGCGACGTTCGCTGATGTGCCGCACCGGATTACCGCCTGCTTTCCCTGGGTGATCACGCTTGTTTGACCGTATCGCTGACATTCCCGATTGTGGCATTCCGCCGTATTGTGCTCGCGCTCATGGCAATTCTGCTCAACCTGCTGACTACCGGGGCCGCACTGGGCCGGACGGTCGCGGTATTCCAACACGATGTAAGCGAATCCGCGCTCGGCTTCCGCAGCACCGGATTCCTGGAGATGTATCTACTGATACTGGTATTCGCCGTATTGTTCTGTCTATCAATGGATTACGAGGTATTCCTGATCCGGCGGATGAAGGAATGCTGGGACGAGACCGGTGACAATGCCGCCGCGGTTCGGATGGACTGCAACGCACCGCCCGGCCGATCACCGCGGCGGCCGCCAGCATGGTCGCGGTTTTCGCGAGCTTCCTGACCGCAGGCGGGTCGACGGTATCGCCGCCACCGGCCGTGCGCAGCACATCCAGCACCCTTGGATCGGCCTCGTCGTAGAGGACGAGCATCTCCTTGGTGCCGAACTAAGACCGAACTCGGCGATACCCCGGCCGCCACCGCGACCCGCTCCACCGTCACATTGCGATACCCGTGCCCGTAGAACACGATCCAGCGCGACGCGCTGGATGCGGCTCATCATCTCGATCTTCCTGCGTTCCCAGGCGGTCCCGGTGAACTCGACGGCCGACTCGGACATCAGGGCGAGAATACCCGCAGCCTAACCTCGCACGATTCCGCTCGGACGGCGACGCGAACCAGATTGCTGGGTCGGCATCTGGTTGGGCGGCACCGGATACGGGACACCCGAAGTCGTGCTCCCCAGTGCCATATTCGGACCGCACTGGGCGATCGCGGCATCCATCTTCGGCTTCGGATCGCTCAGCACCGGCTTCGCCGTATCCGGGGTCGAACCGAAATCGAAGGCCGAGGTCATATCGCCGGTGACGCTGCGCCGCCACCGCGTCAGATTCGGCACCTCGACGCCGAAGCGGGTCTCGAGCAGTCGGAGCTGGGAGGTGTGATCGAAGGTCTCCGATGCGACCAGCCCGCCGCGGCTGTACGGCGAAATCACCAGGCCGGGAACGCGATACCCCAAACCGATCGGACCCGCGATACCTTTCGAAGCCTTCACCCGATCCAACGGCACTGTGACGAATTCGCCCGGCGTGCCCGCGGGCGCGGTCGGCGGGGTGACGTGGTCGAAGAAGCCGCCGTTCTCGTCGTAGCTGATGATCAGCGCGGTTTTCTCCCACACCTTCGGATTGGAGGTGAGGATATCGAGCAGTTGCACGATGCCATACGCGCCGAAGGCCGCAGGCAGCGCGGGATGTTCACAGTTGATCAACGACGGAATCACCCAGGACACAGCGGGCAACGTGTCGTTGGCGACATCGGCTTGAAAGTCGTTGGGGTACACCGGCGCAAGGCCGCGCCGGGCCAATTCGGAATTCGGATCAGTAGATTGGGTGAAACAGCCGAGCATGCCGTCCAGGATCACCGAGGACAGCGGGCCCGCATCGCGGTTGTTGTAGATCTTCCAGCTGACGCCCGCTTCGGAGAGGTTCTCCGGGTAGGTGCGCCAGCTGTAGACGTGCTGCGGGATCAATGTGGGTGTCTCCAGCAGCGGTCCACCCGCCACGCCATCCGGGTCGATGGTGGCGCTGATCCAGTACAGCCGGTTCGGATCCGTCGGGCCCAGGACCGAACAGTGGTAGTTGTCGCAGATGGTGAACGCATCGGCGAGTTCATGGTGGATCGGAATGTCCTCGCGCAGGTAGTAACCCATGGCCGCGGGCGCGTTGGCCGGGCCGACACTGGCAATGGACATCGGCATCCACTGATCGTTGGCGCCACCGTTCCAGGCCCGATGCATACCGCCCCAGCTGTGATCCGGATCGTTGATGCATTCACCGTCGAGTGTCGCGCCACGGGTGGTGTCGAGACGGAACGGGTTCACGAAGCCGTCCGGGGTCGGACCGATACCGGGCGTCCAACCGTACTGCTGCCAGGACTTGGATGCCTCACCGAAACCACGCACGCCGGCCATGGTGCCGAAATAGTGGTCGAAGGAACGGTTCTCCTGCATGAGCAGCACGAAATGCTCGATATCGCCGAGGCCGCCGGTCCCGGCCGGATCGGCGGCGTAGGCGCGTTCGATGATCGGATCGGCCCAGGACGCGAGTGCGCCCACCGCTCCGGCCGCGGCGGCCTTCGCCAGGAACTGTCTACGGTTGAGACCGCTGAACGGACTCGCTGCGCACATGCGTGGTGTTCTCTCTCGTCCGGGCTGATTCGTCGGGCTCGATCTTGCCAACGCGCTACCGACTCGCCTGCACCCTATCGCTAAGGCGTGCAGACATTCCGGTGAAATTGGTCAAATGTCCGACTGATCGCTATCGGCGGTTCACCGGTGCCGCGCAGTCCTTCTCGTCGACCTCGGCCGTACGCTCGCCCACCGGCCGTGCCGCAGACCATGTTTCGAGCACACCGGTCAGCGAGCAATCTGGTCTTGCCCGGATTGCTCCCCATGTCCGGGCACACTACCGATTGCCGCAACACGAAGGCCCCGGTCCAATCGGACCGGGGCCTTCGCTACTGCTCTACGAATCAGGCGTTGCCGGAGAGCTTCTCACGCAGGGCCGCGAGCTGGGCGTCGCTGGCGAGCGAACCGCCGGAGGACTCGGCCTGGCCGGAGGACGCCTGCGAACCGCTCTCAGAGGAGTAGTTGCCCGACGCGCCGCCACCGTTCGCGGCCTCGGCCGCGGCGTCGGCCGCCATCTTCTCCATCTGCGCGGTGTGCATCTTGTGGCGACGCTCCGCCTCGGCGTAGCGGCCTTCCCACTCTTCGCGCTGCTTGTCGAAGCCCTCGAGCCACTCGTTGGTGTCGGGATCGAAGCCCTCGGGGAAGATGTAGTTGCCCTGGTCGTCGTAGCTGTCGGCCATGCCGTACTTCGACGGGTCGAACTCGGCGTGGTAGTCCTCGTTCGCCTGCTTCAGCGACAGCGAGATCCGGCGACGCTCCAGGTCGATGTCGATGACCTTGACCATCGCGTCGTCGCCGACCGCGACAACCTGGTCCGGGACCTCCACGTGGCGCTCGGCCAGCTCGGAGATGTGCACCAGGCCCTCGATGCCCTCTTCGACGCGCACAAACGCACCGAACGGAACCAGCTTGGTGACCTTGCCCGGCACGATCTGACCGATCGCGTGGGTGCGGGCGAACTGACGCCACGGGTCTTCCTGGGTCGCCTTGAGCGACAGCGAAACCCGCTCGCGGTCCAGATCGACGTCGAGGACCTCGACGGTGACCTCGTTGCCGACCTCGACAACCTCGGACGGGTGGTCGATGTGCTTCCAGGACAGCTCGGAGACGTGCACCAGACCATCGACGCCGCCGAGATCGACGAACGCGCCGAAGTTGACGATCGAGGAGACCACACCCTTGCGGACCTGGCCCTTCTGCAGCTGGTGCAGGAACTCGCTGCGGACCTCGGACTGGGTCTGCTCGAGCCAGGCGCGGCGGGACAGGACCACATTGTTGCGGTTCTTGTCCAGCTCGATGATCTTGGCCTCGATCTCCTTGCCGACGTACGGCTGCAGGTCGCGGACCCGGCGCATCTCGACCAGGGAGGCCGGGAGGAAGCCGCGCAGACCGATGTCGAGGATCAGACCGCCCTTGACGACCTCGATGACGGTGCCCTTGACGGCCTCGTCCTTCTCCTTGAGCTCCTCGATGGTGCCCCACGCCCGCTCGTACTGCGCCCGCTTCTTCGACAGGATCAGGCGGCCTTCCTTGTCCTCCTTGGTGAGAACAAGAGCCTCGACCTCATCACCCACGGAAACGACCTCGTTGGGGTCGACATCGTGCTTGATGGAGAGTTCGCGAGAGGGGATGACGCCTTCGGTCTTGTAACCGATGTCGAGCAGGACCTCGTCGCGATCGACCTTGACGATGGTTCCTTCGACGATATCGCCGTCGTTGAAGTACTTGATCGTGGCGTCGATGGCGGCGAGGAAGTCCTCGGCGGAGCCGATGTCGTTGACGGCTACCTGCGGCGAGGTGACGGTGGTGGGCATATGTCGGTTTGCTCCGGACGGATTGTGGTCGGTTGCGGACATTGGAACTTTCGGTACGCTGCGATCTCACCGCGATGACGCGACGTGACGGACATAATGAACGTACCGCACGCGAACGCTTGTGAAACTCAGCACGGGTGTTGGCGTTACTTCTGTACAGTTGCCCCCGCAGATTGTTACTGCAATGACACCGGTACGGCAGTACCCATAGACACTCGCGCGTTCAGCGTACGCGACCTTGGTCCGGCCGGGCAAACCGGTCCCGACGCCACGCCGAGATAGTCTGACGGCGTGTCGGAAGATCGCCATACGCAGGCAAACGCACTGCTCGGGACCACCGCGACCGCGCGGACCAGAATCGGTTCGGCCGCCAGCCAGCAGGCCAGTCGGCGCTGGTGGGACGCCGATGCCGACCAGTATCACGAAACCCACGCCGACTTTCTCGGCGTCGACTCCCCCGAGGGCGAGTTCATCTGGTGCCCAGAGGGCTTGCACGAGGGCGATATGCATTTCCTCGGCGAGCTCGCGGGTAAGCGGATCCTGGAGATCGGATGCGGATCCGCACCGTGTTCGCGCTGGTTGGCCGGACAGGGCGCGCAGCCGGTAGGACTCGATCTGTCCATGGGAATGCTCACGCGCGGACTCGCGGCAATGGCGGGCGGCGGGCCGAAGGTGCCGTTGGTGCAGGCGGGGGCGGAGGCACTGCCGTTCGCCGACGAATCCTTCGATCTGGCGTGTTCGTCCTTCGGCGCGGTCCCGTTCGTCGCAGACTCCGAACAGGTGATGCGCGAGGTTGCGCGGGTGTTGCGGCCGGGCGGTCGCTGGGTGTTCTCGGTGAACCATCCGATGCGCTGGATATTTCCGGACGACCCCGGACCCGCCGGCCTGACCGCCTCGATCCCCTACTTCGACCGCACGCCGTATGTAGAAGTCGACAGTGCGGGCACGCCGACCTACGTCGAACATCACCGCACCATCGGCGATCGGGTGCGTGAGATCGTCGCCGCCGGGCTGCTGCTCGACGACATCATCGAACCGGACTGGCCGGAGTGGCTGGAGCGGGAGTGGGGTCAGTGGAGCCCGCTGCGGGGTGAGTTGTTCCCCGGCACCGCCATCTTCGTCACCCACAAACCGGCCGACACCTAGTTCTCAGAACGCCGGCAGCGCCGCGAAGTTGGGATCGAGACGGGCGGCGGGGCAGGTATACGCCGCCCAGCGGCGGGCACGCGAGAGCGGATGGTCGGGGAAGCGCTCGTCCCAGCGCAGGTCATCGGCCGCGTTATAGGGCAGCGCGCCGTGCAGATCGGGTGCGTACGGATGGGGCGGGTACATATTGTCGAAGCCGATTTCCAGTGCGAGTACCGCCTCACGGATTCCGGTGGTGCCGGTCTCCGGGCAGAGGATCTGCAGCACCGCACTGCAAGTCGCCTTCGGCACGGTGAGCGAGGCGGCAATGACCACACCGGTCGGCTGATCCGGCAGCCGCATCTTCTGCAGCCGCAGCAGCGCGGGTTGCGAATCGATTCCGACGACGAAAGCCTCGATGAGACAACCGCTTTCGGCATGGATCTCGGCGAGCCTGCGCCGCAATGTTGTCAGGTCCGTCAGTGGCGCGGGCAGATCGGGCACCAGATCGAAGTAACTCAACTGCACGATGTCGCCAGTGGCAGGATCGCGCCACGCATTGCTGTCGAGCTGCTGTAATCCGCTGGTGTCGAACGAGATTGGCACCGGGTCACGCTACCTTGCCGCGCAGTCAGGACTGCTCGGCGAATCTCGCAGCCGCCGTTCGCCGCCGATGAACTCGCGGCGCTCTCGAGCCTGGCGGTGACCCCTGACCACCGGTTTGCGAACCGCATTCCGGCGCACGTTCGTAGCGCCCGGCGAACGTCTGCCGCGATCGGGCCCGCGGTGCTGATTCTGAGTTCGGACCCGCAGATGCAGTTGCAGACCGAGGCGGCCGCTGCGGCCGAATCCACACGATGAACCGATGCCGCCGACCGCTGGCACTGAATCAGGTACCGGCCGAACGGAATTCATCGAGTAGTGCGGCTCGTGCATCGCCGATGTGCGAGCCCAGGTCGCCGCCGATATGCAGCCAGATCTCGTAGCCCGCAAAGAAACAGGCCATGCTGACCTTGGCCCAGAGCAGCGGCCGCACATCGGTGCCCGCCGCTACACCCAAGCGGTGCGCAAGATGTTCGGCGACAAGGGATTCCACCGCATTGCGCTTGGCCAGCTCGCGGGCCTGCAAGGCCGGGTTGGCCGCGATCAGCGCATCGCGGGCGCGGGCGTCGGCGAGACGGTCGGCGAAGCGGTCGACCAGCGGGCCGATGACCGCGACCATGGTTTCCTCCGGGGATTCGTCGGACGGGCGCTCGGCCAGCAGACCGGCCAGTTCCGCCCGATGCTCGTCGTCCTCGGCAAACAGCAATTCATCCTTACTGGCGTAGTAGCGGTGCAGGGTGCGCGTCCCGACCTCGGCCTCGGCGGCGATATCCGCCACGGTCACGGCGTCGTATCCGCGCTCGACGAATAACCGCAGCGCGGCATCGGCGATCGCCCGCCTCGTCCGCTCCTTCTTTCGATCCCGCAACGACATCCGAGTATTGTCGCACAGCGCGCCATATGGCAGACTCTGCCATATGACAACAAGTGACAGAACTGTTGTGATCACCGGCGGCACCAGCGGCCTCGGCCGCGAATGCGCCAGGGCACTCGCCGCCGATCCCCGATGGACGGTCGTCGTGACCGGGCGTGACGCCGACCGGGCCCAGGCGCAGGCCGCCGCCATCGGCGCGCAGGCGGCAACGCTGGACCTCGCCGCACTGGCCTCCGTCGCCCATTTCGCCGACGAGTTCCGCAGGCGCGGACTACCTCCGCTGCGCGCACTGGTGTGCAACGCCGGACTGCAGTTCACCCGCCGCAGCTACACCGAGGACGGCGTAGAGGCCACCTTCGGCGTCAACCATCTCGGACACCTCGCACTGGTCCAAGCGCTGCTCGACGACCTGATCGCACCCGCGCGCATCGTCTTCGTCACCTCGGGCACACATAATCCGGATCAGTTCACCGGCATGCCCGATCCGCTGGATACCGATGTCCGCCAACTCGCCTACCCGCCCGAGTCGACAGAATCCGCACAGCGCGACGGCCGTCGCCGTTACAGCACATCGAAGTTGGCTAATCTGCAGACCACTTACGAATTGGCACGCCAGTTCCAGCCGCGCGGCATCACGGTGAATGCCTTCGATCCGGGACTGATGCCAGGCACCGGACTCGCCAGGGATGCCGGGGCGGCAGCCAAACTGTTGTGGCGCACAGTCGCTCGGGGTCTGGTGTTATTGCCCGGTGTGAATACACCGCGCCGATCGGGCGAGGATCTCGCGTGGCTTGTCACCGATCCATCGCTCGACAAGATGACCGGCCAGCACTTCGTTGGCCGTACCGCGAAACCTTCATCGAAGGCGTCCTACGACCGGGACGCGCAACACGCGCTGTACACCGACAGTCTCGAACTCCTCGGCGAACTCGCGCGCTGACACATCGTCGGAGACGAATGCCGGCGATGCCGAACACCCGTGGGCGTTCGGCATCGTTGCGGCAGAGCGTATTCCGGCTACTCCTCGGCCGGTTTCGCTTTCGGGCCGCGCCCTGCCTGTTTCAACGCAAGGCGCAGTGCGTACTCGATCTGGGCATTGATACTGCGCAGGTCGTCGGCGGCCCACTGGGCAATGGCCTCGTGTATCGCCGGGTCCAGGCGTAGCAGGATCTTCTTGCGCTCGGCCATGGGCGACTCAGGAGTAGAGCGAGCCGGTATTGACGACGGGTTGGGTGGCGCGGTCACCGCAGAGGACGACCAGCAGGTTGGAGACCATGGCGGCCTTGCGTTCCTCGTCGAGTTCGACGACGCCCTGTTCGGCGAGCCTGTCCAGCGCGAGCCGGACCATGCCGACCGCGCCCTCGACGATCCGGGTGCGCGCGGCGACCACCTGGGCCGCCTGCTGCCGCACGAGCATGGCCTGCGCGATCTCCGGCGCGTAGGCAAGGTGGGTGATCCTGGCCTCGATGACCTCGATGCCCGCCAGATCGGTGCGGTCACGCAGTTCGACGGTCAGTTCCTCGGCCACCTCGACCCCGTCGCGCAGGCTGGTGGCGTTCTGGTCGTGCGCGTCATAGGGGTGGGTCGTGGCCAGGTGCCGCACGGCCGCCTCGGACTGGGTCGCCACGTACTCTTCGTAGTCGTCGACCGAGAATGCGGCCTTGAAGCTGTCGACTACCCGGTAGACCACGACGGCGGCGATCTCCACCGGATTGCCGTCGGCATCGTTGACCTTGAGCTTCTGGGTCTCGAAGTTGCGCACCTTCAGCGAAATGCTGCGGCGGTCGGTGAGCGGCACCACGGAGTAGAAGCCGGGCTCGCTCAGTGAGCCGATGTAGCGGCCGAAGAACTGAACGACCTTGGCCTCATTGGGATTCACCACGGTAAGCCCGGTGGCCAACAGCAGGAGCGCGACCACCACCACGGTCGCGATGATCGCGCCGACCAGTGCGGGCACATTGTCGTTGTGCGCGGCCACGGCGTATCCGACGATGGCGCCGCCACCGATCAGGAGCGTAAGGACAAACCACGACACCAACACGAGAAAGCCGTTGACGTGGAACGCCGACCGAAGCTTCATGACATCCTCCGAGTATCAAAGTGATATCACTAAGATAGCACCAGACCCGCCCCGGGCAACAGATGCTCGGGGCGGTCGCGGCGGTCAGTTCGCGGGTGTGATGTTGCGGTTGAAGCGGAACATATTGTGCGGGTCGTACTTTGCCTTCAATGCGGCCAGCCGGGCGTAGGTTTCCGGTGCGTAGCCACCTCGGGTCTGCGCCTCGTCGGCGGCGGCACCCGCGCCGTAGAGGAAGTTCAAGCTGTGACCGACGGTCCACGGCGCGAGCGCCGCGCGGATCACCGCATGATCCTCGGGCGCGGCGTCACCCGCATCGGGTCCAGGCATGGTGATGATGCGAACGATGTAGTCGGCATCCCGGTTGTCCACGCTGATCCCCGCGGGGCCACGCCTACTCAGCGCACCGCCGAGGTGCCGGATATCGACTACCGCCTGGATCGGCGATTCGGGTCCGGTGGCCTCGAGCAAGACCGACAAGGTTTCTCCGGTGAGCTCATCGAGCAGTGCATTGGTAGCGGCGTAGGCATGCGGGTGGTCGGGATCGCTGTGGATGGTGTGCGATTCGGTGTACGGCATGACCCGCAGGTCATCCTTCAGACGATCCCCGACGGCCCGCAACGGCTCGACCAAACGCTCGCCCTCGTCTACGGATCCGTTGTAGGCGATCCGGATCGACGCGACATAGCGCCCGCGCAGCGGTTCCGGAACCTGCGGAATGGGCGGGAAGGTCATGACGGTGACCGTCGAGGTCAGCTCGTCGGGCAGCGTTGCGGTCCAGTCCTTCCAAGCTTCCAGGGCCTGCTCGACCAGCGGGGTGTCGAAGACCAACTGACCGCCGTAGACGGTGGCGACCGGAACCAGCTCCAGTTCCAGCGCGGTCACCACGCCGAAATTGCCGCCGCTGCCGAGCACCGCGCCGAAGAGTTCGTCGCCGGGGGTCAGCGTGCGGACCCGACCGTCCGCCGTGACGATTTCGACGACGCGCACATGTTCGGCGGCGTAGCCGAATTGCCGTGCCAGCAGGCCCAATCCGCCGCCGAGGCTGTAGCCGACGACCCCGACCGACGGCGAGGATCCGTTCAATGGTGCCAGCCCGTACGGTGCGGCGGCTTCGACCAGCGCGCCCGCCCGCACTCCGGCGCCGACGCGGGCCGTACGCGTCGGCGGGTCGATCCGGATATCGGTCATCCGACGGGTGCTGATCAGCACACCGCCGTCGGCCGCGGCCGAAAGTCCGTGCCCGGTGGCCTGGACCGCGACCGGAAGTCCGTGGCGCGCGGCGTATTCCACCGCACTGCGCACATCCTCGACGTGTACCGCGCCGACGACCAGTGCGGGGCGGTGGCGGTACGCGGCCTGGAAACCGGCGACTTCTTCGTCGTATCCGGTGTCGCCGGGGCGGAAGACCGGGCCGGTGAAGGTGTCGATGATCTCTGCGGTGTTTCCCATGCCTTAAACGATGCCGCGTGCTGAGTCAGAAGTACAACAGATAGTTCTGCTTGTCCTTATAATCAGTAGTTATGGAACTGCGCCAACTCCGCTACTTCGTGACCGTGGTCGAGGAGGCCAACTTCACCCGCGCTGCGGCTCGGTTGCATTTGGCCCAACCCGGACTCAGCGCGCAGATCCGCCAGCTCGAACGTGAACTGGGACAACAACTTCTCGATCGCGGCGGGCGCTCGGTGACCTTGACCGAAGTGGGCGCGGCGGTGCTACCGCATGTCAGGACCGCGCTGGCGGCAACCGAGCAGATCACCGCGACAGTGGACGAATTCACTGGACTGCTGCGCGGACACGTCCGGCTCGGATGCATATCCGGCGCGGGCGACGAGGAATTCGATATCTCCTCGGTGCTGGCGGATTTTCACGACGACCACCCGCAGGTCGGCATCAGCCTGACCGAGGACACCTCCGAACGGATGCTCGCGGCGGTGCGCAGCGGTGAGCTGGATATCGCCCTGGTCGGGTTGACCGGCGCCGAGATCGGTGCCGAGATCGGTATCGATATTGTGCTCGATACGCCGGTGGTTGCGGCGGTCGCGCCGGACGGTAAGAAGGGTGCCGCGATCACGCTCGACCAGTTGCGCGAGCAACCGCTGATCTGTCTGCCGCGCGGCACCGGTATCCGCGGCGTCTTCGATCGAGCCTGTGCCGCAGCGGGATTCGAACCCGATATCGCATTCGAGGCCGCCGCTCCCCCGCTGTTGCTCCGGCTCGCCGCCCGCGGCCTCGGCATCGCGGTGGTGCCCGCGCTGACGGCCGAGGAGGCCGCCGCATTCGGCGTGCGGGTGCTGTCGATCACCGAACCGGAGCTGCGCGGACAACTCGCGTTGGCGTGGCGGCGCGATCGTCCGGGCAGTCCGGCGGCGAAAGTCCTACTCGGACAACTCCGTATCGGCCTGGGCCGACGCTGAATTCACAGCAGTCGCGACAGGAATGCCTTGGTGCGTTCCTGTTTCGGGTCGGCCAGCATCTCGCGTGGATTACCCGCCTCCACGACCACGCCGCCGTCCATGAACACCAGTTGGTCGGCAACCTCACGGGCGAAACCCATTTCGTGGGTGACAACCACCATCGTCATTCCGTCGGCGGCGAGTTCGCGCATGACCCCGAGCACCTCGCCGACCAATTCCGGATCCAGTGCCGAGGTCGGCTCGTCGAAGAGCATCAGCTTGGGATCCATGGCCAGTGCGCGGGCAATGGCGACGCGCTGTTGCTGACCGCCGGAGAGCTGGGCCGGATAGGCATTCGCCTTGTCCCCCATGCCGACTCGGTCAAGCAACTCGTGTGCACGCGCCGTCGCGTCCGTCTTGCGCAGGCCCTTCACCTGGATGGGCGCCTCGACAATGTTCTCCATCGCCGTACGATGCGGGAACAGGTTGAAATGCTGGAACACCATGCCGATATCGCGGCGCTGCTTGGCCGCATCACGCGGGTGCAATTCGTAGAGTTTGCCGCCCTTTTCGCGATAGCCGATGAGGTCGCCGTCGACATAGAGCCGACCGGCATTCACCTGCTCGAGGTGGTTGATACAGCGCAGAAAGGTCGATTTACCCGAACCCGACGGCCCGATCAGGCACAGCACATCGCCACGCCCGACCTCGAGCGAAATGCCCTTGAGCACCTGCAGCGCACCGAAGTTCTTGCACACCCGATCCGCGAAAATCATCGGCTGTGTGTCAGTCGGCTCCACTTTGTCTGTCGTCCCGCTCATGCCTGCGAAAGCGGCCGTGTCCATTGTTCGCTCGCTACGCTCGCTCATTTCGCCTTCACAATCGTCTGAGCGTCGGCCAGTTGCTGCAGTTGCTTGGCGGTCAGCTGTCGCGAGGCACCCCTCGAGTAGTAGCGCTCCAGGTAATACTGCCCGATCATCAGCACGCTGGTGACCGCGAGATACCAAGTGGCGGTGACCAATAGCAGTGGAATCGGCTGGAAGTTCACACCGTAGATATCGCGGGCCCGCCCGTACAGGTCGGTGCTCAACGGGATCGCGGTGACCAACGCAGTGGTCTTCAGCATGCCGATGAGCTCATTACCGGTCGGCGGAATGATCACCCGCATCGCCTGCGGCAGCACGGTTCTGCGCATGGTCTGCGACCACGACATGCCCAGCGCCGTCGAGGCCTCGCGCTGCCCCTCGCCGACAGAATTGATTCCGGCACGGACGATTTCGGCCATATACGCGGCCTCGTTCAACGCGAGGCCGATCACTGCGAAGGCGAACGCGGCCTGCAATCCCTGGACGTCGATCCGAACGAACTCCGGCCCGAACGGCACACCGAGCTGGATCGACTTGTACAGCGACGGAAACAGACCCCAGAAGACCAACTGCACGAAAACCGGTGTGCCACGGAAAATCCAGAGATACACCCACGCCACGGCGCGCAACACCGGATTCGGCGACAGGCGCATCACCGCGAGCAACGCGCCCAGCACGATGGCGATCGCCATCGCGAGCACGGTCAGCTCGAGGGTGATCATCGCGCCGGAGGCGATCCGGCTATCGAACAAGTACTTTCGATAGGTTCCCCATCCGTACGCGGGGTTGGTGGCCGCGCCGTAGATGAAGAGCCCGAGCAGGGCCAGGATGATCGCCGCAGCGATCCAGCGGCCCGGCCTGCGTAGGGGAACGGCCTTGATCGGCTCCGGTTCTGCCGCGTCGATCGGCCCGCCGGGCCCGGTGTTGTCGCCGGGCGCCGACGTGATTTCGGATGACGACATCGATCAGCTCTCGGCGCCGTTGATGACCGACTTGGTGATCGCGCCTTCCTGCACACCCCAGTTCTTGGTGATCTCCAGGTACTTGCCGTTATCCATCAGGTGCTGGACGGCGGCCTGCAGCGCCTTGCCGAGCGCCGAACCCTTGGGAATGGCCCAACCGTAGGGCGCGGAATCGAAGACCTTGCCCGCCGCTTCGATCTTGCCGTCGCTCTTCTTGATCGCATACGCGGTAACCGGCGAATCCGCCGACATCGCGTCGACCTGGCCGAGCACCAGCGCGTTGGTCGCCGCGCTCTGCTCGTCGAACGGCTTCTTATCGATGGCGGGCTTGCCCTCCGCCTCGCACTTCTTGCTGCGCGCCGGAATTTCGTCGGTGTCCTGAACCGTGGTGGCCTGCACTGCGACCCGCTTACCGCAGGCGTTTTCCGGGTCGATCGGTTTACCCGTCTGTTGCGCCCACTGGCTGCCCGCGTTGAAGTAAGTGGTGAAGTCGACGCTCTGTTCGCGTTCCTTCGAGTCGGTGATGGAGGACATGCCGACGTCGTAGGTGCCCGCCTGGATCGCGGGAATGATCTTCTCGAATGAGGATTCGACGTACTCGGCCTTGAGGCCGAGGGTCGCGGCGACCGCGTCCATCAGGTCGACATCGAAACCGACGATCTTGCCGCTCGGATCCTTGTACTCATTGGGCTGATACGGGACATTGACTCCGACGACGAGCTTGCCCGACTGCTTGATCTTGTCCGGGAGTAGCGCGGCGGCCGTGTCGAACTTGTCGATCCCCTGTACCTTCACCACCGAGGGCGAGTTGTCCTCGGTGTTACTACAGCCCGACACCGCCAGCACACCACCGGCGAGTACGCACATCGCTTGCAGGGCGCGCCTGCCAAGAACCGATCGAACAGACACAGCAGCCCTCCACATTTCGGATCCGAGAAACCCGGGCGTCACCACCCGTTTGGCAATCTAAGCGATCGTGGCGTTTCGTGCTGGACAGTAACGGAAGATTATCCGTTCTGTGCGGAACACTCCGAGCACAGCAAACACTCAGGCACCGGCGGTGGACCCTACCGGACGGTCCGATGTTCGAATGAGTTGGGTTCCGGGTCGCCTCACCGATCCCAGTCAGCGCCGGTGCACCCTGGCGCAGACCTGCTCGGTGAATTCGCTGGTCGAGGCAAGACCACCCAGGTCGGCGGTGGCGATGCCCGCGGCGAAGGCGGCAGCGACGGCACCTTCGATGCGTTCACCCGCCTTCGACAGCGCGCGGTTGTTGTCGCGAATTCCCAGCCAGTGCAACAACATTGCCGCCGAGAGCTGTAGCGCCGCCGGATTTGCGCGATTGTGTCCGGCCAGGGTCGGTGCGGCGCCGTGTACCGCCTGTGCCATCGCCTTGGTCGCCGAGCAGTTGAGCGATGCGGCGATGCCGAGCGAGCCGCTGAGTTCGCCGGCGAGATCGGAGAGGATATCGCCGAAGAGGTTCTCGGTGACCAGCACGTCGTAGTCGCGGGCCGCACGGACCAGATGGGCGGCGGCCGCGTCGACGTGTTCGTCGTCGACCTCGACGCCCGGATAGGCGTGGGCGACGTCATAGCAGACGTCGCGGAACAGGCCCATGGTCATGGGCAGCACATTGGCCTTGTGCACGATGGTGACCCGCTTGCGACGCGCGGCCGCGAGCCGGAAGGCCTCATGCGCGATCCGCTCGCAGGCTTGGCGGGTGATCAGGCCGACCGCCATCGCCACATCCGGGGTGGGCCGGAACTCGCCCGACCCGGCGAACATATTGCGGTCGGCGTAGAAACCCTCGCTGTTCTCCCGGACGATCACCAGGTCGATGTCGGGAGCGTTCGCCTTGATTCCGGCGAAGGCACGCGCGGGGCGGATATTCGCGTAGAGACCGAAGCGTTTGCGGATGGCGCCGCCTGGTGCGATTCGAAGTTCGGGCGGGTAGGCGGCATTGTCGTGCGGACCCAGGATCCAGGCATCTAGTTCGTCTAGGGCCGCGAGGGTCTGCTCGGGCAGCGGATCGCCGAATTCTTCGATGGCGCGCTGCCCCATCGGCAATTGCACCCAGTCGACCGAGGCCGCGCCGGCCGCGGTCAGTGCTTCGTCGACCACCACGCGGGTGGCGCGGACCACCTCCGGGCCGATGCCGTCACCTTCGATGAGGCCGAGACGCATACGGTTCACCGGGCCATCCTCCCGCGACAACGTTCGTGCACCGACAACTGGGCCGCGTGTTCGCCGCCCATCGAGCCGCGCGGGCGGCTAACCTCTCGTGAACTATGGTGCAGTCGGTCGAATTGCTATTGGACGATGTGGCCGATGCGGAGATCCGGCGGCAGTGGCAGTTGCTCACCGATGCCGGCATCCCGAGTTCGGCCGGTAAGCATGCCGAAACCAATCGACCACATATCACCGTCGCGGTGGCCAGGCAGATCTGGCCGCGCATCGATCACGCACTGGATCAACTGAGTTTCCGGCCGATTCCGATAAGACTGGGCGGCCTGCTCGTCTTCGGTGCGCGCAATCCGATCCTGGTCCGGTCGGTGGTGCCGTCGGAACAGTTGCTCGCACTGCAACGTCGGATCTTCTCGGTCGTGTCGCCATGTCCCGGCATACCGTCGAATGCGCAACCCGACGAGTGGACGCCACATATCACGCTGGCCAGACGGGTGCCGCCACAGCATGTGGGCGAGGCGATCCATGCCGTAGCCAGGGACCGTGATTTTCCCGCGACCGTGGTGGGTATCCGGCGTTGGGACGGCGATCAACGGCGCGAATGGCCGGTCGCCCGAGGAAGATAGCGGCACCGCCGGAAGATATATAACGAGCCGGACGTTATAGCTGGCGACAATCGACACGAGAGGACGTCATGGCCACCCAGACGCTGAACCAACAGAATTTCGATGAGATCGTCACCGGAAACGACGTGGTACTCGTCGATTTCTGGGCCGACTGGTGCGGTCCGTGCAAGAGCTTCGCGCCAACCTTCGAGGCCTCCTCGGACAAGCATCCCGATGTCGTGCACGGCAAGGTCGACACCGAGGCCGAACAGGGCCTGGCCGCAGCCGCCAACATTCGCTCGATTCCGACCATTATGGCGTTCCGCGAGGGGGTGCTGGTCTTCGCGCAGCCCGGCGCACTGCCGCCCGCCGCGCTGGAGGATCTGGTCACCCAGGTGAAGGCGCTGGACATGGACGAGGTGCGCAAGCAGCTCGCCGAGCAGCAGGCAGATCAGTAAACTGCACCACCGGGCCGTTCACATTCCGCGGAATGTGAACGGCCCGTTGCGTTTTCGCCTCGCTCAGGCGCCCAGCTTGTTGACGCCCGCGATCATGGCGCGGACCGTCGATTCGGCCCCGTCGTCGGCCAGGGCCGCGCCCCAGCCGCGCCTGCCGTTGCATTCGCACTGCACGAACGTCGCGGTGCCGGCAGCGGTGCGGCGCTGGTGGAATTGCAGGATTTCGACCGGATAGCCCTCGTCGTAGAGGGCCGAGGTCATCGCGGCGACCGGGCTGCCGGTGGCGATCACCGTGCGCAGGTGGTCGGCGAATTCCAGGGTGGCCGTGAACTCCGCGCTCCGATTGCCAGCGGGCGACCAGTCACCGACCCGAATCGGGCCGATGTGCTCGCAATAGCGGTGGTGGAATTGCGCGGCTGTCAGATCGCCGCATTCGGCGCGCAGCGCCTTGGGGGCGGCGGCGATGAACATGTTGGGGTCAAGGGTCAGAATGGTCATTGTGCGGAGGTCTTCCCGAGGATTGTCTTCTCAATTGACAGAGGGGACCAGCAGTAAGTAATCAGTAGCCCGCAGCGAGGGGGCCGGTCCGAATCAGACCCCGCTACGGCGGGTTACTACGAGAAGTCGCCGGGTTGCCACCATCGCGGTAAGCGGAATTAGCACTGCGCTGTCGCGGTCTGCGACGTGGAGCGCGGCGCTGTGGCGGTCGGCGGGATTCGGCACGCGGACCAGAATAGGGCGATCCGGACGCAATGGCAACCACATTCCTCGCCCGTCGTGCCTACTCGCGAGTATCATCCTCGCAGCTCAGGGGGTGTAGTACCGAGGTGGATGGCAGGCCGCGGCACGCGGCGGTACTTTCGGTCACATGGGTGCCCTTGTCGCCATGACCATTCCCGGGTTGGCCATCCTGCTGATCGGACTCGCATTCGTCGAGGTGCTGTGGAATCGACTCACCGGTAGCCGGATACTGCCTTGGTTCAGACACCGCAAGCACACGCCGGTCGCGGCGACCGGATTCGAACAAGTGGCCGCGGCATTTCAAGGTTCGAAGCATCACGAATTCGAGCAGCGGCAGACGGCACTGATGCATAAGGAAGACAAGTCGGATGGGGCCCCGCCGCGCGATGAGATCGACCTGCGCACGGGGTCGGCGAAGCTGGTGCGGCGTCATTCGTACATGAACGATCCTGCGGTCTGACGTAGTACCCGCACAGTCGCCAAAGCTGTCCCCGGGGACGATTTCACTATCGATCTCGGCCCGAGCCGGATGTGCGCTGGTTGTCGGCACGACCCTGGCAATCGGTGTAACCAGTTGCGGCTCCGCTATTTTCGTCTCAGGTCCAGGATCTATCAGCAGGCTGCCATACAGTGCGAACCGCTGGCCAACGGACGCTGAAACGCATTGCGGCACACCGGAAATCCGGTGTGCCGCAATCACCGCTCAGTGCGCGGCGGAATCCCAGCTGCGGCCGGTGCCGACGGAGACGTCCAACGGGACCGACAGCGTGATCGCCGAGGACATCTGTTCGCGGGCGAGTGCGTCCAGGGCGTCGCGCTCCCCCTCGGCGACCTCGAAGACCAGTTCGTCGTGGATCTGCAGCAGCATGCGCGAGCGCAGGCCCGCCGCCTCGATCGCCTTGTGCACGTTGATCATCGCGACCTTGATGATGTCGGCGGCGGTGCCCTGGATGGGCGCGTTGAGGGCCATGCGTTCGGCGGCCTCGCGGCGCTGACGGTTGCTGGAGTCCAGATCGGGCAGGTAACGACGGCGGCCGAAGAGGGTTTCGGTGTAGCCGACCTTGCGTGCCTGTTCCACCACCTCGTAGAGGTAGTCGCGAATGCCGCCGAAGCGGTCGAAGTAGACCTCCATCTGCTCCTTGGCCTCCTGCGTGCTGATCTTCAGCTGCGTCGAAAGACCGTAGGAGCTCAGGCCGTACGCGAGACCGTAGGACATCGCCTTGATCCGACGCCGCATTTCGGGTGTCACCTCCGACAGCGGGATATCGAAGGCCTTGGACGCGACGAAGGTGTGCAGATCCTCGCCGGAGTTGAAGGCCTCGATCAGGCCCTCGTCACCGGAAAGGTGGGCCATGATGCGCATTTCGATCTGGCTGTAATCCGCGGTCATCAGCGATCGATAGCCGGGGCCGACGACGAAGGTATCGCGGATCTGGCGGCCGGTATCGGTGCGGATCGGGATGTTCTGCAGATTCGGCTCGGTCGATGACAGCCGGCCGGTGGCGGCGATGGTCTGGTTGAAGGTGGTGTGGATGCGACCATCGTCGGCGACGGATTTGAGCAGTCCGTCCACGGTGACCTTGAGCCGGGTTGCGTCGCGGTGTTCGAGCAGATGCCGCAGGAATGGATGCTCGGTCTTCTCGAACAGCGATTCCAACGCGTCGGCGTCGGTGGTGTAGCCGGTTTTGGTGCGCTTGGTCTTCGGCATATCGAGTTCGTCGAAGAGCACCACCTGCAGCTGCTTGGGTGAGCCGAGGTTGATCTGCTTGCCGATCACGCCATAGGCGGCATTGGCCGCATCGGTGACCTTATCGGCGAATTGGCGCTGCAGGGCCTCGAGCTGGTCGGTATCGACTCCAATGCCCGCATTCTCCAATTCGGCGAGCACGCCGAGCAGCGGCAGTTCCATATCGTCGAGCAGTGCGCTGGATTCGATCTGGCGCAGTTCGCCGTCGAGTGCCTCGGCCAGGTCCAGAACCGCTCTGGCGCGCAGCATTTCGCTATGCGCCAGCTCGGCGTCCACGGTGTCGGCATCGTCGAGCAGCGACAGCTGCGGGGTTTCGGCGGTTTCGGCACGCAGTTCGCGGTGCAGATAGCGCAGCGAGAGATCGTCGAGGTTGAAGCTGCGCTGGCCGGGGCGGACCAAGTAGGCGGCCAGGGCGGTATCGCTGGTCAGACCGGCGAGGGTCCAGCCGCGGCCGCGCAGCGCGTGCATTGCGGCCTTGGCCTCGTGCAGCGCCTTCGGCACGGCCGGATCAGCCAGCCAAGCGCCGAGTGCGACTTCGTCTTCCGGGGTCAGCACGGAGACATCGATGTAGCCGCTCTCGCCGTCCGCGGCGGCGATGGCGAGTGCGCGTGTATCGCCATTGCCCGGCGTGCCGGTGCCGACCACCGAAATACCATGGCGGACACCAACTTTCGCATGTTCGGCGAGCCACGCGGCGACCGCGCCGACCTCGAGCGCGCCGCCGCTGATCTCGAAGCCGGCTTCGGCCTCGGGCTCCGGCGGCGCGAGGGTTTCGAAGAGCCGGTCGCGCAGTACCCGGAACTCCAGGTCGTCGAAGAGCTGGTGGATCTTATTGCGATCCCATGGCTGCTGAGCCAACTGGTCGGGGGTGTAGGGCAGCGGGACGTCGCGAACCATCTCGGTGAGCTGGCGGTTGAGTACCACACTGCTGAGGTTGGCGCGCAGCGCGTCGCCGACCTTGCCCTTCACCTCGTCCACCTTGTCGACGAGGGTGCTCAGATCGCCGTATTCGCGAATCCACTTGGCGGCGGTCTTCTCCCCGACACCCGGAATGCCGGGCAGATTGTCGCTCGGGTCGCCGCGCAGGGCCGCATAGTCCGGGTACTGCGCCGGGGTGAGCTGGTATTTCGCCATCACCTCATCCGGGGTGAACCGGGTGAGATCCGAGACGCCTTTGCGCGGGTAGAGCAGCGTGACCTCATCGCTGACCAGCTGGATGGCATCACGGTCACCGGAGACGATCAGGACGCGAAAGCCCTCGGCGACGGCCTGGGTCGCGATGGTGGCGATCAGGTCGTCGGCCTCGAAACCCTCGATCGCCATCACCGGGATGCCCATGGCGCCGAGCACATCCTTGGTGAGTTCGACCTGGCCGCGGAACTCATCGGGCGTCGCATTGCGCCCCGCCTTGTACTCCGGGTATGCCTCGGTGCGGAAGGTCTTGCGATTGACGTCGAAGGCCGCGGCGATATGCGTCGGCTTCTCGTCGCGCAACAGGTTGATCAGCATCGCGGTGAATCCGTACACCGCATTCGTGGTCTGCCCGGTGACCGTCTTGAAGTTCTCCGCGGGCAGCGCGAAGAATGCGCGGTAGGCAACCGAATGTCCGTCCAACAGCAACAACGTCGGCCGCTCACCACCCATGTCACTGGCTGCTCCGGGCACGGCACTGGAACGCTGATCAGTAGTCGCTGGGGTCACGTGCAAGAGTCTAGGGAGCCCCACCGACAATCCACAGCCGCGGCACCCCCTTGTTATGCGAGTCCAGCGAGCCGTCCGATTTCCGCCGGAAGCGGTACGCCGCGGCGACCATGATTTCCCGGTGACCACAACCCGCGCAGCACTGCAGAACTTCTTCGCCGCCGAAGCCGCCTACATCACCGACGGCGCGAACTTCGATGCGATGGCCGCCTGCTTGGCCCCTGATGTCGTCATGTACCAGGCCGAGCACCTCCCTTACGGCGGCGAATGGCACGGCCCCGACGGCATCGAGAACTTCATGGCGGCGATGAGCCGGACCTGGGCCGCACTGGAGTTCCTCGAGCAGCGATTCGTAGTGGACGGCAACACAGTGGTCATCTACAACCGCGGCCGCATGCTGGCCCGTGCCACCGACCGCATGCTGGAGACCTCGGTGATGCAGCTGATGACCTTCCGCGACGGGCTGATCGTCGAGATCCGGCCGTTCTATCTGGACACCGCGGCCGTCGTCGAGGTGCTGACCGACGCGCACCGCTGATAGAAGCACGCACTCATTCCACGTGCGCCGGGGAGCTGTACCAGGTGTTGCACTCCCAGGTATCGCCCTTGTCGGAGCCCCATTTCCACCAGCCCCACACATTTTCCTCGGTGCCCTGCATCCGTGGATCGCGGGTGGCGTGGCCCTTCTGGACGGCGTGGGAGGCTTCGGTCCAGGTTTGTTCGTCGATATCGGCGCGGCCGAAGTTGGTGCCGAGGAACATGCCGGAGAAGCAGCGGGCCTGCAGTTCCATGCGGCGGCTTTGTTCGCGACCGGCGGTGGTGTCCTTGCCGACGGTCGAACGCTTTTCGTTGTAGGCCTGCATGACGCCGATCAGGTTCTGCACGTGGTGGCCGTATTCGGTACTGAGCACGGCCAGTTGGGCGCCGCGGCGCGATCCGCTGGACAGCGGTCGCATGGCGTCGTACGGCAGAACCAAGGTTTCGTCGAGCGCGCAATAGAACGTTGTCGGGCCGTTGCGCAGCCGCTGCACGCATTGGCTTGCCACCTCACGGGATTCGCTGGGGGCGAGTAGCAGCGGCGGATGGAACGGAAGTCCGGCGCCGCGCAGCGTCGGTTCCCAGGACGCGTCCAGGCAGGCGATCGCGGCCCGGTAGAAGGCCCGCGCCGACTCCGGATCATCGTGCCAGGTGGGCAGTTTGCAATCGACCCTGCCGAGTCCGACGTGCTGAGCGAAGAGCGGATGGTCGGCCAGTGCCTGCACCGCGCGGCTCGACGTCACCGGCATCCCGGCCGGCGATAGCCCGGCCAACGGCGCGAAGGCGACCGGGGGCGCCCCGTCGCCGATCGGATTCGCCGCGTCGGGCAGGGCACCGGTGAATCCCGGCGACATCGAATTACCGGAAGCCGCACGCGCAGTACGCATTTCACCCTGACCAGTGGAATATCCGGTCATCAGCAGACCCGTCGCGGTGAGCGCACCGACCACGCCGAGCACCAGCCAGATCAGCACGATGCGATTGCCGCGCAACGGACCGAGCCGAGAGCTGAACGTGCTGTTCATGACCTACCTAGAGAGCTCGATCACCGCACATTCATTGGACTCCCGCCCGGACTGGCCCGCAACTCGAGGAACCGCTCAGCGGGGTCACAGTGTGGACACGAGTTCGCGCAGCACGGGCAGGCTGACCGAGCCGGAGCCCAGCACCACATCATGGAATGCCTTGATGTCGAAATCGGCACCGAGTCGTTCGGCGGCCTGCCGACGCTGCCGACGAATCTCGAGCTGACCGACCTTATAGGCCACGGCCTGACCGGGAATCGCGATATAGCGATCGATCTCGACCTCGATCTCGGCCAGCCCGACCGGCGCGTTGGCCACCATGAAATCAATGGCCTGCTGGCGGCTCCAGCCCTTGGCGTGGATTCCGGTATCGACGACGAGTCGGCACGAGCGCCAGGAATCGGCGGCCAACATGCCTATGCGCGCCAGATCATCGTCGTATAAACCCATTTCGTCGGCGAGTCGTTCGGTATAGAGCGCCCAACCCTCGACGAAGGCGGTATTCGCGAACGACTGCCGTTGGAACCGCGGCAGCTGATCGAGCTCGTTGGCGATGGTGAGCTGCAGATGATGCCCTGGAATGGCCTCGTGATAGGCCACCGCCGCTGTCTCGTAGCGGCTGCGGCCGGTGGGTTCGTGCTGGTTGACGAAGTAAGTGCCCGGCCGGGAGCCGTCCGCGGCGGGCGGAAAGTAGTACGCCGCAGGCGCATCCGCGGCCAGGAAGTCCGGCACCGGGGAGATATCGCAGGATTCCTTGGGCAGGCGGCCGAACCAATTGCCCATCTCCGCGATCGCCGCGCCGAGCGCGCGTTGCGCATCGGCCATTATCTCCTCGCCACTGACATAACGCAGTTCGGGATCCTGGCGCAGACGGGTGAAGATTTCGGCCGTATCGGTGGTGCCGAACAGTCGGGTACCGATTGCGGTGTATTCCGCACGCAGCAGCACCAATTCGGAAAGGCCGAGTTCGTGGATCTCGTCCGCGCCGAGATCGGGCAGGGTGGTGTGCCGGCGCAACTGCCGCCGGTAAATGTCCTCGCCGTCGGCACCGAGCCAGCACAGGCCGCATTTATCGTCGGGACGGGCGGCGGGCAGCAGTTCGTCGGCCAGAACGTCTCGATAGCGTTGGAAGGCAGGGCGGATCACCTCACGCGCGACCTCGGTGAGTTCGGCACGCCAGGCGGCCGCACCATCCCAGTCCACCGGTCCGGCGAATGTGGTGAACGGATCGGTGGCGATATCGGAGGCCAGGTAGCCGTCGAGTTGGTTGAGCGAGCGTTCGATGGTGATGCGCGCGGGTGTGCGGCCCGCCGCCGAGCCGTTGCGGAACTGTTGGACCGCCTGGTCGAGCAGTGTGTCGAATTGGCGATGGCGCTGCACCAGGGCGCGCGCGTGTTCGGGCTCCGGCGCCTTGATCTGGGGCGCCATCATCAGCATTCCGGCGTGCACACCGTCCATCTGCTCCGACGCCAGTTCGGTCGGCCGCCACGCCAGATTGTCGATGGCCGAATCCAATTCGGTGCGCAGCAGACTGCGCGTGATCCGATCGGTTCCGTTCAGTTTTTCGGCATCGAGGCCGTCGACCTGATCGCGCAAATCACGCAAGGTCACCAGCAGCCGCTGCTCGGCTTCGGGCGAGAGATCCTCGACGCGGTCGTCGAAGCGGTGGTCGCCGAGCAGGGTGGCCGTGCTCGGCGCGGCCGCCAGCACGCTGTCCCAGTAGCGGTCGGCCAGATTCGTCAGTTCGTCATGCCCGTCCACAGCGCCATTCCTCCAGTGGTGGTCGTTGGGCGCGCCAGCGCCCAACACTGGCCAGCCTCTGATGGGCACGGCGAAGACCGAGCGCCAACTCAGCCTTCGCCGTGCACATCCCGCCATCATGCCTCGAGGCGGCCACGGACGGTCCGACTTCTAGCCCACGCCCAGGTAGGCCGACTTCACGGCGGGATCGGTGAGCAGATCCCCGCCGATACCGCTCTTGGTGACCTCACCGGTCTCCAGAATGTAGGCGCGGTCGCTGCGGGTCAGCGCCTGCTGGGCATTCTGCTCGACCAACAGCACGGTGGTGCCCTGCTGGTTGATCTCACTGATGATCCGGAAGATCTGCTGAATCACCATGGGCGCCAATCCCATCGACGGTTCGTCCAGCAGCAGCAGGCGCGGTCGAGCCATGAGCGAGCGGCCGATGGCCAGCATCTGCTGCTCACCGCCGGAGAGCGTGCCGCCGACCTGCTTGCGTCGCTCGGACAGCCGCGGGAACAACTCGAAGACCCACTCCAGCGTCTGGCCGTATTCCGCCTTCTGCTTGAAAGCCCTTCCGTAGCAACCCATATCGAGGTTTTCCTGGACCGTCATACCGGGGAAGACACCCCGACCCTCCGGCGCCTGGATCAACCCGTGCGTCACCCGCTCGTGCGCCTTCATCTGGGTGATGTCGCGGCCTTCGAACCTGATCTTGCCGCGGGTAAGCGGCAGCAGTCCGGACAGCGCACGCATGGTGGTGGTCTTACCCGCGCCATTGGCGCCGAGCAAGGTCACCAGCTCCCCCTCAGCGACCCGGAGCGAAACCCCGTGCAGCGCTTGGATTCTGCCGTAGTTGACGACCATATCGTCGACCTCGAGCAGCGGCGGCGCTTCGCTGAAGTCGCGCGGCCGCGGCTTGCGATGCTCGCCACCGGCCGGAGTCGGTTCCTCGACGAGCTGTTCCGGTTCGACCACTTCGGTTACGGCGGTGGTCTTCTCGGCCGCCGCGGCCTCGGCATCCGGCACTCCCAGATAGGCCGCGATCACATCCGGGTTGTCGCGGATATCCACGGGCAGCCCATCGGCGATCTTACGTCCGAACTCCAACACCACGATCCGGTCGGTGACACCCATGACCAGGCGCATATCGTGCTCGATGAGCAGCACGGTGAACCCGTCGTCGCGGATCTTGCGGATCAGATCCATCAGCGCCGATTTCTCGCTCGGATTGAACCCGGCGGCCGGTTCGTCCAGGCAGAGCAATTTCGGCTCGGTGGCCAGCGCGCGGGCGATCTCCAATCGGCGCTGATCACCATAGGAGAGATTGCGCGCCTTCTCCACCGCACGCGGTGCGATACCGACGAATTCGAGCAGGGCCATGCCGCGCTCGATCGCATCCCTCTCCTCGCTGCGGTGCCGCGGCGTGCGGAAAATGGCACCGGGCACCGAGGTCTTATGCCTGGCGTCGGTGCCGACCACCACATTTTCCAGCGCGGTCATCTCGCCGAAGAGCCGCACATTCTGGAAGGTGCGGGCGATACCGAGCCGGGTGATCTCATTGCGCTTGGTTTTCGTCAGCGGTTTGCCGTCGAAATACACCAGACCCGAGGCCGGTTTGTAGACACCGGTAATGGCGTTGAAGCAGGTTGTCTTGCCCGCGCCGTTGGGCCCGATCAGCCCGAGAATCTCGCCGCGACGGATCTCGAAGCTGACCTTGTCCAATGCGGTCAGACCGCCGAACTGCACGGTCAGTGCATCGGTGCGCAGCAGGGGCTCACCCACCGCGGTCTCGATATCACGATGCGGCGCAACCACATCCGCGACGACCTCGGCATCGGCGAGCACCGGGATCACGGCGGTGACATCGACCTCGCCCGCGCTCTCGACCTCGGGCTGCGCCGCATAACCGGCCGCCATATCCTCGTTGTCGAACAGCGCGTCACCCGCGCCCGGCCCGGTCATCGTCCCGCTCCGATCAATTCACGCTCACCCGGTTTGCGCACGGCCTGATACACCTGCCTACCGAAGGTCAGCAGCTTCTGCCGCACCGGGAACAGACCCTGTGGCCGCAGAATCATCATGACCACCAAGGTAATTCCGAAGTACATGTACTTGAGGTCACCAAGGGACTGCGCACCGCCGACGCGGAACAGCAGCACGCTGCCGAGCAGCAGTGCACCCATGACGCCGGTGACCACCATGCCGGTAATGCAGGCGCGCCGCGGCCACGCAGCCAGACTGTCGCCCCTGGATCTCCATACGAGGACCAGTCCGACGAAGACCAGCACGTCAATGGCCAACAGGAGGTATCCGGTCGACTCATTGCTCACCAATTTCACCGACTGCAGCCGCGCGGGCAGATAGGCGATGATGAACGCGCCGAAGATGACTCCGAGCTTATTGCCCTGACCGCCGATGACGACCGCGCACAGGAACAGCATCGAATTGATGATGTTGAAGCCGGTCGGATTGATGAACTGCACCTGGCCGGCATAGATCGCACCGGACATGCCGCCGACGGCAGCGCCGATCAGGAAGGCCCACAGCTTGAATTTGAACGTCGGCACGCCCATGATCTCGGCCGCGTCCTCGTCCTCGCGAATGGCCACCCAGGCGCGGCCCACCCGGCTGCGTTCCAGATTGCCGACGATCAGCAGCACGATGATCACCAGCACCATCGCGAACCAATACCACCAGGTGCCGTAACTGGCCCGGTCGAGCAGATTCGCACTATCGGCGTTGCCGCTGTTACCGCCGGAGAACACACCCTCCGGCTTACTGGCGGACTCACCGACGTGTGGGAAGGCGACACCGGAAAGACCGAGACTGCCATTGGTGATATCGGAGAGATTGTCGGCGAGCAGTCGCACGATCTCACCGAAGCCGAGGGTGACGATCGCCAGATAGTCACCGCGCAGCCGCAGAGTCGGGGTGCCGAGGATGAGGCCGGAAATGGCGGTCACCGCGACCGCGATCGGCAGACAGGCCATCCAGGCCCAGGTCGGATTCAGCCAGCCGCCGTCGGTCTGATTCCACGGACTGTTGGGGCTGGTGAGTAGGCCGACCGTATACGCGCCGATGGCGTAGAAGCCGACGTAGCCGAGATCGAGCAGACCGGCTTGTCCGACAACGACATTCAGGCCGATGGCGATCAGGGCGTACATCGCGACCTGCGCCATGACCAGACCGAAGTTGTAGCCGGGGGTATCCAGCAGCGGCGGCGGGAAAAGCGGAAGCAGTGCGAGCAGAATGAGGATCGGTACGCCGACGCCCCATTGCGCGGGGCGGCTCAGGCCGTCCCACCAGGTCCGAATCGTATCTCCGACACCGTGTCTCGGCGCGGCCGGTTTGGGTGTCTCGGGTACGGAGTCAGGGGTTTTGGTCGAGTCGGTCATGCGCGGGCCCTCCCGAGACTCTCACCGAGGATGCCGGTCGGGCGCACCATCAGCACCAACACCAGCACGACGAACGCGACGACATCGCGCCACTCCGAACCGAGCAGCGATTGGCCGTACTGTTCCACCACACCGAGCAGGATGCCGCCGAGCAATGCGCCGCGCAGATTGCCGATGCCGCCGAGCACCGCGGCGCTGAATGCCTTGATGCCGAGGATGAATCCACCGGAGTAGATGATGCCCTGCGGAATTTTGATCGCGTACAGCAGCGCGGCCGCACCGGCGAGCACACCACCGATGAAGAAGGTCAACATGATGACCCGCTCCCGCGAAACACCCATCAGCGTCGCGGTATCGGGATCCTGGGCGACGGCGCGGATGCCGCGCCCGAATTTGGTCCGATTGATCAGCACCTCGGTCACGATCGCCAGCGCGATCGCCGCGAGCACGATCAGCATTTTGATGTTGTCGACCTCGGCGCCGAAGAAGCTGAACTGCACGCTCGGCTCGACCAGTTTGATCGGCTGCTGCGCGTTGGTGCCGCCGAGTTTGGGATTGATCTTCGGCAGGATGAAATGCACGAATTCCTGGAGCACGAACGACATACCGATCGCCGTGATGAGGAAGCTCAGCGGTTTGGCCCCGCGTTTGCGCAATGGCCGATAGGCCACGCGCTCCAATCCGACCGCGGCGCCACCGGACACCAGCATGCCGATGATCATCGCCAATGCGAGATAGGTGACGGTCAGGATGATGCCCTGGGTGTACACATCGGGATTCGCCACGAATCCGAACAGCATGAGCCCGACCAATTGACCGAACATGCCGAGCATGAATATTTCCGAATGGGCGAAATTGATCAGCCGCAATACGCCGTAGACCAGGGTATAGCCCACGGCGACCAAGGCATAGATTGAGCCGTAGGTCACCCCGTCGACGGTCAGTCGCCAGAAGTTATCGATCACTCCGTGGTAATTGAAGTCGATCGAACCGCTGGCGAGTTGTACAGCGCCAGCCAGTGCCGTTGATTTCATTCGTCTTGTGCCCTCATTCATTCGCCCACCCGACACGGCGGCACTTACGGGGATTCCCACGAACCCCTGTAGGTGCCGCCGTTCGGATTGTCTAGGGCTACTTGACCTCGTAGATCCAGATCAGTGCGTTGGTCAGTTCACCGGTCGGGTTCCACTTGTACTGACGTGCAAGACCGTTGCCGTCGTAGGACCGCACGTATTCCAGCAGGTCCGGACGGGTGAGCTTGCCGCCATCGATGCCCTTGGCCAAGATCGTGGTCAGATCGTAGCCCTCGACCGAGTACACGCCCGGCTCGGCGCCGTTGAGCGCCTTGTAGTCCGCGGTGAACTTATCCGGTGCCGGACCACACGGGCAGGACAGTACCGCGCCCTTGGACGAGCTACCGGCCTGAGCGACGAACTGCGGATCGTTGGTGCCGTCGGCGGAGACGAAGACCGCCTTGACGCCACCGGACTTCAGCTGCTGGGCCAGCGGGGCGCCCTCGGAGTAGTAGCCGGAGTAGAAGACGGCGTCCGGCGCGGCGCTGGCGATCTTGGTGACGGTGGCGGAGAAGTCCTTGTCACCCTTCTTGATGCTGGCATTGCAGGACGCGTCGTTGGCCGAGCCGAGGCCCTCGATGATCGTCTTGGCCAGGCCGGTGCCGTAGTCGGTGTTGTCCTGGATGACGCAGACCTTCTTGTAGCCCGCGGTGTTGACCAGGTACTTGCCGACCGAGGGACCCTGCACGCCGTCATTGGCCAGGCCGCGGAAGAAGCTGGTCCAGCCGTTCTGGGTCAGCGTCTCATTGGTGGCCGAGGCGGTCGTCGAGACGAGGCCGGCGTCACTGAGGATCTTGCCGGTCGCCTTGGTCTCACCGGAGAACGCCGGACCGACCAGGCCGATGATCGACTTGTCGTTGACGATCTGTGGGATGACCTGGGTGGCCTTCTGCGGGTCGCCCTCGGTGTCGAACTGCTTGAGCTCGATCTTGCAGCCCGGGTTGGCCTTGTTGTGCTTGTCCAGCGCGAGCTTCACGCCGTCGACGATATTGATGCCAAGGGCGGCGTCCGGACCGGTGAGCGCGCCCGCCATGGCGATCGCGGTGCCCGCGGGGCAGGTGGCCTTGCCGTCGCCCGCAGGGTCGGCGGCCGAGGCGCTGTCCGACTTCGGTACCTGCTTGCCGTTGGCGTCGATCTGCATGACCGGCTGGATCTTCAGACCGCCCGCGCCGCTGGTGCCGGAGGTGCCCGAGCCACCGTCGGTCGATTTATCGCTACACCCCGTCAGCACGAGCGCGGCGGCGGCACCGATGGCCAATGCACCCCGCATCGAACGACTGCGCCATGTCGAACTAAGCACGTTTCACCTCTACGTCCTGTGCTCCCCCGGGCTCTCCTCCGAGGAGGCCGACCACGTCAGCCCGGTCAGAACATAGCGTTGGTACGTTAGCTGCGCATCACATTCAGATCATCCGACCGACATCGTTTCGAATTTTTCATCGCGATCGGGTTTCCGGAAAGTAAAATTTCCGGCCTTGAACGGCCGGGGCGCAGGATGGGCCTACTTCGGGGCCAGATTTTCCAGCACCACCTCGGCTACCGCCTTCATCGTAGTGCGGCGGTCCATCGCCGTACGTTGAATCCACTTGAATGCCTGCGGTTCCGACAACCCCTGGGTCTGCATGAGCACGCCCTTGGCCCGTTCGACCAGCTTGCGCGTCTCGAGCCGGTCGGCCAGGTTGGCGACCTCACTCTCCAGTGCGGTGATTTCGTGGAAGCGGCTGGCCGCCAATTCGATGGCGGGCACCAGATCCGACTTCGTGAACGGCTTGACCAGATAAGCCATCGCACCGGCATCACGCGCCCGCTCGACCAGATCTCGCTGACTGAATGCGGTCAAAATCACAACTGGCGCAACGCGTTTCGACGCGATCTCGGCCGCGGCATCGATACCGTCGCGGCGCGGCATCTTCACATCCATGATGACCAGATCCGGCCGATGCTCCACCGCCAGATCCACCGCCTGCTGGCCGTCGCCTGCCTCACCGACAACCTGATAGCCCTCTTCGGTCAGCATCTCCACCAGATCCATGCGGATGAGCGCTTCGTCTTCCGCGACGACGACCCGCTTCGCCCCGGCGTCCCGCTTCGTGCCGGCGCCCCCTGCTGTGTTGCTCATAGGTAGACCCCTCTGGTTCCGATGCCGTGTCCCGACACGCGTATGAGTGGCCGTGGTCCGGGCACCGGTCCATCGCCCCACACTGTCGCCGTCGAGTGATGTAAAGAGTACCTTTCAGTTCGGCATACAACCCATATACCCTGCGCAAACCGGGCGACAATCACTTCTCACCCAGCCCATTCGTGATTTTCGACAGTGACCCGCTATGCTTTCCCACCGGTGCGCCGATTTGGCGGAACTGGCAGACGCGACGGTCTCAAAAACCGTTGTCCGAAAGGACGTGTGGGTTCGAGTCCCACAATCGGCACCAGGTGCACTCGTGGTCGCTCATGCCGAGCATGAGCCGACCACGTTTCGCGATTACGCCGGGAGTGCAACCCCCGGACCCCGCCCGGCGGGGCTTCGCCCCCAGACCCCCCAGCGGTAGTTACGTTATCGACGAGCCTTCGTCTTGCCGGTGCGTCGAGCCTTGCGGCGATCGAACTAGGGCGCGGGCTGTCTCGTATTTGCGGAGTAGGGTTGCAAGTGGGCAGCCCGATACGGAGGTGCCTCGATGCGGGTTAACAGGACCACTGTCGATCTGTCCGGGTATCCGGATCTGGTCGTCATTTATCTCGGGATGCGGGTGCGCAAGCCTCGCGGGATCCTGCGATTGCTCGGTCTGGGCCCGAAACTGTATCGGTCGCACGAGGATCGGCCGGATGGGCTGTTGTCGCACGAGGACGTGATCTGGTCGCTGTTTCCGCCGCATTGGGGAGCACGGCAGTATTGGCGGGATCTGGATTCGCTGGAACGGTGGACACGTTCTGCGCCGCACCGGGATTGGTGGCAGAAGTTCCTGCGCGACTCCGGCGGGACCGGGTTCTGGCATGAGGCGTATTTCATGCGCGGCGGCATCGATGCCATGTACGACGATATGGGAGCGGCCTCCGGACTGCCGCGATTCGCGCCCGTCGTGGCCTCGCGCGGTCGGATGTTCACGACCCGGGGGCGGGTGCACGGCGAGGCCGCCAGGGAGGCACCCGTGGTCGCCGAATCCACTTACTACGGTGGAGAGTCCGAGTAAATCCGATCTCCAACCGTGGCAATACTGTGATGGTTGAAACCGCTCGCGCCGGGTACGTTCAGCAGGACGCCCAGACCTCGAATACCGACCGCCTAACTGTCACACGTATCGAGCGTCTCTCTGAATACCGGGGCGTACTTTGTGTACGGCACTTGACCAGCAGATGAATATGTGTTTCGCGGGCTGTGATTCGATGTCGAGGGCCTTCTGGTCGGTCCGTGCGCGGCCTACCGTATCCGCATGCACGTCCTGTTCGTCTGCAACGGCAATGTCTGCCGTTCGGTAATCGCCGAGCGGCTCACCCACGCCGTAGCGGTCGAATACAACCTGCCCCGGCTCACCGCGGAGAGCGCGGGAACCCGTGCGCTGATCGGCTTTCCGATCGAGCCGCTCGCCGCGCGGACCATCGAGGGCCTCGGCGCCGACGCCGACCATTTCCGGGCCCGCAAACTCGAGCCCGAGCTGATCGACCGCGCGGATCTGGTGCTGGCCATGACCGAGCAGATCCGGGATCAGGCGGCGCAGATGGCGTTCGGGGCCGGATCGCGCACCTTCACCCTGTTGGAAGCACATCGCATCGCCAAGGTCACCGGCGCCGCGACGATCGCCGACCTGCACCAGGCCCGCGACGATCTCGCCCTCGTCGGCCGGGAGAATATCGCCGACCCGGTCGGACTGTCGGAAGCCGCGTTCTGCGAAGTGGGCGACCGCATCGCCGAGGCATTGGTGCCCCTACTGCTGACCTTGGCGCCGCACGAGCAGCGACGGCCCGTCGACGACGAACGCCCCGGCCTCGTAATGGCCCCTGGGGCGCGTCCCGCGCCGCTGGCCGCCTTCCTTGCCGCCCAGCGGATCCGGTGACACGCAGGGCCCGGTGTCCAATTAGCGGGTAAAGGGATTACACTCGCGCGCGGAATAACTTCCGCCGTTGATGGTTCGACACACGACAGGAATCAGACATGCCGAAACGAATTTCGGATGTTTCGCTCCATGTTTATGTGACACCGGAAACCCTCGATCGCGTCGTAGATTCGGTACGCGAGGTGGTGGACGACCACCTCCAGGACCGCGACGTCTTCGCGTGGCGCTTCACATTGCCGGTCGAGTCCGACGCACCAGAGCACCTACTACTCGAAACCCAGTGGCGCGTAGAGCATCCCGGCCAGGAGCAGCAGGCAAGACGCACCTATGAGATCGCACTCAGCCTGGTCGGTGCGCCGCGCGATCTGACCGCACCGAGCCTGAGCGCGCTGGAGAAGCGCCTGATGTTGGAAACCGCAAGCTGCCCAATGGATCTGGAGATCCCGCGGACAATCCGGGTGCAGCGCCGCGACAGCTTCGACTTCGAAACCGAGCGCGAACGGTTCCGCCTCCCCGGATATTGAGGCCATACCAGCCCGGCGGCACGGACATCGCGTACAGGTCCTACGTCGTGTGCCGCAAGACTTTTGGACGTTCCGGACGAGTTACCAGTCACTATCCCAATCTGCCTGACGTGAGAGCAAACACGCGTTCCGCAATCCCCCGCTGGTCGGCGTGTCGAATCTGTTCTACTCGGATACTGTCGTCGGCGACATCGCCTTCATCGAAGCAGTCGCCTTGAAAGACGCAGCAGATGAACGGCTTTCGCCCGGCACGGTCATCGTGGCGCTCTCACACGGGAACGTCTGGAAAGCTGGTGGGAGAGCGCGCTGCAGTTCCTGGAGGAACATAGCCGCGACAAACCCTCCGGCTATTGCCGGTCGGCTACTGAGCCCCATCTGGTGTCCGGATGGGGACTCAGTTGTTTCGCCGACGCCGCACTCTGGCCGACTCGGTCTGCGCGGTGTGCTTCATGTCCGGATACTTTGCGGCAATCTGTCAGGCCGGTGTAGGCGACCTCGCTCGCCCGTACGGGCGAAGCCTAGAAGAGATTCGGCGTCGTCGGCAGCACATCGTCGAGAAACGCAGTCACCATCGGCGCCAATACCGCTGACTCGCCGAAGATACCGATATGCGACGTCGCCGGCAGAATCACCAAGCGCGCGGCCGGAACCCTCAGCAGCGCCCCTGACGCCGCCGCTTCCTCATCGCCGCCACCGCGTAGTACGAACATCGCCAGCGCATGCTCGGGCCTCAGTGCATCCGCATCACCGGCGACGACCATCGTCTTCGCGGAAATCGAACGCATCTGCGCGTCGCTGATGTTCTGGTCATTGATCCCCAAGAGCTTCATCTTTTCGACATAGGCGTCGAACGCCGCGCCGTCCGGGGTGTGCTCCCTGAACGCCTTCTCGACGGATGTTCCGGCAAAGGCTGCGGCGCTGAGGCCCCTGATGCCCTCCAGCACCGACGGGTACCAGCCGTCCTTGCGGTAGGTGGCCGACACCGAGACCAGCTTGTCGACGAGCCTCGGGTGACGGAGCGCGAGCTGCAGCGCGACCCCGCCGCCTTGCGAGTAGCCCAGCGTATCCGCGCGCTCGACCTGCAACGCGCGCAGCAGCGCGGCGGCGTCGTCGGCGAACTGCTCGTAGGACATCTCGCGCGGAGTGTCCGGGGTGCGGCCGTGCCCTTGCTGATCGAAGACGATGACGGTGCGCGTGCTCGCGAAGGCGGACACCCACGACTTCATCGAGTCGGTGGACATGAACCCGCCGGGAATGAGCAGCAGCGGAGACGTCTTCGAGGTGCCGAGCGCGCCATACACTTCGTAATAGATGCTCAGACCGTTGAGTGGCAGGTGACCGCTGCTCGAAGGCTGCGTTGCTATCACTTCGACTGGGTCCTGCGTGTCTTCGGTGCCGAATTCCGGTGGTGCTTGCAGGTCGTGGGCGCGGAACAAGACGGCGTGCTCGACGCCCATGGCCTTACCGCTCATCGCGGTGAACTGCGGGATGAAGTCCTTGGGGGCGGGGTGGTCCGGGAGCGCGGCCAGGTACGCGGCGTGCGCCTCGAGGGAGGCGACGCCGCGGCGCAGCGGCTCACCCGTGACCTCGACGCCGTGGGTCGCGGAGCCGGCGAGTCCGGGGACGATGTACCAGCGCACGGAGTGCGGTTCGAGGTCGTCGTCGATCTGCTCCGGGAAGACCCACCGGTTACCTGCGTCGCGCACTGCGTCGAGCGTCGCGAGCCCGGCCGCGCGGTGGTCCGCCTGGTCGAAGCCATAGGGCGTCTCGATTTCGTAACCGGCGCCGAGCACGACGTCGGGCTTGAACCGGCGGATCTCCCGGCAGATATCCCGGCGCAGGTCGAGGCCGTAGACGAGCACGCCGTCCGGATGTTCGAGGACAGTCAGGTGCTCGACGCCGACCGCGGCGCAGGCGGCCCGCTGCTCGGCGACGCGCAAGCGAGCCGTCTCCTCGGGATGGTTCGGCATGCCGGCCTCGCCGCGGGTGAGCAGCAGATAACCGACCTCGATGCCACGCGCGGTCCAGCGAGCGACAGCCGCGGACGCGCCGTACTCCATGTCGTCTGGATGCGCGACGACACAGAGCACACGCTGGAAGGACTCCTCGGGGAGGGCAGGCAATGTCATGTCGGCCATCGTCGCGCGTCGCGGGCCCGCCGTGCTGCGTTTCAGACGCGCGCGACGATGCTCGGTCGGCGGACGGCGAGCCAGGCGGCGTGCCCTGTGGTGCGGCTGCCCTCGTATATGCCTGCGCGCCAACGGCACTCGCCCGAACGCGTCACGAAATCAACGAACTCCACACCATAACCACGGACGTCGTCGAAACCGCCCCGCAGCACCCTCAACACCCAACGCTGCCAACTCTTGACAACGAGACCCCATCGCACGCTAGTTCGATGTGAGTACATGGAGTTACCAATGTGCTTACGAAATCAGTTGTCACTGTCCGCAAACACATGAGCACCCGAGCTCAGCGCCGCGCTGGAAAGTGGCGGATGATGCCTTCCTGGACGGTGGTGGCAAGCAATTCGCCACTGCGGGAGAAGAACCGGCCCGTGGCAAGGCCACGCGACCCGGCGGCCACCGGGGACTCGGTCGCGTAGAGCGCCCAATCGTCGAAGCGGAACGGGCGGTGGAACCAGATCGAATGGTTGATCGTCGCGGCCACGATGCGATCCAGGCCCCAGGACAGGCCGTGCGTGGTGATGATCGAATCGAGCACTGTGGTATCGGACGAATAGCCAAGCGTCGCAACGTGAATCAGCGGATCATCGGGCAGTCGGCCATCCGCGCGCATCCACACGCGGTTGTGGTTCAGCCGCTCCCCCGTGCCCTTCAGGATCCAGGCGGGGTCGTTGGTGTAGCGCATATCGATCGGATGCGGCGCCTTGACGAACATCTCCAGCTTGTCTTCCAAGCCCGCGAAGCTCTCCTCGACACGCGGCAGCGTCTCCGGATCCGGCACCACCGGCTGGGCGTGCGCGTGCTCGAGACCCTTGCCCCAATCCTGGAACGCGGCGAGCATGACGAACAGCTCCTGACCGTCCTGGGTCGCGGTGACCGTGCGGTTGGCCAGCGAGCGCCCGTCGCGGTGGCGGTCGACCTGATACTCGATCGGCTTCTTCACATCGCCACCACGCACGAAATGCGCGTTGACGGCGTGCAGCGGACGGTCACCGTCGACCGTTCGCCCCGCCGCCATGATCGCCTGCGAAACCAGCTGACCGCCGAACGTGCGGCTCCAAACCTTCTCCGGATGCTGGCCGACGAAGACATCCTCCTCGACCTGTTCCAGATCGAGCAATCCGAGCAGCACATCGAGGTCGGTACCTTCCGCTGCCGCGCTGAGGCCGACAGCGCCACCCAGCGAAGCGCTCACAACTGCGCCTCGCTGACGCTCGGCCCTGTTGCGACCGATGGCGTTGCTGTGTTCTCGGTTCGTTCGCTGCGCTCACTCACGGCTAATGGTCCTCCTCACCGATACGGTGCACATGGATCAGATTGGTGGAGCCGACAGTACCGGGCGGGGAGCCTGCCACGATTACCACCAGATCACCTTTTTGGTATCGCTTCATAGACAGCAGTGCTACATCCACCTGGTGAATCATCGCATCGGTGCTGTTCACTGTCGGGACGATGAAGGTTTCGGTGCCCCAGGTGAGCGACAGCTGGCTGCGCACTTCGGGAAGGGGGGTGAACGCCAGCAACGGCAGCGGGGTGTGCAGACGAGCCAGGCGGCGAACCGTATCGCCGGACTGGGTGAAGGCGACCAGCGCCTTGGCATTGAGCCGCTCGCCGATATCGCGGGCAGCGTAGGAGATGACACCGCGCTTGGTGCGCGGCACGTGGGTCAGCGGTGGCACCCGGGTGGATTCGGTCTCCACCGCGTGCACGATCCGCGCCATGGTGCGAACCGTCTCGATCGGGTACGCACCCACCGAGGTCTCACCCGACAGCATTACCGCGTCGGCGCCGTCGAGCACCGCATTGGCCACATCGGAGGCCTCGGCGCGGGTCGGGCGGGAGTTCTCGATCATCGACTCCAGCATCTGGGTCGCGACGATGACCGGCTTGGCATTCTCGCGCGCCATCTGGATGGCCCGCTTCTGCACGATCGGCACCTGCTCGAGCGGCAGTTCGACGCCGAGGTCACCGCGGGCGACCATGACCGCGTCGAAGGCCAGCACGATGGCCTCGAGATTGTCGATGGCCTCGGGCTTCTCCAACTTGCCGATCACCGGAACACGGCGGCCGACCCGGTCCATCACGTCGTGCACCAACTCGACATCCGAGGGAGAACGCACGAAGGACAGCGCGATGAAGTCGACGCCGAGCTTGAGCGCGAATTCGAGGTCATCGATGTCCTTCTCCGACAGCGCGGGCACGGAGACGTCCATACCTGGCAGCGAGACGCCCTTGTTATTGCTGACCGGTCCGCCCTCGGTCACTCGGCAGACGACGTCGTTGCCCTCGACCCGAATGACCGTGACGCCGACCTTGCCGTCGTCGATGAGCAGGCGGTCGCCCGATTTGGCGTCCTTGGCCAGCTCCTTGTAGGTAGTGGAGACGCGATCGTGGGTGCCTTCGATCTCGTCGACAGTTATGCGGACCTCTTCACCGTTGGCCCATACGGTCTTGCCCTCTGTGAAGCGGCCCAGCCGAATCTTCGGTCCCTGTAGGTCGGCGAGAATGCCGACCGCCCGGCCGAGATGGTCCGAGGCCTGCCGCACCTTCTTGTAGTTCTCGGCATGGTCGGAGTGTTCGCCATGGCTGAAATTCAGCCGCGCCACATCCATGCCGCTCTCGACGAGTTCCCGAATACGTTCCTCGGTAGCGGTCGCTGGGCCGAGAGTGCACACAATCTTCGTCCGTCGCATCACGAGTAGAGCCTAGTCCCGTGTAGTACCCCTGGCCTGCTGTGGCCTCGGTGAAAGCTAGGTGAAAAATATGTACGAAGGCTTAGCGGAAAGTACAAATGGGCCTCGTCAGCGTGCGACATGGCGGGACAGCCGAGTTTCCAGGCGGGTCTGGCCGAAGCCGAGGACCAGACAGATCACCCAGTAATACAACGCGGCGACGCCGTACAGGGCGAAAAAGTCGAAGGTCGGGGCGGCGGCCAGCTGCGCGGTGCGCAGTAGTTCGGTCACCAGGATGGTCGAGGCCAGCGAGGTGTCCTTGACCAGGGAGATGAGCGTGTTCGACAACGGCGGCACGGCAATGCGCGCGGCCTGCGGCAGGATGATCAGCCGCAACTCCTGGGCATACGACATGCCCAGCGCTTTCGCCGCCTCCCATTGCCCTTCCGCGACGCTCAGGATCGCGGCGCGCACGACCTCGGCGGCGTAACCGCCGACATTGAGGCTGAAGGCGATCACCGCCGCCGGGAACGGATCGATGACGATATCGAACTGCGGTAGCGCATAGAACACGATGAACAGCTGCACCAACAGCGGTGTGCCGCGAATGATCGAGATGTAGAACCGTGCGGGCGCCGAAAGCAACCACACCGGCGACATTCGCGCCAGCGCTACGAACAACGCGATGACCAGACCGATGACGAAACTGATGGCGGTGAGCGGGATGGTCTTGTCGATCGTGGCCTGCAGCATCGGCCACAGGTTGTGCCAGATCAGTTCCCTGGTCGCGGGATCCACGGGCGGCTATTTGCTGACGTCGGTGCCGAAGTACTTTTCCGAGATTTTGGCCAGCGTGCCATCGGCGCGCAGCTGATCGAGCGCGGTATTCACCTGGCCGATCAGCGCGTCGTCCTTGCGGGCGGCGAAGGCCTGATTGCTGACCTCACCGGCCTTGGCGGCGATCTTGACGCCGGTGTCGCCGTTCTTCTTGATGTAGTCGAGCGCGACCAGGCTGTCGTTGACGGTCGCGTCGACGCGGCCGGTCTTCAGCAACTGGACCGCCTGCACGAAGCCCTCCACCGCCTCGACCTTGGCACCCGCGCCCTGGGCGACCTTGGCCCAGTTACTGGTCGCCGACTGCGCGCTGGTCTTGCCGTTCAGGTTCGCGAGCGAAGTGATGTTGTTGCTGTCCGCGCGGGTGAGGATCACGCCCTCGGAGGTCGTGTAGGACTGCGAAAGCGCGTACTTGGCCTTGCGCTCGTCGGTGATCGACACCTGATTGGCGACCAGATCGAAGCGCTTGGACTCGAGACCGGCGAAGATCGCGTCCCACGGCGTCTGCACGAACTCGATCTTCTTGCCGATCTTGTCCCCGACCGCCTGGATGACCTCGACGTCGTAGCCGGTGAGCTTGCCGTCCGAGCCCTGATAGCTGAACGGCGAGTAGGTGCCTTCGGTGCCGACCTTCAGCACGTTCGGATCGCTGCTGCTGCCGCAGGCGGTGAGCCCGGTAGCGGTGACGATGGCGAGCATGGCGGCGGCGAACAGCTTGCGACGCACTGAAGTCCCTCTCTTCGGTGTCTGGACTATGAGCAACATCCACACACGACACAAAAACCCGGCTCAGGCTACGCCAGGAAAATGCCGACCGACAGTATTGCGATCATGGTGCGCCGAATCCTCGCACAGCGTGCCGGAAATGGCGACGGGCCCGGCCGCATCTTCATCCGATGCGACGGGGCCCGTCGGTCAACTGTTCGCGGCGGTCAGTCGCGCAATGGCCGCCCGAGGCTGTCGGGCACCTTGCCGGTCAGCATCATAATGCCGTCGATCAGCGGCCAGATACCGCCGAAACCACAGGTCAGCCAGGTGACTGCGATCTGCGCCACGGCGATGCCGGTGTGCCCGGTGTAGAAACGGCCGATACCGAATCCGCCGAGGAAGATCTGCAACAGACCGGCGGTCAGCTTCTGCTTATCCGAGAACGGCACGCCGAACGGGTCGCGACCGTAGGGCGCTTCCGGATCGTTCGGGTTGTAGCCGCCGCCCTGATACGGCGCAGGCGGGTAGCCGCCCGGCTGCTGACCGTAGGGATCGGGCTGACCGTACTGCGGCTGGCCGTACTGCGGCTGGCCATACTGGGGCTGACCGTACTGCGGCTGCTGCTGGTTGTACGGATCCGACGGATACTGCTGTCCCGGTGCATCGGGCTGCTTGTTCAGGTCCGGCCCCGTCCCGGGCGGACCGTACTGGGGGCCGCCGAAGCCTGGCTGGTTCTGGTAGGGGTCGGTCACTAAATGTCCTCCATCATTCGTGCATTTCGACGGGTACTCACCCGTCTCCCCGCGTATTTGCCGGGCGATTGGGCGCCCGAGGGTATCGTCGCGGACACGCGTTCGCGTGTCTACTCGGTGCACCGACGAGTTGCCCAAGTCGTTGTGGGATCAGCCGTCCTTTTTCGAAGTATCAACCTTGCCCCGCTCGACGTCCGAGTTTTCGGACTCCGTTGAGTTATCGTCGGCGGTATCCGGTCCGTTGCCGGAGTTCTCGGATTTTGTCAGATCCGGATTCTCGGCAGCATCGTCCTCGATCTTCCCCGACCGATTCTGGTCCGACACGTCGTCTTTGTCGGTTTCCGCGGGCGCAGCTGCCTGCTTCCCGGCACTGTGCTTCGGCGGCGCTGCTTGCGCGACCGCGGCCGCCTTCGACGCGGCCTCGGATTCGGCGCCCGCCGCACGCAGCGCCCCGATCTGCCACGGCCATGGCCGCGCGACCGTCGACGGCTGCAGTTGATCGGCGATCTCCCTGCCCTTGGTCGCGAACACGAAATAGGCGACGGCGGCGAGGAATACGAGTGCCGAGGTGAACGAGTTGATGCGGATGCCCACGATCTTGGTCGCCTCGTCGTCGCGCAGCAGTTCGACGAAGAAGCGGCCCAGGCAGTATCCGGCGACGTAGAGCGCGAACAGGCGGCCGTGCCCGATGCGATAGCGCTTATCGATCTGCACCAGCAGCACCACGATCAGCAGGTTCCAGATCATCTCGTACAGGAAGGTCGGCTGCACGACCTTGTCGACGACGCCGGTGGACACGCCGTTCATCATGTCGAGCTTGCCCTGATCGTCGAAGCGCAGGTAGATCTCGAGACCCCAGGGCAGCTCGGTTTTGCGGCCGTAGAGCTCCTGATTGAAGTAATTGCCGAGCCGTCCGATAGCCTGAGCCAGCAGAATCGGCGGTGCGATCGCATCGCCCAACGCGGGCAATGGGATTCGGTAGACCCGACAGCCGATCCAGGCGCCGACACCGCCGAGGAAGACCGCGCCCCAGATACCGAGGCCGCCCTGGTAGATCTTCAGCGCATCGATCGGATGGCCGTCGGCGCCGAAGTACTTCTGCCAGTCGGTGGCAACGTGATAGAGCCGCCCGCCGACCAGACCGAAGGGCACTGCGAACATCGCGACATCGAGAATCGCGCCCTTCTGCCCGCCGCGCTCCTGCCAGCGCCGCTCACCCCACCAGATGGCGACGACGATGCCGAGGATGATGCACAGGGCGTAGGCCCGTAGCGGGAATGGACCGATATGCCAAACGCCCTGGGACGGGCTGGGAATGTAGGCCAGCACATCAGCGGTGACGGCACCGTTGCTCAGGACGCTGTCTGCGAGGACTCGTAAGGTCACGGCCCCAACCGTAGCGGAGCACGGCCACATCGCGAGATTCGCGGTCGGCGTGCCCCGCTCGCGGGCGGTTAGGAGGCGACGGTCGCGGACCGAACACCCTCGGCCAGTTCGGCCGTGAGGGTGCGCACCGCGTCGAGTCCCTGCGCCGCGGCGGTCACCAGTGCCGAGCCGACGATGACTCCGTCTGCGTAGGAGGCGATTTCGGCCGCCTGCGCACCGTTGCGCACACCGAGGCCGACCCCGATCGGGATATCGGAGTGGGCGCGGATGCGCGCGCACAGCGCCGGAGCCGCGGAGGAAACCACGTCACGGGCGCCGGTGACACCCATGGTCGAGGCAGCGTAGACGAAGCCGCGACTGGCCTCCAGCGTCTTGACCAGACGCTCCTCGGTGGACGACGGTGCGACCAGGAAGATGCGGTCCAGATCGTGTGCGGCCGAGGCGACGAACCAGCTGTCGGCCTCTTCCGGGATGAGGTTGGGGGTGATGATGCCGGACCCGCCCGCGGCGGCCAGATCGCGCGAGAAACGGTCGACGCCATATTGCAGCACCGGATTCCAGTAACTCATCACGACGGCCTTACCGCCCGCCGCGGTGATCGCCTCGACCACCGAGAACACATCGCGCACCCGGACGCCGCCGCGCAGCGCCTGATCAGCGGCGGCCTGGATGGTCGGTCCGTCCATCACCGGATCGGAGTAGGCGACGCCGACTTCGACTATGTCGCAACCGGATTCAACCATGGTGCGGCACACCTCGATCGAACCGGCCAAATCCGGATAACCGGCGGGCAGATAGCCGATCAGCGCGGCCCGACCCTCCGCGCGACAGGCGGCGAACGTGTTCGCGAGACGGGACTGCTGACTCACGACAGCGCCTCGTTGGCGCTCGGCTCCATCATGACCGAGCGATACTCGACTGTGTCTTCGGTTCGCTCGCTGCGCTCACTCACTGGTGGTTCTCCTTGTCGGCGGCGTGGTCATCGAACAGCCCGAACCAGCGTGCCGCCGTGTCCATATCCTTATCGCCGCGCCCGGACAGGTTCACCAGGATGATCGCGCCCTTGCCCAGTTCCTTGCCGAGGTTCAGCGCACCAGCCACCGCGTGCGCGGATTCGATCGCCGGAATGATGCCCTCGGCGCGGCTGAGCAGCAGCAGCGCGTCCATCGCTTCGGTATCGGTGATCGGGTGGTATTCGGCGCGACCGATGTCCTTGAGGTAGGCGTGTTCGGGACCGACACCCGGATAGTCCAAACCGGCAGAGATCGAATGCGATTCGATGGTCTGGCCGTCCTCGTCCTGCAGCAGATACGAGTACGCGCCCTGGAACGCGCCGGGGGTGCCGCCGGTGAAAGTCGCGGCGTGCCTTCCGGTTTCGACGCCGTCACCGGCCGCCTCGTAGCCGATCAGCCGCACGCCCGGATCGTCGATGAAGGGATGGAAGATCCCGATGGCGTTGGAGCCGCCGCCCACGCAGGCGGTGACCGCATCGGGCAGTCGACCGGTGAGTGCCTGTACCTGGGCGCGAGCCTCCAGGCCGACGATGCGCTGGAGATCGCGCACCATCATCGGGAACGGGTGCGGGCCCGCGGCGGTGCCGAAGCAGTAGTAGGTGGCCTCGGCATTGGTGACCCAGTCGCGCAGCGCCTCGTTGATCGCATCCTTCAGGGTCTGCGAACCGGTGCGCACCGAGATCACCTCGGCGCCGAGCAGCCGCATGCGAGCCACATTCAGCGCTTGGCGGGCGGTGTCGACCGCACCCATATAGACGACGCATTCGAGGCCGAGCAGTGCGCACGCGGTCGCGGTGGCGACCCCATGCTGACCTGCGCCGGTCTCGGCGATCACCCGGGTCTTGCCCATGCGCTTGGCGAGCAACGCCTGGCCGAGCACGTTATTGATCTTGTGCGAACCGGTGTGGTTCAGATCCTCGCGCTTGAGGATGATGCGCGCACCACCGGCATGCTCGGCGAGGCGCTGGCATTCGAAGATCGGCGACGGGCGGCCGGTGTAGTCGCGCTGCAGCCGGTCCAGTTCGTCGAGAAAGGCGGGATCGAGGCGACACTTCTCGTATTCGGCGGTGACCTCCTCGATCACCGCCATCAGCGCCTCCGGCACATGCCTGCCGCCGTAAACGCCGAAGTGGCCGCCCAGATCCGGCTCGTGGTCGCTGCGGTCGTGCACACCGTCGGAGGCCTTGGGCAGTGCCGTCACGACGCCGCCTCGCCGGCGCTCGGCTCCATCGCGCCCGCACGGGCCGCTGTGTTCATGATTCGCTCGCTCACTGCGTCGTCACCGACCCCGCCGCGCGGGCTTCGGGCACGACGGGTGGGTGCCCGCGGTCACCAGTTCGGAGACGGCCGCGCGCGGGTCGCCACTGGTGACCAGCCCCTCGCCGACGAGCACGGCATCGGCACCCGCACCGGCGTAGGCCAGCAGGTCGGCGGTGCCGCGAATACCGGATTCGGCGATGCGGATGACCTCGGTGGGCAGGCCGGGCGCAATGCGTGCGAAGACATCGCGGTCGACGTCCAGGGTCTTGAGGTTGCGGGCGTTGACGCCGATCACGGAGGCGCCGGCCTCCAAAGCGCGGTCGGCCTCTTCCTCGGTGTGCACCTCGACCAGGGCTGTCATGCCCAGCGATTCGGTGCGGTCGATCAGCGAGCTCAGTACGTCCTGTTCGAGGGCGGCCACGATGAGCAGGATGACGTCGGCGCCGTGCGCGCGGGCCTCGTGGATCTGGTAGGGCCCGACGACGAAATCCTTGCGCAGGATCGGGATATTCACGGTGGCGCGGACCGCGTCCAGGTCATCGAGCGACCCGTGGAAGCGGCGGCTCTCGGTGAGCACGCTGATGACGCGCGCTCCGCCGTCCTCGTAGGCCTTGGCCAGACTCGCCGGGTCCGGGATATCCGCGAGCTCCCCCTTGGACGGGCTGGCCCGCTTGACCTCGGCAATGACGCCGATGCCGTCTTCGAGGAGCGCGGCGCGGGCGTCCAGCGGCGCGGGTGCCGCGGCTGCGGCCGCCTTGATCGCCTGGAAGTCCAAAAGGGCTTCCCGTGCGGCCACATCCGCGCGGACCCCGTCGAGAATCGAGTCGAGTACCGTCATCTGGCTCGAATCCTTTCTGGGGAGACGGACTTGCTGCCTGAGAATCCCCCCAGGCGCTGTCTCACCGATGCTGTCAAAGAATAAATGGCTGCTTGTGGCGCAACTGCGCCGGGGCTTGTAGTCACCTGCTCAGACACCTCGATGCCCTTGTTTCCCCTGATCATGATCGGCGGAATCGTCGGTGGCCGAAGTGGACCCACCCGCCTGTTCGGTCGGGTCCGTGCCCGCGTCCAACGCATCCCAGAGCACGCGCTCGGAAAGTTGTCCGGTATCGGCCGCCGCGTCGTCGGTGCGCTGACGCGTCACCTCTTCGGTGGCGGCAGCCCTGCGGAAGACCGGATTGTCGTACTTGGCCGACAGGCGGGCGGCGTCCTCGGGCATGCGAGCCAGCAGGACACCGGCCACGAAGGCCGCCAGCGCCCCCAGCAGCGAAAGTACGGCCGGGAACTGGGAAGTGACCACCTCGGTGACGGTCGCGCGGCCGGGCAGCTCCGCCAGGGTGGCGGCACGGGCGGCGGTCGCGCTGGATCTGGTCAGTAGGGCGAAGGCGGGAACGGCCGACACCGCGGCGACCAGACCGATCAGGACGCCGAACATGCGCCGCAGCCAACCGCGTGTCGCCAGTACTGCGGCGACGGCGGCCAGCAGTACCAGTGCCAGCGGCGTGAGCGCACCGAACCAGACACCGCCGTTGAGTTTGTCGGTGCGCGGTTCGGTCAGGCCGTCGGTGGACGAGACAGTTACCCATGTCATCCGGGAGGAGCCCCACAGCGCCGCGGCGGCGATGGCGAGCAGGACGATCGCGCCGACCGGATATTTGCGCTTCGAGGTCTGCGGGACGGCCGGATCGGTATCGGGAGGTTCCGAATCGGTCATTCCGCACTGCCGTCCGCAGGTGCGCTGTACGCCCGAACGGTTTTCGCGGCTGCCACCGCTCGCAGCACCGCCATGGCCTTGTTGCGGGATTCGACGTCCTCATAGTCCGGATCCGAATCCGCGACGATGCCCGCACCAGCCTGCACATAGGCGGTGCCGTCCTTCAGCAGTGCGGTGCGGATGGCGATCGCGGTATCGGCATCGCCCGCGAAGTCGAGATAGCCGACGACACCGCCGTAGACGCCACGACGGGTGGGCTCGAGTTCCTCGATGAGCTCCATCGCACGCACCTTCGGCGCGCCGGACAACGTGCCCGCTGGGAAACAGGCATTGACCGCGTCCAGTGCGATCTTGCCCGGCGCGAGGCGGCCCGAGACCGTCGAGACCAGATGCATGACGTGGCTGTAGCGCTCGATATGCCGGTACTCGGTGACCCGCACCGTGCCCGGCTGGCAGACCCGGCCCAGATCGTTGCGGCCGAGGTCGACGAGCATCAGATGCTCGGCGTTCTCCTTCTCGTCGGCCAGCAGGCCCTTCTCCAGCAGCAGATCGTCCTCCTCGGTGGCGCCGCGCCACCGGGTACCCGCGATCGGATGGGTCGTCGCCACACCCTCTTTCACGGTAACCAGCGATTCCGGACTGGAACCGACGATGGAGAACGCCGTGGCGCCGTCGCCGTCCGGGATGTGGATCAGGTACATGTACGGGCTCGGATTGGCGGCACGCAGCATCCGGTACAGGTCCAGAGGCGCACCGTCGTAATCCATTTCGAAGCGCTGCGAGAGCACCACCTGGAACGCCTCGCCCGCCTCGATCTCCTTGACCAGGCGACGCACGCCCGCGCCGAATTCTTCGGTGGTGCGGCGGCGGATGTACTCCGGCTCGGGCTGATCGAAGACCGAAACCGTGGACTCCGAGGGCGCGGCCAGCGCCGCGGTCATCCGGTCCAGCCGGGCCACCGCATCGTCATAGGCCTCGTCGACCCGTTCGGCGGTGCCGTTCCAGTTGACCGCATTGGCGATCAGGGTGATCGCGCCCTCGTGGTGGTCGAAGGCCGCGAGATCGGTGGCGAGCATCAGCACCATCTCGGGCAGCCGCAGATCGTCGACGGCGAGGGTGGGCAGTCGCTCGATGCGGCGAACCGCGTCGTAGCCGAGGTAGCCGACCATGCCGCCGGTCAGCGGGGGCAGACCGGGCAGCCGCTCGGTCTGCAGCAGTTGCAGGGTTTCACGCAGCGCCACCAGCGGATCGCCGCCGCAGGGCGCGTCCGCGGGGGTGTGCCCGAGCCAGGCCGCTTCGCCGTCCACGACCGTCAGCGCGGATGGGCTGCCGGCCCCGATGAACGACCAGCGCGACCAGGACCGCCCGTTCTCCGCGGACTCGAACAGGAAGGTACCGGCCCGATCCGCGGCCAACTTGCGGTAGGCCGACAGCGGAGTTTCGGAGTCCGCCAGCACCTTTCGGGTCACGGGGACCACCCGATGCTCCGCGGCCAGCTCGTGGAACTGTTCGCGGGTCGTGGTGGTGGGAGTGGACGCGCCAGGCATGTGTCCATCATCCCAGGTGGCACCGACAGCCTTGTCGGCGCGTCCCAACCTGCTGAACCGACTGTCCGGTTCTGAAGTGCCGCGAGGGAAATTGAAAAATCCACAAATCGCCGCACTCATCGGCGCTCAGCCGCGATGAGAACCCGTCATTCCGGTATCTGGCCTGACAGGGACCAAGCGCGGGGGCGGCAAACCGACCTCGCGCCCGGTACTGTCCCACTATGCAGACAGGTCAGCTCGCTCCCGAGTTCGAGCTTCCCGATCAATCCGGCACCCCGCGTTCGCTCGACGCGCTGCTCGCGAACGGTCCGCTGGTGCTGTTCTTCTACCCCGCCGCGAATACCCCGATCTGCACGGCGGAGGCGTGCCACTTCCGTGATCTGTCCGCCGAATTCGCGGCGCTGGGCGCATCGTGCGTCGGCATCAGCACCGATAGCGTCGACACCCAGGCCGGATTCGCATCCAAGCAGAACCTCGGTTACCCGCTGCTGTCGGATGTCGACGGCAAGGTCGCCTCGACCTTCGAGGTGAAGCGCGGACTGCTCGGCAAGCTCGCCCCGGTCAAGCGGCAGACCTTCGTGATCGACCGGGATCGCAAGGTCGCCAAGGTGATCACCGGCGAGTTCCGGGCCGATGCGCACGCGGACGAGGCGCTGAAGTTCCTGCGCGAGCGTGCTCTGCAGTAGCCCTGCTCTCGAACACGCGGTAACGGCCGCGAAAAACACCAGGTCCATCGCCGTCGATCTCCCGGTTGCCCGGCATACGCTGGGTTCATGACTTCGAGCGAGGTTCGGCCGGACGGGCAGAAATCCACGCTGGCCACGTGGCGCACCCGGATCATCGGCGCAGTGGCGGTCATCGTCGTACTGATCATCGCCTACTTCATTCTGGCGGCGTTCATTCCGCGCTGGTGGGCGCAGCGCATCGCAGAGCTGGTGAGCGGCAGTTTCAGCAAGGGCATCGGCTGGGGCCTGATTTACGGCCTACTCGGCACCGCCATCCCGGTGTTCTTGCTGCTGTTCGCCGCGCTGATCTGGAAGCGACGAGCCGGAAAGTTCATCGCGGGTGCCGCCGCGTTGCTCGCGCTGATCATCGCGATTCCGAATCTCATGACGCTGTCGATCGTGCTCGGCGAGAGTAGTGCCGCCCATGCCGGTCAACGGATTCTCGACGTCGACGCGCCCGCATTCCGTGGCGCTTCACTCGTCGGCGCCATCGTGGCGGTCGTGGTTTTCCTCGCCGTGGCGGGCCTGCTGGCCTGGCGGCGGTGGCAGCGCAGACATCCAGGCAAGCAGGCGGCGCCCGCTGCCACTCGGCAAACGCCGACAGTTGGCTAGGACACGGCACCGACACGCCCTGCGGCTCTGTGAGTGACCTCACGTCGCGGACCAAGTCCATGACGGTCGAGCGAAGTCGTGGCAAACTCAATCACGCGAGTGACCGTGAACATGCTTTTCATTAATCGCTAGGTTCGCTAACAATAAGACGTCACTTGGCTCGAAAGAAGGCACCCCAGTGACGAAGTGGCTCGACCCGGACGAACAACGAGCTTGGCGCGCGATCGTTGCGCTGATGACACGTCTACCAGGCGCTTTGGATACCCAACTGCAGCGCGAATCCGGGGTTACCCATTTCGAATACTGGGTGCTCACCCTGTTATCCGAGGAACCCGGCCATCGGCTGCAGATGAGTGAGCTTGCCCACAAAGCAAATGCATCGCTATCGCGCCTGTCCCATGTGGTGTCAAAGCTGGAACGAATGGGCTGGGCGCAACGGTCAGCAACCACGGGCCGCCGCGGCGTGCAGGCGGTGCTCACCGACGACGGCTACTCGAAGGTCGTCGAGGCGGCGCCCGGCTATCTGGATGCGGTGCGGCAGTTGGTTTTCGATGGTCTCGATGCCGCACAGACGGCGCAACTCGCCGACCTCAGCGAACTGCTCGTCAGGCAGCTCGGCGACTCGCTGAGCCAGTCCAACGGCAAATCGACGCAGGTCGAGGAGCGCGGCGAGCAGCCGAATCCATAGCGGTCGCGCGAGGTTGGGCTCAGCTCTCGGCGAGCAGCAGGTCCGAGTCGAAGCAGGTGTGCGTGCCGGTGTGGCAGGCCGCGCCCTCCTGGTCGACGACGAGCAAGATCGTGTCGCCGTCACAATCGAGGCGAACCTCGTGCACGTACTGGGTGTGGCCGGAGGTTTCGCCCTTGACCCAGTACTGCTGGCGCGAACGCGAATAGTAGGTCGCCTTGCGGGTTTCCAGCGTGCGGGCCAGCGCCTCGTCGTCCATCCAGGCAACCATCAGCACATCGCCGGTGCCGCGCTCCTGGGCGACCGCGGCGACGAGTCCGGCGTCATTGCGCTTGAGCCGGGCGGCGATGGCGGGGTCGAGAGTCATATCACCGTTATACAGGCAGCTCCGCACCGGAACACATCGTGTAGTGCCGAAACGTACCCGACGCGATTGTTCCTACTCCTCCGGCAGCGGAATCAGTTCGAGATGTTCGGCCACAGGCTTTTTGGTGCACGCGGCCCTGCCGGTGACCAAGTTCACCCCGCCCCGGTGGGCAACCAGCCATTTGCCACAGACGCAACGCAGATAGCGAACCGAACCATGTGTCGACACCAGTATCGGCGATGGCCAGGAGCATGCGGGACACGTGGCGGACATGGTCGCTAAGCCTGGGTAACTCTCCGGCAGATAGCAATCACCGCCACGGCGTGGCGGCAGACGAATTCGAAGAATGTCAAGCTGCGCGAGTGCGATTCAGCTCACCGAGGAGCTCCCAGGTCCGGCGCCGGTCGGCCTCGGAGGCCAGATCTGTTTGGGCCACAACAACATCGGTGGCGCCCGCTTCGAAGTAAGCGTTGATCTGATCGGCGAGGGTCTGCTCGTCACCGATCACGGCGAGTTCGGCGGCGTGCGATACACCGGACAGTTCGATCATTCGCCGATAGGACGGAATTTCGTTGTAGAAGGCCATCTGTTCGGCCGCCGTCGCACGAGTGCTGTCGACATCGGCGGTGACCACGCCCGCAACCATGGCGACAATGCGGGGTCGCGGACGTCCAGCTTGTTCGGCCGCCGCTGTGATGGGCGCGACGATGTGCTCGCCCAGTGCTTTCGGACCGACCAGAAATGGCATTGTGCCGTCGGCCAATTCGGCGGTGACACGCAGCGCCTGCGGCCCCATCGCCGCGACGAGGACCGGCACCGTCGGCTCGGCACCCGCGACGGCGGCGGGCATCCGCGTTACGGCACTGAGGGTTTCGCCACGGAATTCCACCGAACCGTTGTCCAGGACAGCGCGCAATGCGGTCAGGAATTCGCGAAGCCGCGTAATCGGCCGGTCGAAGTTCTCGCCGAACGCCGCCTCGGTAATCGAGCGGGCACCGAGCCCGAGGCCGAGGGTGAAGCGACCGTGGGTTGCGGCCTGAGCAGTCTGCGCCTGACTCGCGATCAGTAGTGGATGTCGCGCGGAAATCGGAACGACCGATGTGCCGACCGCCAACTCCGGCACATCGCGTCCGACAGTGCCCGCAACGCCGATGGTGTCATGAGAGAACAATTGACCGAACCACAGCGAACTCAACCCGGCCTCGGCTGCCCTCCCGCCCCAGCGCAACCGCACCGTCCACCGCATTGTCGGCGGCATCGAGGGCAAACGGAGACAACGCAATTCCGATACTCATCCCGATGCAACCGCAACGTCCCCCACCCCATTCCGTCGGGCTGTCGCATATCTGCCGAGAACCCTCGCAGGGTCTATTGCCGAATTGGCGCAGGTTCGGCCGGCGTGCAGTCACGATTCGCGCAGGTTCGGCCGCGGGCCTATGTGGCGGCTGAGACCCAATCATGCCTGCCGCTAGGTGATTTGGTCCGTCGCTGTGACTGCGGTCCGACGACACGACCGCACGTTCGGCGTACTCGGCAACAGCCTCTATACCTTGTGCGAGGCAATCACTGGTTATGCGTCAGGTGCGCGAGCTAGTCCCGCGTCCAGCCTCGGTGGGTCCGTCGAACGCAGCCGAATGGTGGTCGCCCACACCGTATCGACCGCCACATCACTACGCTCGGCGAGCAGCCGGAGCGGATGGCGCAGTGAGCTATCTGGACGAGGTACTAGCGAACGATGATTTGTTCGGCGCGCATGGCGGCTTTTACCTCGGCGATGGTGAGGTCGCCGAAGTGGAAGACGCTGGCGGCCAGGACCGCGTCCGCACCGGCCTGAACGGCGGGTGCGAAGTGTTCGATGGCACCGGCACCGCCGCTGGCGATCACCGGCACCGAAACCGCCTCGCGGACCGCCTCGATCATGGGCAGATCGAAGCCTGCCTTGGTGCCGTCGGCATCCATCGAGTTGAGCAGGATCTCGCCGACGCCGAGTTCGGCTCCGCGCACGGCCCATTCGATGGCGTCGATACCGGTGCCGCGCTTACCGCCGTGCGTGGTGACCTCCCAGCCGGACGGAGTGTCGGGCTGGCCGTCGGGAACGGTGCGGGCATCCACCGACAGCACGATGCACTGGGAACCGAAGCGCTCCGACATTTCCCGCAAGACCTCGGGGCGCGCGATGGCAGCGGTATTCACCGACACCTTGTCCGCACCCGCACGCAGCAGCCGGTCGACATCCTCGACCGTGCGCACGCCGCCGCCGACGGTCAGCGGGATGAAGATCTGTTCGGCCGTGCGGGTCACCACATCGATCATGGTGCCGCGGTCGCCGGTTGAGGCGGTGACGTCGAGGAAGGTCAGCTCATCGGCTCCCTGCAGGTCGTAGGCGGCGGCGAGTTCGACGGGATCGCCCGCATCACGCAGGTTTTCGAAGTTGACGCCCTTCACCACCCGGCCCGCGTCGACATCCAGACACGGAATAACGCGTACCGCCAACGTCATCGGCTCACCCTTCTACGAATCATGCTGTATTCACCCACCCCGCCAGCTCTGCCAGCTGCCATCCCGCCGTATTCGCCCACTCCGCCAGCTCTGCCGGCTGCCATCCCCTGGGTCCTTCGTACGCAGCCTCACGCATCGTCGGCGACCGTGCAAATCATTTCGAGCAGCTCCTCGTGTACCCCCGGCGCGGCGGCCAGCACCGAACCCGAGGTGATGGTCCACGGCTCCCCCGCCAGATCGGTGACAATCCCGCCCGCCGCGCGCACCAACGCGACGCCCGCGGCGTTGTCCCACGGATGGTGCCCGAAGACGATCGCGCCGCCGAGCACACCCGATGCGGTGAACGCGAGATCGATGCCGGTGGAGCCATGCATGCGCACCCGCGAGGACAGCCTGCTCAGCGGACCGAGCAGATCGAAACGGAACCGGCCGGGAATGCGTCCGGCGGAATCCACATTGAACGCGCCGAAGCCGATCATCGCCTCGCCGAGTTTCCCGTGCGGCAGGCGCGGCAGCGGCTGGCCGTTCAGCAACACCGGACCGTCAGCGACCGCCGCATAGCGCTGGCCGAGCAATGGCAGCCAGGTCAGCCCGAGCAGCGGCTCACCTTCGTGCACCAGCGCGAGCAGCATGCCCGAAAGGGGATGTCCCGATGAATAATTGAAGGTGCCGTCGATCGGATCGAGCACCCACGCGGTCCCCGACGTGAGCTGCGGACCCCCGAATTCCTCACCGTGCACCTCGATTCCGGTGCGCTGCTCGAGCTGTGCGGAAATCGTGCGCTCCAACTCGAGATCGAGTTCGGTCGCGAAGTCGTTGCGGCCCTTGGCCACCGCGCTCGGCGCGCCGACCCCCTCGACGAAACGCGGGCTTGCGGCATCGAGGATCGCACCGGCGACGTCGAGCAGGGCCGGTAGTTCGGTGTCGAGGCGGTTGGCGGTCATCGAATCGTCAGCGAACCGCGGCCAGCGCTTCGGGCAGCGTGAAGCGGCCCGCGTACAGCGCCTTGCCGACGATCGAACCCTCGACACCGTCGGGCACCAGCTCGGCGATGGCGATCAGATCCTCGATGGTGGAGACACCGCCGGAGGCGATGACCGGCGCGTCGGTGGCGGCGCAGACCTCGCGCAGCAGATCCAGGTTGGGGCCGGTGAGGGTGCCGTCCTTGGTCACGTCGGTGACCACGTAGCGGGAGCAACCGTCGCGCTCCAGGCGTTCGAGCACCTCCCACAGATCGCCGCCGTCGCTGACCCAGCCGCGACCGCGCAGCCGGTGTTCGCCATCGACGATCCGCACATCCAGGCCGACGGCGATGCGCTCACCGTGCTTGGCGATGGCGCGGGCGCACCACTGCGGGTCCTCCAATGCGGCGGTGCCGAGGTTCACCCGGGCACAGCCGGTACCCAGCGCGGCCTCGAGGGATTCGTCGTCGCGGATGCCGCCGGACAGCTCCACCTTGACATCGAGTTCGCCGACGACCTTGGCCAGCAGCTCACGATTCGAGCCACGGCCGAACGCCGCGTCCAGATCGACCAGATGCACCCACTCCGCACCGGCTTCCTGCCAGGCCAGCGCCGCATCGCGCGGGGAGCCGTAATTGGTTTCGCTGCCCGCCTCCCCCTGAACCAGGCGCACGGCCTCTCCATTGGCGACGTCGACAGCAGGTAGCAGCACAAGACTCACGGATGCAGTTTAGTTGCTCGCTCCGCGCGCCCTATCCCCGGCCTGCGGAAATAGCGGCGCGATCACCCTTGCACATGATCATCGAGGACCCGTGTGAGCAGCCGTACCAGTTCGCGGCGCTCGGCGGCGGAGAGGGCAGCGAGTAGTTCGTCCTGTGCGCCTTCGATTCGCTGGTCCAGTTCGTCCAGGTGACGGCTGCCCGCCTTGGTGATGGTGACGATATTGCGGCGGCGGTCGCTCGGATCCGGGGCGCGTTCGATCAAACCGCGTTCGGCGAGATCATTCAGCGCGGCGACGATATCGCTGCGATCGATGCGGGTGCGGCGGCCTAGATCGGCCTGGCTTGCGGGGCCGAATTCGCCCAGCGTGGTCAGCAGGGCGTAGTGGTAGCGGCGCGATCCAGTTGCTTCGAAGGCGCGCTCCGTCGCTCGGTTGGCGAGGATCGCCACCTGGTTGACCAGTCGGGTGGGCAGGGCGCGCAGCCTGCCCGGCGTGTCCTCGTGCGCGATCTCCATGAAAGCAATGTAGCAAGACTTGTTGGTTCCACCCACGATCAGATACTGTTGGACTTGCCAACGTTGGATCAACCAACGTTTAGTTCGAAAGGATTCAACCCATGGGCAAGACCCGCCGCTTCCTCCCCCTCACCGCACTGCCGCTGGCGCTGCTCGCCGCCTGCACCACCACCAAGGACGACACGCACCAGTTCCGCGTACTAGTGGACCGCAGCGAGATCACCGGGCTGGTCAACCAATTGGGCCGCGCCCTGGACGAAGGACGCTTCGACGACTTCCGCACGATCTACACCGCCGACGCCACCGCGAAGACACCCGGCGGTCGGGCCGAGGGTCGTGCCGCGCTAATCGCGCAGGCAAGCCGGAATCATTCCGATGACAAGCACATTCAGCACTTCATCACCAATATGATGATCGATCTGCACGGCGATACAGCCGAGGTGCGGGCGAATCTCATTGCCACTTTCGCTCCTGCTACGACGGCCGTGTCGGAGCCGCAGTACACCCTCGGCGAGGTCTATCGCTTCGATGCGGTCCGCACGGCGGAGGGCTGGCGGCTATCACGGGTGGAGACAACTCCGCTGTGGTCCACGGGTACCCGGCCCTGAGCCGGTAGCACGAACCGTACGTCAACCGTGGCAAGAACCCTTGTGCGAGAACAACTCAGCGTGGCGGCGGCCGTGTATATCCGCGGTCCGCCAGCGCCGACGCAATCCAAATCCATTCGCCTACTTGGAATTCGGTTGCCGCACTCATATTGAGCGAAATCATCAATGCGCCGATCCTTCTGGGCGCCGATCCTTCTGGGCGCCAATCCACCTGGCGGGGGGATCCTGATACGCAAAAAGGCCCCCAACGGTGTTGGGGGCCTTTCGCAAGGATGTTCCGGCGGTGTCCTACTCTCCCACACCCTGTCGAGTGCAGTACCATCGGCGCTGGTGGCCTTAGCTTCCGGGTTCGGAATGGGACCG